>CAZDRL010000032.1:0-6381 GCA_964508035.1 uncultured Desulfuromonas sp.
CCATCTACCAAAGCAACACCATCTACCAAAGCAACACCATCTACCAAAGCAACACCATCGCCAGCAAGGATAGCCTGGAGCTCAGCGGCAACCTTACTCCCTCCCGCATGTTGCTCCAAGGTTTGCAGCGCATTTTCCAAGTGGTTCTGGAGTTGCGCCTGCTCGGCTTTGGTTAAGGTTAGGGTAGTGTCCTTAGGCGCGCCTTCTTGCGAATCTGCCCCATTTTTCGTCTGCGTGGCAACGGTATCAGCACTGGCACGCTCCTGTGCAAGGCCTGCGGCGACACGGGGGTCAGACTTCTGTGCCTGCCCTGCAACTGCGGCTCCAGCCAGGTTTTCTTCATCGTGGGTAGCTTTATGCTCTTGACGCACATCAGCGGCGCGGGTCGTAGAATTATTACGCTTAGAACTGTTTTGTGCGTGAGTGCGCGCGGCAACCTCACGCATGGTAGGTTCGAACGCAGAACGCCCACTCGCATCGCTTCTGTGGGTATCGGACGTGGTGCGCGAACCTCTGTTGAAGTCTGTGGCGCCTGGTGTTTGAGATTGGTGCATAAATGGTAAGGTGTTCATATGTTACCTCATCTATGGCCATCGCCGGTTAGATTAAGCTTGGGTAGCTTGGTCATCAATCTGCTTTAAGGGTTGAGTACGCCTTGCTGATGCGTGCAGCCTTTTCCCCTTCCATACTTTCGAGTACTGCACCGGCACTGCGCGCCTTCATGCCCCCTAAAATACCCACAACCAGATCAGTATCGAGTTCGAGAAAAACCTCTGCTGCCCGGGTGGGCTCCATGCGGTTGTACATTTGGCTGAGCTGTGCAACGCGCTCCAGCTCCTGCGCATCTCTTTCGGTAAGCATCTCTTCCAATTGAAGGCGCAGTTGCTCAAGCTGTTCGAGCTTCTTATCGACTTCAACCTGCAGAATGTTTAATTTCAGCTCGCGCTTCTCTAATTCCTGCTCTCTTTTGTTCAGCTGCTCGCGGTTTTGCTTAAACTTTGCCAGCAGCCGACGCTCCTCTACCGACGCAATTTCATCATCAAGTGTTTCTCCATTCTGCGCAGTAACACCTGGTGACGGTGTAATAAGAGATAGACCGAGGACCACAACGGTGCAGACAACCAGGGTGCGGATCTTCATACATCATCCTTGAGGTAACGCAGGATCGTCATTTCATCGAGCTCATTCATCTCTTGGATCTTCATCTCCTGCTCCAGTTCAGCAAGTTTTTTTTCTTTGAGTTTAGCAAGCAGGTGTTTGTTCTTGCTCGCCTCTGCCAACTCTTCTCGGCACTGATGGATAAAATCTTGAGCCCTTTTGTGTTCTACCTCCAGTTCGAGCAAATGTTGACGTTGATGTTCGATCCTATTTTCATACAACATGAACTCATGACTGAGCATCCCCTTGCTCTGGCGCGCTTCGTATTCAATACTCAAGGATTCAAGGTGTTCTTGCGCCGCGTTTATACGGGCATAAACTTGTTGTTCTGCACTAACGGCCTGAAACAATTTCTGCTGTGCCTGATCTTCAAGGCGCTGACGATGGTCGAGCACAACCTGCAATTTAAAAGGTTTCATAGCAAATATCTTTCTCCCCTTAATGTATGTAGCGGGATAGGCACAGCGCTTGCGCAACACTGCCACCCAGGCAACTTTATAATATACCAAGGTACAGGCACAAAGCTGACAAATCTTTAAAGAACATTAAATTAACGCGCCGGGGTTGAGTCTTGAGAGGTGGAGGGAGCGGTGGGTTAATCTCGATCTTTGCTGCGACGGTCCAGAACCAGTTTTTGCATACGCTCGATTGAATCTTCTAATTGACCAAGCTCATTCATCCCCTGACGTAAAAATTCATTTACCGCATCGATGCGGGAGATAGCGTAGTCAATTTTCGAGTTACTTCCAGGCACATAGGCACCGATATTTATCAAATCTTCTGCTTCTTTATGGGTCGCAAGAATTTCGCGGATTTTACTGCTGTATTTGATGTGATCTTCATCCACAATATCGCGCATCACCCGGCTGGCAGAGTGGAGAATATCGATGCATGGATAGTGGTTTTTAGCTGCCAGATCGCGGGATAGAACAATGTGCCCATCCAGGATGGAGCGCACACTGTCGGCGATGGGTTCATTCATATCATCCCCTTCTACCAAAACCGTGTACAGCGCGGTGATAGTGCCAGCGTTTTTGAAACTTCCTGCACGCTCGAGCAGCTTGGGAAGCATGGCAAAAACTGACGGGGTGTAGCCTTTGGTGGTGGGCGGTTCTCCAATGGCAAGTCCAACCTCACGCATCGCCATGGCGAAACGGGTTACAGAATCCATCATGAGGAGAACATTTTTACCTTTGTTGCAGAAATATTCCGCCAGGGTGGTGGCGACAAACGCACCCCGCATGCGGAGCAAGGGAGAACGGTCTGAAGTAGCGGCAAGCACCACAGAGCGCGCGAGCCCTTCGCTACCCAGGTCGCGTTCAACGAATTCACGCACCTCACGCCCACGCTCCCCAATCAGGGCAATGATATTCACATCCGCACGCGAATGTTTGGCCATAGTGCCAAGCAGCACACTTTTACCTACCCCTGAACCGGCCATAATCCCCATCCGTTGCCCTTTGCCACAAGTGAGCATGGCGTTGATGGAGCGCACACCAAGATCGAGCGGTTCGACAATTTTTTTACGCTCCATAGGCCCGGGGGGAAGAGCATACAGCGGCATTTGTTTATCTACCCGCGGCGGACTACCTCCATCAATAGGCTGTCCCATAGCATCTATGATACGCCCCAGCAGAGCATCGCTACACCCCATGGTAGCACTGCTGTGCAACACCCGAATCAGGCTGCCGGGACCTAGGCCGCGGAGCTCCCCCAGGGGCATAAGCAAAGTAAAGCCATCTCTGAATCCGACAACCTCAGCAGCAACAGGTTCGCCTGAGCTGAGGGGTAAAATTTCGCACAGAGTCCCAACCGTAGCAGAGGTGCAGTAACCCTCAACTACCAGTCCGACAATCTTGGTTACCTTCCCCCAAACTTTCATGGTCTGAACTTCACCCAGGTTTGTTGGCAAGGTTCTCACTCTGAATACACCATGGTTTCTTTAAGATGGGAAAAAATTTCATCAAGTTGGGTTTCCAACGTTGCGTCCACCCGTCCCGCTGTGGACTCAAGCACACATCCGCCGCGAGTGATGGAACTATCTGCGACAAACTCGATATTTCTCAAGCCACTCAAGCTCGCAAGAAACAGGGGCTTGTGCCCGCTAAGGACCTCTATATCTTCGGGATTGACCTTGATATGGAACTCTTCCGCCTCCACCGCTGCATTGATGGTCTGCTGAATAATGTGCACTACAGCTTCTTTACGTTCATCAATCTCGTAGTTAAGTATCCGCTCTGCTATCGCCATAACTAGGTGCAACATATCTTCGGCGCTGCGCTGCATAATGGCTTCACTCTGACTACTGAGCCTCTTTGCCGCCTCCATTAAAGCTGTGGTGGCTTGAGCAAGCTTCGCCTCCACCTCATTTTTGCCGGCAGTCACCCCTTTTTGATACGCCTGCTCTTCGAGAGCTTCAACATCGATTTCAGGTGGGAGCGCTTCAGGCGCAGAGGTTGAGGGTATGTTTTTTGCTGTTTTTGCTGTTTTTGCTGCAGATAGAGCTTTGCTGCCCGAACTCCCCATAGGCGCTGCTGCTGACTGAACCTGAGAATTAACAACAAAAAGCCCGGGTTCTTTCTCACTTAGTTCATCCAGGTTACGCATACTTACGCGCACGTAACTTCCAGATTCAAGTTCGCGCCAGATCTTAGACAAGGGCATCTCCAGATCCGCGCCCCGGGATCACTATCTGCCCCTCTTCTTCAAGTTTCAGGGCCAGCTTGACGATACTCTGCTGCATCGCTTCAACATCTGTAAGGCGTACTGGACCCATAGCCTCCAGGTCTTCCTGTATCATCTCGGCAGCACGGTTGGATATGCAAGAGAATATCTTAGCTTTCAGGTCGTCGGGAGCAGTTTTCAGCGCCATAGTGAGGGTGTCATTATTAACTTCGCGCAGAATCATCTGCATGGCGCGGTTGTCAATGTTGATCATATCGCCAAAGGTGAACATCTTTTTGCGAATAGATTCGGCAAGGGCGGAGTCGGTTGCGTCAATACCATCAAGAATCTTGCGATCGGCTCCCTTCTCCATGCGCCCGAGGATATCCACCACCTTGTCTACACCACCAACTTCGTGTTGTTCTTTACTGACAATCCCCCCAATCTCACGCATCAGGGCATCTTCAATCTGACTTAAAACTTCAGGCGCAACCCGATCTATTTTAGCAATTCGCATCGTCACTTCTGCGGTGAGATCATCTGCTAGATATTTCATCACCTTGCTCGCATGCTCGGATTTCTGCGTCGACAGAATAAGGGCTATCGTTTGCGGATGTTCGTTCTCGAGCAAACTCGCCACCATACGCGGCTGCATGGTAGCTATGGTTTCAAGCGGACGCGACTCCACTCCGCTCATGATCTCTTTGTAGATCTGGTTAGCCTGTTCATCACCGGTTCCGCTCAACGCATTGCGGACAAAGTCTTTGCTTTTTACATATTTACCCGGGTTCTTCTTCTGCAATGAGCGGAATTCCTGCATAACATCCGCTGCAAGTTCAGCTGGAATATGCTCAATATTCATCATAGCCTTGCTTATAGCGCGCACTTCTGCAGGGGGCAAGTCTTTGAAAATCGATGTAGTGATCGACTCTCCCAGACATAACAGCAAAACTGCCGCTTTCTCTGCTCCGGTCATGCGACCCAATTGCATTTGATCGGCGTTCACACTAATTACTCCATCTATAAAATTTATTCGTTATCTGAAATCCACGAGCGAATCACCTGTGCAGGGGAATTCTCAGCCTTGAGGATATCCTGGCGAACCTGCTCGGTTGGATCGAGTTGGGTTTTATTACTGCGCCCTGCCGCCATTTCTGCTTCAAGTTCTTTTACCGTTTTCATATGCTGCGTAGTGGATTCAGACTGCAGGGTTTTCAGGGTCGGGCGGATCAGAAATAAGTACAACAATATCGCCCCGGCACCCATGGCAAGATACTGAAACACGGGCATAAAAGGGACAATCCGATCCTGCCAAGTCAGTTCTGGGATCTCTGGGCTGGTATAGAACTGGTTCGCCAGGGGCATGGAGGTAACGGTTATCTTGTCCCCCCTGGTGGGATCTATCCCGATGGCGCTCTGCACCATTTGACGGATCCCTTCAATCTCCTGCTCAGTTCGAACCTGCGTGGCTCCCACTTCAGTTGCAGTACCATCTTCCGCCACGGCGAGCTGCTCTCCCACCAAAACCGATACCGACAAAGAGCTGATAATCCCCACCGGTGATTTCATGCGATTGACAACTTTGCTGATTTCGTAATTGATGGTCTCAGCACTACTCGATCCACCTCCACCACCGCCAAAGGCAGCGATACGAGGATCACCGAGATTCCCCTCTACCCCCGGGACCCCGCCTACACCGCCGGGGTTTTCGGTTTTCTGTTCACTCATCTGCTCGCTGCGTGGTACCGCAGCTTTGGGGTCATAGAGCTCTTCTATTTTTTCTTTCTGCGCAAAATCAAGCTGCGCGGTAACCTTGACCAGCGAGTTTGCAGGACCAAGCGCGCGATCGAGCAACTCTTGGGCACGATTCTCAAGGTGACGTTCTACCGCACGCTGATATTCGAGCATTCCCGGCGTCATGGGTCCATCCAGCCCCTCTTCCGGACGTTTCGACAGCTCTTTGCCCGTAGTGTCCACAACACTTACGTAGGCCGAATCCAAGCCTTCAACACTGCCAGCCACCAGATTGACTATCCCTTCCACTTGGTCATTTTTCAGCTTTCGCCCGGGCACCAGCCGCACCACAATGGAGGCGGTGGATCTTTGCTGCTGACTTTTGAACAGCCGTTTTTCAGAAAGAGCCAGATGCACCCGCGCTGCCTCTACTGGAGCCAGGGATGCTATGGTACGCGACAATTCACCCTGGAGGGCGCGCTGATAATTGACCTTCTGGACAAAGTCGGTAATACCTAAACTCTGTTTGTCAAATATCTCAAACCCTACACCACCCCCCTGCGGAAGTCCGGAACTGGTGAGTTGAAGGCGGGTCTCATGCACCTTTTCTGCAGGGATATAAATACTGCGACCATCGCCGCGGAGTTCGTAGGGGATATTATTTTCTTTAAGCCAGATAGCAATTGCAGACGCATCGGAGTCCGACAGGTTGGCAAACAGCATCTGATGGTTAACCTGGCGTGCCTGCAGGATCAGTATGGCAAACAGCGTCAGAGAAAACAGCACCACTGCCGCCAGACTAATCTTGCGCGACAGGGGCCAATC
>CAZDRL010000032.1:6481-23600 GCA_964508035.1 uncultured Desulfuromonas sp.
GTTTGAAGTGCTACCGCCGCTTTATCCGCGTTAAGCTGGGTTTCATTGGTCTGACTCACCGCATTGGCAAGCAAATCTGCAAACCCAGTGGTGCCGGTGTTTTTTTGCACCCCGCTATCAGGAAACAAACTCTTCAGATGAGTATCTATGGAAATATCCTGGATCATACATTACCTCCCAATCTCTAAAGCTTTCAGCGCCATACGCTTACTCGCTTTGATGCTGGTGATATTGGCTTCATATGCACGCGTTGCCATCATCATATCCGCGGTTTCTTCAAGCAAATTGATATTGGGCATAGCCACGTAGCCGTTTTCATCTGCATCTGGATGCCCAGGATCAAACATCATGCGCGGTTCCGTCTGATCAGTGGCAATCTGGCTGACGCGCACCCCCTGAGGCTGAACCTGTTGGATAGCACTATTCAACTGCTGATTGAAGCTTGGCTGCAGCGTCTCAAACACCACCATTTTACGCCGATATGGTCCCCCTTGCGGGGTGCGCGTAGTCTCGATATTCGCCATATTCGCACTAATGGTGTCGAGGCGGATACGTTGTGCCTTCAAAGCCGATGACGATATGTTAAATGAGTTGAACACATCCATAAAAACCTCCGTATCTTAATAATGTGGCGCATCAATTGCGCACATAATGAACATTTTCCCTTTGTTTGTTGCACCCTGCGGGGGCAGGCAAGTTTTCTTATTGCCCCTGAATAGCGTATTTCAGTATCCCCATTTTTTTATTCAGCAATTGGGTGGTAGCTTCGTAGTAGAGCTGGTTCTTGGCCATTACCACCATTTCGTGATCCATGTCTACACTGTTGCGATCCCCGAGGCCACTGGTATCAGGATGCGCCACAATGCGCCCCTGCACCTGCTGGATAGATTCGCCCTGGCGTGGGAGGTGGAGGGGATGGGTGCGCACCATATTGGAATCATTTGCCGCTACCGCCGCACGGAGTTGATCTTCAAACTCAAAACTCTTCGTCGCATAGCCAGGCGTTTCCGCATTAGCAATATTGGCAGCGATAACCTGCTGATTTTGCATACGCAAATCAAGGCTCTTTTTAAGTACGGCTGAAGTGGAATCGAATAAACCGTTAACGCTCATATAAACCTCACCTGTTCAAGTGTCGATTTTTTGGTCAATTAAAACGTTGGATCAGCAAACTTTGTTGTGCCAGACGTTTCCAACGTGAGTCTCCATTAGAATCGGCAACCAAGGTCAGAAAAGTTAGCCCTTCCTCCCGCTTACCCTGCTCTATGAGAAGGGTACCCATACGATATTGTGCCGGCAGCCGATACTCTTCGGTAGCTTCCACGCGCTGATAGTACTTCAGCGCCGGCGCGTAATCCTGTTGCGCAAACAGGGCCTCAGCGTAGATAAACAGATCTTCAGGTTCCGCGGTGGTACCCTCTACCACCTTGCGCAGCTGTTCCCCAGCCGCAACAATCTCATTTTTGCGCCAGAAATATCGCCCTGCAAAACGATCGAGGGAGTCATTATGGGGACGTTTTGGTGCACGCATAAGGTTTTCTGCCTCATCTTCCCGTCCCAGCTCAAGCAGCGCTTTTACATACTCCAGGTAGATTGTGGCAGCACGCTCTGGGTTGCTCCAGGTCCCGGCATCATTGAATTGCTCTAAATAACGCAGTGCGTACACCTCTACGCTGGGGTAATCTCCCAGGGCATACAGAGCCTCAACCAACGGAACATATACGGGCTCTAGCTTTTCTTTTTCGGCGGTGGCATCTACAATATACTGGTAAAGTTTTACTGCGCGGGGGTAAAACTCCAACTCACTGAATATCTGCCCCAGGTTAAGGAGAAAAGCATAACTACGTTGGGTGGCCACCAAAATATCACGATTTTGATCTACCAGAAGCATGGCGTCGAAGTGCTGCCCCTGCCCAATCAGGTACTCAATATAAGGGGGTAAAATCTCCGCCAGCAGCGCCTGTGCATACGGACGCAACTCAGACACTCGATCCCGGTGGAGAAAATCCCTTAAGAGGCTTACCGCCTGCTCCGGGCGCTGCAACAGGTGATAGGTCAGCCCCTGCTTAAATTGGACTTCTGCCTTCCCCGCTCGAGTCGGCATCTCTTCGCGCAATTGGATAAAATCAGCCAACGCCTGTTCCCTGCTTCCCATATCAGAACTTGCGGCTCCCATGTCGGCTAACTTTAACTGTGCAAGCTTGGCTGCATAGCTGCCAGGCATAATTTTGGAGAGCAAGTTCAGCGCCGCAGCGCTATCCCCGGCATGAAGCATGCTTTTAGCGTTAGCATATTTCACCAGATCGCGCCGATCCTGATCTTTCACTACATCGTGGAGACGGGCAAAAACTTCCTGCGCCTCAGTGTAGCGCTTCTCCTTATACAGTGCTTGAGCATATGATCCGAGAGAAAGGGGAGCATCGTCAAGCTGACCAGCGGCATCAAGCGCAGCATATATCTCCAATGCAGCCTTGAAATTATCCTGCTTAAACCGGGCATCTGCTTCACGTCTGCGCAACACTGAAGATGGCCTTATCCCTCTGCCCTGCAGCCCTTCAAGCAGTTGCAATGCTATTTCACTCCGTCCAGCGGCCAACTCAGCTTCAGCTTGTAGCAAGGTCACGTACGGCTGTTGCCCCAGACGGGAATGCGCCGAAACACTTAAACCCAACCCAGCGAGCAAATCGAAGGGATAATCCTGGTTGCAACTCAAAAGGTACAAGTTGAGCATATCCGCACAAAGCTCTATCTCCTCTGTATTTTCTATGCTCTGAGACGTGCCATCCGCTGAGGCTCTCTTTTGCATGGGGGAGTATGGCTGCAAAATAGTTCGGGCGACGTTACATCTACCCTCACGCAGAGCGATCTCGGCCAACACTATATCTCTTACCTGTTTTTCAAACGCGGAGAGGGTTTCGAAACCAGTACCTGTGTAGGCATTGCGTGCGACTCCCCACTTCTCGATCTGCCCCGCATCCAACACTTCGCCCGGCACCAAGTCACGTGCAGGGAGGTAGAGAGCCAGGACAGGAAAGGGGGGCAAGGTGTAGCGTAGAGGTATCTCTAAGTCAAAGGAACCTTCATACGCATAGAAGAACTGCTCCCACTGCCCACTGTATTTTGACGCAATAACCCGCCGACTTACCCCGCCAACAGGGTCTATATGGATCCCTCCTGGTAGCGACCTGGAGATAGCTGGCCGAGTCCCTTTCACCTGCTCACGCCAGTACACATCAAGGGCAATCTCGTTTTCATCTACACGCTTTACCGCATTTACAAACACCGGAGGGCGGCGCAGTAAAAAAGAGAGGAGCAGACGCTGGGGAGATTCACCAATCAAGATTCTTGCAACTGACTCACTCCCCTTAGGTACCGTAACCCCTGCGCGCACGAAGGTATCCTGCAAAGTTATTTCAATCTTCTGCCCCGATGTTGTCAGCTCATATGAAGGGATACGGTCAAAGCCCAACACAATCCGGACCGTATTCACATCTTGCTCAATGCGTACCCGTCTTAACTCAATCTCTGGGGCGGCAAACGCCTCTACTCCGCACCCTGCAAACAACAGCAGTGCAAGCAGAAGCACAACGGATCGTATATGTGTATGTGCAGAAAAATACAAATCAACAAACCCAAGAGCTCAAATCGGTTAAAAGCAGCCCCTAACAACCCACACGTAAACGGCAATGCAGCCTATCCAGCGCACAAAACGATACATGCAAGAATGTATACAGCAGCCTGTGCAACAAGCCATACCAATAAACACTGCCACAAAACATACTGCAATAAACACGCCACTTTCTAGACGTGAATATATACCTAAAACCACATGAAACCATGGAGTTACATTCATGCACACTCGCCTGGCGCTCCAGCTACGTCAATTAACCAGGTTTTCATAGTCATAATTTTGACTTAAAGCAAAAAGGTGTTTAGAAATCATATGGCTTGTATTACAATCCGGCATCATTTAATGTGCTGAAAATAAAACAAGAACATACATTTCACAGCACTGAAACCAAGTAAAGACTTGGCTTTCACACGCTTTTAACTTAACATAATACGCATATTAGAAGTTTTTTCAACTGCTACGCTTGGCCCACCCTTTAAACAGATGTGTGTACATGGTTAATTGGACCGGCATACCCACACTGGGGCCTGCTCTATATCAAGGGCAACATTAAGTGCATGCAGCGACAACCTTAACACCCCATTTTCGCATACCCCCTGATCAATACCGCCTTATGGAGAGAGCAGACCCATGACCGATGATTTGAGCAGCGATCAGATAGAAATCATTGAAGATTTTGTCCAGGAAAGTCAGGACATGATCGAGCAACTAGAGCCCACCATCATTGAGTTAGGTCAAGACACAGGGCAGGACACAATCAATGCGGTTTTCCGTCTGTTCCACTCCATGAAAGGGAGTGCCGGCTTTCTGGAATTCGACCATGTAACAAAAGTGGCCCATTCGGCTGAGAACCTGCTCGAGATGGTACGCTCTGGCAAACTTGAGCTTAAGCCTGAACATGTGAATTTGCTCTGTGAGTCATGCGACTTCTCTAAAGAAGCTTTAGTACATGTATCCGAACATTTTTCTGACGAAGCCATGGCTGAACAGGCAGCGGAAATGGTGGAGAAGTTTAAAAACATAATGGATGAAGGTGTCGAGAACAGCTCCGCCTCGGAACCCAAAACAGAAGCCGCCGCAACTGAAGATAGCGGCGCAAACGCTGCCCAAGAAGAAAACGCAGATGAGGAAGACTTCACCCTCGACATAACCGACGATATGGTGGAGCGCTATATTCAGGAAGCTGAAGAACTGCTTGAATCGGCGGAAGAAGGGCTGCTTGAGTGGGAAAAAGACCCCAGTAATGTCGAGATTCTGGGGATGGTTTTTCGCAACATCCACAGTTTTAAAGGCAATAGCGGATTTTTCGGCTACGCCAACCTGGAAAAACTCAGTCACGCCATAGAAAATGTCCTCGATATTGTCAAAGGTGGAGGTCACTTTGGAGTGGACAACCCCTTTGTGATCCTCTTGAATGCGGTGGATGCCCTCAAAGACTGTGTGAGCAACCTGTCAAGCCATGGCGGTAAAGACCACATGGAATACTTAGAGCACCATCTGGAAGCGCTCCGAGAACTACCCGCTCCGCGCCTGGGTGAACTACTGGTTAAACAGGGAATTGTTCAAGAAGAAGATATTGAATCGATTCTTTCTATCCAGAAAAAACCTATGGGTGAATACCTCGTGGAGATGGGCACGGCCACGCGTGAGGATATTGAGAAAACCATACAGACGCAAAAATCTGAAAGAAAAGAGATCAAACAACCAGAACGGAAAGCCAAAACGATTCCACCTGTGAAACGGCAAGATATCCGCGTGGATCTGACCAAACTCGACAGCCTTATAAATTTGATTGGCGAGATGGTTATCGCGGAAAACATGTTGATTCACAACCCCGATCTTGAAGGGTTGGAGTTGGAGAATTTCAACAAGGCTGCGCAGCAGATGACCAAACTGGTGCGCGAACTCCAGGAAATGGCGATGGTGATTCGCATGATACCTGTTTCTGGTCTATTTCGCCGCATGATCCGTCTGGTCCATGACCTGTCGGCCAAAGCGGGGAAAAAAGTCGATCTGAAACTGGCAGGTGAAGGGACCGAGGTAGACAAGACCGTTATCGAAACCATCACCGATCCGCTGGTACACCTGTTGCGTAACTCTATGGATCACGGGCTTGAACCCCCGGAAGAACGGCGCGCTGCAGGCAAAAACGAAACCGGTACCATCAAGCTCTCTGCCTGCCACGAAGAGGGAGAGGTCTGGATCACCATCGAAGATGACGGGCGCGGCCTGAATCGGGAGAAGATCCTTGCAAAAGCCATTCAAAATGGCCTGATTGAGGGGGATGGTTCAGACCTGCCCGACAAATACATATATAACCTGATCTTTCAGCCCGGATTCTCTACCGCAGAAAAAATCACTGACATCTCTGGGCGCGGAGTTGGTATGGATGTGGTGAAGCAAAATCTGGAAAAAATCAAGGGCAAAATAGACGTTAGCAGTGTTCCTGGGCAGGGGAGCATCGTCAAGCTGCGCATCCCCCTTACCCTCGCCATCATTGACGGCATGTTGGTTCGGGTTGGCGATGTACACTGCATTGTACCTGTACTTGCGATCAGAGAAGCGTTCCGCCCCGAAGCTGAAGCTATCACCAACACCCCAGACAACCAAGAGCTGGTGCGTGTACGCGAGGCATTCTTACCTGTGGTCAAACTTCACGACCTTCTCGAGGTAGAGCCGGATAACCACGACCTGACTGAGGGGATACTCATCGTGCTCGAACACCAAGATCGTTATGTATGCCTGCAGGTAGATGAGATTATGGGGCAACAGCAAACCGTAATCAAAGGGCTGTCAGAATATATCGGCAATGTACATGGGTGTTCTGGCTGTACCATTCTTGGCAATGGAGATATCTGTCTGATCCTGGATGTTGGCAGCTTAGTTGAAGGGGTTTAGGGAGCATATGTCCATGAAGGCTGCGCGTTCCAGTAATAATCCAGCTACTGGCACCATGATGAACATCAGCGATAGTGAGTTCGCCGCCCTGCGGAAGATGATCTATACCCGCTTTGGTATCAATCTTACCGAGAAAAAACGTTCTCTTTTAGTTGGGCGTCTGCAGAAAATGCTGCGTACCAATAAAATTAACACCTTTGAAGACTACTATCGCCACTTGGAACAGGACACCAGCGGCAAAGCGGTAAGTGATCTGATAAATCTGATCTCGACCAACTACACATACTTCAACCGCGAGAAAGAGCATTTTGATTACTACCTGAGCACTGCCCTCCCCCGCGTGTGTGAAGCGCTACATAACCGCGGAGAGAAAGATCTACGCGTCTGGTGTGCCGGCTGTTCTACCGGAGAGGAAGCGTACACCCTGCTAATGCTGACGCATGAATATCTGGGGAGCGAATACCCGCGCTGGGATGCCGGACTCCTGGCCACAGATATTTCGGAACGGGTTCTCACCACTGCGCGCGCGGGGATCTATCCTGCAGACAGGGTTGCGTCTCTGCCGGAGAAGCTGCAGCGCAAATATTTCACCAAGCTGCCATCTGGGCAGATGCAGGTAAACAAGAACATTCGGCAAGAAGCAACCTTCCGGCGTTTCAACCTTATGAATACTTCTTTTCCTTTCAAGCGTCCGTTTCACATAATTTTCTGCCGTAATGTGATGATATATTTTGACCAAACCACGCGCGATGCATTGGTGCAACGATTTCATCATTTTCTGGAGCCAAAGGGATATTTTTTTATCGGACATTCAGAAACTCTCGGGCGCGACAGCGAACTATTTCGCTATATCATGCCCGCGGTGTACCAAAAAGGGGCTAACCATTCATGAGCAAGAAAATCCGTGTGCTTGTCGTAGATGATTCTGCCCTTATCCGGCAGATCCTCACCAAAGGTCTATCCATGGATCCGCAGATCGATGTAGTAGGCTCCGCGATAGATCCATATGTTGCACGCGATAAAATAATCAAACTGCGTCCCGATGTGTTGACATTGGATGTTGAAATGCCGCGCATGGATGGAGTGGAATTTCTGCGCAAGCTGATGCCGCAATATCCTATCCCTGTCGTTATGGTGAGCTCTTTGACCCAACGGGGTAAACAGATAACCATTGAGGCTCTCGAAGCCGGAGCAGTGGATTTTGTTTCCAAACCCACCAGCAACGTGGCGCACGGCATGAATAGCATGCTCAGCGAGCTGCGCAAAAAAGTCAAGAATGCAGCCGGCGCCAACGTCTCCCACTGGAAGAACAAAACACCATCTAAGCCCAGTGCGCTGACGGCGATGCCGTCACGCGCGCTGGCTGAATCGACAGACAAGGTTATCGCCATCGGTGCCTCCACCGGCGGTACCGAGGCACTAAAAAAAGTGGTGTGCAAGTTCCCTGCGACTGCACCGGGGGTGGTAATTGTACAGCACATGCCGCCAGGCTTTACCAAGATGTTTGCCGAACGCCTCAATCAACTCTGCGCCATGGAGGTGAAAGAGGCAGAAACCGGCGATCGAATCCGGAGCGGTAGAATCCTGATTGCACCCGGGGCTAAGCAATTGACCGTGGTACGTTCCGGGGGGATGTACCAGGTTCGCTGTGAGCCCGGGGAGAAGGTCAGTGGTCACTGCCCCTCTGTCGATGTTATGATGCATTCGGTCGCCAAAAACGTGGGTGCCAATGCCATCGGAGTGATGCTCACCGGAATGGGCTCCGATGGTGCCGAGGGGATGTTGGCCATGCGCAACGCCGGTGCACGCAATATCGCCCAGGATGAAGCGAGTTGTGTAGTCTTTGGGATGCCGAAAGTTGCATACGAAAAAGGGGGTGCAGAAAAACTTGTCCCTTTGGAGAATATCGCCCCAAAAGTGATTTCCATGTTAACGGAGAAATAAGAAGCCATGGGCAATATTATTATCGGAGTTGGCGAACTTGGCGCCACTAACGATCCAGATGGTTGCGTTAAAACCTATGCGCTTGGGTCTTGCGTGGCGGTGATCCTGATGTGTCCTAAAACCCGCACCATAGGTATGGTGCATGTTGCCCTGCCCGAATCTAGAATCAACCCCGACAAGGTAAAAACCAGACCGGGATACTTTGCCGACACCGGAATTCCTACATTAATTAAAAAAATGGCTGCCTTTGGATGCGACCCCAGCGGACGAGGCTTTATTGTCAAACTCGCCGGCGGTGCCCGCATCATGGATCCCAACAACACCTTCAATATCGGCAAGCGCAATGCACTGGCAGTAAAGAAGACCCTGTGGAAGTACTCCCTTGGCGCAGTAGCCGAGGATCTGGGTGAAACATACAGCAGAACGGTTACGGTTTCCGTGGCAACGGGTGAAACTCTGATAAGCTCCCCCGGACGCAAGGACTGGAAGATATAGATATGGAGAAGACCATGGAACAACGTGCTACGCGCGCTGACATCCTCGCGGCAATACAAGAGATCCCCCTACTCTCTCCCAGTGCATCTCGTCTGCTACAGATAGCATCTAAAGAAGACTACGACATCAGCGAAATTATTGAAGTAGTCAAATGCGATTCCGCCCTTACCGCCAGGCTTCTGAAAATGGTAAACTCAGTAGCCTACGGCCTGGTACACCAGGTAACCAGTATTGACCGTGCGGTAAGTTACCTGGGTGAACGTATCGTTGCTGGGATTGCCCTGGAAGACAGCGCCAAAGCCTTATTTAATAAAGAACTTGAAGGCTATGAGGGACCCGCGGGAGAATTATGGGAACATGATCTGCGCACCGCGATCGCAGCACGAGAGATTGCGCGCCACTGCCGCACTGAAATTAGCAAAGATCTCGCTTTCACTGGTGGGATTCTACACGCCATCGGCAAAGCGGTACTGAGCGACTTTCTGCATGATTCTGCACCTGATTTGTTGGCAGATATCGACAGTCGCGATATTAAGGACTACCTTGCGGGTGAGCGCAACATCCTCGGGATGGATCACGCTGAAGCAGGCTTTGAACTGGCCAAGGCGTGGGAGCTGCCTGAATCGCTACAGATGGCGATTCTGTACCATCACACACCGCAGCAGGCTCCAGAGCAATATCGACCCCTGGTTTATGCTGTACACTTAGGCTGTATTATTGCCATGATGTCTGGAAGCCAATCCTCGGATGCGTTGCAGTATCACCTAGATAAAAGTTATACCGATTACTTCAACATCACCAACGAACATATAGCCATGGCACTACTGGAAGTCAATGAAAGTGTAGACGTTATCCAGTCTGCGCTTTCCGAAGGCAGGGAGCAATCAGAATGAAGCGTATTGTAATAGTCGATGACTCAGGTACCGCAAGGATGATGATCAGACGCTGCCTCGAAATCATAGGCTTTAATGAGGCTGAATTTGAAGAGGCGAAAGATGGTCGCGAAGCACTCGCTCTGATGAAGAAAAACACCCCGGATCTTCTGGTAAGCGACCTGAATATGCCAAGCATGGATGGAGAAACCCTGCTACAGTGGGTCAAGGCTAGTCCCAAACTGGTCAATGTTCCGGTGCTGGTGATATCAAGCATCACCAATCCGGCTAAAACTGCCGAACTCAAACAAAAAGGTGCGTTTGCAGTAATAGGTAAGCCGATAAGCCCCGCCTTGCTGAATGAGGCCCTCGCACCCTTTTTAGCAGAATAGAAAGGCCGTTTTTATGGAGGAACTGCAGCAGTTACTTGGAGAAAAACTCTCTGATGTGGTGGATGAAACCTTTGAAAACCTGGCTTTCATCAGCACTGAAGAAGTTGACGCAGAGCAGTTACCGGTCGATGCGGAACCGTTGTACAAAGTGCGTCTGCTTGTCACTGCCCCCATAGTGATAGAGATCCATCTCCATATGGCGGAAGAACTCCTGCGTCAGATTGTAGAAACTATGTACACCATCGATGCAGAGGATATCACCACTGAGCAAATCTTGGACGTACTCGCTGAAACCCTTAACACTCTCGGCGGGTGTCTTATGACTCAGCTGTTGCCTTCAGATCAAGCTTTTTCGTTGAGTTTGCCGGAAATAGTTACCGAAGGCCTGACCTCAGCAGATGAAAACATTGTACTTTCAGCATACTATCTCGCAGATGAGCTTCCGCTAAAGGTGAAAATTTTTGCCGCAGCGACCGAAGAACTTGAAGCACTACTGAAACATTAAACAAACACCTCTCAGCGCATTTAAACGTATGACACTACAAGGAGAAAACCTATGGGCAAGCGAATTTTGGTAATTGATGACTCCAGCACCATGAGAAAAATTGTATCCCGCTCTTTGCGCCAGGCTGGATTAGATTTTGATGAAATTTTCGAAGCTGCCGACGGACAGGAAGCTCTGGATCTGCTCGAAAAAGAAAAAGTTGACCTCATCCTCAGCGACATCAATATGCCCAACATGGATGGAATGGAGTTCTTGCGTCAGAAAAAAGAGCTCGACTCCATTAAGGACATTCCAGTGGTTATGATCACTACCGAAGGCGGCGCGGACATAATCGGTGAAGCGAAATCTCTGGGTGCGGCAGGAAGTATTAAAAAACCGTTTAAGCCTGAAACCATTAACGAGGTACTCAGTGACCTGATCTAATGTAACCATCCTCTGCGCCTACAGCCCTTTCCCTTCAATATGGTGTGGGGGCAGAATTTACTTTCAGCAGGAGATCTTCTGTGGATTTACAAAAACACATCACTGATGCAACAACCGAAATCTTCGAAACAATGATTATGCTCGATATAAATGCGGGTGATCCAATCGTTGAAAAGATCAACAATTTTAAGTGTTCAGTTTCTGGTGTCATCGGTCTTGCCGGCTCCTGCAAGGGGATGTTGGCTATCCACCTGCCAGATAAGGTCGCGATGTCTATAACCGGCAGTTTTTTAGGCATGGACGTTACTGAAATTGACGATGATGTGACCGATGCCATTGGTGAACTAGCCAACATGGTAGCAGGTAACATCAAAATGATCCTCGATGAGAAGGGCAACGATGTCACTGTTTCCATTCCATCGTGTGTCTACGGCGATGAATACACCCTGGATACGGTGTCTGATTCTAAGCGTGTGGTAATTCCGTTCAAGATCGAAAGTGGGCAGTTTCTGGTGGAACTCCAGATTAAAAATTAAAGCTATCTAGCCAAAACACCTGCAACTTAATGTACCCCTTGACGCATAATACGCAGGCAGAGAGAATAGGAGTTCATATTGGAAACGGAACTGCAACAGAACATAATCGATGCGACTCAGGATGTATTCGATACCATGTTGATGTTGTCCATCACCTCTGGGAAGACACTTGCCGACAAAGTGTATCAATTTAAAGACAGTGTATCCGGAATGCTGGGTTTTTCCGGTGACATTCAAGGGATGCTCACCATCCACTGCCCGCAAAAAGTAGCTTTCGCCATAACAGAGCAACTCCTGGGGATGAGCGTTGACAGCGTAGACGACGATGTGAAAGACACTCTCGGCGAGATGGCGAATATGATTTTAGGGGGGATCAAGGATGCGTTTCTGAATCAGGGCACCGATATCAGCCTTGCGATCCCAACCGTTATGGCCGGACGTTCCTATCAGGTAAAAGGGGTTGATTACGCCTCCTGGACTACGGTCCCCTTTTACCTCGATGCTGGTGAATTTCTGGTCGAATTAAAACTCAAAACTCTGAAATAGCAGGTATTTTTGTGGCAGATAGAGCAGTCGTTGATCGCGTTTTGAACGCCATTATCGAGCAAGCGTCTGAAGAGGTAGGCGCCCTTCTTGGTGCTACTGTCACTCTTGGGGACCATCAAACCAAGATTCTGAACAAAGAACAGGTTTTTGAAATAAAACGCAATCGCTCGGTTCTCAGCACCATGGAGATCAGCGGAGATCAAAACGGAAAAGGGTTTTTAATAACCGACCAGAAAGACTCTATCGTTTTGGGTGGCACCCTGATCATGCTCCCACCTGATCAGATAGAAGAGAACTGTAACCAGCGTACCTTTGAAGGCGAAGCAGCAGACGCCTTTGGCGAAGTAGCAAATATCATAGCCGGAGTGTATACCTCCATCTTTCTGGAGATGTATCCGGAAAATCTGCACTTCAAACGCACCGATGTCGATGATTTTCTCCCCTCTCGACTCGACCCGGAGGCTAACCACCCCTTCCCCCCGGGAGAGTACTTCTACTCCAGCTGCTCTATAACCCTCGAAGAGCAAAACATGGGAATGCTGGAAGCGATCATCCCGGCTGAACTCCTCGGCTTAGCCCAACCCGCTCACGCAGAAACCGAGGAGGTAGCACAGCAGCGTTCAGAAGCACCCGACTCTTCCGTTGCTGATGCGACACCTGAGGATGCCGAACAGCTTGCTGCGGAAAGTCCCCCCGCTGCAGACGTTTCTGCACCGCAAGTGGAAGAAGAACCCACACCAGATGCTGATGAAGAACTGAAGGAAGAAGAAGAGGAATATGTAGAACTCTCTGTGGCAGACCGAGCGCTTAAAGCCTCTCTGGAACAATGTGCCGAAGAGATCAGCACCATACTTGGAATTGAGGTGGAACTGAACAGCTTAACTACTGCCTATATCTCCAAAGAGGAATACTTCTCCAAGCCCGGGCCAAAATCTACCGTCACAGAAATGATTGTGAACGGAAACGATGCTGACGCATCATACTTCATTGTAAGCCTGAAAGACTCTATCTACTTCGGCGGCACCCTGGTAATGTTGCCGGAAGATGAGTTGGTCAACAGAATGCACACTGGCGAGCTCGACGGAGAAATTGAAGACGCCTATGGTGAGGTGGCCAATATTATCAGCGGTGGAATTGTACAGAACTTTGATGAGATGTACCCACGCAAATTCCACGTCAAAAAAGGCAATGTAGAAGCCTTCACCCCCTCCAAAGTGATGGTGGAAAGCCCAAAACCGTTTCCGGATGGAGAGTATTACAGCGTCAGCGCAAGCATGGACTGCGACACCCAAGACCTTGGACGCCTAACCTATCTTATCCCCATAGAGCTGCTCCATATCCCCCCCCGTCCTGCACAAAGCACTTGGGGCGACAGCGCTACATCGGAAGCAACACCTTCAAGTACCACGGCCAAAACACCAGCAGAAACAAAAGGGGAAGCAAAAGATCCCGCACACACAGAGCAGATGGCCGATGCCTCTGCGACACAAAAAACAAAAGATGCTGCACCAGAAGGTGCAGCATCACAAGACCCACAGAAAGAGCCCAGAGAAGCTACCGGGGAAGCTACCGGGGAAGCCGCCAAGGAAGCAGTAGTAGCGGTAGTATACAAAGATAGTGCCTCAGCCGACCCATACACCGAAATTCTGAATGCATGTGGCCACTCCCCTGCCCTTCTGGCAGCAAACCAAAGCTTCAACTCGCTGCGCAAAAACAAAGTATGTGGCTCACTCCTCATAATTGACCAGGTAGATGATGATGCTTTTGCCCTTATGATAAAAATCCGCTCTGAGACTCCGCCCGATCAGCCCCTTATTGTGGCAGGCCCTGACTGGACCCGCAGCGCGGTGTTAAAAGCAGTCAAATATGGAGTAACTGACATTATCCCCACCCCAGCTACTGCCGCCGAAATTAAGGCGAAGGTGGAGCACAACCTGAAAATTTCTTGCTAATCCTCCCGTAAATGGCCACAATAAGTCTTCACTCTTAACTAACCAGAATTACGCATAAAGTGGAAAATCCTTGGCCGAATCAATTGTGCTAAATATTGACAATTCTATTGATCCGCAGTTGCTTGACTATCTGAAGCAAGTGCTTGGAGAAGATCTGCACCTGATGCACTCACCTGCACAGGTGCAAGACGCTATACGGCAGCACACAATAAAATTTTGCTTTTGCCCTGTCGCTACCAATCCTCTCGAAAGTGCAACCCTGCTCAAAGAGATCAGGACAAAGTCTCCCACCACCATCACTCTGCTGGTGGTGCCGCAAGAGACCCGTGCCTCCATCAGCGAAATTCTCCAGGTTGGGGCGCACTTCTACCTTCACACCCCCTGTAGTAACGCAGAAGTCGCAGAAATTATCGCGCGCGCTGAGCAGCAGTATGCTGGCGCAAACGACACCGACAAAAAGACGCAGGACCAGCTAGAGATGTTCCCGGAGATTATCGGCCAAACAGCGGAGATGCAAGAGCTCTTCAATATGATCCGCCTCCTCGCTGATGACAGTGATAGCACCATCCTGATTCATGGGGATAGCGGTACAGGTAAAGAGCTGGTCGCAAAAGCGGTACACAACAACAGCCCGAGGCGGCACCAAAACTTTGTTCCGATTAACTGCGCGGCCATCCCCGAAGATCTTCTTGAAAGCGAACTCTTTGGACATGAAAAAGGGTCGTTCACCGGTGCTACCGCCAACAAAAAAGGGCGCCTGCATCATGCCGAAGGGGGAACGCTGTTTCTGGATGAGATTGGAGACATGCAGCCTTTACTCCAAGCCAAGATTCTGCGGGTGATTCAGGAAAAAGAGTTTGAACCAGTTGGAAGTGTCAAAAGTGTAAGTGTAGATGTGCGCATTGTCGCCGCGACCCACCGCAATTTGGAAGAAGCGATAAAAAATGGCTCTTTCCGTGAGGATCTGTACTATCGCCTTAACGTTGTGCCGCTCCATATTCCGCCACTGCATCGGCGTCGCGATGATATCCCTTTATTGCTAGAGACATTTGCCCAGCGTTTTTGCACCAGTAAAAAACGCGCCCTATTCAACTTTGCGCAAAGCACCATTGAGTATCTGCAGCAGTATTCATGGCCTGGGAATGTGCGCGAACTGGAAAACCTGGTCCAACGCCTCTCGATCCTACATACAGGAAACACCGTATTCCCTGACGATCTGCCGGAGAAATATCTGCACGAAGAGTCTGCAGTTCCGTTGGACACAGTTCTAAGTGGGGGCAAAACCGACTTTAATGCCCAAGTGAGTGAATTTGAAGACCGCCTTATCCTCCAGGCCCTTATGAAAACCGGAGGCAACAAAAAAGAGGCTGCTGAGTTGCTGAACCTGAAACGCACCACCCTGCTGGAAAAAATAAAAAAGAAACAGCTCGGCAAAAACCGGAAACAGTAACCCACCGCCAGCTCCTGCCAGCTACAAATCGCACAAATTGACTTAGGTCAAAACAATTCCTTTCTTTTTTGCTATGCTGCCACAACTATGCTCTCAACAACAGACTTGACCTCAAAAGAAAAAAAAGACTTGGAAACCCTCGCATGGTTTACCGCAGTCTATTGTCAGGCTCACCACACTGAGCAGCATCACCAGTTGGATCAACTCATCCTTGAGCTCCCCTCTTTGCAGCGTTTCACCTATTGTTCCGAATGTAGAGAGTTTCTCACCTATGCCCTCGCACGCCGCCTGAAATGTCCACTGGAAGAAAAGGTATCCTGCAAACACTGTCCGATCCACTGCTACCGACCCGGCCATCGGGAGAAAGTGCGTAAAATAATGCGCTATTCGGGTAAAACTCTGATTAAACGTGGACGCCTTGACTTACTGTTGCGCTACCTGTTCTGATTTGGGTGTTAATCTCCCCAAAGTAAAAACAGGTTTGCACAACGCATCTATGGCGAAACTATGTGTATAATGGAAGATTAACTCCACAGAGCAACGGAGGATATACAGATGAGTTCAGATCGCATCAGTGACCACAGAGAGTTTCTCAAGGATTCACTCCGCCTGAAAATAAACTTCTCTCTGTCAGATCAACACCAAGATATTCCGCCCCCACCCCTGCAAAAACCAGCTAGAGCAGAGCAAAAAATAATTCCCCTGCCTGGGGAAGATTCCTGGGATAAATTTCTGGGGACCGACCTTGTGCACGCAATTGCGCAGCGCAAGAGTGAACGAAGTTTTCTGCCGGAACCTGTCAGCGTCGAAGAGTTGGCATATCTGCTCTGGGCGACACAAGGGGTGAAAAAAAAGGTCGCCCCCGAAACAGCGCTAAGAACTGTTCCGTCTGCTGGCTGTCGCCATCCATTCGAAACATATCTTCTTATCAATAAAATCGAGGGTCTTGATTGCGGTATTTATCGCTACCTTCCGTTGGAACACACTCTAGTTCTGGAACAACTCGAAGACAACCTAGCTGCCAAATTGATCCCCGCAACCCTAGGGCAACAGTTTATAGCTTCTGCACCAGTTGTGTTTGTGTGGGCGGCAGTTCCATACCGGAGTGAATGGCGCTATCTCGAATCGGCGCACCGGGTTATGCTCCTCGATGCTGGGCATATCTGCCAAAATCTGTATCTTGCCTGTCAAGCCCTTGAGTGCGGCACCTGCGCAATCGCGGCCTACAATCAGATCGAGATGGATACATTGCTTGGTTTGGATGGAAAAGATGAATTTACGGTCTACTTAGCCCCAGTGGGGAAGGTAGCGAAACGGTAGCTGTTAAGTATAGGGACCTGTACGCACAAACGCAAAAAAGGGGCAGCCGCGAAGGCTAACCCCTTGAATTTATTGGCGCGCAATGCAGGATTCGAACCTGCGACCTCTAGCTCCGGAGGCTAGCGCTCTATCCAGCTGAGCTAATTGCGCATGCG
>CAZDRL010000033.1:0-2047 GCA_964508035.1 uncultured Desulfuromonas sp.
ACCAGCCTAAGAGATTGTATCGAAATTAAAGTGGTAGCAGTACTATTGACGACAAACCAAAACACCAAAGGCGAGCACCTCCGTTAGAGGGCCCGCCTTTGGTGGCAGAGTATGCTGGGTAAAATTCAGCCCAACCACATCACGGTTGTGCGAGTACGTGGATAATTAGCGTAAAAACCCCTGGATAATCCGGTTAACCGCGGCATCATAATCAAGCCCGAGGCTCATGAGCTTCATTAGCTGATCGTTGGCGATTTTGCCGATTGAGGCTTCGTGGGTTAACTGGGCATCTGGATGGAGGGCGCGTAGCGCCGGAACCGTCTGGTTGATGCCGTTGTCCATAATAATGGCATCGCATTCGATGTGGCCGTAGCATTTGGCCGAGGCGGTCAGGTTGACGTAAAAATCCTGGCTGGAATTACCTTTAATAACGGAGCGCGCGACGATATTCGTCCTGCTGTCGGTGCCGACCAGTTCAATCTCATTTCTCGAGTCCGCCTCCTGGTTTCCATCCGTCATCACCCGTTCGGTGATGAGGAGCATACTGCCAGCGCCGATTTTGGCTTCATTGATCCGCTTTGCTTCGTCTACCCCGCCCAGTTGGGTCAGTTCCATCTCCATCTGCGCGTTTTCTTCCATAAACACCTTGGTGGTGGGATTCAGGATGCGCCGCCCGCTGCCGCTACCGAGAGCAACGTGCTTTTCTACATATCTGACTTTGGCGCCGGCCTTAATCTGAAACTCATGGATGCCGCTGTGCCCTTCCGATTCTTCTCCACCACAGTGAATGCCGCAGCCGGCGATAATGGTTACATCCGCCCCCTCGCCAACAATAAAGGTGTTGTAGACAACATCATGGAGGCCGGCCTGGGATAAAATAACCGGGATATGCACCGATTCGTTCACGGTGCCCGGCTTGATATCGATGATGATGCCATCCACTTCGGGGTTGGTTTCTATATTGATGTTTGCGGAGACTTCGCGCCCCAGCAGTTTCCCGTCTTTACGGATGTTGTAGGCACCTTTAGGAATCCCTTCAAGGCCTGCAACCTCTTTTAATACCTGTTTATCGATAACATTTAGCATCATCATCCCCCTGGCACTGTTCATTGAATGTACAGACACTTAAATCTTCCAGAATCGGCACCGCCCCGGCCAGATCGCCGGAGTAACTGATTTTGCCATCATTGATAAGCAGCAGGGTGTCGGCGGCTTCGAGAAATGCTCTATTGTGACTCACCACAATGGTTGTGGTGCCGTGCTCCTGCTGTTCACGCTTGAGCAGTTCCACCATGGGGCCGATGGTCCAGAGGTCAATGCCGGTGTCTGGTTCATCGTAGATGGCCACTTGGGGATTTTTGGCAATAACCGTGGCCAGCTCTATTTTTTTAATTTCTCCGCCGGAGAGCTTGCTGTCAACCGCCTTGTCGAGAAAATCCTGGGAGCAGATCCCCATCCGCGCGATGAGCTTGATGAGGCGTTCCTCGTCCTCAGACCCAAGGGCGATCGAGAGCAGATCGCGAAAGGTGGTGCCTTTAAAGCGGGCCGGATGTTGGAAGCCATACACGATGCCAGCGTTGGCGCGCTCGTGGATGGGGAGTTTGCTGATGTCCGTACCGTTGAAAATTATTTTCCCGGCCGAGAGCTCATTAATCCCCATAATCAGCTTTGCCAGAGTGGTTTTGCCCGACCCGTTGGGCCCGGTTATAGCGTAGAACTTTCCCGCTTCGAAGGTGTAACTCAGATCCTGAATAATGGTGCGGACGCTCGAACTTTGAGTGTCATCATCAGCATCTAGGGCTTTAAACGTAACATTTTTTAATTCCAGCATAGTTGCTCGCTTTCATCTTAATTTAGTCTGGGGCAGTTTCACCTCTGGCAGGTAGCCAGACTGCACCAGGGGGCTGAAGCAATGCGTTCAGGATGTGTTTTGTGCGGCGTGCAAAATTAGCGCCCCCGGCCACCACCCGATCTCATTTTCCCGCCGCTTGGCCCCATTTCGCCTCGGCTGCGTTCCATCATGCCGTTGCCGCGCTCCATCATGCCG
>CAZDRL010000033.1:2147-15175 GCA_964508035.1 uncultured Desulfuromonas sp.
TCCATCATGCCGTTGCCGCGCTCCATCATGCCGCTACCGCGCTCCATCATCTCCCCCTTACCTGTTTCCATATTGCCCTTACCACGCTCCACGGTTCCTTTGCCGCGCTCCTTCATGGTTCCTTTACCCGCTTCCATATTGCCAACACCCTGACCCTTAGCCCCCCCCCTGACTGCAGGAGTGTCATCAGGCAGGGTCACCCCGCGTGCCTTGGCGCGCTCTGTCATGCTCTCGTGATGCTCCATACGGAGTTGTTCTTTGTCGGCAGTAGTTTGCGCTGCACGCATTTTGGCGTGGTACTCGGTGCGCTCTTGCTGAGTCATCAGCTGGCTGCCATACACCTGCTCTTGAGTTTGAGTCATTGTCCGCGGCTGGGTTGCATTTTGTTCAACAGCCAGCGCAAATCCTGCACCTAAAAGCAGAGTTGGTACCAGGGTAGATACAAGCAGTAGTCGTTTCATAAGCGTAAACTCCTTTTTAATACAGGTTATGTTATTTACCCCTGCCGCCACCGCATAACATCTGGGCGTTACGCCAAACGTTACGCAACTGGGGGGGGGTGGGACCAAAACATGAGATCAGACCTTAAACTACACCCTGAACCCGCGCGTGGCTACCACACATTCTGGCAACAATACTGTTGCTGTCAAGGCAGGCACGGCAGCTACCGCACCACGCTCCGATCTTCGTGGTGCGGTAGCAGTTGCGTTACTCTAACGCTGCGGTGGGGTTTGCCGGCGGCGCCAACTTCTGCCCGTACATTGCATAGTAGCCAACTGGTACCACCAGCAGGGTAAACAGGGTGGAGGAGAACAGCCCAAAAATCAAGGCCCAGGCCAAGCCGGAAAAAATCGGATCGAGAGTGATCGGCCACGCCCCGAGCCCGGTGGTCAGGGCGGTGAGGATAATGGGGCGCATCCGAATCGCCCCGCTTTGTAAGATGGCTTCTTTTACCGGCACATTTTCTTTGAGGGCGCCCTGGATAAATTCAATCAGCACCAGCGAATTGCGGATCACAATGCCGCCTAAGGCGATCATGCCGATCATACTGGTGGCGGTGAAGAAGATCAGATCGTCATAGCCGCCCACCACCTTTCCGGCGATGAGGTTGAGCAACCAGAACCCGGGCATAATGCCGATCAGGGTCAGCGGTATCGCCAGCATAATCAGAAACGGCATGAAAAAGGAGTTGGTCTGGATAATCATCAGGATATAGATCCCTAACAGGGCAGCGGCAAAGGCGATCCCCATATCGCGAAATACCCGCAAGGTGATTTTCCACTCCCCCTCCCCGGCCCATTCGGCTCGAATCCCCGGCGGGAGCGGGTTTTCAGCCAGACGTTTCTGCATCCCGAGAATGGCTTCCACCGGTGGGCGCCCCGCCACTTCGGCTATTACATACACCACCGGCTCCAGGTTTTTGTGATAGATGCTCTGGGCCGCCGGGGTTTGGGTAACCGAAACCAGTTCCGCCAGCGGCACCATGTTTCCGTCCGCCGTAGCCATGGGTATCTGGGTAAGAGCTGTCATGCTGCTGCGACTTGCGCGCGGCAGGATCAGCTTAATGTGCAGGGGCTGGCGTTGTTCCGGCATGTGTAATGTGGTGGAGGAGTCTCCCCCTACCGCCAGCTTGAGCGCGTTGACAATTGCCAGAGTGGAAACCCCGTGCAGGGCGGCTTTTTCCCGATCCACGCTAAACACCAGCTGCTCATGGGGCATCGCGCTCATGTCGTCAATATCCACCACGCCGGGTTCCTGCTCCATAATCTGGCGCACATGCTCGGTGGTGGCGATCAGATCGGCATAGGAGTGATCCGGGGTGCCGTAGATCTCGGCTACAATGGTAGCCAGCACTGGCGGCCCCGGGGGCAGCTCGACAATCTGGATCCGCGCGTTATTGCGGCGCGCGATCTCCATCAGATCATGGCGCAGGCGCAGCACAATGGTGTGGCTCTGCTGCTCCCGCTCCCCTTTCAGCGCCAGCCCCACACGGATATCTGCCATATGGGAACCCTGACGTAGATAGTAGTGGCGCACCATGCCGTTAAAATCGATCGGGGAAACGGTGCCCACGTAGGAAGTAAAATGATTTACTTCACTGACTTGGCGCAGGTAAGTTTCAAATTCCCGCACCACCGCATCGGTGGTCTCCAGGGTTGTCCCCTCCGGCATATCAACCACTACCTGAAACTCGTTTTTGTTGTCAAATGGCAGCATTTTAAGCGGCACAACCCGAAAAACTACCAGAGAGAGCGAAAATGCCATCAGCACAATTACCGTGAGCAACAACATATAGCGCTTGAAGCGCGAGTCCAGAAAGGGGGTTACGATGTTGCGGTAGGTTCTGAAGACCCATGCGTGCGTATCTTTTTGCGCCCCACCATTGGCCAAATCGGCTGCCGGAGCGGCTGAAATGGGGCGCTTCTTCAGCAGCGCATAGGTCATCCAGGGAACGATGGTCAGGGCGCACAGGGTAGAAAAGGTGACCGTCATCGGCACATTGATCGACATCGGCGCCATATACGGCCCCATCATCCCGGTAATGAAGAACAGGGGGACAAAGGAGATGATGATGGCGATGGTGGACATGATCACCGGCGGCAGCACTTCGTTGACGGCAAAGAGGGTGGCGAAAAACGGCTTGCGCTTGCCCATGAAGATATGGCGCTGAATATTGTCCACATTGGTGATGGGGTCATCAACCACCAGGCCGAGGGACAGAATCAAGGCGAACAGGGTGACCCGGTTGATGGTGTAGCCAAACAGATAGTTGACAAACAGCGCAAGACTGAAGCTCACCGGCACCGCCACCGCTACCACCAGCGCCTCGCGCCAGCCTAAGGCAAACGCCAGCAGTACCACCACCGTAAATACGGCAAACCCGAGGGAAAGGAGCAGATCGTTCACTTTCTCCTGCGCGTTGTAACCGTAGTTTCGGGTCACCTCCACTTCCACATCTGCGGGGATAATACTCTCTTTCAGCTCCTCCAGCAGGGCTAGAATATTTTCTGCCACATCTACCGCATTGGTGCCGGGCTTTTTAGCCAGCGACAGGGTTACCGCCGGATATTCTGTCGGTTCCTCCTCCAGCTGCGCATCCTGTCGATAGCGCAAGGAGTGGCCGAAGCGGGTATAACTATCAGCCTCTGCGGGACCATCGGTAATGATTGCCAGATCGCGCAGGTAAACCGGACTCCCCGCATGGACGCCAACCACCAGCGCTTCCACCTCTTCCACCGATTGGAGGAACGAATTGGTGCTGACCAGAAAATTTGTGTTAAAGCGGTCAATATGCCCGGCGGTCGCGGCCACATCCGCCCCTTGAAGCGCCTGCTGAATCTGGAGCAACGAGGTATTGTAGCCATTCAGGCGTTCCGGCTGCACCTCAACGCGGATTTCACGCGCGCGCCCGCCAGTGATGAAGCTCTTGGAGATATCCCGGATTTGGGACAGGCGCCACAACACCTCTTCGCCGATACGGCGCAGTTCATGGTCGTTATAGCGTTTTGAATAAAAGGTTAAGTTGACAATGGGCACATCGTCGATTTCCACCGGCTTGATCACCCACCCTTGCACCAGCGGGGGTGCTTCATCGATGTGCATGGTGACCTGATTGTGGAGCTTTACCAGGGAGTCTTCGCGGTTTTCCCCCACGTAAAAGCGCACCGTCACAATCGCCATCCCTTTGTGTGACATGGAATAGACGTATTCAACCCCGTCAATCTGCCACAACAGGTGTTCCAAGGGGGTGGCCACCAGCTTTTCAACCTCTGCCTGGCTGGCCCCTGGCGCCTGCACGTAAATATCCGCCAGCGGTACGATGATCTGCGGATCTTCTTCGCGCGGGGTGACCATCAGGGCCGCAACCCCCAGACACAGCGAAACGAGCAACAGCAGAATCGCCGGCTTCCCGGAAAGGAAAGGTTTTACAATTCCGACAAGCAGCCCTTTAGGGGTCTCGCTATTGTCTGTCATCCCCGGACTCCTTTAGCTGCAGGGTTTCGCCACCGAAAAGACCGGACAACACCTCCACCTTGTCGGCATACGTTTTCCCCGTTTTGATGTATCGGCGCTTCCACCCCGCTGGGGTTTCCACCATCACCAGTTCCAACTGCCCGATCTCAGTGATGGCCGCCCTGGGTATCAGAACCAGATCAACCTCTTGCAAAGGGATCTTCAGTTTTCCATACATGCCTGGATACAACCCTACAATCTCCGGCAGTGCCGCTTTGACCAGAAAGGTCCGGCTCTGAGGGTCTGCATAGGGGATCAGCTCTTCCACTACGGCATTCACTGTTTGCGCCAGCGTGACCAACTCCACCCGGAGCTGGGCGCCGGGATGCACCGCTTGAACCAGACTTTCGCGCACATGAGCTTCTAAGCGCAGAGCGCCATCGGTGCGCAACAGTAGGAGTGGTTTCCCCGGTACCGCCTGATCGCCGGGATCAACCAGGCGCTGCAACACCCGTCCACTTGTCGGAGCTTTTATCTCGGTATAACCGAGCGCGATCTGCGCCTCAACCACCATCTCCTCGGCCATCCGAATCCCGGCCAGGGTTCCGGCAACCCCATCTTCGGCGCGCTTCAAGCCTGCTTGGGCCTGCAGATAAGCAGACTCGGCCTGTTCCAGATCGCGCGCGGTTGCGGCCTTGGCGGCAAAAAAGTTTTTGGTGCGGTTATAGGCGGACTGCGCCTGCGCGAACGCGGCTTCGGCCGCATGCACCGCTTGGCGTGCCTGCTCACGCTGAGAGACTGCCGTTTTCAACCCTTGCCGCGCCTGGGACAAGCGCGCCTGCAGCTGACGGTCGTCGAGGACAACCAGCACCTGCCCCGCGGCCACTACGTCACCGCTATTGACCCGCACCGCATTTACCTGGCCGGAGACCTGCGCTTCAATCCGCGCCTGGGAGCTTGGCTGCACGGTGCCCACGGCAGCGTACCATTGGATAACTGGAGTGCGCTCAGCCTGAACCGTGCGCGTTACCGCGCCAGCAACGGGTTCTTCCGCTTTATACACCCCAGGACTGATGGTGTCGGCGCCCAAATACCACAGTATAAAAATCGCGCCCACACCCACAAAACCCAGCATTAAACTGATGATGATCCATTTTTTATTTTTCATAAGGGTCACAATCTTTGCAAATTATAGGGTAACTATCCAAGGAAGGGCTTGTGGTACCCATGAAAAGGGCGTCTGTCGCCATGGACGGCGACAGTCGAACGGCCATGGATGGCCCAAAGTGTCCCTTGGAATGGATGCCACAAGCTTCTACCGTTAGTGGATGACGAATTGCTACATTATTGGTTGAGGTCGGCTACAAAGTTATCCGCCAGCATCCCGATGGCGCGCGCATATTCGGCGTTGGCCTTAATTTTAGCATAAAAAGCCGCGCTTAGATGGATCCGGGCCCGGTTGCGGTCCAGCTCGGCGGCCAGGTAACGGGTGATCGTCACCGCGCCGCCCTGATAATATTCGGATACCAGCCGGTAGGACTCCTCCGCACTTGCGACACTGTTAGCGGCAACATCGTAGCGGGCGCGGGCGGCCTCCAGCTCCAGATATGCGTTTTGCACCTCCAGCTTCACATTGAGCGCCGCCTCCCGATCGGCAGCCACCATCTGCCGTACCACTGCATCGGCTTTTCTCACCTGCGCCCGGGTAGAAAAACCGGAAAACAGCTCCCAGTTGAACAGCACCATTGCGCGCCAGTTTTCCCGCTCCAGGTCATACTTCATGTGCGGGTCATCCACATAATATTTGCCCAGCACATCGACCTGAGGCAAATAGCCCGCTTTCGATACATCCACCCCCATGCGCGATTTGATCAGCATTCTACGGATTTTTTCCAACTCCGGCCGATGCTCAAACGCATAGATCACCCCATCTTCATAGGTTTCTGGCACCCTGAAGACCATGGCGTCTGTCTGCGAGGTTAAGGCTAACTCCGGTGAGTTTTTCCCCGGATCAAGCCCCATCAGATGGGCGAGAGTCGCTTTGGCGAGCGCATACCTTTTTTTGCTTTCAACCAGCACCTCTTCCGCCTGTGCCAAGCGAACCTTTAACGTGAGCACATCAGCTTTCAAGGCCCCGCCCCCATCATATTGTACCTGGGTAATGCGCAACTGCTCGGCTACGGTTTCCACCGATGCGGCGGCAATATCGACAAACTCCTGCGCAGAGAGCACATCATAGAAAGCGGTGATCGCCTGCGCTTTCAGGTTATTAATAACCTCCTGCCGCTCCAACTCCGAGATCTGCAGATCCTCGGTGGCGATGCGGGCTCCGAGGTAATCGCGCCCCCCGTTAAATAGATTCACCCGCGCATTGAGGCCGGTTTCAAAGTTCTCAAACCATCCCGGATCATTAAAATCAACATCTGGAGGCAATTTGCGCTGATCGATCACCTTGAACAGATAATCGGAAGGGGCATTGCCCTGCATATAGTCGGTATAAAAACCCACTGTGGGCCAGAAGGGGGAACCTGACAGTTCTTTCATGGCTTGAGCCTGGGCGACGCGCTCCACCGTCTGCTGCAGATTTGGGTTGTTCGCCATACAGACTTGCAGCACCTGGGGCAGTGACAGGGGATAGTTCAGCTCCGTTGGAATTTGCGCACTCACCTGCGTCCCAGCTGAGGTTGGGGAAGTGGCAATCCCCTCACCTGCCAAAGGGGGGGCTGGAGATTCAACTCTGGAGGGTGATACCGGGGCAGGAGTGTGGGCATATTCTGCGCGCACTTGCGCTGGGGAATATGCGGGGTAAGATGGAGAGAAGCTACACCCAGCGCCCAGAAGCGCTATCAGAGCAAGCAACAAAGTTAGATATTTGCAAGAAAACCATGCGGTGACATACATGGAACGTACCCCCCTACTTCATATGTGACTGAAACGGCGCCGTAGCAAGTGTGGCATTGAAACTCAATCATCTGGTAGCGCAATTAATTGTTGACAAATAAGGTTATCAATTGCAATATGCTCTTCGCGCCCACAGGGAGGGACGCGACACCTAGACTTTACCATGCAATAACGATTATTGCAGAGCATACATTTGAACTTATTCAGACCAAAGGAGATTTAACCATGAGTGTACTCGTAGCACGGCAGGCCCCAGATTTCACCTCTACTGCAGTTATGCCGGATGGCAGCTTTGCTGAATACAAACTCTCTGACCACCGAGGCAAGTATGTGGTGCTGTTTTTCTGGCCGCTGGATTTCACCTTTGTGTGTCCGTCAGAGATTATCGCCCACAATAACCGCGTGAAGCAGTTGCAGGAGCTTAATACTGAAATTGTCGGGATCTCCATTGACTCCCACTATACGCACCTGGCATGGCGCAACACCGCGATAGAGGATGGCGGCATCGGACCGGTGCAGTTCCCCATCGTTGCGGATATTAAACATGAGATCACTCAGGCGTTTGGGATTGAGCATCCAGAAGCAGGGGTGGCCATGCGCGCCTCTTTCCTCATCGACAAAGAAGGGGTGGTGCAGCATCAGGTGGTTAACAATCTCCCCTTGGGACGCAACATTGATGAAATGGTGCGCATGGTAGATGCACTCCAGTTCTCTGAGCAGAATGGCGAAGTGTGTCCGGCGGGGTGGAATAAAGGGGACGAGGGGATGAAACCCACTGCTGAAGGGGTAGCCAGTTATCTGAAGGATCACGCGCAGAAGCTCTGATAATCCTCGCACCTTTTTTTCGCAGTAGCCAGAAAGGCGGTTCCGCTATGGGACCGCCTTTCTTGTTTATAAACAGGAAGGGCTTGTGACACCCATTCCAAGGGACACTTTGCGCCATCCATGGCCGTTCGACTGTCGCCGTCCATGGCGACAGACGCCCTTTCCATGGGCGCCACAAGCCCCCACCGGTAATGGGCATTGAATAATTGCAGCCTCTCATTATCTCAAATACACCGGAAGTGTGCGTCCTAACCTCCGGCTTTTTTCACCGTCCACCCCAGCGGTTGCCCCTGCTGTTGGAGTAAATCGAGGAGAAAATCACGCTGATCTCCCTGAATCTCGATAACTCCATCTTTGAGGGTGCCGCCACAGCCACATTTTTTCTTCAGTTGTTTGGCCAGCTGTTTCAATTCCCCCTCTGGCAACGGTATCCCGGTAATAACTGTTACTCCGCTCCCTTTGCGCCCTTTGGTCTCGCGCCTAATCCGCACTACAGCGTTGATAGAGACGTTGGTAGAGTTCTGCTCTGGGGCAGGAGAACACCGGCACTTGCGCTTCAACTTGGCACAGGTGGAGCAGTGGGCAGCGGGGTTGTCTGAATACACCAGGCGGGTATCTGGGTTAGACTTATGGATCCGTTTCATATTTCATCCCCCTGTGTCACACACTCTGCACACACCATTTCGAGTTTCGCACCTCCACCCCCATTCTGCACGCGGGTGGGGTTTATGTGTGCACCGCAGGTGATTTTAAAACAGCGCTGGCACACATAGCCGCTGCCTTCGGTTGAGCTGAAATTGCAGATATGGCATAGCCAGCGGGTTTCGGTTTCCGGTTGGTGCTGCTGTTCAGAATTCATAAACTATTCCTGTGCGCGAATTTGTTCTGTCAGGTCAAGGGTACGCTGCGCGGCGGTGGCAAAGTGTTCCTGACGCGGAGCGCCAGTCAATCTCAAAGGGTTCCCCCTTCGCGCAGCCGCTCAATCTGTTGCCTTACTATTCTGCTGTCCATAGTTCTGCTGCCCGTAGCTCTTAAATTTCTCCAGCACCGTTTCCATCTCCGCCTCCGGTACCAGTACCGGGGTTCCGATATTGCAACACTGATAGTAGATCCGCGCCACCAGTTCAATCTCTTCAGCCACGTTGAAGGCATGGGGCAGATCCCCCCCTACCGCGACGAGACCGTGGTTGGCGAGCAGCACGGCGTTGTAAGCCCCCATGCCGCGCACCACATTGTGCGCCAACGCGGCGGAGCCAAAGGTGGCATAAGGCGCAAGGGGCACTTTGTTACCGGCACAGGCGACCAGATAGTGCACCGCCGGGATCTCGCGGTGCAAGCACGCCATGGTGGTAGCATATACCGAATGGGTATGCACCACTGCGTTCACATCCGGGCGTGCAGTGTAGAGGGCAAGGTGAAAACTGAGTTCACTGGAGGGTTTCAGATCCCCCTCCACCACCTCTCCGGCGCGATTAACCACCACAACATCCTCGACCCGTACATCAGTGTAATCCACCCCACTGGGGCCGATGGCGATCAGATCTTGGGTGCGGCACATGCAACTCAGGTTGCCGCCACTGCCAGTGGTTAAGCCGGCGGAGAGGAGCTTAAGCCCATAGGTAACAATCAGTTCGCGCTGCGCTTTAAGCAACATAATCTACACCTCCGCGCGTAGAGCGGGGCGTTTCCCCATCCGTTGCAGAAACGCTACTAACGCTTTCAAGTCCCTGTTCACCACCTGCGCAGGGAGAACACCGCTCTGCTCTAACGCCTCTACGGCGCAGGTGAATTCCCCCACCCCGCTGCTGATATGCGCGTCGCTGCCGACGGCAACCAAGGCACCCTTTTCAGCACACAGACGCGCTATCTCGAGGCAGTTTGGGGCGCTGTTTTTCCGACTGGTGGTAAAGGAGGAGCTATTGATCTCCAGTGCAGTATTGGTGCGCACTGCCTGCTCCACCACCGCTATATAGTCGAGCGGATAAGCGGGATTACCCGGATGGGTGATAATATCGACCCAGGGATTTTCCATCGCCTGCAGGAGGGTACGGGTATTCTCTGCGGCGCTGGTACCAGAGTAGCCACACCCCTCATGAAGACCAGCCAGGACAATATCAAGATATTCCATCGCCTCTGCGCCGATATCCAACTTCCCTTCATCAAGGATATTGGCTTCCACACCGCGTAACACCCTCACCCCCTGCATAATTTCGGGGATAAAGCGCAGCGCCATAAAATGGTACATATGTGGCCCCCCCGGAAGAGCAGGGCCATGATCGGTGATGGCAACCCCTTCAAGCCCACGTCTGTGTGCAGCGGCGACAATCTCCTCCACGGTGCTGAACGCGTGCCCCGAGGCAATGGTGTGGATATGGGTGTCAACCGTTGGTATCGGGATTCGGGTGTGCTTAGATTGCTCTTTATGTGTCAATCTCATCATGCTGTCTCCACCTCTATTTTGAATGAAACTGGCTTATTAATTTAAATTCGCATACACAACCGGAGGACATGGTGTCTACAGAATGTGCGTGCAGTGTGTCTGGTGCACGAATAATAGCACGCCTGAAAAAGCTTGTCAGGCACCTTGACATCAAGGTAGATTGTTCTATTTTTCTGTCCCACCATTGAAAGTAAAGTATGATTTCCTGCGATACCCTTTTAAACATAAGTCGTCCGGGGCGTTACCTGGGCGGAGAAGCTGGCTCCATCCGTAAAAATCACGCTGATGTAGATATCCGCTATGCTTTGGCGTTTCCCGATACGTACGAAATCGGCATGAGCAATATGGGCAGTGCGATTTTGTATCAGGTTCTCAACCGCGAAGAGTGGATTGCGGCGGAGCGCGTGTACTGTCCGTGGCCCGACATGGCAGAGCACATGCGCCAAGAAGCTACCCCCCTGAGCACGCTGGAGTCGAACACGCCGCTGGCAGAATTTGACCTCATCGGCTTCACCCTGCAACATGAGCTGTGCTACACCAACATCCTCCATATGCTCGACTTAAGTGGCATCCCACGCCGCCGGGACGAACGGAGCGCAACCGATCCTTTTATCATCGTTGGTGGTCCCAGCGCCTTTAACCCAGAGCCCCTTGCCGATTTTATTGACTTTGCCCTGCTGGGTGATGGCGAAGAGGCGGTGGTGGAGATTTGCAATGCCCTGCGCACCGCGCGGGAACGCAAGCTGACACGCACGCAGACCCGCCACGAACTGCGCCACATCGAGGGGGTCTATATCCCCGAACTTTTTACCCCGCACTATAATGTCGATGGCACCATCCGCGCTATTGAGCCGCTCTTGCCAGATTACACCACGGTAACGCGGCGCTATCTCGCCGATCTCGACACTGCGCCCTACCCCACCAAGCCGCTGATCCCATATATGGATACGGTGCACAATCGTGTAGCGCTGGAGATCACACGCGGATGTACGCGCGGGTGTCGCTTCTGTCAGGCGGGTTATATCTATCGTCCGGTGCGTGAACGTCAGGCCGGAACCATTGCGAAACTGGCTGAGGAAGCGCTCGCCAACAGCGGTTTCGATGAGCTCTCGCTCCTGTCGCTCTCCAGTGGTGACTACAGCGCCATCGAGCCGCTGCTGCGCCATCTGATGGAACAACACGCCAAAGATCGGGTAGCGATGTCGTTGCCGAGTCTGCGCGTAGGCTCCCTGACCGAGGAGCTGATCAACGAAATCCGCAAGGTGCGCAAGACCGGCTTCACCCTCGCCCCCGAGGCGGGGACGGAACGTCTGCGCGAGGTGATTAATAAAGGGATTAAAGCTGAAGACCTGCTCGACAGCGCACGTACCATCTATACCCTGGGTTGGCGCCTGATAAAGCTCTACTTCATGCTGGGGCTGCCGACTGAAACTGATGCAGACCTGCAGGGGATTGTTGATCTGGCGGCAGCGGTTAAACGCTGTGCGCGTGGTACCGAGGGTGGTGGCGATGTCAATGTAGCTGTTTCCACTTTTGTCCCCAAAGCACATACGCCGTTTCAGTGGGAAGCGCAGCTAAATCTGGCGCAGACCAGAGAACGGCAGAGTTGGCTGCGTGACGCCCTGCGAAAGAAGAAACTGCGTCTGAAGTGGCACGAGGCGGAAGTTTCGGTATTGGAAGGGGTATTTGCCCGTGGCGACCGCCGCTTAGGGGCAGTAATTGCCAGCGCCACCGACCTGGGGTGCTGTTTCGACAGCTGGCGCGATTTCTTCGATTTCTCCCGCTGGGAGGAAGCCTTGCAGCAGAGCGGACTCACGTTCGAGTTTTACCTGCGCGCCCGCGCTATGGAGGAAATTCTCCCCTGGGACCACTTAAGCTGCGGCATCCCCAAAGAGTTCTTTGCGCGGGAGCGCGCGAAGGCACTACGGCAGGAATATACGCCCGACTGTCGCACCGGAGCGTGCAGCCTGTGTGGTGTGTGTGACTTCAACCATATAAAACCACGCTTTGCCGAGGCCGCCCCAACCTTGGGCCCAACTCTGACCTCAACTCCAGCGCTGCCACAACCGCCAGAGGTGCCGGAAGAGGAACGCTATAAAATTCGCCTGCAGATGAGCAAAACCGGCAAGGCGCGCTTTGTCAGCCATCTGGAGTTCATGACTGTAGTAAAACGCGCCCTGCGTCGCATTCAGGCGCCGGTGCGCTACTCCGCCGGATTCCACCCTCATCCCCGCATCTCTTTTCCCGATGCGTTGCCCACGGGAGTGGAAAGTGAAGCAGAGACTATCGACATAGAACTGTTCCAGCCTCCCAACGTCAGTGCGCTGCATGCCCGCCTCAATGCGGAACTGCCAGAAAACTTCACAATCCTGAATGTTGTGCAGATCCCGTGGAATAGCCCCACCCCTGCGGCGTCGATCGCCACCAGCACCTATCGGGTACCACGCAATTCGGCCTTCCCAGCCGATCTTGAGGAGCGCATTGTCGATGCACTTCAGGCCAAGAGCATCATCTTCACGCGCTTGAAAAAAGAGAAACCAGTTGAGGTTGATCTGCGCCCCGACATCGCTGATATCCGTTTACACCACGATGCGCTGGAACTGAGTTTACATAAAGGCAGTCCGGTAGTGGTAACCGCCTATCTGCTCAAAGCAGACCACAATCAGGTTCGTTCTATGGGATTATGCAAAACCCGTGTTACCATGAAGTCTGAACTCTGAATTGATCTCGCATTCAAGTAGTTTTATAAGTCAGAACTGGTCATAAACCGCTTCCTGACATAAAATACCCCCCGAGACCGCCCGGCGAAAAACGTGCGCGTATAAGAGTGCGCGTATAAGAGTGCGCGTATAAGAGTGCGCGTATAAGCGTTGAGAACCACCCTGTCAAGACTCTGCTGCCATGCAGC
>CAZDRL010000033.1:15275-22750 GCA_964508035.1 uncultured Desulfuromonas sp.
GAGTGCGCGTATAAGCGTTGAGAACCACCCTGTCAAGACTCTGCTGCCATGCAGCATTGAGCACCTGTAGCTGTCCTGCTTCTTGCCCAGCTACAGGTAACACCATACCCTGGGTATTGGTCTCCACCTAAACAGTTATCTAGCATTTACACATATATACGACGAAGGAGTTTCGACCATGGCAAAAAAACTGGTCATCAACAAGACCGCCCATGAGACCCGGGTGGCCCTGCAAGAGAACGGACACATCTCCGAGCTCTACATTGAACGTAGCTGCGATATGGGAATTGTGGGCAATATCTACAAGGGGCGGGTTATCCGTGTGCTGCCCGGCATGCAGGCTGCGTTTGTCGACATTGGGCTCGACAAAGCGGCATTTTTGTATGTTGCAGACGTTTTTGACGAAATGGAAGCGGTGGTAGACTTTGTAGAAGGGCGCAGCGACACCAGCGAACCGGACACCACCGAAACCGAAGGGGAGGAGGAAGTAGAGGTCCATCCCCTCCCCCCAATTGAGACCCTTTTGAGTGAAGGGCAGGAGATTCTGGTACAAGTTTCCAAGGAGCCCTTGGGCACCAAAGGGGCACGCATCAGCTCGCACATCTCGTTGCCGGGGCGTCATCTGGTGTATATGCCCACTATCGATCATGTGGGGATTTCGCGTCGCATCGAGAACCCGGAAGAGAAAGAGCGCCTGCGCGAAATTATAGAACAGATGCGCCTGCCCCACAGTGGTTTTATTGTGCGCACCGCCGCAGAGGGAAAAAGTGAAGCAGATCTGCGTGCAGACATGAATTATCTGGCAGATCTCTGGCGCGATATCGATGCACGTCAGACCGATATGAGCGCGCCCGCCCTGGTTCATTCAGACTTGGATGTTACCAGCAAGGTGCTGCGCGATATTCTGACCGAGGATATAAAGAGCATTGTGGTTGATGCGCCGGAAGAGCACGACAAGATCGTGAATTTCCTCAGCACCTACATGCCCAACCTGGAGTACAACATCGATCTGTACCGCGATGAGGTGCCACTGTTTGATGCTTACGGCCTGGAGGTTGAGATCGCGCGCGCGCTGGAGCGCAAGGTATGGCTTAAAAGCGGAGGCTACATCATTATCGAACAGACCGAAGCCCTCACCGCCATCGACGTGAATACCGGGCGCTACGTGGGGAAACACAACCAGGAAGACACCATCCTTAAAACCAACCTCGAAGCGGTGAAGGAGATTGCCTACCAGGTGCGCCTGCGCAATGTCGGTGGTCTGATTATTATCGACTTTATCGATATGGAAAAAGAGCTACATCGCGAGCAGGTGCATGCAAGCTTAGAGGAAGCGCTGAAGGGGGACAAAAACAAGACCAACATCCTCAAGATTTCAGAATTGGGATTGGTTGAAATGACGCGCAAGCGCGTGCGGGAAAGTATCGGGCGCACCCTGTGTGAGTCCTGCCCCTACTGCGAAGGTACTGGCTACGTCAAGAGCCGCACCACCATGGTGTTTGAGATCTTCCGCAAGTTGAAACGGGAAGCACGCGACCTGCCTGGCTACCGCATCAATCTGCAGGTGCATCCCGATGTGGCTGCTCTGCTTTACGATGAGGAGCGCAGCGTCATTGACGAGATAGAGCAACATTTCCAGAAGCAGGTCTCCATTATTTCGCGCCCCAACTTCCACGTGGAGCAATTTGTCGTCGCAGCGGGGTGACATCCAAGCAATTGAGGAGGGTGAAAAGGTTGAGCGGACATGGGAAATAACTCACTGGACCACACCTGCACCGAGGCAATTCTGGAGAGCATCTGCGATGGGGTGTTTACCGTGGATAGCGCGTGGCGCATCACCTCGTTCAACCGTGCCGCCGAGGAGATCACCGGAGTGGAGCGTACCGATGCTATCGGACAGCTCTGCTCAGAGGTGTTTCGCTGCAGCTTGTGCGAAAACAACTGCGCCCTGGCTGAAACCCTGCAGAGCGGCAACCCCATTGTCCAGCGCGAGGGATTTATCATCCGCGCCGATGGGCAACGGATCCCCATAAGTATCTCTACTGCTGTTCTACGCGATGCAGAGGGCAACGTCATCGGCGGGGCGGAGACCTTCCGCGACTTAAGCGAAATTGAGACTCTGCGCAATACGCTGAAACGGCGCTACCACATCGGCGACCTCCTCAGCCACAGCCGCACCATGGAGCCGGTGTTTGATCTCATCCCACCCTTGGCCGCCAGCTCCAGTACCGTATTGATTGAGGGGGAAACCGGCACCGGGAAGGAACTGGTGGCGCGCGCCATTCACTCCAGTGGCGCGCGCGCCGAGGAACCCTTTGTTGCAGTCAACTGCGGGGCGCTGCCCGACAACCTGCTTGAATCGGAGCTGTTCGGATATAAAAAAGGGGCATTCACCGGTGCGCAGCAGGATAAACCGGGACGGCTGCGCAGTGCGGGGAAAGGGACCATCTTCCTGGATGAAATCGGGGAGATCAGCCTGGCGCAACAGGTGAAATTGTTGCGCGTCCTGCAGGAACATCAGTTCGAACCTTTAGGCAGTACCAAACCGGAGCCGCTGGAGGCAAGAATCATTGCTGCTACCCACCGCAGCCTGGCGGAGATGGTGGCGGAAGGCACCTTCCGCCAAGATCTATTCTACCGCATCCACGTGATCACTCTCGAACTCCCCCCCTTGCGTGACCGGATGGAAGATATCCCGCTGTTGGTGCAACACTTCATTGCGCGCTTCAACCAGACGCAAAAGCGCGATATTCAGGGATGTCTGCCTGACACCATGAACCTCCTTATGGCGCACGACTGGCCCGGAAATGTGCGTGAACTTGAGAACATCATTGAGCATGCCTTTGTGTTGTGCCGTACCGAGATGATCGAACCGGCACACCTCCCCGCCACCCTGCGGGGCAGCCAGCCCTTGACCGCAACCCATAACGGCGCCGCAGAAATACGCACCCAGCGTGACTTGAGTGAAAAGCACGCTATTCTTACCGCCCTGGAAGAGCACAACTACAATCGACAAGCAGCCGCGCGCGCCTTAGGTATCCACAAAACCACCCTGTATCGTAAAATCAAAGCGCTCGCGATCCCGCTGCCCTCCCGCAATGGCCGCCATACATCTGCCGACAATTCCTGACGGCCACGCCCCTACCCTCGCGCTGCTGCAACACCAGCGCAAAGCACAGTTGCATAAACGCTACCCCAGCGCTGCAGCATGGTAGCGCTAACGCTACTCCAAGAGATTTAACCCCGTGTAAGACTAGCGCCTGCCTTTAAAAAAAAGAACCGACTCTCTCAAAACTCCTTTATTTACAAGAACTTACGCATCTAGGCTGGAAAAACATCACACAATTACTTCGTTTGGCACGACGGGTGCAATCTATTAGAGGTGCTATGTATCAGAGGTGCAATCCATTAGGGATGTAATCTATTAGAGGAGCAGCTGCAGAGAAGCAGTTGGAGAGAGTCCGGTACGCACTGGCTTCCGCTCACGAGGCTCAAGAGATGTAACGCTGCAAACACGGTTAACCCCATGCGGGAGGCAAGTTAAAATGAAGTCGGGTATCACCATATGGAACGACCGCATCGCCCCGGTGTTCGATGTCGCGGGAACGGTTCTTGTTTTAGATACTGCCAACCCCGCAGTCACTGGCGAAACCAAAGTTCTGCCTCAGTCGCCCTTTGCCAAAATAGAGGCTCTGGCCCAAAGCGGCGTTGAGATCCTGATTTGTGGCGCAATCTCACGCCCGCTGTTGCGTGCCGCTTGTGCAGCAGGACTCAAGGTTGTCCCCTTCGCGGCGGGGAGTGTGGCTGAAGTGGTACAGGCTCTGCGTAGCGGCGCTATAGAAGCCGTAGCTGGCACTATGCCAGGGTGTGGGTGTCACCAACGCGGACGCCAGAACCAGGCTACGCCAAGGCAACATGGGCGCGGCGCAGGCTGCCGCCGCAGATCACATACCCTTGGATACCCCACCCCAGAACAGTGAGACAGCAGCTGAAAACCAAAGGATTGAACAAGTAACAGAGCCTGCAATTTATGCAGGCCCAACCAAACAAAAGGAGAATTATTATGCCAAGAGGCGATAGAACAGGACCAAATGGAATGGGAAGTCAAAGCGGACGTGGAGCAGGATTCTGCTCTGGCTCCACTGCGCCCGGATGCACCACTGCCGGTGGGCGTGGCGGCGGCCGTGGAGCTGGGGTGAGGCGTAGAAGCGGTGGCGATGGCGACGGACGTGGCCTTGGACGGGGTCTCAAGCAAGGGATGGGACGCGGCATGGGACAAGGGCAACAGATGGATAACGCCCCCACTCCAGCGCCCACTTCTGGCGAAGACTTGAGCCGGAAGGCGCAGGATCTCGAAGCGCAGATTGCGCAGATCAAACAACAACTCAACGAACGTTCCTAACACAGATTACCGTGGGGGCATCTCGGTGCCTCCACGGTATCGCTCTGTCTCTTTAACATCTGACACACAAACCTTTTCCGCCATACATAGAAGGAGACTCACATGAACGTTGCTTTTTCAGCTACGGGATCAGAGCTCGACTCAGACTTAGATCAACGCTTTGGTCGTGCGAAACAATTCATTATCGTAAACACCGAGACCAACGCCGCCTCTATCCTGGAAAATACCCAGAACATGAACGCCGCCCAAGGAGCAGGGATTCAGGCCGCGCAAAACGTAGTCAATGCGGGAGCTACCGCGGTCGTGACCGGCAACTGCGGCCCCAAGGCCTTTCAAGTTCTCCAGGCCGCTGGAGTAAAGGTTTATCACACCAAGCAACCTTCGGTGGGAGCGGCCCTAAAGGCGTTCCTTGCCGGTGAGCTGGAGGAAGCCGACAGCGCCAACGTAGAAGCACACTGGAGTTAACCCGCTATGGATACCAATGCTATACAGCTTGCGGTCCCCCCTTTCACCCTCGCCATCGCTTCGGGCAAGGGGGGCACCGGCAAAACCACCCTGGCGACAGCTCTGGCTGAAGCGGCGGGGATTCCTGTCACTCTGCGTGACTGCGATGTGGAAGAACCCAATGCGCACCTGTTTGTGCAACCGCAGTGGCACAGCCACACGGAGCAAACCCGTCCAGTGCCGCTAATTGATGCGGAACGCTGCACCGCCTGTGGTGCATGCGCGGAGCTGTGTCAGTTCAACGCCATTGCCATCGCCGGAGGGCGGAGCATGGTTTTTGCGGAACTATGTCACAGCTGCGGTGGGTGTCGGCGTATTTGTCCCGAGGGTGCTATCAGTGACAAGGAAGTAGCGATCGGCACCCTGGACTGCGGCACGCAACGCAAAAACCCAGCTGCACCTATAAACTTTATGCAGGGCAAGCTCGCCATCGGGCAGGTGATGGCACCACCATTGATTCGCGCGACGAAAAACATCAGCGCACCAGAAGCCCTCAACATTCTGGACTGTCCTCCAGGGACCTCGTGCCCGATGATAACCGCGGTGCGCGGGAGCGATTTTGTAATCCTGGTGACAGAGCCAACCCCCTTCGGGCTTAACGACCTGGAACTGGCGGTGGAAACCGTACGCCAGCTGCAACTTCCGTTTGCTGTGGTTATCAACCGCGCCGACATTGGTGATACCAGGGTGCGCACTTACTGCGACTCCAACAACATCAATATCGCGCTGGAGATTCCGTGGAAGCGCAAGATCGCCACAGCCTATTCAAAGGGAGATTCACTGTGTGATGCCGCACCGGAATTAAAAGAACAACTACACACCATGCTGCAACACATAATGCACAGGGAGGAGATGGCATGAAAGAACTGGTAGTGATAAGTGGCAAAGGGGGCACGGGCAAAACCAGCCTTACGGCGGCGCTGTGCCATCTGGCCCACGAGCTGCCGCACGGCTGTGTCTGCGCGGACTGCGATGTGGATGCCGCCGACCTCCACCTTATTCTCAACCCCGAAGTGGAGCAGTCCCACACCTTCACCAGCGGACATGAAGCTATCATCCGCGCGGATGCCTGCACCGCCTGCGGGCTGTGTAAAGAGTACTGCAACTTTGAAGCGATCATCGAAGAGCAAGATGGGATCTGTCGGGTTGATCCATACGCGTGTGAAGGGTGTAAGGTGTGCGTGGAATTCTGTCCGGCAGAAGCAATCGATTTTCCCAGCGCCGAGTGTGGTGTCTGGAATCTCTCGACCACCAGGTTCGGGAAGATGGTCCATGCGCGCCTGCATATCGGCGCGGAAAACTCCGGCAAGCTGGTGAGTCTGGTGCGGCAACAGGCGCGTGACGTTGCAAAGCAACAAGGGGCAGAACTGGTTATCGTGGATGGCCCGCCCGGTATCGGCTGTCCGGTAATAGCCTCCATAACCGGGGCTGACGCCGTGCTGATTATCACCGAACCTTCAGTCTCTGGTCTCCACGACTTCGAACGGGTAGCGCAGCTATGCCGCCATTTCAACATTCCAGCGTATCTGTGTATCAACAGATACGATATTAACCCCGCTCAGGGGGACACCATCAGCACCCTTGCAGCACAGCACAACATTCCAACCCTGGCAAAAATAAACCACGACCATGCGTTTACCGCCGCTCAAATTGAGCGCAAAACCATCACCGAATATCTCCACAGCGCTGATGAGAATTCAGCTCCGGCGCGGATTAGAACCTTATGGGACACATTATACCAGCGCTTGAACGGATAAAACTTGCGTCCCATTCCACCGCTCACTACAACCGATCCCTTGAAGGAGAAAACATGAAAATAGCTATCCCTACGGCCAACGCTCTGCTCGCTCTGCACTTTGGCCACTGCGAAACCTTTACCCTCATCTCGGTGGATACAGACAAAAAAACGATACAGGGTGAAGAGAGCCTCTCCCCACCCCCACATGAACCTGGCGTGCTACCCCGCTGGCTTGCACAACAGGGGGCGAATCTTGTCATTGCCGGAGGGATGGGAAACCGTGCGCAAGAGCTGTTTCGCGCCCAGGGCATTGAAGTGGTTATAGGAGCGCCCGTACAAAAGCCGGCGGAGCTGGCGCAAATCTACCTCCAGGGGGAACTTAAACCTGGCCCAAACTTGTGTGACCACTAAAACACTGCGCCCGCGCCCGCATACAGAGAAAATACTTGACACTTCCCCTGTGCCAGAGCTACATTGCTGCGCTATTGAAATCTTATTACCCACTGAGAGCGAGGTGAATGCACATGTACGCGGTGATCAAGACCGGAGGGAAACAGTACAAAGTATCCGAAGGCGACACAATCAAGGTGGAAAAACTTGCCGGTGAGGCAGGAGAGTCCATCGAAATCAGTGATGTCCTCATGGTCGGCGGAGAAGAGGTAAAAATCGGAGCACCTCTATTGCCTAATGCGAAAGTCACTGCTCGAATTGTAGAGCAGGGCAAAGGCAAGAAAATTCTTGTTTTCAAGTCTAAACGACGCAAAGGCTATCGCAAGACCAATGGACACCGTCAGCCCATCACTCGTTTGAGAATTACGGGCATCGAAGCTT
>CAZDRL010000034.1:0-11839 GCA_964508035.1 uncultured Desulfuromonas sp.
CGACGCGCTCGGCAGTGCTGCCGAGAACCACGTGTGCCAGCCCAGTACGTCCATGGGTGCCCACCACGATAAGTTCAACACCTTCTGAATGCGCTACTTCATTTATCACCTTGAAAGGGATCCCGATCTCGATCCTGCTTTTGTAGCTCCCTTTTTTGAAGTAGCGCGGACAAAACTCCTGCATGTTTTCAGCTGCCAGACGTTCGACACTGTGTTCAATTTCCAGGTAGTCGTCACTTTGCATCCGCAGCCGATTCGAGTCCACTAGTTCATTGTTTACATGCAGTACCACAACTTGGGCAGCGTGCATGTCGGCAAAAGTGCGCGCATATTCTGCCGCCACCGCAGAACCTTCGGAAAAATCAGTTGCATACAGAATTTTAGTAATTTTTGGCATGGTGTCCTCCATGGTTGGGTTGTGGCATCTGAAACACCTGTTAGTGCATCAAGCTTTTAGCGCATCCATGTTTTCTTCCCGTTTGTTCTTGCTTTTCTGCATGAACCATATCGTGGCGACTATGGCTGCACCTGCTACATCCGTTATGGGGGTAGGCCAGTAGAGCAGGATGGTTGCAGGTATTAAGAGTATCCATTCTACCACACTGGTGCGCCGGATCCAGTACCCCATCATTAAGCTGGAAAACGCGACAGTACCCAGAATCGCTGAGAAGAACGAGGCAAAAATCCTGTATGGGGTTACTGCAGTTTCGGTGCGGAGCAGCGTCTGCCCTGGGTCGACCATGGAGCCTGGAAAGGTATAGACAATACTTGCAGTGGCGTCGCTCATCGCTTTTACTTCAAGGGTTTCTCCCCCGGCATTGATAAGGGCTACAACATCACCTTTGGCAATTTCCTGATCTGTTTTGACATTCATCGCAATGACGCTGGCAAAGGGCCCGTCAAAATCGGGTGCGTTGATATCTACCACCTTACCTTGAAACAGGATGCTGGGAGTAAATGCGAACAGCATCGGCATAACGTACAACATCTTTGCAAACCTGAACGAGGTCCAGCCCGTCTTCCATGGATCTGCTCCCGCTATTGCGGCACCGGCATATGCGGCCACACACACAGGGGGGGTGATATTGGAGTCCTGACTGAGCCAGTACACGATCTGATGTGCAGCAATTGCGGCTACACCAAAGGTACCAAGCGCCGGAACTGCCAGCACGGCCACGATCAGATATGAAGCGGTAACTGGGACACCCATCCCCAGAACCAATGACGCAAGGGCGATAAGAAGAATTGCCAGCACCAGGCTGTCACCTGCCATTGCAATAATCAGGTCAGAAAATTTGAGTCCCATCCCGGTAAGGGAGATAACTCCAACGATAACCCCAATCACCCCGACGGTTGCACCGATAATTAAGGTGTTGCGTGCTCCGGTTTGGATCGCTTCCCATATTTCTATGGGTCCCATGCGGGTTTCCTTCTTGAGCCAGCTTACCACGACACACGATATTGTAGCCCAGAAAGCGGCGTAGCCCGGGGAGCGTCCCATCAGCATAAGGATGGTGATGATGACAAGCGGAAGGGCATAGTACCAGTCGTTTTTTAGTACGGTTCTCCAGTGGGGGAACTCTTCATCTTTGATCCCGACAATCTTGAGCTTTTTAGCCTCAAAATGGATCATGCAGAACACCGCGAAGAAATACATCAGCGCCGGTCCGATGGAGATCATCATGATATAGGAGTAGGGCAGACCGGTAAGCTCTGCCATCAGGAATCCCCCTGCACCCATGATGGGGGGGAGAAACATCCCGCCGATAGAGGCAGCAGGTTCGATAGCTCCAGCAACATGAGGACGAAAGCCTGCCCGCTTCATCAGTGGGATGGTAAAGGCGCCAGTGGAAACCGTATTGGCAATAGCGCTCCCAGAGACAGAGCCAAACAGCGCTGATGCAATAACCGCGACCTTTGCCGGGCCGCCGGTGCTACGCCCTGCCAGCGCTAGGGGTAAGTCGATAAAAAAGCGCCCCGCCCCGGATTTGTGCAGAAACGCTCCGAAAAAGATGAATAGAATAACGTAGGTGGCGAGTACGTTGGCCATAACCCCGAAAACGCCGTTAGTCGTGAGGAACAAGGCATTGCAGATCCGTTCTATGCTGAAACCACGATGTGCAAAAAGTTCGGGCAGGTAGGGGCCGAAATAGGCAAATGCCACCATAGATACGCCGATAAAGGTCATGGACCAGCCCAGTACGCGGCGACACACTTCGAATGAGATCAAAATTCCAGTAATGCTGATAAGGGCATCGAGTTCGTTCTCTGCCCCCGCACGCCAGTTGAGGGCTTCAAATTGGCTCAACCAGTAAAAGACCACCCCCCCTGCAACCATTGCAAAAAGGACGTCAGAAGGGGTAGGAGTATTGATCCAGCGGCGCACGAAAAACCCTTCAACATACTGTAATACAAAAGATAGTATGATAACTACGGTTAGAAGCGGCCACATGGGGGCAAGTGCACTCAGCCCCGCACCAATCCCTTCGTGAAACTGGTCGGAAATAGACATGAGACGTTCGTAAAAAACCGTGTGATCTTTGTAGTAGGTAAAGATAGAAGCAGCACAGGTGAGAATAAACGCGAGCATCAGGTTTATCCCCCCCCGTACCCAGGTATTACCAGCAGGGTAGAGGAGAAATACCAGGATGTAGGTGATTAATACATATACACCCAGGTGATACTGGGTGCCTACCGAGCTTATTCCTGCGGCGTAGAAGTAAAACAGTACCAGCGCCGAAGCCAACAGAGCTACAACTAAGTTCCAGAATCCACTCGGTTTGCGAAACGACTTGGAGTCTTTTTCGACAATTTTTTTCAGCTTCTCCTGCTCTTCTGGGCTTAGATCGTCAAAGTTTTTTTCCATTTCATCGGACATGGTTCGCTCCGTATCGGTGATAACGCGATGGCAATGTTTCATTAAAAAGGGAACGGGAGCCTAAATGGCCCCGTTCCCTTTAGGTCAGGATGTGGATTGTATTTTTACTTCTGCTCAGGGGTCAGAGTCAAACCTTTTTCTGTCCAGAACTTCTGTGCTCCAGAATGAACCGGAGTAGCTATGCCAAACAATCCATTTTCAATACTCATCGATTTCGCGGCGCGGCTGGCGCTGACCATGAAACCCAGCCCCTGAGGTGAGTAGATGTTATTCAGTGCAGTGTAGACATGCTCATCTTTCACGTGCTTGCCGACGGCCCAGATCGCTGAGTCCTGAATGGTATGCACATCGTAATCTACCCCATGGTAGGTCCCTTCGGGGATAACAACCTTGGTGTAGTAGGGGTTTTTCTGGAAGAAACCTGTAGCTTCACCCGCTTCTACCAAACTCAGGATTTTGATATCGTTGCTTGCCGCAGTCTGGATAACTGCGGAGTTGGGGTAGCCGGCAAAAACCCATAGTGCGTCAATGAGTTTATCTCCCAGAGCAGAGGCCCCTTGGCTGTAGCCGATAAATTCTTGGTTGATCTTGTCCCACATGTTTACCCCAGCAAAATAACGCTGTGCCGAGGCAGCTGCTCCTGAGCCTGCCGGACCTACGGCAACGCGCTTCCCTTCCAGGTCGCTTACATTGTTGATGCCGCTAGAGGCAAGAACCACCAGATGCGCCGGAGCACCGTACAGATAGCTTATCGCATGTACATTGGTGTATTTGCGGGTATCATTGGTCAATTGTCCGTTGCGCGCCAGGTACATATCCCCGGAATATACGATGCCAAAATCGGCATCCCCGGAGTTTACGCGGCGCAAATTCTCCACTGAACCAGCGGAAGCCATGTTGGATACCTCTACGTCGCGATCAACCTTGGAGAGTATTGAGGAGATTGCATTGGAGAAAAACTGGAACGTACCCCCATCCGGACCGCCAGAAAATGCAAGGCGAGTTTTCGCCGCGACAGCAACTGAAGCGCCAAACAGCATGGTTGTAGCCAATAGACCCACTAGCAGGGCGGAAAAAAATCTTCTCTTGTTCATAATAGAAATCCTCCTTGTTTAAGAGTGAAACGTCGTTATTTGTAACAAGCTGTACAAGACAGAGTTACCCGTTGCTCAGTATACGGGAGCAGCGAAAGCGAAAATGTACGCTAAAGCTATATATGAAATCAACAAAAACTGTGCAAATATTTTTATTTTCTTTTCCATATATATAATAAATCAGGCTTTTTTTGTGCATGCTTTATGCAGCATAGGGTTGATTCCACCGAGGTCTGAGCAGGTTTTTCAGTAGAAAATAAAACGTTATTATATTATGTGGCGCAAATTTTAAAATTTACTCAGAGATAAGTTGTAAGGATTTGACCTGCAAATAAAAAAGCATGGACGTTGCGACACATACGCACTTGCTAAAGTCCATTCTATTTTCTAAGATCTGCGCGGATTGCTCTACAGCTAACAACTTAAAATCCAAAAGGTGTATTCGTGATATTAGAGACGTTATTCCCCATTATTGCCCTGATTGTGCTTGGTTACGGCGTGCGCCGCTATGAATTTGTCCCCCTCGACTTCTTCCGCGCGTCCGACAAACTGGTGTATTTCATCTTTTTCCCAGCTATGCTGTTCTGGAAGGTTAGTACTGCGGCGGGGGCGGATGCGGTTGATCCATCTCTGATCTGGGCCGGAATTATGGCAGTGAGTGTGATTTTTCTTGCGAGCACAGTATTCATTGTCAAGGGTGGGGTGGCACCGTATCAGGCCGGGAGCTTTTCGCAGAGCTGTTACCGTTTCAATACCTACATCGGGATGGCGGTGGTACTGCAGGCGATGGGGGATGCCGGCGTGGTACAATTTGCGGTGCTGGTGGGGGTTTTGATTCCGCTTATAAATGTTATGGCGGTCACTGTTTTGATCTGGTTTTCCGGACGGGAGATGACCCGCGCGCAAAAACAGCGCCACCTGTTGCGCGCCCTTGCATCCAATCCGCTTATCCTTGCGTGTGTGGCGGGGTTAATTCTGTCAGCGTCGGGGCTGCAGCTACCAGGGTTTGTCAACAATACCTTTGCTCTCGCTTCTATGGTGGCGCTCCCGCTGGCGCTGATCTCTATCGGGAGCGCGTTTTCGTTCAAACACCTGCCTGGATACCTGCGCCTGTCCGGGATTGCAGTGGGGTTTAAGATGGTATTGTTACCCTTGGTCGGCGCTTTGTCTCTGTACCTGTTTGGGGTGGAGGGGAGCGCATTTAAAACCGCGATGATCTTTTTCTGTCTCCCCACCTCTACTGCCATCTACGTACTTTCATCCCAGCTCAACAGCGATACAAATCTGGCATCCGCCTCTATCGTTCTTTCTACGCTGGCATCGCTCGTATCCCTCTCTGCGGTATTGTGGTGGGTTTAACCTGAAATGGCGCGTCCGGAGAAGGACGCGCCATTTTTTGAACGGGAACATTTCAGGTGCAGCGCAGATGGATCAATCCACGTCGGGCTCGACAAAAACCTTGTCGCTGCAGTAGGTGACGATGAGGTGGAGGAAATCTTCTCCGTAGCGTTTCAGTTTGTGTTGCCCTACGCCGTTGATCTGCAGGAATGCAGTTTCATCGCGCGGTAGATAGTGGGCCATCTCTATGAGGCTGGCATCGCTGAATACTACAAAGGGGGGCACACCGGTGCTGTCTGCGATATGCTTGCGCTGCTGTTTTAATTGTGTCAGCAACTCTTCGTCATAATCCAGGTCGGTAGCGCGTTTTTTCGGCTGCTTTTTGGTAACTGCCTTGATGCGTGGGCGTGATAGAGTTAGTTGCTCTGCGCCGGTGAGGATGGGGCGTGCTGCTTCGGTGAGTTTCAGCACCGAGAAGTTGGCTACATCCTGGCGCAGATATCCCAGATGTACCAGCTGGCGCAGCAGACTGCTCCACCCTTCCTGGGGTTGGTCTTTTCCAATGGCGTAGGTGCTTAGGGTGTTGTGTTTAAGATCTATAATGCGCTGTGCGGTGGAGCCGCGCAACACGTCGATCACATGTTTGGCACCAAAGCGTTGCCCCGTGCGGTACACGCACGAGAGGAGCTTTTGTGCATCTTTAGTGGCATCGTAACGCTCCGGCGGATTGAGGCACAGGTCGCAGTTGCCGCAGTCGGTGGCGAGATGTTCGCCGAAGTAGCCGAGCAAAGTGCGTCTCCGGCAGGTGAGAGGCTCAGCAAATCCCACCATGGCGTTGAGCTTAAAGAGCTCGATCCGCACTTGTTCAGGGTTGTTCCCCTGTTCAATCAGACTGCGGGCGATAGCGATATCTCCATAGCCGAACAGGAGCAGCGCTTCTGCTTCAAGCCCGTCACGCCCCGCACGTCCAGTCTCCTGATAGTAGCTTTCGATATTTTTGGGCAGATCGTAGTGAACCACAAAGCGGATGTTGGATTTGTCGATCCCCATCCCGAATGCCACCGTCGCGACAACAATCTGGATGTCGTCGCGCAGAAACGCCTCCTGCACGCGCTGGCGCTCCTGAGCTTTCAACCCTGCATGGTATGCCGCCGCGCGGAACCCGGCACGGCACAATTTTGCGCTGATATCGTCCACCCGTTTGCGGCTCAAAGCATAGACAATACCCGCCGGTTCGGCCCCTGCCTGTCCGGGATAGCGCTGCAGAAAATCCTGCAACTGGCGCATGGGTTGCTGTTTTTCCACTACCGTGTAGCGGATATTGGGGCGGTCAAAGCTGCTGATAAAGGTTTTAGCCCCCTGCAGGTGGAGGCGCTGGATGATGTCTTGGCGCGTTTGTTCATCTGCGGTGGCGGTGAGAGCGATAAGGGGGATGTCGGGGAACAGGTGGCGCAGCTGGCCAAGTTGGATATACTCGGGGCGAAAGTCGTGCCCCCACTGCGATACACAGTGAGCTTCATCCACAGCAAACAGCGCAATATCCACATCTTCCAGGCGTTCAAGAAACCCCGCACTCATGAGGCGTTCGGGTGCAACATAGAGCAGATCAAGCTGTTGCTGGTGCAATCTGGCCAGGACCTGCCGTGCCTTGTCTGCCCCCAGCGAGGAGTTATAGTACGCCGCACGCACTCCGCATGCGCACAGGGCATCCACCTGATCCTTCATCAGCGATATCAGTGGTGACACCACCAGTGCAACCCCCTTACGGTGCAGGGCGGGGATCTGGTAGCACAGCGACTTCCCGCCACCGGTGGGCATCAGCACAAAGCAGTCTGCTCCGTCGATAACACGCTCAACAATCTCCTGCTGCAAGGGGCGGAAGTGCTGAAAGCCGAAAATATGTTCCAGCGTTTGATGGGGAGTTTGATCCATGGTTGTTTGTCTTGATAGCATAGGGGGAGATGGAAGGTTTCACTTATTTCACACTTATTTCACTTGTACGCGCCGGCACGCACCACTGCACGCGTAAAGTTTTGACGATAACACAAATAACCGTTTCAAGCCATGCGCCTGGCATGAATGAATGCACAGCCGCGCCCTGTCACATAGGACCTGGCGCGCAGGTGACTTTTGCGCCTGTTCCCAAAAGAACGCAACCCAACAGTTTTTGCGGGAGCAAATCCACCGCGTGTGGCTCTCAGGCGTTGTCGTACATCTCTTTAGTGAAATATTGGCGGGTAATGTCATCCAGCTGTGTTTGCAGTGCACTTTGCGAAAGGGTTGAGACTCGCTGGTATAGAGCCGGTGCGATCCCCTTAAATGTATCCAGTAGCTGCGGGTCGAAGTGACTTCCACGCCCTTCTTCAAGAATGTTCAGGGCCTTGTCGAAGGGGATAGGTTTCTTGTATGAGCGCCTTGAAGTCAGAGCGTCAAAAACATCAGCAATGGCAAAAATCCTCGCATTGATGGGGATATGTTCTCCGCTGAGCCCACATGGATAGCCGTTGCCGTTGAACTGTTCATGGTGATAGCGGACCACGTCCTTGGCATCTTTGAGCCAGTCGGAGTGTTTGACAATATCGACGCCGTGGGTGACATGGTGGCGCATGCTTTCCTGTTCGTCGCAGGTCAGGGGTCCTTTTTTCAGCAGAATCTCATCGCTGATGCCGATTTTCCCGATATCGTGCAGAAACGCCCCTTTGATAAGCGACTGGATCGAATGGGAGCTCAAACCGAGGGCTTCGGCCAGCATAACAGAGTAGACCGTGACACGGTAATTGTGAACATAGGTGTTGCTGTCCCGTTTAGCTACGGCATTGCCGAGAACCCTTAAGGTTTCAATGTTTGCCTGCAAAAGATTTTCGGTCTGCTTGGATAAACGTTGCATCAGGGTGATAAGGATAGGGTAGAGGATCAGAGTGGTTAGCACGACGATCCCCACGGTACCCAGCACGGAATAGATGATCTGCTTCTGAACCTGGTGCTGAACTTGTGCCGAAATAGCATACAGCCCTTCGACGATGGCTGCCCGTTCACCCTGACTGTTGGTGAGAGGATAGACAAGTTGAATGTGGGCTGTGTTATCAATGTCGCGATACTTGTGATACGCTCCTGCTTGGGCTGGCACCTGATGGTCCAATGAGCTCATCAGCGCCTCAACCTTTTGTGCATGGATATACTGGGTGTCTTTTTCGACAACAATGGTGTTTCCGGCCAAATCGTGGATGGCAGAATAAACCAGGTGTCCCATCCCCAGGTTGACTTTTCCGGCAATGGAAAGAGCTTTGAGCTTTGCGTTCAGGGCCGATGTCTGTGCCAGTTGCGCTTCATCCAGGAGGGGGCGAACTTCATCATTGAAGCGGGTAACAATTTCGTCCGCGCGCCTGCCTACCTGGTTGCCGAGCTTGTGGAATTCAATAAAGAAAACAGTGGCTGCCAGACAGACAGAAATCAGGACGCAGGCTATAAGTAGGCGAAAAAACAGCTGGCGCTGAATCGTAGCTTTGATGGAGTATTTAGAGGATGGCGACATCATGGCAAGCGCAACACCAGTGTGTTATAGTATTCTTTAATTTCGGGTGGACAATGTGACGTTTCTTGCTCGGAGCTGTCCCATGGATGGGGTGGATCTCCGAGCTGAACAGTTTTTACACGGTGAGCAAATGCAAAAGATGGGTCTGTGGGTAGCCTTTTTATCCGTACTTGTTAGCGGTTGTACCATGCCGCCAACATTTTTGTCCAGAGGTAACGCCTGCCTCGAAATTCAGGAAGTACATCTGCAGTGTCAGGAAAAAAGCCATGAATATCAGGAGGTTATCGCGACGCTGAAACGTGAGGTGGCGAAGCTGGAAGACACCACTGCGCAGCTAGAAGAAGACCGATGTTTTCTTTACCGTAAGGTTGAAGATTTGAACCGGACGATTGAGCGCCAACAATCAGTTGTTTCGTTACAAAAAGCTGTTATTAGCCTGTTTGATGATTCTAACCATTCCATGCAAACAAATATCGAAGAGCAGTTAGCGGCGCAAACAGACCACATAAATTCAAGTTGCAATGCGGATAGGTGGGTGTTCACAAACGATTCACTTTTTGTGCCCCAGACCACTGTTTTGAGTGCGGCGGGGGAAGAACAACTCAAAAGGGTTGTGCATGAATTAGGGCAAAAAGACGATATCTTCGTTCGCGTTGAGGGACATGCGGATGATCGGCGCCTGAGAGAAACAGCCGATTACGCCGACAACTGGGAACTTTCCGCCCTGCGCGCGGCAGCTGTTGTTTCGTTCTTGCAGCATGCAGGCAGTCTGCCTGCAGAACGGTTGTCCGCTACCGGCTATGGTTATTATCAACCCGTGGTTTCAAATGAAAGCCCAGCAGGACGACAGCAGAACAGTCGCATTGAGATTGTCACAGTAAAAGCGGAGTGAAGCGCGGAATTAGTGTTGCAGCAGGTTCGTGCAAAACGTTGGATTCTCACTTCAAGCCTTACAGGTGCGCTACCCCTTGCTGGTGCGATACCGTATCCCCCTTTCCCCTCAGATTACCCCTCCCAGAATCCCCGCCAGCGTTAACCCACTTATGCAGAGCCAAAGCGCAGTGCCCTGGATGAAGGTGCGCGCTCCAACCTTTAGCAACAGGTCACGCGTCAGGCCACTGCCGACAAAAAACAGACTCAACACCAGCAGAATTTTTGCGCCCCGATTTATCCAATTCCATAGCGGCTCGGCCTGGGGAAACAGGGTATGTAATGCTGCCGCTGCAATGAAGAGGACAATAAATCCAGGTACACGTGCGTGTCCCCCAGTTTTGCTGAAGCTACTTGCCGCCAGTGCGAGAGGTACTATCCACAGTGCGCGCGTCAGTTTAACCATGGTTGCCTGGTGCAGGGCCGTGTCGCCATAGGCCGCCGCTGCCCCCACCACACTGCTGGTGTCGTGGATCGCAATTCCCGCCCAAGTGCCAAATTGCTCTTGTCCCATGCCGAAGAGATGCCCCAGCACGGGAAACAACAACAGTGCTACCGCATTGAGGGTAAATACCGTAGCCAGCGCGATGGCAGCTTCATCGTTTTTTGCTTCTACAATTGGGGCGATGGCGGCAATGGCGCTGCCGCCGCAGATGGCGGTGCCGCAAGAAACCAGAATCGTTGTGCGCGGGGGGATGTGAAGCATGCGCCCGAGGAGATAGCCGAGGGTGAGGGTGAGCAAAATACCACTCAAGGTTAGACTGAAAGAGTCCCGCCCCACCTCCCACACTTGTGCCAAGGGGAGGCCAAAACCCAATCCCACTACGGCGCTTTGGAGCAGAAGCCTGCTCCCGGAGGCGCTAACGCGCGGCCACGGATTTTTCCACATCAGGGCGTAGATTATCCCGAGGCTCAACGCCACGGCTGGACTAACTCCTGGAACGAGACAGAGCATAATCCCGAGTATATATATTGCTTTGGCGCTGCGGTGCATAAACATCGTGCGCATGGCATCTCCTGTGTGTTGGGATAAAAAGATAACATCAGGGAGAACTTTAGCAGCAGCATTACATAAATAAAAATCGATAATATTTGCTAAATACATAAATTATATTTATGTTGGCAGCTGAGACAGCCCCCTCTTGACCATATTGATCCTCTTGTGAGATTGCCCCATGTTGACGGTGCGCCGATTGGAAATATTTGTACAGGTAGCGGAAAGTGGCCATGCCACCGCTGCAGGGAAAACTCTGGGACTCACCCAGGCAGCCGTGAGTATGGCGCTTGCACAACTGGAAGAGTATCACGGTGGTCCACTGTTTCATCGCAGTGGTCGCACCTTACAGCTGAATGAAAAGGGGAGGGTGGTCCTGCCGCTGGCGCGCGAAATTCTACGTCAGGTTAAAGCCTTGCGCCGCGTGTTGAACACCTCCTGGGATCACCCCATAGGTCAGCTCCAGATTGGAGCGAGCACCACGATTGGTAACTATGTTCTCCCGCAACTGATGGGGGAGTTTACGCGCCGTTATCCGCAGGCAGAAGTGCAACTGGATGTAGGGAACACTGAAACGATAGCCCGAAAAGTGGTGGCTGGAGAGCTTGATATTGGTTTGATTGAAGGGCCGTGTCATGCCCCAGAGCTGGAGTGTACCTTCTGGCGTGACGATGAACTCCTGGTTATCTGTGCACCGCAACACCCTTGGGCCGAGGTGGAAATGGTTACAAGGGGCGCTCTTGTAGCCGAGACTTGGATCATACGCGAGCCCGGCTCGGGCACGCGCGAAGTGTTTGAAGCCGCCCTAGGTATCGATGCACCCCAAGTGACGCACCGCTTGGAGCTGGGGCACACCGAGGCGATCAAAAAAGCGGTGCAGGCAGGGCTGGGGGTAGGTTGCCTCTCGCGCCTCGCCCTTCACACCGAACTCGATCTCGGGCACGTAGTTGCAGTCCGCACCGAACTTCCCCTCCAGCGTGAGCTTAGCATCATCACCTGGCGGGGGCGCGAACAGGGGGCGCTGGCGCGCGCATGTCTGGAGATGCTCAAAGAGTAAAAACATGTCTGTATGC
>CAZDRL010000034.1:11939-22371 GCA_964508035.1 uncultured Desulfuromonas sp.
GCGCTGGCGCGCGCATGTCTGGAGATGCTCAAAGAGTAAAAACATGTCTGTATGCGCTCTTTTGCCCAGCTTGATTCCCGGCTCTTGACTCCCGGCTCTTGACTCTTGTATATCCGCCTGATATTACTTCCACCCACCATATTCATGGTGTAATCTTTCACTTTTTCACCCTACCCAACCAGGAGTGCATCATGATCGCAACAGCTGCTACAGAACCAGGCCTTATGACGGTGGTGGGGATCCCATTTCTGATTTTTTTGGCGCGCATCCTTGATGTGACGATCGGAACCCTGCGCATCACCTTTGTCTCCCGTGGGTTGAAATATCTGGCTGCGCCGCTGGGCTTTATCGAGATGCTGATCTGGGTCTTGGCCATCTCGCAGGTTATGCAACACCTCAACAGTTGGAGCACATACATTGCATATGCCCTTGGTTTTGGTATGGGTAACTATGTAGGGTTATTGCTCGAAGAGCGTCTTGCGATGGGAAGCCTCATCATCCGCACCATCACTCCACATCAGGAAGCCTCTGGGTTGACTACCGCGCTATGGGAGGCGGGGTTTGGTGTCACCAGTGTTGATGCCCGCGGGGAAACCGGTCCGATGAAGGTTATTTTCACCGTAGCTAGACGTCGGAATCTTGCAAAGGTGATTAACCTTATCAAAAAAATTGATCCCAACGCCTTTTACACTATTGAAGATGTGCGTTTTTTTCATGAAACAATGCCCACCCACCCCCTGCGTAGACAACGCCGCCCTTTTGCCGGGGTATTTGCGGGTAAGGCGCGCAAGTAAAACTTAGCGCGTTCCGCTAACCTTTACACACAGCTCCCTTTGAATAGGCGTTGTCAAATGCTGACAATATAGGTATTGTTTGTGCGCAGGTTTGGACACGAGCAGGTTTGGACACAAGTATAAATAAGTTTTTAAGCTATAGATTCGGAGTGCCGAGGGCTGGATTGGATAGATTTTGAAAGCGTGCATCGAGCGGTTGACAATTAGCTATAAGGAGATTTGCGCAGGTGCGCATGCGTTGGTGCATGAACCGAAGTGTAATGCGGCAGGGGGGCGTGGAGTTTTGCGCGGAGTTTTGCCTGTGCTGGCTGCGTTTTTACTTGCCGGTGTGCTGGCGGGTTGTGCCGTGGGGCCAGACTACCGGACCCCAGAGCTCACTGTTCCCGCACACTGGAGTGCGCCGGCAGATGCCCGCACACTCGACACTCTGGTGCTCGCTCACTGGTGGCGTGAGTTCAACGATCCGCTTCTCAATGAACTGGTATCCGCTGCACTGGCTGCCAATCTCGATCTAGCTACGGCACGCGCACAATTGCGCGAAGCGCGCGCACGCCGCGATATGAGCGGGGCGCGTCTCGGACCGATGCTGGATGGAGCGCTGAGTGGTTCCCGTACCACTTCGAGCGCACAAAGTGGCACCGGCTCCACGCGTAAGCTGTATAGCGCTGGTTTTGATGCGAGTTGGGAGCCCGATATTTTTGGAGGGGTACGCCGCAGCGTGGAAGCTGCTGCGGCTGATGTTGATGCCAGTGCCGAGAGTTTGCGCGATACGCGCGTATCCCTCGTCGCCGAAGTGGTGCTCAACTACGTGGATCTGCGCACCGCCGAGCGCCGTTTGGTGGTGACCGAGGCGAGCGTTGCCGAGCGCAGTGAAACCTACGAACTTACCCGGTGGCGCGCGCAAGCAGGATTGGTTTCGGAACTTGACGTCGCTCAGGCGCGCACCAATCTAGAGAGCTCCCGTGCGGCATTGCCTGCATTGCGCACCGCTGTAACTGGGGCGCAGAACCGCCTCGCTGTACTGCTTGGGCGCTCCCCTGGGGAATTACGGGAGCGTCTCTATGCAACCGCAGCGGTGCCACACACTGATACCCCCGCCGCTGCCGGGATCCCAGCTGCCGTGTTGCACCTGCGCCCCGATGTGCGCTCGGCTGAGCGCCGTCTCGCCGCGCAAACTGCGCGCCTGGGAGAGGCCGAAGCGGCACGCTATCCAAGTTTCAGGCTCTCTGGTTCAATCGGACTGGAGGCTCTTACGTTCTCCAGCCTTGGCGATAGTGGCGCAGATACGCGCTCCCTGCTCGGCAGCGTCACCGCACCGATCTTCCATTCAGGTAGTATCCTTGCCAATATTGAGGTGCAGGATGCGCTGCTACAACAGACCCGCCTGGCGTACGAGGCGACGGTGCTCACTGCGCTCGAAGAGGTTGAAAACGCCCTTGAAGGGGTGGTTAACGCCAAGCAGCGCCGCGCCCAGCTCGAACTGGCAACAGCTGCAGCACGTGAGGCCCACACCATCGCAGAACAGCGCTACACCAGCGGCCTGATCGATTTTCTCGCAGTGCTCGACAGTCAGCGCACTTTGTTCAATCTCGAAGATCAGCTGGCCAGCAGCACTGGCGATCTCGCCACTGCACAGATCCAGCTCTTCAAGGCCCTTGGCGGGGGGTGGTCGCCAGCTGATGATGTCTGATGCAAACGTTAAGGATACCCCTACTGATACACCGTATTCCCCTGCCATACATACGTCACCATATCTGCCACCCAGAGGTAGGAGCGACATAAAACCATGTGGCACATGTGAGAATAACGCTGAAGTGAATGAGAGTTGTTAGCATGAGTAAAAATACCCGCACCAATACCGCTACCCAGACAACTGAACAGGCCGGTACCCAAGCTGGGATGGCCGACCTTGAAGCTATCCTCGCCACGCAGGGGGGCGGTGGTTTCTTGCGCCGCTGGCGTGTGCCCCTGATCCTCGTGGTGCTTGCGCTGGTGGGGATCTATTTTCTGTTTGGTAGGAACGGCGAGGATGGCAAGGTGCAGTATCGCACCACTGCGGTGACCACCGACACCCTGGTGGTTAAGGTCTCGGCAACGGGACAACTCGAACCTACTAACCAGGTCAAGGTTGGCAGCGAGATGTCCGGCACGGTTGAGACGGTGTTTGTCGATGACGACGATCGCGTGACCAAAGGGCAGGTGCTGGCAGTGCTCGATCTGTCGAAATTCAAAGATGCCGTGGCCAGATCGCGTGCGGCTGTGGGTGTAGCACAGGCGAGTGTGGCGCAGGCGCAGGCGACGGTAACAGAGGCACGTGTACGCATTGAGCGTTACCGCGAGGTGGCACAACTGTCGGGTGGCAAGGTGCCGTCAAAGACCGAAATGGACGCCGCCGAGGCGGAACTGGCGCGTGCCGTGGCCAATGTGGCAAGTGCACAGGCGAGTGTCGCGCAGGCGCAGGCTGCATTGCGCAGTGATGAGACCGATCTTAAAAAAGCGCATATCCGCTCCCCCATCAATGGAATGGTGCTGGAACGTGCGGTTGATCCAGGGCAGACGGTTGCAGCATCGTTACAGGCGGTGACCCTGTTCACACTGGCCGAAGATCTTTCTAAAATGGAGCTGAAGGTTGACATCGATGAGGCCGACGTTGGTCAGGTCAAGGCAGGTTTGCCCGCGAGCTTTAGTGTTGACGCGTGGCCGGGGCGCCGCTTTGAAGCGCATATCACGCGGGTGGGCTACAACGCTATCAATACCGATGGTGTCATCTCCTATCCTGGTGTGTTACAGGTGGATAACTCCGATCTCAGTCTGCGCCCCGGTATGACCGGTACCGCAGAGATCACCACACTCACCCATGAAAACGCGGTACTGGTACCTAATGCCGCGCTGCGCTTCAGCCCGCCGCCGCCAGCATCGGCTAAAAAACCCAGCCGCGGAATTATGGGCTCCATGATGATGCGCCCATCGCGTAGCAGAACGGTGGTAAGTCCGAGCGCTGCAGATGGAAGCCGAACTATCTGGGTGTTACGTGCCGGGGAGGCGGAAGCAGTGCAGGTGAAGACCGGCGCCACTGATGGCCGCGTTACCGAGATCCTCGAAGGAGAGCTCGAAGCTGGTATGGACGTAATCACCGAGATCGCGAGCGGCAGGTGATGAACGTGAATGACGCACTGATTAGTCTGACCGCTATCACCAAAACCTATGGTGAGGGACAGGCCGCCTTTCAGGCGCTAAAAGGGATCGACCTGGAGGTTATGCGGGGTGAGTTTGTCGCGGTGATGGGACCGAGCGGTTCGGGTAAATCTACCGCCATGAATATCCTCGGCTGTCTGGATATCCCCACCAGCGGCCACTACACCTTTCAGGGTGTCCATGTTGAGAAGATGTCACGTGATCAGCGTGCGTTACTCCGGCGCAATTTCATTGGCTTTGTATTTCAGGGTTTTAACCTGCTGGCGCGCACCACCGCGTTGGAGAATATCGAGTTGCCGCTGATCTACCGTGGCACCCCGAGCGCCGTCCGTCATGCGGCAGCGCGTGCAGCACTGAAGCAGGTTGGGCTCGAGGGGTGGGAAAATCATACCCCCGGCGAACTCTCTGGTGGGCAGCAGCAGCGTGTGGCAATTGCGCGCGCCATTGTCACCAACCCAATCGTGCTCCTTGCCGACGAGCCCACCGGTAATCTTGACAGCCAGACGAGCCAGGAGGTTATGGAACTGATCAGCAGCCTCAACCACGATAATGGGATCACCGTATTGATGGTCACCCATGAGCCCGAAATGGCTGCCTACGCCCGGCGTATCGTCCATTTTGTAGATGGTCGGATAGATAGCGATGATAGCGATACCCCGCAACAGGAGCGTGCCTGATGTGGTGGAATACTTTACTGCTGGCACTGCGCGCCATCAGCCGCAATCTGATGCGCTCGTTTCTCACCATCCTTGGGGTGGTGATCGGCGTGGCTGCGGTGATCACTATGGTGACGCTGGGCAACGGCGCGACCCAGTCGATTTCTGACCAGATTTCGAGCATGGGGAGCAATCTGCTGATGGTCCGCCCAGGGCAGCGCTTCGGTCCCGGTGCAGCAGCAGCGCCGCGCTTCAAGCTTGCCGATGTCGAGGCAGTGCGCAATCAAATCAGTGGCATCGCGGCAGTGGCTCCGGTGGCGGGCAGCGCAGCAACGGCGGTATATCAGGCGAACAACTGGTCCACCTCAATCACGGGTTCCACCAACGACTACTTTACGGCCGGTAACTGGGAGATCGCCAACGGGCGCGGCTTTAGCGACGCTGAAGAGCGCAGCGGTAAAGCTGTGTGTGTGATTGGCGATAGCGTGCGCGACAAGCTCTTTGGGCAGCAGAACCCTGTGGGAGCCGAGATCCGCATCAAACAATTTTCGTGCGAGGTTATTGGACTGCTCAAGGCAAAGGGGCAGTCGGCGATGGGGTCCGATCAGGATGATACCGTGGTTATGCCGCTACGCACGGTGCAGCGGCGTCTTGTGGGCAATCAAGATGTGAGTATGATTATGGTGTCAGTCGCTGCGAATGTCTCGATTGATACCGTAAAACAGCAGCTTGAACTGCTGCTGCGCGAACGGCGCCACCTGTCAGATTTTGAAGAGGATGATTTTCGGGTATTGGATACGCGCCAGATCGCCGATGCCCTTACCGGTACAACCCGTATCCTCACTCTGCTTCTTGGCGCGGTGGCGGCGGTGAGTCTGCTGGTGGGTGGTATTGGGATCATGAACATCATGCTGGTGTCAGTTACAGAACGCACGCGCGAGATTGGGATCCGCCTTGCCATTGGCGCCCTCGAACGTGAGGTGCTGCTGCAGTTTCTTATCGAAGCGGTGGCACTGTCGAGCCTGGGTGGGCTGATCGGTATCGCGCTGGCTGCAGGGGCGTCCATCTTTTTGGCAGGGTTGATGTCGGTGCCCTATCTCTTCGATCCGGTGATCAATCTACTCTCGTTCGCGTTTTCTGCCGCTATCGGCGTAATTTTTGGCTATTTCCCTGCGCGCCGTGCCGCGCGTCTCGATCCTATCGAAGCCTTACGCCACGAGTAGGGAGCGCTTCCTTCATCGAGACGCCTTTGCGTTTACACGCAGGTGACCCCGCAGATGGTCCTTAATCGGCAGGAATTATTCATCAAACTCCACCTCTGTTTTGAACCCCGGGGGTTTTACCGCCAGCACTGAACAAGTCAACTGATCAAGAATGGCTTCGGCGGTATTACCTATGATAAATCCCGCTATCCCTGTGCGCGCCACCGTACCCATCACTACAAGATCCACCCGCAACTTTTCTGCCAGTTGCGGTATCACCTTCTTCCCCGACCCCTTGGGCAGATGAAAACTCGGCGACAGCCGGCGGTAGGTGTCGGCACCTATGGAATCGCGCAGCTGCTCCCCCAGCTTATACAATCCCTTGCGGTGCAGGATATGGGTTCTTTCCACATAGGCAGATATGCCGTCACTCGTGGTTATATCGCGCGACATCAGGGTTTTTTCCCCGATCGCCTCCCACGCGTGGGCGATATGAAGAGAAGCGATGTTGGATAATGCGAGTTCGCTGGCCTGGGTAAGAATATCCTGGTTAAGGGCGAGATCCCGCCCTAACGGATGCAACGGATCAAAGTCCACTGCTGCTAAAATACTGTTGTAGCTCGGTGTTTCGTGGGGTTTCATAATCCACACAGGACAGGGGCATTGGCGCAGCAGGTCCATGTCGAAATTGCCAAATATTCTTTTGAGCCAGCTCGGATTTTCGGCAGGCTTAAGCACCATGTCGATGGAGTTTCTGAGTACGGTGCGGATCACCTCAACGTGGGTGTTGCGTGCCAGCATTTCAAAACGTATGTTGAGGCGCTGCTTGTATGTTGCGGCCAACTTTTTCAGATGGAGGTAATGCGCGTCTGCCACAGTTGCAATGATCAGATGTGCCCCGTTGGTTTCCGCCACCAGTACTGCGCGGGCCACAGCCCAGTCCTGATCGTCGGTAGCGTCGCTGACATACATAATGTTCTCGAATTGTTTCATATTATGCACCTGTATTGAGGGGGAAATGCTTCCGCTTTCGTGCAAGCTTACGCTGCCTTAGCGCCCAGACTACGCAGATCGTGCCCAGTGGGGGATTCGTGTGCGCGAAGGCCGAATTCTGGCAGGATCGCAAAAAAATGATCAAAGATATCTGCCTGTATCTTTTCATATTCTGCCCACGCAGTGGTGTTTGTAAAGGCATATATCTCCATGGGCAACCCTTCTGGCCCCTGTGCCAGCTGACGCACCATCAAGGTCATGCGCTGATGGATACGGGGATGGTTTTCCAAGTAGGCGAGCATATAGGCGCGCAAGGTGCCGACATTGGTCAGGCGGCGGGTGTTTAGCGGGACAGCCAGCCCTTCTTCGAGTTTGCTATTGTGAAGGTGCAGCTCTTCACATTTCTCTTCCAAATAAGGTGCCAGGAGCTTGCTCTTTTGCAACCCTGCAATCTCAGCATCGGTCAAAAAGCGGATACTGCTAATCTCTAGAGACAAACTCCGCTTTATACGGCGTCCACCAGATTCTGACATGCCGCGCCAGTTTTTGAATGAATCGGAGATCAGCGCATAGGTTGGGATAGTGGTGATGGTTTTGTCCCAATTGCGCACTTTGACCGTGGTAAGGCTTATGTCTATAACATCTCCATCAGCGCCGAACTTTGGCATTTCCAGCCAGTCATCTACAGCAAGCATATTGTTCGCCGACAACTGAATCCCCGCCACCAGCCCCAGAATAGGGTCTTTAAACACCAACATCATTACGGCAGAAACCGCGCCCAAACCACTCAGTAGTATCAGCGGAGATTTCCCCATAAGGATGGAAATGAGCAGCAGCGCGATAAGGAAAGCAGTTATAAGCTTTATACTCTGAATTATGCCGCGCAGAGGGAAGTGCCGCATGCTGGGTTTGCGCAGGAAGATATCCTGCAGTGCATCAAGGAGTGAAAACATCGCCAATGTGCCAAACACCAGAATCCACATCTGCGTTGCCATTTCAATTACAGCCAACAGGTTTGTTTCGCTGTCGAGCCAGAGCCGCGCCTGACTTTGAATAATGATCCCCTGCAGCGTAAGCGCAAGTCGATTAAAGAGTTTGCGTTCAAACAGAGCTTTTTGCCAGATCTGGCGCGAAGCTGTTGCCCGTCCACTTGCCCACTTAAGCAGCAACCGGTGCAGGACAAAGTGGACAAGCAGGGAAAAAGCTGCAATCCACAGCAGAGCAATGGCAGCGAATAGCCAGTCGGCATATTCCGGGATATGGGTGTTTAGCCATTCAAAGATATATTCCTTGAAATGATTTCGCGTGTTTTCCATTTTATTCTCTTATCGTCAGTTCAGGTTATAGAGCAGTACTACAAGAGCGCAAGAGCCCCCGGGGGGGGGCGCTGCGGTGCTATTGTCTCATCTATTTGTCAGGGGTGCCAGTCTGATTACCTTTACCGGCGCATTCCCTCTGCTTGGTCCATTCAGTCAATCGATTTGGGCGGCAAACGCGCCCAGAAGAACAGAGCGGACAGTCTCCTGGTCTTTGGCATGTACCAGCACTGTCACCTGATCCCAGCCCTGCAGGCACGTTGAGCCCTTGGGGATCACCAGCTCTTCATCCCGTGTTATCAAGATAATTACCGAACCGGCCGGAAGCTGCAACTCGGCGATGGAGGGACCAAGGATACCCCTGGGGCCAGGGAGGTTCACCACGATCAAATCAAAGTCGCTTTTTGCCATGGTAACAAGCTCAAGGTTGAACAGGGGGCGTGGCCGGGCGGGAACCGTAAGTTTAAGCCAGCGCGCCAGCACACCCAGCGTAGAGCCCTGCACCGCAATCGAGAGCAACACCGCAAAAAACACCAGGTTGAAGATATCCTGCCCGATCTCAATCCCAGCTGCGGCCGGATAGGTGGCCAGAACAATGGGGACTGAACCGCGCAAACCTGCCCAAGCGATGAAGAGTTTATCCCGTGAAGGGATACGCATCCCCAGAGTCCCAACCCACACAGCAAAAGGGCGGGCGACAAAGGTTAAGGCACAAAACAGCAGAATCCCCTCCAGCCAGAGCTCTGCCCACTGATGGGGGAACACTTGTAGCCCCAGTAAAGCAAACATCCCGATATTGGCCACGGTAGAGAGGGCGGAAGAGAAATTGTTTACCCCCTGTTTGTAGACAAAAGGGCTGTTGCCCATCACGTAACCTGCGACAAAAACTGCCAGCATGCCGCTGGCGTACACCATCTCAGCTAATCCGTAGATCAGCAGGATGATTCCCAGCGAAAATACATAGTAAAGACCGCGGTCTTTCGGGTTGATCCGATTGATAAGCCACAATGCCCCTCGAGTCAGACCCCAGCCAATTACAGGCGCGGTGGCAAATTTCCACGCAAAAAGTGCTGCAGTTATGGTCAGGTCCGATTGACCGGAAGAGACCACCTCTATCACCGCCAGTGTAACTAGAATCGCCATGGGGTCGTTGGCAGCGCTCTCGATCTCAATCGTAGAGGACAGCTTGGGCGGCAGCGATTGGCGCCTGAGTATCGACATGATTGCTGCGGCATCGGTAGAGGAAATTATCGCCGCCAGGAGGATCGCTTTCGGAAATGGCCAGTCGAAGAGGCCATACAAAACAGCAAAGGTGCCTATAGTGGTGAGGAGAACACCCCAAGTGGCAAGACCACCTGAACGCAACGCAACAGCTTTAAAGTCGGTGCGGCGCGTGGCAAAGCCACCGTAAAACAAAATGAACACCAGCGCGAGATTGGCGACCTGATTAGTCAGAGTTATGTCATCAAAATGCCAGAGATTCAGGACATCGCTACCAAACATGATCCCTGCTGCAAGGGCGACCAAAATAACAGGGACACTCCAACGATCCAGCCAGACGGAGGCCAGAACAATCGCAATCAAAAGGGCGGGGCCAATAACATATACAACATCCATAATTTACTTCATCCGTCCGCGAAAAAACGAAAACGTCCTTTATTGTTAGATCCTTACCTGGGTGGCTGTCCCTAAGCAGCTCCCTTCGGCATACCCTTTATCTTCTTAACGCAGAGATTGAGCACAAATTCCATCGGTGCAGTGGCTGCTGTTGTGGTAGGAGCAAAAAATCTAGCGCTGCTGGAGTAACCGCAAGCGGGTCCCCCGCTTATATATGGCAGGTGGCTCTTGCATGAAATTCTGATTGAATATTAAGACCCGGCGCAAAACCAAAAGCACGCCAGAATGAACCGGATCAGAGTGGATTGAATTGTGCCGATTAAGGGGTCAAGCAGCATCCGCTAAAATATCACACTAGGGTGCCCGAGGGCGCACCAGGGCGAAATATAGTACCAGGAAATATAGTACCAGTATATGGTAAAATTTCAACAGCTATCCACCCGAGCGCAGCCGTGCGGTTACGCGGAGAAAGCGCGAATCCGCAACGAGAAAGATAGTTTTTAGCGCGCATGCAGTAGGTGTAAAAGCTCAGGGATAAAAAATAACCCCATGCCGGTATTAACCTGGCATGGGGTTTATTACATCAATGAGCAATTGAATGAGAAACTCTGTAAGCGCCGCGCGTGACGCGCGGCATACTTAGGTAGAATAGATAACAG
>CAZDRL010000035.1:0-4154 GCA_964508035.1 uncultured Desulfuromonas sp.
TTTCAGTGATCTGCTGGGAGAGCAGGACGCCACACCTACGCCCGTGCCCACTGCGCAGACAGAGTCCACTGCGGAGACCGAGTCCACTGCGGCAGGGGCAGCCGCCGCTGCTATCAGCGTACATATTGCCAACCTGAGCGTCAAAAATGGAACCCTGGAGTTTGTTGATCATGCCGTGGCAGCGCCGCGTACACACCGGTATGAGATCAGTAACTTTAACCTCAATGCACGCGGGATTGCGCTCCGCCAGGATTTTCCCGTGGAGCTGTCCTGCGATATCAATGGGGCTGCTTTGAAGGTAGCTGGTCAGGTCAATCTGCTTCAGCGTACGCTGGATGGGGAGGTGAACCTGACGCGTCTTGATGTGGAGGATTTTGCCCCTTACTTCGCTTCTGCTATCCCCGGCACCCTGCAAAGCCTCGCACTAAGCGCACAGCTTAAAGTAGATGCAACTCCGACTGTGATCAACTCCACAGGGGAGATCACCTTCGATGATATCTCTTTAAGTCTTGATGCCATCCCAGAGGCTCCCATCGATTCTGCGACTTTTGTTCTTAATTACACAACTACATATAAACCCGCAGCAGCGATGGTGGAACTTGCTAACGCTACGTTGAACTATAACGGTATCAAGGCAGAGATCCAGGGAGATGTTCGCAATATCGCTTCTATCCCAACCCTGAACTTGAATCTGAGTACTCCCGCCATTGATGTGGCGGCACTCTTGCACGCGTTGCCGCCCCAATTGATCGTCTCGGTGCAGGATTTGAGCCCGAGCGGCACCCTCCGTATTCAGAGCCATCTCAAAGGGGAAGTTTCTGCCGGTGCGGCTCTACTGCGGCAGGCGAAGGTGCAATTGACCGAGGTAGAAGCGGAGTTAGAGGGGATGCGTCCACGCTTGGATGGTGTATTGATTCTCGCGGATGCACGCGCTTACAGCGAGAATCTGACCCTGAAGGTTGGCCCCAACGTAGCCCAGATGGAGCTTGAGATCCCGAATCTGTTTGCTGCACCGCTAAAACTCACCCACACCATGCGTGCTCAGCGCTTTAATCTTGATGCGCTGCTGGCTTCCGCGGCTGCTCCCGCAGCTGCAGCGGAGCAAGCATCCCCCAAAGGGCAAGAGGGTGGTGCAACCGAAGAGCTTGGCCCGTTTGATATCCCTCTCGATCTTGCTGGCAGCGTCACCATTGGTGAAGCCCTGTATCAGGGGCTGTCTATCACCAATTTTGCCATGCAATACCGTCTGCGGGGTAATGTTCTCGAGGTTGAGAATATCAGTGGCTCCGTCGCCGAAGGGAGCTTTACCCAGCAGGCGCAAGTAGATCTGCGACGTCGGGGGCTGAAATATAATGGGAAAACCCACGTAGAAGGGGTACAGATAGCCCCGCTGATAACTGCTCTGGCACCAGAGTCTGCCGGTACCGTGTTTGGCGCCCTGAACCTAGAGCTGGAGTTTAACGGCACCGGCACCTTGATAGACAACGTGAAAAAGAATCTCATCGCTACGGGAACCTTGAATGTGCTGCAGGCGCGTATCAGTGGCGCACGTCTGACCGAGGAGCTGGCGAATTTTCTGAACCTGGAGCAGTTGCATGATATCAATTTCCACACGATTGCAGCCCAGGCTAACGTGCGAGATGCAGTGGCGCACATCGAGAGCACCTTCAGCGGCAGCAACATGCGTGCACGGCCTGAGGGCACGGTTGGTCTTGATGGGAGCTTGAATCTAGGGCTGAACGCGCGCCTTGCCCCCCGCCTAGCACAGGAGCTGGATCGCAAAGGCCATATAGCCGGGTTTTTGACCGATGATGAAGGGTGGGCGTTGCTCCCGGTAAAGGTGAAGGGTACCGCGGCGCAGCCGCGCATCAGTTTAGACCAAAGTGCCCTTAAGCAACAGGCAACGCAAAAAGCGGTAGAGACTCTCACACAACGCCTGCTGGATAAAATCGCCCCAGCGCCGGAGCCCGTTGAGGAAGGGGACACAGATCAAAGCGCCGAACCGGTACAGAAAGACCCCACCCGCAAATTGATTGATGATGCGTTTAAAGGGATCTTTGGCCGATAGCAGTTGAAAAAGTTCAAATATTCGTTAATCTTTAACTGTGAAAAGAAGGGGCCTTCTCTTCACAGCGTTGCAATGGCAGGGCAGGTAAAAGCAGAAAGAACCTCTAACAACAAGGGAGAGTGTTTATGCCAAATCTGTGGGAAGAACGAAAAAAAGCTATTGAAAACGAATACTTCTACAATGAAGAAAGACGCAAGATTGAACAGCTGAAAATGCAGGAGCGCGAAAAATTTATCCGCATCTACGCTAAAAACCGCTGTCCCAAATGTGGTAATAAAATCGAACCCATGACCTTCCACGGTGTTTCCATGGACAAATGTCTTGGTTGCGGTGGCGTATGGCTTGGCCCCAAGGATTTCAGTCTGCTGGCACAAAAAGATCACCGCACTTGGTTCGACAAGTGGTTCCAGGCTTAGGAACAAGTTTCGCCTTGAGAACGCGCCCCTGTAGTGCTAGAGTCCGGCGCGTAATTTAACCTGCGTTCACCTTGTTTCCTCCCTTGAGCCTTGCTGCAGTATTTAACCGTTACTGCAGTTTGTTTCTAATAGTGCGGCATAAATACTTTGACGAACTTTAACTGCCCTTTTCAACTTAAGCTTAACCACACAACCGCTGCCAGCCTCGAGTGCCACACCACGTTGCGACATCTGCCGGGGCGGCGCCTGGTATGCTCCGGCACCTGGGGCGGGGAGCCGGTTGTGGTTAAGCTTTTTCAGGGTAAAAAAGCGTTACGCTATTGGGAGCGGGAAAAGCGCGGCATCGATCTGCTCCAGCGCCGTGATATCGCTACCCCTGCGCTTTTGTTTGCAGGAACCTTGGTCGACAATACAACTCCAGTGCTGGTTACCCAGAGGATAGCGGGAGCAGAAACAGCGCTAGAACGCTGGGAGCGCTGTACTGATGATGCTGAACGTATCCGGCTTCTTCTGGCGTTGACCCAGGTGATCGCCCAGCAACACAAACGTGGCGTATGGCAAGAGGATCTGCATCTGGGTAATTTTTTACTCCGCGCAGACGAGATTTTTACCCTCGACGGAGATGCGATCCACGCAAAGATAGATGCTGTCCTTCTGCCTCAGCGCTTAAGTCGCAGAAATCTCGCCCTTTTCTTCGCCCAGATCCCCCCCGCATACGCGCACCTGTTTCCCGAAATCCTCGCGCACTATACCTGCGCCAGCGGACAATCGCTGCAGGAATGGAAATCCCTTCTCGATACAGAGCTGCCACAGCAGCGCCGCAAAAGACGACATGCCTATGTGGCTAAAGCGTTTCGCACCTGCAGTGAGTTCACCCGCTTGCAGCAACGCAACCAGCTTCTTATCCACCGCGCTGATGCCCCTGCAGAGCTGGTGCACCGCCTTCAGCACGAGCCAGATAGCTTGGTTCAGCACGGAGAACTTCTCAAGGACGGCAACAGCGCTACTGTTGTGAGGGTTGAACTGGCTGCGTGTGAGTGGGTAGTAAAACGCTACAACCTCAAAAACCGCTGGCACATGCTGAAACGCTGCCTGCGTCCCTCCCGTGCCGCGATATCATGGGGCAATGCCCACCGACTGAAGATCAGTGGCATCAACACCCCGCATCCCGTAGCAATGATGGAAAAACGGGTTGGTCCTCTCCGTTTTACAGGGTACTATGTGTGCCGCTACGTGGAAGCACCGAGCGTAGCAGAGTATTTTTCTGACCCCAGTGAATCAGATCTGCACCAGAGTCAGGCGGCAGCTGCACTGGTGCAGATGTTTGAACTTTTCTATCGACTTGGTATTTACCATGGTGATTGCAAAGCGACCAATTTTTTACTTAGACATCAGCGTCCGTGGGTTCTGGATCTTGACGCAATGTGTGAATTCAGGTCACGGAAAAATTATGTACGCCACTATAAGATAGACAGGGCGCGTTTTTTACGTAACTGGGACCAAGGCAGCAATGTGTACCGTTGGTTTGCCGCCCGACTCCCGCGTGTATAGGCAGAAAAATACAGTAAGCTGCTCAGTAAGAGCTTGTGGCACCCCTTCCAAGGGACACTCTGCACCGTCCATGGCGACAGACGCCCTTTCCATGGGCACCACAAGCCCCTACCGTCAGT
>CAZDRL010000035.1:4254-17255 GCA_964508035.1 uncultured Desulfuromonas sp.
CCGTCCATGGCGACAGACGCCCTTTCCATGGGCACCACAAGCCCCTACCGTCAGTGGATGGTGGATAGTCACTAAGTACAGTGCTTTCGCAGTAAATATCAACATAGTATGGCTAAGCAAAAGCGCGCAATGATCGAATTTATGCATCGCCATCAAGGATAAAAAATGGAGAACTAACTTATGTCTAAAGTGATTCTGGGCCTGTCAGGTGCTCTGACTCATGATCCCTCTGCTGCCCTGTATATTGGTTCCGAACTGATAGCCGCGGCGGAGGAAGAACGCTTTATCCGCGATAAACACGCCAAGAACCGCATGCCGCTCGAGGCCGCACGGTTCTGTCTTGAATACGCCGGGATTGAGGCACGCGATGTTGATATTGTGGCGTTTCCATTTGCAGAAATAGGTCTCAACCGCCCCGAACGCTGGCACTTCGCGAAGCGTTACTGGTATGCCCCGGATCGCGCCCTTATGGCACTGTTTAACGGCAATCGCCACTATCGACGCAATGTTGTCAACGTCCGCAGGATGCTGGCGCAGCTTGGCATCAATTGGGACACCGTTGCGTTTGTGCCGGTAGAGCACCATCTGGCCCACGCCAGCAGTGCCTACCACTTAAGCGGATTCAAGGGGAAAACCGCCATTCTTGGGATTGATGGCAAGGGTGAATATGCCACCACCTTCTTTGGCTATGGTGAAAACGGTAAAATCCATAAAATCAAGGAGTTCTACGACCCAGACTCACTGGGGGGACTGTATGGCGCTCTCACCGAATATCTCGGGTTTGAGATGCTCGATGGCGAATTCAAGGTGATGGGGATGGCCCCATACGGCGATCCACATAAGTATGACTTCTCGCGCCTGGCCCAATTCGAAAACGGCGAACTCAAGGTCAACACCCAGTTAGTCAATACCATCGGGTGGCGGCGCTACAAAGAAAACGGTAAGGGGTACTATTTCAGTAAAAAGCTGGTGGACTGGCTCGGTCCTAAGCGTCAGGGAGATTCAGCCGATGAGCCCTATATCGACTACGCCGCCTGTGTGCAGCAGCTGTTTGAAGATCTATCCCTGCAGATGATCGACTACTACCTTAAAGATATCCTGCAGGAAACCGGGCAGCTGTGTTTCGCCGGAGGCAGCGCCCTGAATGTGAAACTCAACCAGCGCATTATCGCTCTTCCCTATGTAAAAGAGCTATTTGTGCAGCCCGCTGCTTCTGATGCAGGTACCGCTCTGGGGGCAGCCTCTTACGCTGCGCATCTGGCTGGTTTCGAGGTGGAACCCCTCAAGCATGTGTATCTAGGCCCCAAATACACCAACGCGGCGTGTATCGAGGCGTGTAAAACCCACCCGCAGAAACCGGTGTGGGACAAGGTAGACAATATCACCGCGACCACCGCTAAGCTCTTAGCTGATGGACACCCGGTGGCGTGGTTTCAAGGACGCATGGAGTTTGGTCCCCGTGCATTGGGGTGCCGCAGCATCCTGGGGAGTCCGAGCGCCAAAGGAGTCGCCGACCGCATCAATGAGCAGATCAAGTATCGCGAACGCTGGCGCCCGTTCTGCCCCAGTATCCTGGATCGGGTTGCGCCCGAGATCCTCCAAACCGACCATCCTGCGCCTTATATGACCTTCACCTTTGATGTAAACCCGGCATGGAAAGATAGAATCCCCGAGGTGGTGCATGAAGATGGCACTTCACGTGCGCAAGTGGTGGAAAAGGAAACCAACCCGCGCTACTATGCCCTGATCGAGGAGTTGGAGAAACTAACCGGCAACGGCGTTATCCTCAACACCTCCCTCAACCGCCGCGGCGAGCCCATGGTGTGCTCCCCCGCAGATGCGTTGAATATGTTCTACGGCAGCGATCTGGAGTATCTGGTGCTGGAGGATGTGCTGGTGCAGAAGAAAGAAGGTGTGTAATCATGACACAGCCACTAAAACTATACTGGTCCTCTGGGCTGAAAAACGGCAGGAAAAATTTTGGAGATTGGTTATCCCCTGTACTGTGTGAAGCCATAAGTGGTCGAGAAGTGGTGTATGCTAAGCACAACAAGTGTGATTTAGTTGCTGTTGGGAGCATATTGCAACGCCTGAAAAACCATTTCTGGACCCATCGTGTAGATATTTGGGGCAGTGGCCTTATTGAAAAGCAGTCGACCTTCCGAAGCCCACACACATTTCATGCAGTGCGGGGCGAACTTACTGCCGCTACGCTTAAGAATCATGTGGTGTCGACTCTTGGGGATCCTGGTCTGCTCAGTGACATGCTGTTACCACCAGGTCAGCGTGACAAGCTCTTTCGCGTTGGGATAGTGCCCCATTACACTGACCAGAAACTACCTGTCGTTGATGAGTTCCTAAAGCAATCTGGTGTTACCTTTATTGATATTTTTTCCGAGACAGTGGATTTCCTAGAGCAAGCAGCCAGGTGCGAATGCATACTGTCCTCCAGTCTTCACGGTTTGATTGTAGCTGATGCTCTGGAAATTCCAAATGGTTGGATCAAGCTGTCAGACCGAGTTCGAGGGAACGATTTTAAGTTCTTTGACTACTACTCTGTGTTTGGCTTCAAGGAGATGAAACCCTTCCCTTTCACTCCAACGTCCACTTGTCAGGATGTAGAAAGCTGGTGTGCCGACTATGCTCGACCCATGTTAGATGACATAAAGAAACAGTTGTATGCGGCGTTCCCTTTTAAGTAAAATTGGTACAATAGAACTATGGTTGCTGATCTTCCCGGTATAAAACTACGACTGTAGCAACCTCGTCAGTGAAACGGACGATTTCAATAAATCCTGGGGGAGGCAGAAGTTTTAATTCTGAAGGTTCAACTAAAAGCATGAACCCATCTACGGCATAATTCAGGAATTCCTGCGCGTCAGTGGTTCCTGAAATGTCTGCATAATGCGGGGTATCAGCCCTGCCTGCATACAGAGCTAACCTACGGTCATTGAATAAAACCTTGTAGTGTTGTTCAGCATCGTGGTGCAGTAACCACTTGCCCGCCTCTATTATGCTAGTGCGTTTTTCTGGCATATCGGCAACGCTTTTAAGTGCCGGAGCACCAAAAAAAACCCCCATTAGTAGCCATGCCAATAGCGCGCCAGGTTTCAGCATGCGCCACCATAGGCTTATCCCCAAGCCAACGAACGGCAGAGTAAGTGCGATTGGCATCCACATATAGCGGGTTGTGGAGAAGTTATAGATAACACTGAAAAGAAGATTGAGCACGATAAACGCGCACCATGGCCAGAGGACAACCACTTTCGACACCCTTGTGGGTGATATCTTTTCGAGTCTGGGACAACGCCGTAGCCCCCACAGTGCTAGCAATGAGGTGGGGAACACCTCTTTAATAAGGATCTCTGTCAGCCCTAGCGCATAGACAATGGGAGCGTAGTGACGTGCAGACTCCACAATGTTGTTGCGCAGATTGGCTGCGGGCAACTGCTGTTGGAGTTGTTTTAATTCAGCCATTAGACTACGGTAGTCAGAAAAAATGTCTAGAGTTATCAGCCCTTTGCCCCAGACTAAAACCTCTGGCATGCGCGACTGGTTGACAATCCCAAAAAAAGAAAACCCCCAAATCGCGAGACCAAGAACTAAAAATGCACTTAAGAAAGTGCATAACGCTTGCACCAGGAGACGCATGTTGAAATTTCTCCGTTTTTCCCATACGAACAAAGCTGGCACCAACGCCAGCAATATCACTCCTTCTATCCGTATCAGCGTCGCCAACACTGCAAGAGCTACAGCACAAATTAGAACTCTATGCGAAGAGTGGTAATTGTACTGGGCAACAGATGCCAGGGTTCCCAACGCAAGGAGCAAAAACAGAGGATCGCGCACCACTCCGACTACCGATGTATTAAATACCGGCAATACTGCAAATAGCAGAGCTGTAGCTCTGGCGCTGTGTTGGTCAAACAGGCGTAAGGTAAGAAAATACAACGGTATCAGACACAAAACCAAAGGAAGCAGGCTGAGTAGGCGTCCCGCCAGAACCCAGTCTGGGACGATTAAATGTAGCGCTGCGAGCAGGAGGGGATAGAGTGGCATGGGGTAGTGCTGAATTCCTTCTGCGAACATGCCGCAGGAGAATTTTTGTGCTGCCGCTATGTATACTGCGGCATCGCGGTTGACCACAGATGCCTGAAGCAGCAGGAGTATTTTGATAAATACTGACAAGACAATAATAGCAAGCAGGGCTTTGTTTTTAGTCGCTAACTGCTTCAGTGAATGCATAAGATCTCTTTATTCTCTATTGAAAGAAACTATACTTGGTCTAGGTTCAGGTGGTAGATTTTTCTTCTATAATGTCCACAGCTTTTTTTGCTAAGCCAGAAAGATCGTTCTTATCCAAGTACTTACGCGCACATCCTTGCCAATAGCTAGGGTCAACTTCCAGTGCTTGCATCAGGTCGTCTCTAAAGCGGTGGATATCAAAGGGAGAGGCGTGGACAATTCCCATTCCAGATTCTTGGATATGGAAACTGTAGCCACAGGTATCTGATACTAATACAGGCAAATTTGCTGCTATAGCTTCTACTAGAATCATCCCTGCGGACTCTCTGTGGGCTGGATGTAATAGTAGGTCTGCGGCAAACATAAATTCTGCCACGTCATCTCGCCCACCCAAAAAGTTAACCTGGTCCTTAATCGCGAGTTTCTTAGCCAGACGCTCAAAGGGTTGCTTACGGTCTTTCCCCAAAATCATTAATTGCATTGTTGTGCGCACAGATTCTGGAAGTAAAGATATTGCTTTTAGAGATCTGGCCACCCCTTTTATCCTAAAGCCTGAGCCAACCATAAGTAAAAGTTTCTGATCTGGAGTCAGTCCCAGTTTTTTTCTAAATGTTTTCCGCCTTTGCGCATAATCTGGTGGAGCGAAAAAAATCGGCTCAACTGCGGGAGGCAGTTGATGGAACCGCGTATCTTGTGTGGCATAGATAGCTTGAATGGCAGGTATTTCTGCCGGGGTCAGGAGCATAATATGGGTGTTGCTTTGCTTGCTGTAGACCATCTTTTCTGCGCGTAAAAAGCTACGCGAGCGCGGTAAAATGCGATGCCAAGGGGCTCTTTCTCGAAGTTTAATAGCAAAGCATGGATCAGCACCGAAATAATAATCTAATCCCCCCATGCGGTTGAACCCGACTACTGCATCATAGCCTTCTTTATCTACCTGTTGCTGAAGAAGTTCTGCAAACTGTTCGTAACGTCTATAGTTGATCCGCGACTTTACTTTCAGACAGGTGATCTGCAGAGGCGGCGGCACTTCACCGCTGGTCTCAAGCGCAAAAATATCCACTGAGTGCCCGCGCGCCACACACTCCTGCGCTATCTTGATGCAGTCGCGTTGCAACCCGCCATAGGGGAAATATTTGAACAGAGCAAAGGCCAGTTTCATGGTAGATAAATTTCTCGTTTAAAGGGAAATCAGGACATGAGAAGTGGGGGCGCGCCTGAATAGCTAGAGCTGCTGCTATTTATACCGTCTATCGTATTGCCTGATTAAATAGTGCGTCGCATGCGTGGTTAACAGCATTCCCGCAATTGTTTGGGTGCAGATAGCGGTAGCTGTAACTAAAAAAGCTAGCCCCTGTTTTTTCTATGCACCATTTCTGCCGCAATGTTGTGCCACATTTTTTTTGCCTCTGCAGACAGCGTGCTTTCAGCATAATAGTAGCGTAGAAAACTTATTTTATCGTTTCTATTCCAAGTGGCATCGGTATGTCGAACCAAGGTTGACAGATCCCGGCGTACCGCTCTGCGCCGCAGGAGGGTGCGCTTCATTTTTTCTAGATCAATTATTCTTACGTCCCAGCTGGAGGGCGTTTGTTTCACAAAAATATGCTTGGGATACAGACAATTGTGTTTCAAGTTGTGCCTGTGCATGGTGCGCACCACTGTTGCTATGGTTGCAAGGAGGCTTTTTTTAGCTGCAGGGGCAAGAGTTGCTGGGTCAATTTTATCAAGGCTTATATGCTCACTTAAACTGAGGGTTATAAGAACCGCTTTGTGCCCGGCTTTCTTGCCGGTATGGGCAAAATAGATGGGCTCCAGGGTCGGGACCCCGCATCTCTGCAGGCGCTTGATGCTGGCGTATTCCCTCTTAAAGGTCGGTATTCCATGGATTGGATGCCGAAACGTTCGCGAGATATGTTTCTCTTGGCGCTTTATGAAAACCTCGACAGGTCCTTCCGAGTTCTGGAGTGTGTATTTTACCACTCCACTCCAGCCGCCGCGGCGTATATTCGGCTCCTCGAACCATTCGGTCTTTAAATCCCAGATGGAGTTAAAGTCAGCAAGCTGGTTTGCGCGCAAGATCCCCTCAAAGTGTTTGTTAGGAAAGATTTGCATCATTTTCATGGCTTAACCTGACATTTCTGAAGAATATAGGTACGCCACATGGAATACCAAGGAATAGAGTCCAACTTAGCGGTAATGCGAAAACCAGCTTTGTTGAATTCCTTTTCAATGCTTTTGGCGGGGAACACAAAGCGGTTTTGATAGGAATGGTTTGCTCTACGACTTTCCGATCTTTTTCGTTTCCACCCCTTGAAGTTGCCATCTACCCAGAGGGAGATAATAACACTTTTGCTGCACACACGGTGGAACTCTTGCAAAAGCCTCTGGCGGTCCTCTTTTGCGCCCATGTGGTGGATCAAGCGGATGCAAAAAACCGTTTCCACAAAGTTGTCTTCGAGCGGTAGTTCAAAAGCGGAAGCCCTGAATGACTCTACTCTGGAAGTAATTTCCGGTGCACGAAATTCAAGCCCCATATTAAGCATATCTTGACTGTTGTCGCTGGCATAAATTTTACGCCGCGGCTCCTCGGCAAGCAAGTCCCAGAACCGGCCTGTGCCACAGGGGACATCCAGAACGCTCAGCGGGTTTCCCGCCAGGGCAAGCGCCTTGCGTCCAATTTGATGATCTCTAAGATTGGACAGTTTGCGTGCCATGCCGCGATTGTATTTTTCAAAATACTCCAAGGCATGGCTTTTATCGTATTTGGAGGAGAATTCCAGCGTCGGCACATCTTCATTTTCTTTTCCCATCAACACTCCTTAGTGTGAGATGTGTGCCTAATTCAAGCGGTCACTTGAATTGGGGTGTGCAATATAGGCTTAGTTTAGATTCAGGCAAATAACCGCTCCCTCTCAAACAGGTTTGCAGAGGATATCATGCAATAAAGCTGATTTTATAGCACCGAAAGAAACACCTGTCGAGGCATGATTAGATATGGGCAATATGTAGGAAAACGTATTTTTTCATCATACCGTATGTGCACTTCCCGCTTTGCGTGTCTACTTGATGTGGAAAGTGGGATAGGGGATGGAGTTCATTTAGGGAGATGTTCTCCCAGCAAATAAGAGAGAAACTTTTCGCCTGCATATTACAAATATACACTCCCCAGGTGGATATATGTTCTTGTATACTTCCACAGTACATGTTTGAAGTGCGCATTATGCGAAGTATAACCAAAAAGTTGCGCGGTTAAATCTTTGCGCCGCCAACATAATTTGCCTGCCATGAATACCAGCCACACAGGCTGACAACCATAAGTCTTGAGGAGGACACCATGAAAGCATTGACTAAAACTGTACTTGTAACCCTGATCACCCTTGGCGCCACAATGCCTGCTGTCGCTTCAACTGCGGGGCGCACCGACCACAGTGGCATTCTGGTGTGGACCTTCCTCGGCTTTTGCGCTCTGATTATTGTGGCTCAGCTCGTACCTGCATTAATGATGATGCTTGGCATCGTCAAAGGTGTTGCCACCAGCGACGAGAAGGTAAGCGACAAGGCGTAATACCGTACCTCCGAAATCTCTGTTATCTGCATGTAATAGCTTTACTATTTGGGCTTTACCCTTTGGCTCCCATTTGACCCATTTGACTTGTACCCGCCTGACTTCAGGCGGGTTTTTTTATGTCAGCTCGCTTGGGTGAATTTATCCATATCCAGATGCTGGACAAAAAAAGGGCGCTGCTCATCGCGCCGATGGCTGACATACACAATGGTGCTGCTTTTTTTCGCGGCTACGGCTTCAATAAAGTCGAGGACGGCGGTGCGGTTAGCTTCATCCAAACCCTGCGTAGGTTCATCCAGAAGCAGCAGAGGAGGCGCCTTTATTAGTGCACGCGCTATTAACACCAGACGCTGATCGGCAAAACTTAAGCTTTTAAATGGGTGTGCGCTGCGGTGTTCCAGTCCAATCCATGCCAGCCAGCTGTGCGCCTGCTGTATCTGAGCGTGGTCGGGTTTCTGGTATACGCCGATAGAATCGAAAAAACCTGACACCACGCAGCTCAGAACATCGCCACCGATATGGTAATTGCGCTGTAGCTCTGCACTGACAATCCCCATGTTGCGCTTAATGTCCCAGATCGATTCGCCGCTGCCGCGCCTGGTGCCAAACAGATACAATTCATTCTGATAACACGCGGGATGATCGCCACATATCAGGTGCAACAGGGTGGATTTCCCACTGCCGTTGGCGCCAGTAATCAGGAGGTGTTCCCCCCGATGCAGGGTTAAATCCAGGCCGGAAAACACCCTGCGGCTTCGATAAGAGGCAAACCCCTGGCGCAGTTCTATCAGCGGTGCCTCGTGCTTAGCTTCGACAGGGGCTCCATCTTTTTGTCCGGGCGCGTGGCTCCATGCCTGGGTCAGTTCGGGCTTAAAATCCGGGCTCTGCTGTTGCAGCCTTTGAAACAATTCAGCCGGAAACCTGCGTCCACTCTTCTGTCCGATCTCGCGTCCAATCTTATGATAGACCCCTTTCCAAGCTAATTCCCCGGCGTGAACAAGCGCCAGATGGGTCGCCCACGGTGGAATATCCACGCTGTTGCTTACAAACATAAGGACACAACAGCCCTGGCTTTGCAGGTGGAGCAATGCCGCGTCGAGCTCCATGCGTGCGCGTTGATCCAGACCTGCGTATGGCGCTTCGAGAAGGAGGCATGCGGGGACGCGCATACATTCGGCCAGGAGCAGAAGCTTGCGTGTCTGACCGGTGCTCAATTCGCGGTAGCCCTTTTCCAGGCTGGAACTCAAGCCGAAGGTTTCGAGGAGGGTAGCATCTATTTCTCCAGCGGGGAGAAAGGCGCGCGCTGGGGTTCCTGGATCAAAACGGTCCAGAAAGTCGCTGTCATCTTTTTTCAGTTCCGCTTCAAAAATCTGCTGCTGTCTGCGGAAAGACAAAACCGCCTTGTCGGCAGTGCAGTAAAAGTGCTCCGCTACAACGTCCGGCGTTTCTGCGCTCAAAAGGTTGAAGAAAGTGTGGATCCCGGAGCGGTTGGCGCCAAAAATACACCAGACTTCACCGCGGCGCGCTACAAAACTGTCTACCTGCAGCCCCTGCAGCTGCCCCTTTTCGATCCGAATCATGCTTGCGGGTGTCGCACTCTTCGTAGCCATCTCTAAATCACCTGTTGCTATTTGTGTAGTGTTTCAGTTATATATGCCGCATGTCTCGAGTTTTTATTCAACACACGGCGCGCCATCTTATCACATTCCTGGTGCTGCTTGCATTTATGCTCAGTACCAATCCAGGAGTGCAAGCCTATGTATGGTGTGTGAAGCAAGAGGGGAGCAGCGCGCTTAGCGCCAGCGCCCACAAAGCTCACAGCCCTTCTGGCATTGCTGCTGCGGTGGTACATGAGCCGGCCTGTAGTACGCCTCAGTACAGTAACAGCTTAACCTGCGGGTTTAGCTGTGTTAGCTGTATCGATATCCCTATCGAAGCAGAATTCTCCACCCAATCCCAGTATCAACTCAAAAAAATACCCGCGCAGGAGCAAGCACCGCAGTGGCATGAACTGCAGTGGCTGTATGATAGCACCACCGCTTTAACTTGCACCCAACTGCCCCAGCCACCACCCTGCATAAGTGGTACTATCGACGTCCAGCGCACCATCGTTCTCCTCATTTAATACCCTCCCCACTGCAACATCTCAAGCGTGTCCGGCCACCTGCCGGATAAAATTACATACTCAATATTTATAGTAAACTGTTCAGCTTTATGGCTCAGCTTTGTGGCACCCTTCCAAGGCACACACCTGTTTGGAAATGGGACCATGGACGCCACAAACTCCGACATATAGCGGGGAATGAATAGTTAGCCCTTAATCTACTGGAGAATAAACCATGTCTAGCAAGGTTCTGCTTTCCTTAGGTGTCATGTGGGGGATCTGCCTTAGTGTGGTGCCGCTCCCAAGTTGGAGTGCGGCACATACCCAGGTCAAAATTATCCCTACCGATACCCGCAATGAAGCCTCTGCTGCCATAGAAGAGAAGTATTCGAACGAATATCCCAATGGATATTTAACCCCGGAGCGTGCGCTCGATCTTGCGTTGCAACACAATCCGCGCCTCGAAACCTTTGCGAGCGGCGTTGAAGAGCGTACCCATTTGCTCCGTCAGGCGGGACGTCTGACCAACCCTGAGTTGGAACTCGAACTGGAAAACTTCGGCGGGAGCGGAGAGTTCCGCGGCGGAGGAAATGCTGAAGCCAGTGTGCGAGTGCGCCAACGGATTGAGCTCGGGGGGAAGCGCCAGCGCCGCGTTGAAGTAGCGCGTACCGAGGTTGAGCTGGAGAAAACACACCAGCGCGCCTACGCCATAGAGTTGCACGCGCGAGTGCGCACCCGTGTAGTTGAGCTGGCGGCGGCACAACAACAATTGGAACTTGCACAGGCGCAGGCTGAACTCAGCCGCACTCTCCTTGATATGGTACGCGAGCGCATTGATGCCGGGAAAGCGGCTGACATCGAGCAGATTGCATTTGAGATGCAGCTGAGCGAGGCAAAGCTCAAGACGAGGCAGGCACAAACCGAGGTGACGCGTGCACAGCACGCCCTTGCGGCGCTGTGGGGCGAATCTGCCCCCCAATTTAACGCGGTGGCGCTGAAGCTGGAACAGCTGCCCGCGCAGGAGGAGATCGAGGCGCTGTATGCGACGCTATCTCATACCCCTGCCAGCGCTCTCGCACGTACTCAAACACAACGCGCGGCGCACGAATTGCGCCTGGAGCGCGCGCGACGTATCCCTGATCTGAACCTGAGTGTCGGGGTGAAAGAGGAGCGCGGTAGCGGCGATCACGCCATGATTGGTGGAATTTCGCTGGAGATTCCCCTGTTTGAACGCAATCAAGACGGCATTGCTGCCGCACGTGCGCGGCAACACCGTGCAGATGCCGCGTTGCGTGCGAGTATGCTCGAACAACGCAAACAACTCCAGGACGGCTGGTACGCCCTCACAAGTGCACGCGAGACCGCGCACACACTGCGCACCGAGATTCTCCCTGCGGCGCAGGAACATTTCGAGGCGGTCACCTATGCGTATCGCGCCGGAAAGTATACCTACGCGCAGGTGCTGGACGCGCAGCAGAATCTGTTTGAGTTGCGCCTGCGCCACATAGACGCTCTTGGGGACGTACACCGCAAACATATCGAGCTGGAGCGAATCTGTGCCCGCCTCGATCCACACAGTCCTGTGCCATCCCCTGAAATGACACCTGAACTTGCGTCCCTCCCGGACGCCGGAGACAAGCGATGAAAGCATATATCTGGTTAAGTGTATTGATTGTAAGCGTATTAGTAGCTGGCGCGCTCCTCAGCCGCACCCTGCCGGGAACCCCATCCCCAGTGCACGCCAAAGAGGAAGCTCTGCATGCTGGGTGTGACCATGCCCATGATGATGCTCACGCCCCTGCCGCATCTGACCATGGAGCAGATTCTTTGGACACAACTTCAGCCACCAGCGCATGCGCAGATGCTGAACATAACCATACGGAAGAAGATCACGCCGGCGAGGAAGATCATGCCGAACATGGACACGTCGAACATGAGCATGCGGCACATGAGCATGCGACACATGCAGAGCCACAGAGCGCCTGTGCCGGGGATGGTCATGAACATGCAGAAGATCCCCATGCCGGGCATGCGCATGCTAAGGCTGCAGATGGCATCTGCCCCGAACATCAGGTGTTGGAAGCTGAAGATGCCTTATGCCTGTCAGATCACATCGGGGAGTTGTCCCCTGGCGCAGGGATGTTGGTGCGCCTTGCCTCGCCCCAGGTGGGGGTGCGCGCAGGGATCCGCACCACAACTCCAGAAGCGGTGCAACTGAGTGAAAGTTTTCAGGTGTTGGGGCAGCTCACCTTCGCGCGCGAGCGCGTTGCCAGCATCACCCCCCTCGCCCCTGGCACGGTGGCTAAAGTGCATGTGCGCCCCGGAACCCGAGTGGAGAAAGGGGATCTGCTCGTGCAGATTGCGACTCCGGAGATTGCGCGCCTTTCTACGCGCTATAGCGCCGCGGTGGCGCAACATCAACAAGCCACCACGGCGTTAAAGCGCGAGGAAGATCTGCGCGCACGTGGGATCAGTGCCGCAGAAGAGGTGCAGCGTGCGCGCGCGGCATGGAGCTCAAGTGGGAGTGAAGTGGAGCAATATCAGCGCGAACTCCAGAGCTTCGGTCTCGATGCAGAGCACCTGGATGGCACGAATCTGGTGCCAGTGCGCGCCCCGTTTGCAGGGGTGATCACAGATCTGCAAACCTCTGGCGGCGAAGGGGTATCCCCCTCATCCGCTCTTCTCACCCTCGCAGATCCAGATATTCTGTGGCTGGAGCTCTCCATCCCCGCCGCCCATGCCGCGAGTGTAGTACCACATACTCCGGTGCAGGTTTCTTTTGACGGGGTAGAGGGGTCACCCCTTGAGACTGAGCTGTTTCATGTAGACCCCGCCCTGAACCCTCAGAGCCGCACCCTGCGCGCCCTGGCGCAGATCTCCAACCCTGAAGGGCGTTTAAAAGCAGGGATGTTTGCACGTGCCACCCTCCAGCGCGCCAGTTCCACTGCAGGGATGAGTGTTCCTGCAGACGCGATACAGCACATCGATGAGCACAGCTATATCTTTATCCAACGCGAGCCCGATCTGTTTGAACTGCGCCGCGTCACCACCACCGCAGTGCGGGATGGGCGCGTAGGGATCAGT
>CAZDRL010000035.1:17355-19658 GCA_964508035.1 uncultured Desulfuromonas sp.
GGGCTGGTGCATGTACGCTCCATCTCGAAGTTTGGCCTTTCTCAGGTGGTGGCTATTTTTGAAGATGAGATGGCAATCCTCGATTCGCGCCAGCTCATTATGGAGCGCCTGGCCGGAGTTGATCTCCCCGAGGGGATTGAACGTCCTCAACTTGGCCCCATCTCCACCGGTCTGGGGGAGGTGTTTCACTACACCGTGCGCTCCTCCAACCCGGAGCGGGGGCTGGATGAGTTGCGCACTCTGCACGACTGGATAATCAAGCCGGAACTGCGCAAAGTAGCCGGAGTGGCAGAGGTAAACTCCTGGGGCGGGCTGGAAAAACAGTACCATGTCATTGTTGAACCACAGAAACTGATCAAATTCGGTCTCACCTATGCCGATGTTGCTACTGCGCTGCGTGATAATAATCTCAACGTCGGGGGGGGACAGGTAAGCACGGGAGGACAGACCCTGCTGGTCCACGGCCTGGGGCGGGTTGGTAGTCGCGCGGATATTGGCGCAATCGTCCTCTTTTCCGCCGCTGGAACCCCGGTGCGGGTTGAAGATGTTGCCGAGGTGGAGATCGGGCATGAACTGCGCCGCGGCGCGGTATCCGCCGATGCCCACGGTGAAGTGGTGCTGGGGCTGGGCTTTATGCTCATGGGGGAAAACAGCCGTGATGTTACTGCGGGGCTGAAACTCGCGCTGGAGCGGGTGCGCCACACCCTGCCGGCGGATATCATTATCGAAACCGTGTACGACCGCACCGAACTGGTGGATCAGGTTATCTCCACCGTAAAGGAAAACCTGGGTGCTGGAGCGCTGTTGGTGGTGGCGGTTCTGTTTGTTCTGCTGGGCAATCTGCGTGCCGGACTTCTGGTTGCAGCCACCATTCCCATCGCCATGCTGTTTGCGGCGTTTGGGATGCAACATTTAGGGATTGCGGCGAGTCTCCTCTCGTTGGGTGCGATCGACTTCGGCATTCTGGTGGACGGCTCGGTGGTGATGACCGAAGCGAATCTGCGTCATTTAAGTGAACGCCAGCGCCACCTGGAGCGCCCCTTAAGTGCGGCAGAACGGCTGGAGACCATCCTGGTTTCAAGCCGCGAGGTGGTGCGTCCGGTAGTGTTCGGGATGGGGATCATTGTGCTGGTGTTTATCCCGGTTCTTACCCTGGATGGGATTGAGGGCAAGATGTTCAAGCCGATGGCGTGGACGTTTGTGTTTGCCCTCCTTGGTGCTCTCGCCGTGGCAATTTTCCTCACTCCGGTGCTCTCCTACTACGCCCTGCCACGCACCTTCAAACCGAAGCAAAATCGCCTCGAGGCCGGACTTAAACACTTCTACACAACTCTGCTCGAGCTGGTGCTACAGTGGCGGCGCGCTTTTCTCACCCTGGTGGTGCTCCTTCTGGTGGGGACGGGGATCCTCAGTACCCGTTTGGGGGGTGAATTTCTCCCACGCTTATCCGAAGGTTCTCTAGTGGTGAGTGTGGTGCGCCTTGCAGGGGTATCCGTGCCGGAGTCGATAGCGTACAACACCAGCATGGAGGAGCTGTTGCTGGAGGAGTTTCCCCATGAGATCCGCCATGTGTGGAGCCGTCTCGGGAGTGCAGAGATAGCTACCGACCCCATGGGGGTGGAATTGACCGATATCTTCATCACCCTCCAGCCCCGCTCCCAGTGGAGGCGTGCCTCCAATCAGACGGAGCTCAGTGCGCGGGTGGAGGAGGCGCTCCACGGTCTGCCCGGAATCCGCATCGTGATGTCGCAACCTATCGAGCTTCGGGTTAATGAGATGCTTTCCGGGATTCGCGGCGATGTGGGGATCAAGCTCTTCGGTCCTGACTTTACGACCCTTGAGGAGCTCGGGCAGGAGGTGGAACATCTCCTGGCTGCGGTTCCCGGCACCGCAGAGGCGGCAATGGAGCAGGTTACCGGCCAGCCCACCCTGCAGATTGAGGTGGACCGGGAGGCCCTTGCGCGTCACGGTGTTACGGCCAGGGAGGTGCTCGAGATTGTCGCGGCGGTGGGCACCCCCAGAGTGGGGAAGGTGTACGAAGGGGAGCGTTCTTTTCCCCTGGTCCTGCGCCTTCCAGATGCGCAGCGCCATGACCCGGAGGTGCTGGGCTCCACCCTGATCCCTACCGCGGGGGGCGCATTGGTGCCCTTGCACGATCTTGCCACGTTGCGCGTGGTGGAACGCCCTTCCACCATCAGCCGCGAATGGGGGCAGCGCCTGGTGAAGGTGCATGTGAGTATCGGAGAACGCGACATCGCCTCGTATGTAGCGGAGGCGAAAGAGAAGGTTGGCGCCGGGATAAA
>CAZDRL010000035.1:19758-22213 GCA_964508035.1 uncultured Desulfuromonas sp.
CTGGTGGGGACCATTCGCACCATCAGCGCACAGGGGAAACCTCTATATGAAGCGGTTACCTCCGCGGCACGCCAGCGTCTCATCCCGGTACTGGCTACCGCCGTAACCGACGCTGTCGGATTTCTCCCCATGGCGCTTTCCACTGGTGCCGGGGCTGAGGTGCAGCGGCCTCTTGCCACGGTGGTGATAGGTGGGGTGTTGACCTCAACCCTTTTGACCCTGTTTGTGCTACCGGTGTTGTATATGTACACTGAAAGAATACGTTCCAATAAGGCAGGCGTTCAAACGTCAGACAATTAAATGCCAGTAACGCTAAGCAGGGGCACGGTACAGCGTGCCCCTGCTTGTTTTTAACTGCGCGCTAAAACACACTCATCCCCAGATAGAGGTTGTAGCCCACATACGTGAGGAGAAGCAACGCCCCTTCGATGCGGTTAATACGCCCGCCGCGCTGCTTACGAAACCCATACCCCAGGATAAACAGAGACACCGTCAACAGCGTCATCACCAACATATCGCGCTCCAGCACTTCAGGGCCTGGAGTCATGGGGTGGATCACTCCGGCAATTCCCACTACGGCAAGGGTGTTGAACATATTTGAACCCAACACATTGCCGAGGGCGATGTCGTGCTCTCCCTTGCGCGCGGCAATAAGCGACGATGCCAACTCCGGCAGGGAGGTGCCGATGGCTATGATGGTGAGGCCGATAATCAGATCGCTCACCCCAAAGCTGCGTGCAATCTCCACCGCGCCCCACACCAGCAGGCGCGAACTCAGCACCAGCATCACCAGACCTACTATCAGCCACACCAGCGCCCGCCCCAGCGGCATGGGGCGCTGGGGCAGTCCCCCTGCAATTTCAAGCCCCAACGCATCGCCGGGGCGCCGCATCCCCTGGATAATGGTCCACCCCATCAGTGCTACAAATACCAGCAACAGGGTTATTGCATCCAGGCGGGAGATCTCCCCATCCCAGATCTGCCACACCGCAAGCAAGGTGATTGCGCACACCATGGGAAGCTCTTTGCGCAGCACCTGTGAATGTACGGCAATGGGGCTGATGAGCGCAGTACAGCCGAGGATCAGGGCGATATTGGTGATGTTGGAGCCATACGCATTCCCGAGGGCGATGCCGGGATTTCCCTGCAGAGCCGCGAGGGCGGAGACCACCATCTCTGGGGCGGAGGTGCCAAAGCCTACCACCACCATGCCGATGAGTAGCGGCGGCATACCAAAATGACGCGCCGCTGCTGCTGCACCCACCACAAAGCGGTCCGCACTCCACAGCAACAGCAGCAGCCCAAGCAGCACTGCAGTTATCGTGATCCACATATCTGTTGTTACTCCACGGTTATCCGCTGGGGCGGGGGGTAGAAATAATGTGAATATAGGGTAAATGCAGTGCCAGGGATAATTCTTTTTCGCTGCGCTTAAATTTCTTGCGCTATCTGCGCATCCAGGGTGCCGCACGCGAGGCGGTATTGGATCCCCGCGCTGGCAAGGCTGTGGCGCGCGCGACTCAGGGAGGCCTTGGCTTCGAGAACACTTGCTTCAGCGTCGAGGACGTCATTAATCACCCCTTTGCCACTGGCATACTTAAGCTTTTCGATCCGTAAGGCCTCACGCGCTGCTGCGTGTGCGCGGGTGTAAGCCTCCACACTTGCTTCTGCACTTTCCAGAGCACTTCTAGCTTCTTCCAGCTCCTGATATACCATCAATTGCAGAGCAAGGATCTGCGCGGTAGCGGCGCGGGTTTCAGCTTCACTTTTACGCACTTCGGCGCGCCGCATCCCACCATCGAACAGGGGCACCTGCACGCGGATTCCCACGCTGTAGTTGTCTTCAAAACCATCGGTTCCGGCTGGGGTGACGCCACTCACCGTGCCGAAGTCATCAGCGCCATACCAACCGGCGCTTGCAAACAGACGCACCTCTGGCAGGTAGCGGCGCTCGGCGCTTGTGAGGGCAGCTTCGGCAGCAAGGAGTTTCTGTTGTGCTGCAGTCAAGTCTGGACGTTGATCCCCTGAGGCATGCTCTAACCCGGCTGAAACGGCGGGTAAGACCGGATCTGTATCAAGGGGTGGAAGCTGCCAGGGTTCTAACCCCAACAGAACGGCCAGCGCCGCTTTGCGCGCACGTAAGCTGCCGCGGTATTCGCTCAACAGGGCATCGGCGTGCGCCACAGAGGTCTGCGCTTTGAGCAGGTCAAGGTGTGCAGCACGCCCTTGTTCCAGCTGGACCTGGATATTGTGTTCCAGCTCTTGCAGGCTCGCGCGGCTCGAGTTCGCAGCAGTTTTCAGTTGCTCCAGCGTCAGCACCTCGAGATAGGTCTGCGCTACTATGTAGATCAATTCCTGGCGCTTGCGCTGGTAGTCGGAGGCACTTGCATGGGCACGTGCCAGACTGGCGTTGAGCGTGGCGCGGAGGCGCCCGAAATCGGTGAGGAGATAGCTG
>CAZDRL010000036.1:0-20235 GCA_964508035.1 uncultured Desulfuromonas sp.
ACCCAGCGTGGTTTTCAGGCGAACTCCAAGATTATCACCACCACCGATGAGCTTCTCGGGGAACTGATCAATCTGAAACGCTAGATCTAGAAGAGGGCTTGAACTTATGCAGCAGTAATTCAGAAGTGGCGCCGGACAACCCTATCCGGCGCCACTTCTGCTTGAAGGCGCTGTTTAGGTGTTTAATCTTATTGCACTTCGTAGTAGAGTAACGGCAATTTTGTTAGTATGTATAATAATTGTGTCGCCCAGCATTAATTGGAGCTGGGGTGAAGTAGGGTAGCTGCGTACTCGTTTTTCCCGCTCCTGTCCATATCACTGCAACCAGACAAGGTTAACTAGGTATAACACATGGATCTATCGACTATTTTAGGGGTAATAGCCGCCTTCGGCCTCATGATTGCCGCAATCATGACGGGCGGATCTTTGTTTTTGTTTATAGATCCCGCTGCAATTATGATTGTAGGGGGTGGTACCCTGGGCTCCACTCTGGTGCACTATCCGTTTAAGGAGTTGTTTCGTGCGGTTGCGATCGCAAAAAAGACCCTGTTTGTAAAAGAACAAAGTCCAACTGATATTATTTCTCAACTTATCGAGTTTGCCACCAAGGCACGCAAAGAGGGGATCCTCTCACTGCAGTCGGTAATGTCGCAGATTGATGATCCGTTTTTTCTTAAAGGGTTGCAGATGGCGGTGGACGGGCAGGAGCCGGAATCTCTCAAACAGATGCTCGAACACGAGATCGACTATATTCAGGAGCGCCACGAGAGTGGAGCGGAGATTTTTGCCACCATGGCCGCATATGCCCCTGCTATCGGGATGATCGGTACCCTGATCGGTCTGGTGCAGATGTTACAGACCATGGATGATCCCTCTACTATTGGCCCTGCGATGGCAGTTGCATTGCTCACCACCTTCTATGGCGCGGTAGCCGCTAATGTCCTGTTTAACCCTATGTCTGGTAAACTCAGGTACCGCTCCGCGTCTGAGGTGTTGTGTAAAATTATCATTGCCGAGGGGATGAGCTCCATCCTTGCCGGCGAAAACCCACGTATCATGGAGCAGCGCCTGCACGCTTTTGTTGCACCCGGTATGCGGGTGAGTAATTTCAATAAAAGGTAGTTTAACAGACACAGTCGTCTTCTCATTGTAGTTGACTTTCCGGAGTATTATTTAGTGGCAAAGAAGAGGCAGAAAAAACAAAAAGCCGGCGCCCCAGAATGGATGGTGACCTATAGCGATATGGTTACCCTGTTGCTGACCTTTTTTGTGCTCCTTCTTTCCATGGCGAGCATGGATCAGATCAAGTTTGAAAAAGCTGCCGGTTCTCTGCGCGGCGCGTTTGGAGTGTTTGGGGGGCAAGACCAGCAACAGATATCCCAGCCCACCATAGTGGAAATTGCCCCGATTCAGGATGACCTGGTGCAGCGCACCTACACGCGGATCGTAACGCAGATGAACCGTTTGCGCCTTGATAGCTCCATCGAGCTGGTGAAAGATCGTGGCGCAGTTATTTTGCGTATTAACGATGCGGTTTTGTTTGAGCCAGGCTCTGATCGGTTAAAAGAAACATCCCATCCGGTACTGCGTAAAGTTGCAGGCTTGATAGCACCTTTGCCACTGCAGGCACGTATCGAGGGACATACAGATAATATCCCCTTTTTGCGTTCCGATATGAGCAACTGGGAACTCTCGGTAATGCGCTCCATCGCAGTGCTGCGCTTTTTTCAGGAAAATGATCTACTCCCGCTGGATCGGATGTCTGCGGTTGGATATGGCGATCAGCACCCAATTGCGCCTAACGATACCCCAGAAAATCGAGCTAAAAACCGGCGGGTAGAGTTTGTGCTCGAAAGTGTTGGTGATTACCGCGAGCAACTTCCGTATCTGATTGATGCCAACGAACAATTGCCGTTTTAATGGTGTAAGGTTATGTCTGCACATATATAATTGAACTACATAAATAGCACCGCAGGAGTAGTAGATGGCTGATGAGGAAAAGCAAGATAAAGGGGGAAGAGGGAGGCTGATCCTGATAGTAGCAGGGGTGATTGTAGTGCTGCTCTCAGTCGGGGTTGCCGCGTATCTTCTGGGAGTAAACAGCTCCGGATCTTCTGTGGCGGGTGGAACTGACGGGTCTGCTTATGATCAAGGGCGTACAACTATCGGTCCAATGGTGAATATTGATGATTTCATCATTAATATTTTGGATAAAAATGAGACTCGCTACCTCAAGGCCGCGATAACGCTGGAACTTGAGAGTGAAGCGACCGCGGCAGAGGTTATGGAGCGGATGGCTCAGATCAGGGATGCGATATTACTCTTAATTGGAAATAAAACCTTTGCAGAACTCAGTGACCTGCAGGGGAAACTTCAACTGCGCGCAGAGATAATTGCGCGTCTGAATAAGCTTCTGACTAAAGGCAAGGTCAAAGGGATATATTTTACCGAATTTGTGGTGCAGTAGGGGTTTATATTGGAACGGATTTTATCCAAAGAAGAGATATCCGAACTCCTTTCTGCGGTTCGTGAAGGCGCTCTGGATGTTGAGTTGGAGGTTGAAGAAGCTGACTTTTCGGTAAAACCGAGAAAAGTAAGTAACTTCAGTCTCGTGCAGTCGCGCACCCAGAGCGGGATTCGCCTGCCCAACTTCGATATTCTTCTCGACTCCTTTGCACGCAATCTCGCCTTTTCCATCTCCAGTCGGGTGCAGCGTACTGTGACCGTGGCGCGCGATCTCATTCAAGAGGTTGAGTTCGGCACTCTGGTAGAAGAGTGTATGAACCACGAGCTTTTTGGGGTAATCGGAGTTGAGCCGCTTAAAAAAAACGCGCTCCTTATTTTTGATTCCAATCTCGCTTTCAGTCAGATCGAGATCATCCTCGGCGGCTCAGCAGATCTGCATACCGATCCACCGAAGCGCAGCCTGACTGCCATAGAGCTGAATCTGTCGCGCGATATCTTTTCCGACACCTGCACTGAGCTAAACAAAGCGTTCAGCCCAATTGAACAGCTCAACTCCTCCCTGATCCATGTAGAGACCAACCCCCGGCTAGTGAATATCGTTTCGTCTGACACAGATATGATGGTGGCAACATTTAAGGTTAAAATAGAGGAGATTGAAGGTAATCTGCGCCTGGCGATCCCCTACAGTTCGCTGGACCCTATCCGGGAGAAACTGAAGACTGAACTTGGTATGGCGGGTCCCACGGGGCAGTGGCGTGACTACATGGCCGAGCAGGTTGCAGAGATGGAAGTTGTAGTCGCGGCGGAATTAGCGCGGGTTAAACTCAATGTACGTGAGATTCTCGACCTGCGTGCAGGAGATATCATCGAGCTGGGATGCAGCCCCGAAAGTACGGTGCAGCTGCTTGTGGAAGGGCAGCCAAAGTTTTCTGCATTTGCCGGATTGCGTGACAACAAAAAAGCGGTACGGATCGTAGATCGTCTGCATAGGAGAGAATAAATGGCCGAAGAAGATCAGCAACAAGCCGCAGAACAGGCGGAATTGAAAACTTCCACCCAAGGCGAGAGTAAGCCTGGGGGTGAGAAAAGTAAGGAAGTGGGTAGAGAAAATATTAAAAACCTCGAACTTCTGCTCGATATTCCTCTGGATGTTTCGGTTGAGGTGGGGCGTTCGCGCATGTTGGTGCGTGACCTGCTCCAAATGGATGAAGGATATGTCGTAGAACTGGGGAAGCAGGCCAATGAGCCGCTGGATGTATATGTCAATTCGCGCCTGATAGCGCGGGGTGAAGTGGTTATGGTAGATGACAAACTCGGGCTGCGCCTCACCGATGTGGTAAGTCCGGCAGAACGTATAGAAAATCTGGCCTGATCTCTATGCGCATTTTTTGGGTTTTACTTTTTATCGCAGCCCCAACGTTTGCTTTTGCGGCATCCCCAGACCCTAACGACCTCTCTCTTTTCCCCATGACTTTAAAAATGCTGGCTGCGCTGGGGGTGGTTATAGGGCTGTTTCTGTTGTTGTACGCTCTGGCACGCAAGTCACGTACGTGGCTGCCTGGCGCAGCGGCGCAAGATTCTATCAATGTCCGCGCAGTGCGCCACTTGGGACCTAAGCGCGCCCTGTATGTGGTGGAGGTGGACGGGCGGCGCTTTTTTATCTCTGCGGCTGGGGAGCAGATTCGTCTGTTGTCGGAGTGGGAAGCCCCCCACCTTGACCCCGAGGCAGTGCACAAAGCGACAGATGGAACGGTTGCACCGCATGTTGCGCCTAAAAGCCCTTTTGCACAGTTACTCCAGCGTCAGTTCAAAGCGAAAAAATACTTTGTAGCTGGAACAAACTCAAAGAACGCTGCAGCGTCGAGCCCCCAATCCACCCCCATTCAACCTGCATCACCCACAGATACACCTGCGGAATCTCAGGAGGATAAGTCGTGCTCAGAAGTGTAACCGCACTTGTGTTTCTGGCGCTGGTATTTCTGCCTCAGGTTGGTGTGGCTATCGAGATCCCCACTATCTCCTTTGGGGTTACAGATGCCACCACTCCGGCTGAGGTTTCTACCGCTATTCAGGTATTGCTGGTTCTTACCATCATGTCCATGGCACCGGCGATACTGCTGATGACTACCGCATTTATCCGCGTTGTAGTGGTGCTGTCGTTTGTGCGTCAGGCTATGGCAACGCAGCAAATGCCGCCAAATCAGATAATTATTGGGCTGGCACTGTTTCTCACGTTTTTCATTATGAGTCCGGTGTTTAGCACCATGAACGACAATGCGATTCAACCCTACTTGCAGGGGGAGATCGCCCTGGAAAGCGCTCTCGACGCAGCGGTGCTTCCCATGCGCGAATTTATGTTTGGTCAGACGCGCGAGAAAGACCTTGCCCTTCTTATCGATATTGCTGGAGATGACCAACCACTAGGACCTGAAGAGGTGAAAACTACCACCCTTATCCCCGCTTTTATGCTCTCCGAGCTAAACCGCGCCTTCCAGATCGGGTTTATGATCTATGTCCCTTTTCTGGTGATCGATATGGTTGTCGCTTCAGTGTTAATGTCAATGGGGATGATGATGCTTCCTCCCCCCATGATTTCACTGCCGTTTAAGCTCCTTCTGTTTGTGCTCGTAGATGGCTGGGGGCTGGTGGTAGGTTCTCTGATACGCAGCTTTACCTAGTCTTGGCGTAGAGCCGAAAGGGGTGCCGCAATGGTATCCATAGCGCGAAAGGAGGCACATATTGACCCCTGAATTTGTAGTTGATCTGGGCCAGAATGCAGTGCGAACGGTGCTTATGGTTGCAGCTCCAATGTTGTTGTCCGGGCTGGTGGTTGGTCTGATGGTGAGTATCTTTCAGGCGGCAACCCAGATCAATGAACAGACCATGACCTTTATCCCTAAAATTGTTGCAGTTCTGGTATCACTGATAATTGCTGCGCCGTGGATTATTCAGGTGATGATCTCGTTTACTAATAATGTGTTTCAGTCTATCGGCACGATTGGAGGCTGATAGGTGGAACTTTCTCTGGTGTCCGTAGCAACAGTGCAACAGATGCTGGTGTGTCTGGCGCGCGTCGCGGCTATCATCACCAGCATGCCCGTATTCGGGACCAATATGGTGCCCATGCGTGCGAAGGTTGCGCTGGCCATCATGCTCACTATTCTGGTGTTTCCGGTGGTGGATATTAACCTCTCAGGAGTTGCTTTTACCACTCTTTCCATGGGGATTCTCATGGCGAATGAAGTGATCCTCGGTGCCATGATCGGCTTTGTGGCGCGCCTCATTTTCACCGCGGTGGAGTTTGGCGGAACGGTGGTGGGCTATCAGATGGGGTTTGCGGCGGCTAATGTGTACGACCCCCAGAACCAGCGCCAGATATCCCTGATGTCACAGTTCCAGAATGTATTTGCGATTCTGGTGTTTCTCGCCATCGATGGGCACCACATCTTTCTGCGCACTTTGGTAGCTTCTTACGACCTTGTCCCGCCTGGGTTCCTCGATCTTTCCGGTCCTGCGGTTCCATATATTGTTGAACTGATGAGCGGTATGCTGGTGCTTGCAGTGCGCTTCAGTGCTCCAGTGCTCGCGGTCTTACTCCTTTCAGGACTGATTCTCGGGATCATGTCGCGGGTGTTTCCACAGCTCAATGTGTTTCTCCTATCATTTCCCATCAATATAGGGCTCGCCTTCATAATAACCGGCCTGACCATGGCGGTTGTGATATCGTTGTTGCAAGCGGAGTTTGCCGCATTGCCGGAACGGTTTTGGTGGTTATTTGAAGGGCTGCGGGGCTAATGGCAGAAGAGCAGGGGCAGGAACGTACAGAACAGGCCACAGATAAACGGCGCGCCGACTTCAGGAAAAAGGGGCAGGTGGCGCAAAGTAAGGAAGTTAACACCGCGCTATTGCTGGCTTCTTCCATCCTCCTCTGGTATTTTTACGCTGAATTCTTTTGGACCGACCTCACCCGCTTAATCGAGCATCTGCTGAGCAACTCCGGCACCTTTTTTGTTACACCGGAATCAGTAGTCCAACTGTTGCTGTTCGTGCTGCGTCAGGGCGCAGGGCTGCTTCTACCCCTGTGGTTTCTGGTGCTGGTGGTGGGGTTTCTCTCCAGTTTTGTGCAGATTGGCTGGCTGGTAACCGGCAAACCTCTGGTTCCCGATTTCAGCAAGCTCGACCCTATCAAAGGGGCGGCGCGCTTTGTATCGAAGCGCTCTTTGGTGGAGCTGTTGAAATCGCTGGTGAAGGTGGGAGTGGTAGGGTATGTGGCCTACAGCACTGTAGCTAACGAGTTTCAGCGCGCGCTCGAACTTGTGGATATGGAAGTGATAAGCACCCTGGCCTATGTGGGGGATGTCGCTCTGACTATCCTGCTTAAGTGTTGCGGGGTGATGCTGCTCCTCGCTCTGATCGACTATCTCTTTGTCCGGTGGGAGATGGAAGAAAAGATGAAAATGACCAAACAGGAGCAGAAAGAGGAGTTCAAAGATAGTGAAGGGGACCCCCATCTTAAGTCGCGTATCCGTGCACTGCAACAGGAGATGTCACGCGGACGCATGCTGGAGGCGGTGCCGCACGCAGATGTGGTTATCACTAACCCAACCCACATCTCTGTCGCTATCAGCTACGACAACGAAACATCAGATGCCCCAGTGCTTGTTGCAAAAGGGGCGGAAGAGTTGGCATTCAAAATACGTGAAATCGCGCGTGCACACGACGTGCCTCTGGTAGAGAACGTGGCAGTGGCGCGTGCGCTCTATGGGGTGGAAATAGGTGACGCCATCCCCGAATCGATGTTTAAGGCGGTTGCAGAGATACTCGCCTATGTTTACACCCTCAAGCGTTGATGACGACCCAAAGGTAACTAGCCGCTATGTTGGCGGGGTTACCTATAGTACCGTCTAGTTACATGTTTAAGCCATACAGGATAACAGCCGCGCGCTTTGCCTTGGTGCTCCTCTTAGCCATTGTGGAAGATCTCTTTGCAAAAGGACCTTCCACAAATATCTGGTAGTTGACTGATGTTCGAGATAATTACACAAAATAAATGGGTGAACCTGCTGGTACGCAGCGATGTGATGGCGGCTCTGGCTCTAGTTTCGATCCTGATGCTGATGATCATCCCGCTACCGGCTATATTGCTGGATATTTTTCTCTCTCTGAACATCACCATCGCGCTCCTTATTCTGGTTATGAGCCTCTACATGTCGCGCTCGGTGGAGTTTGCCATCTTCCCCGCGGTGCTGCTTGCCACCACATTGTTTCGCCTTTCCCTTAATGTGGCGTCCACGCGGTTGATCCTCCTGCATGGTGATACCGGTCCTTCAGCTGCAGGCGCAGTCATCATGTCGTTTGGGCAGTTTGTGGTTGGGGGTAACTATGTCGTGGGTATTGTTATCTTCGTTATCCTGGTGGTTATCAACTTTATGGTTATCACCAAAGGTGCCGGGCGTGTGGCCGAGGTTTCTGCGCGCTTTACCCTCGATGCCATGCCGGGTAAACAGATGGCAATTGATGCCGATTTGAATGCAGGTCTTATCAACGACCAAGAAGCGAAACAGCGCCGCGCCGATATTGCGAAGGAAGCAGATTTCTTTGGCGCCATGGATGGTGCAAGTAAGTTTGTGCGTGGCGATGCTATTGCGGGGATAATCATAACCCTCATCAACATTGGCGCCGGGTTTGTTATCGGGGTAATGCAGAAGGGGATGCCTGCGGTAGAGGCGGCACAAAACTACACTATTCTCACCGTCGGTGATGGATTAGTGGGGCAGATCCCTGCGTTGGTTATCTCCACTGCCTCGGGTATTTTGGTTACGCGCACCGCCGGCACCAGCGATTTTGGTTCCGATCTTAAAGCCCAGTTCAGTATCCACCCCCAGGCATTGTGGGTAGTTGCCGCTATTCTCCTTGCATTCGCCATCATTCCGGGGATGCCGTTTGGCCCCTTTGTAACCCTGTCCATTATTTTAGGTTTGATCGCTTTTCGGATGCAACAGACGCAGGAACTTGAAGTGGTGGCTGCGCAAGAGGAGGCACGCGCACAGGCACGTCCACGTCTGGAGGATGAAGAGGAAGATTACGATAAGATGCTGCACGTTGATCTGCTGGAGCTTGAAGTGGGGTATGGTTTGATCCCCTTTGTAGATGCCGCACAGGAGGGAGAGCTTCTTACGCGGATCCGCTCCATCCGCAAGCAGTTTGCTCTCGAATCTGGCTATATCGTGCCGCCGGTACATATTAAAGACAACCTGCAGCTTAAACCCAACGAGTATAGCCTTGTTCTCAAAGGGGTAAAAGTAGCAGGAGCAGAGATGCTGCCGGGACACCACATGGCGATGAACCCCGGCATGGCTACCGAGACCATCAAAGGGATTGAAACCAAAGAGCCCGCCTTTGGCCTGCCTGCGCTCTGGATCTCAGAAGATAAAAAAGAGCGCGCCCAAATTGCCGGTTACACCGTGGTGGATTGCACTACGGTGATGGCTACCCACATCAGTGAGGTGATAAAGCGTCACGCACACGAACTGATTGGGCGTCAAGAGGCACAGAATTTGCTTGATAACCTAAAGAAGGTGTATCCCAAGCTGGTAGAGGAACTCGTACCCGAGCCTTTAAGTCTGGGTCTCATCATGCGCGTCCTGCAAAATCTACTGCGCGAAGGGGTTTCAATCCGTGATTTGCGCACCATACTTGAGACCATGGCAGATTACAGCTCAGGAGTGAACGATCCAGACGCTCTGACCGAGCATGTGCGCAGCGCCTTGGCGCGGCAGATAAGCTCTGCGTATGCCCAAGATGGGATGCTGGCGGTTATGACTCTAGAACGGCGTGTGGAGGAGATTTTCAGCGCGGCACTCCAGCGCACCGAGCATGGGGGCACGTATCTGGCACTGGATCCACGCCAGGCACAGACCATTCTGGATGCCATCGCCCAACAGGTACAAAACTTTAGTGGCGGCACCACTCCGGTGCTGCTGTGTTCGCCAACAATTCGACCACATGTCAAAAAACTGACCGAACGTTACCTGCCCAGCTTGGCGGTAATCTCACACAACGAGATTGCTCCACACCTGCAGGTGCGTTCCGTCGGAACCGTGAGGATGGATGCAAGTTAAGGTTTTTGAGTCAGAAGATATGTCTTCAGCCTTGCGCATGATCAAGGAAGAGCTAGGGCCTGATGCCCTTATCCTTTCGTCACGCACGGTGCGTAAGGGTGGAATGGGGCTGTTCGGCAAGCCCGTCCTCGAGGTAACTGCCGCAATTGATGCTGATGCCGAAATAGATAGCGACCAGCAGCGCAGCTCCGCGTTACCTGATGGATATGCGCTCGATGTTGCCCCTTTTGCATCCCAGAATTCGAAAGCTTTCTCAGAGCATATCGAAAGTGCTGAAGCTGAACTAACCTATGCGCAGTTATGGCGGCGTCAGCCGGTAATCAACTCTGCTGCGGATGTCGCGCCCCATTCACAGCCAGCGCATGGATACACGCCTGCACAGCCTTACGCGCAGGCGGTGTCACCGCAAGCCTCAAATGATGATTACGACGTGGCGCAGCTACGTGCCGAACTGGGATCGTTGCGTAAGATGGTGGGTGATCTGGTAGAGGATCTACCACAGCGTCTGGAGCAGTTAGCACGTCCGCGTATCTCCGTTCCCCCAGCGCACAGCTTTAATCCCGGGGTAGGGCATAAGGCAGCCGCCGAGCTGGGGCCGGAAGGGGAGGTGTTGCAGAGTCTGCAGGACTATGGCGTCGAACCTGAAACTGCGCAGACCATCGCCCATTTCGTAACTGGTCAGCTCACTCCGGCACAGATAGCAGACAAAGAGCAGTTGCACACCTTTTTGCGCGCTACTATAGCTGATCTGGTGCAGACCCATGGTCCAATTTTTCCGCAGCAGGAGGGGGAGCAACGCCGGATAGCCTTGATTGGACCCACCGGTGTAGGAAAAACCACCACCATCGCTAAACTTGCAGCAGCATATCTGCTTGCGGGGGGGAAGAAGGTGGCTCTTATCACCATCGACACCTACCGCATTGCTGCGGTGGAGCAGTTGAAGGTGTACGGTGAAATCATGAATCTGCCGGTCGAAGTGGTGGTGCGCCCCGAACATCTGCAGCAGGTTCTAGAACGGCACCAGAACAAAGACCTCGTCCTCATTGACACCGCCGGTCGCAGTCCGCGCGATAGCGTGAGCCTGGATGATCTGGAAGCGTTTCTCGCAGTCGATCCACGTATTGAAGCCCACTTGGTTCTTTCTGCCACTACCCGCGATCGAGATTTATACGAAATATACAAGCGTTTTAGCGTTCTCGAACCTCGCAGCCTGCTGCTGACGAAGCTCGACGAGTGTGAAAGCGCTGGAGTGTTGCTGAATATCCACGTACGCCATAATTGCCCCTTATCGTATGTGACCAATGGGCAAAAAGTTCCCGAGGACATTGTTCTGCTCACCCCGGAACATGTCGGAGACTTGGTTCTCGGAAGTAGTGAAGGATAAAATTGATGAGCAATGTATCGTCTGAGCACGCTGATCAGGCCGGAACGCTGCGGTCTATGAGTGACCATCTAAATGACAGCCCCCGCATGAATGCAGGAAGCAATCGTGCTGCACGGGTGTTGTCCGTCACCAGTGGCAAGGGTGGGGTAGGGAAGACCGCAGTAGTGTCGAATCTCGCCGTGGCACTGGGGAAGATGGGGAAAAAGGTGCTGATCATTGATGCTGACCTTGGGCTTGCCAATATTGATGTAGTGTTTGGCCTGGCGCCGCAGTATAACCTCAACCATTTCTTTTCCGGGCAGCACAGCCTGTCTGAAATTCTGGTAGAAGGTCCCTACGGCATCCATATCCTCCCCGCAGGCTCTGGGGTGCAGAAATTCACCCGCCTCGATTCCGGGCACAAGATGCGCTTGCTCGACGACCTTGAGACTCTGCCTGGAGATTACGATGTGGTGCTGATCGATACCGAAGCGGGGATTTCTGACAATGTCACCTACTTCAACCAGGCGGCGCAGGATATCCTGGTAGTTACCAGCCCCGAACCCACAGCAATAACTGATGCTTACGCCCTTATGAAACTGCTGTCATCACAGTATCACGAAAAATCTTTCAGTCTGATTGTTAACTCGGTGCGCCACTCCGACGAAGCCCTGGATGTGTATCGTAAGCTCACCATGGTATCGAATCGTTACTTGGATATATCCATCGACTACATGGGCGGGATCCCGTTTGAGCGCAAAATGTACGAAACCGTACGGTGTCAGAAGGTGATGGTGGAGATGTATCCCGCCAACAAAGTAAGCCAGGCGTTTGAACAACTGGCACGGAAACTCGTGGCCGAAACCGGACATACCCAACCCAAGGGCTCGCTGCAGTTTTTCTTCAAGCGGTTGTTGTCGCTAGGGAGCAATGCTTAAGATGTCTTCACCATACGGATTTTATTCAAACACCAGTTCTCCTACCATCGATCTGGCGCGGGAACATGTGCCTTTAGTGCGTATGGTGGTTGAGCGTATGAAGAGTCAGGTGCCGGGTTTTGTCACCCGTGACGATATGATGAGCGCGGCGATGGAAGGGTTGATGGATGCAGCATCTCGCTTTGAGCCTGAGCGCGGCATTATGTTTAAAACCTTTGCCGAGCGGCGTATCCGCGGAGCCATCTACGATGAGGTGCGCAAGATGGATTGGTTCTCCCGCTCCCTGCGCGGAAAACAAGGGCGTATCTCCAAGGCGATCAGATTGCTGGAGCATCGCCTGGGGCGCCCTCCAGAAGAGGAGGAGATCGCCGCTGAACTTGAGCTCAGCGTGGATGAATACCGCACAATGTTGACGCAAGTGGGGCATCTGGGGTGTGTGAGCCTGAATGAGGTACTGGATCAACAGGAGGAGACCCGCAGCTTTATGGATCTGCTCCAAGATGACTCCCCGAGCGCGCAGGAGTGTTTAGAAGACCATGACCTGACACTCCAGATCGCACGCCATTTAGAGACGTTATCGGAAAATGAGCGCCTAGTGGTCTCCCTCTACTACTACGAAGAATTGACCCAGAAGGAGATCGCCGAAGTTCTGGACCTTACTGAAGGGCGTATCTCTCAGTTGCACAGTCAGGCGCTGGTAAAGCTCAAAGTAAAACTGGAACGGGACAAGGATTTCTGATGCTGGAATATTTCAACAGCGCAGCGGTAATGCAAGTGATAACCCAGATGGATGTGATGGCGGCGTTGCTCGCATTTATGGTGTTGTGCATGGGATTAATTCTGCGCCGTCTCAATAAACGTCTGCAGCGCGTGCAGGAGCGTCTGGCTGAGTCGGAACGTCAGCTGAACCACGCCCTCCAGCGCATAAACCGCCTTGAAGACCACCAGATGCGCGCCCACACGGCGCAGGAGATGCCGCGTGCCACCTTGCCGCAGGAAGATCTGGTCACCCGGCTGCAAAGTGCGCCGCGCTCTGGCGCCGCGCCAAATCGTTATCGCCATGTAGCCGCATTGGCACAACAGGGGATGGATGCGGAACAGATAGCGGAAATCTTGCATATCTCCGTGGCCGAAGCGTCTCAGCTCATGTCTTTATCCCGCCTTGCCCATCTGGATGCTTAGCTAGCCTGCTTTGCTTTTTAGCTGCACGATCTGCCCGGTTTAACACCCAAACGCCAGTTCCACTCTCCACCTGGAGCCTACCCCTTTGTTTCTCTATTGCTAACCCGCCAGTGCCAGGAGCAATTCCTCCTGCTCCACCTGCCTGATGTTGCATCCTTCCCGGGCTGAATAATTTCCACACGATTAAAGTAATCCCCCCAAGGTGTCGACATGTGGGGCAGGCAAATACTGTTAATGTATGAAAATCCTCCGGAGTGCCAAATATGAGTTCAGGAATCTATACAGTGTTGAGCGGCGCGGTTACGCGCATGAATACTGCGGATGTTATCAGTAACAACCTCAGTAATATCAACTCCAACGGTTTTAAAAAACAGCGCATGAGTTTTGCCTCAGTCCTGAACGATGCTACCCAAACCAGCAGCGCCAAAGGGAACAATTTTTCCACTATTGGTGATTCGAGGATTGTGTTTGAGCAGGGGGTTATTGCCGATACTGCGCGTGAACTTGATTTTGCCATTAGCGGAAATGGATTTTTCCGCGTGCAACGCGGCGAAGAGATGCTCTATACCCGTACCGGCACGTTCAGTCGTACTGCTGAAGGCAATTTGGTAGATGGTGCTGGCAATCCAGTAATGAGTATCGATAATGAAGCGCTCCTTCTCCCTCCCGGGCCCTTTGAGGTGGATGAAAATGGGCAGATTATGTCTCAAGAGGGGGGCGAAGAGGGGATTGTAGGGCAGATCGGCGTATTTGATCTCCCTCTCGAAGAGCTGACGCACGAGAGTGGCGGACGTTTCGTCTTCACGGGCGCGGCAGAAGATGTAGTTCCGGCGCAGGGGAGTCAGGTACTGCAGGGCAGCCTTGAACGTTCCAACGTGAACTTGATGGAAGAAGCAGCCCTGATGATGAGCAATATGCGTGTGTATGAATCCTACAATAAAGCGCTGAAAAACTACTACGATCTCAACGCCAAGCGCAGTGAAATAGCTACCCTTTAGACAATTAGACAATCAGTCGAACACTTGCAATACATATATAAATCTAACGCCAGGAATTTTGAAAGGATAACCTTATGATCAGATCACTCTGGACCGGCGCCACCGGCATGAGCACCCAGCAAACTAACATCGACGTCATTGCCAACAACCTTGCCAACGTCAATACTGCCGGATTTAAGAAGAGTCGCGCTGATTTTCAGGAGCTTTTGTATCAGGTCACCCGCACTCCTGGGAGTGCCACTTCCGCAGACACCGTTTCCCCCACGGGGATTCAGGTTGGTCTCGGCTCCCGCACTGCGGCGGTGCAAAAAGTGTTTAGCGTTGGGGATCTGCTCGGTACCGAAAATGAACTCGATGTAGCTATCGAGGGGCGCGGTTTTTTTCAGGTGGATATGCCTGACGGCACCACCGCATATACCCGCTCCGGCGCGCTGAAGAAAGATGGCGACGGGCGTCTCGCAACTTCAGAAGGGTATCTGCTCGAGCCGCAGATTGTGATTCCGGAAAACACCACCAGCATCTCCATCGGTCAAGATGGCTCAGTGGATGTGTTTCTAGACGGGGAATCAACTCCAAATCAAATAGGGATGATTGAACTGGCAATGTTTACCAACGAGTCCGGCCTGCGCAGTCTAGGGCGAAACCTGTACTCTGAAACTGACTCCTCTGGTGCACCAATTCTCGGGTTTCCTGACGAAGATGGATTTGGCACTCTGGCGCAAGGTTTTCTCGAAGGCTCCAACGTTAGTGTGATGGAGGAGATGGTCAACATGATTGCCGGACAGCGTGCGTACGAGGTTAACTCTAAATCGGTTAAAACCTCTGACGAAATGCTGCAGATGACCAACAACTTAATCTAACATGGGTAAATTAAGGTTACGTTTCGCGCAGATTAAGGTTGTACTTCTCTGGCTCACGGTGAGCGTGTGCTGTGCCAGTGCGTCCAACACATATGCACTGCAGCTGGAGCTCGCGGCGCAAGCAAGCGTTGAGCGTGATGAGATAATCCTGGCAGATGTGGCGCGGATAACCCCGGCAACTCCGCACCTTGAAGATCTCCGCCTGGTGCGTTCCCCCGCCGCCGGAGACAGTCGCACCCTCGATCGCACCTTTATTGCCCGCGCTCTGCAACGTTCTGGGGTAAACCCCGAAAGTGTGAGTTGGAGCGGCGCCGCAGCGGTGAGCATAACTCGGGCTGGACAGCTGATCACCAGCGCTGACATTCAGGCAACCATAGCCAACTACCTCGCGCAACAGCGCAAGCGGTTTTCCGCTGTGGATATCCACTTTGAGCCCTACACTGAACCAGAGGGGTTTGTAGTGTCTAAGGGGAAATTGCAGGTAGAGGTGGTTCCGGCGGCGGATAATCTGTTCAGTAGCCGCAGTCTCACCCTGATTTACCGCGTAGATGGACGCGTGGTAAACAATTTAAATATTCGGGGTAAAATGTCTGCCGCCGCCGATGTCGTGGTTGCCAATACACGTATCCGGCGCGGGAGTAAAATTCAAGCCGGGGATGTGGCCCTGGTACGCAGTGACATTAACGATCCCAGCGAGCCGGTATTTTCTGTTGCAGAAGTGGTGGGGATGGAACTGGCGCGCGCAGTCCGCGCTGGCGACCCGATAGATCGCCGTCATCTCCTCGCCCCTGTAGTTGTTGCGCGTGGGGCCTTTGTGCATATTATCGCCGAACGTGGCCCGATGCGTATTGAGGCGACAGGAAGTGCAAGCGAGGATGGACGTTTGGGTGAAACTATCCGGGTGCGCAATAGTGCATCCCTGCAGGAGATCCACGCAGAGGTGATTGGTGTCAACACGGTGAAGGTGAGGTTTTGATATGCACAAACTAAATATCCACCTGCTCGTCGGGCTCATGTGTATCTTTGTCCTGAGCGGTTGTGCCTCTAGAAGTCGCAACGTAGAGCAGGAAATTGAGAGAATTACCCAGGAAAAACCTGAAATAATAGCCCCCCAGCCACAAACGTCCGGGTCATTATGGACTACGGGGCGTGGAAGCCTGTTTGTGGACAATCGTGCTACCACGGTGGGCGATATTGTCACAGTTATTATTCGCGAGCAGGCCAGCGCGAGCAAAGAGGCGACCACCAGCACTGGGCGCAGCACCTCTGCGAGTGCAGATATTACAAGTTTGTTCGGGCTCGAGAGCAACATTGCCAATCTCAACAGTAATATTGATCCAGCCAATCTTATCAGTGCCGGGTACACCAACGATTTCAAGGGCAGTGGCACCACTACGCGTGAGGAAGACCTCACCGCAACTATTACCACCCAGGTTATTGAGGTGCTTCCCAACGGGAATATGCGCATCTCCGGGAGTAAAAGTGTAATGGTGAATCACGAAAAACAACTCATCAATCTCAGTGGGATTATCCGCCAGCAGGATATCACGCCCAATAATGAGATCGACTCGCGCTATATCCTCGATGCAAACATTATGTATTCTGGCAAAGGGGTGATCGATGATAAACAGCGCCCGGGCTGGTTTATCCGCCTGTATGACGTCATCAGTCCATTTTAGGAGATATGCCCATGTTGCGCCCCGTATTGCATCCAATATTACACCGCATATTGCGCCCCATGTTGTACAGAGCCACTTCCATCATTGCCCCCACTCTGGCCCTGACTCTGACCCTGGCTCTAATTGTAACCGCGCTCGGCGGCGTATCTCATGCCAGCCGGATTAAAGATCTGGCCGACATCGCCGGAGTGCGTAAAAACCAGCTTGTGGGATATGGGCTGGTAGTAGGTTTAAATGACACTGGCGATAGTAATAAAACAGAATTTACCGTGCAGTCGCTGGTTAACATGATGGAACGCCTCGGCATGCGCCTTGATCGCAAAGATGTGAAAGTAGACAACGTTGCCGCGGTGATGGTGACCGCCGAACTGCCACCGTTTGCCAAAGCGGGCTCTTCCATCGATGTGCTGGTCTCATCCATCGGCGATGCCGACAGCCTCGTTGGAGGGACGTTGCTCATGACCCCGCTTAAAGGACCCGATGGTGAGGTGTATGCAGTAGCGCAGGGACCGCTGGCGGTAGGGGCACTCTCCTTCGGCGGAAAAGCCGCCAAGGTACAGAAAAACCACCCTACGGTAGGACGGATTCCTGATGGGGCGAGTGTAGAGCGCGAAGTGCCGTTTCGTCTTCCTGAAGATCACAACCTGCGCTACCAACTGCGCGACGCCGACTTTACCACCGTTACCCGAATGGCGCAGGCGATTAACGACTACTTTGGCGTTCCCATTGCCGCGCCGCTGGATAGCAGTAGTCTCAATGTGCAGGCCCCCACGCAGGATCAAATGTCGTTGATTGAATTTATTGCCGCAGTGGAACATCTGGAGATTCAGCCCGATACAGGTGCACGCATTGTTGTGAGTGAGCGCAGCGGTACCGTGGTGATGGGAGAAAATGTGCGTCTGTCTACCGTGGCAGTATCGCATGCCAATCTTAACCTCGTTATCAGTGAAGGGATGCAGGTATCTCAACCGGGGCCTTTCTCAGAGGGACAAACCGTTGTTGCGCCCGCTACGCAGGTGGAAATGTCTGAAGAAAAAGGCAATCTGGTAGTGATGCCCATGGGGGTCAGTATCGGCGACGTAGCGCGCGCTCTTAACGCCATCGGTGCCACCCCGCGCGACCTGATCGCAATCTTTCAGGCAATCAAAGCCGCTGGTTCCCTCCATGCCGAACTGGTGGTGATCTAGCCAAAACATTGCTCCGCGCATAATTTCACCCGAAACCTAACACAACAGGGGCAGACTGAGAGGTCTGCCCCTGTTGTGTCTTTTTTGGATCTTGCCTCCCATCTCCGCGGTAGGATGTGGTGTGGCACGAAACACACCCCGGTTCCTTGCTGCGCAATGACGTTGGAGCTAATAACGCTAACGGGTAAACTTTCCCCTCCCTCCTGCCGATACCTGTACTAGAGGATAAACTGTCGAATAAACTGACCTGTTCTTGTACCTTCAGCCACAGGATAAAATATGAATCTGCATGTAGACCCACGTATGTACATGAACCAAAGTGAAAGCTTCACTTCCACAGGCGGTGGCGCTAAAGATGATGGAGTTCGCAGCGCCGCGGCAGAGTTTGAGGCTATCATGGTGCAGATGATGTTCAAATCGATGCGTTCAGAAGAGCCCCCAGAGGGAGTTTTTGAAGTCAGCAACGCGCAGTTGATCTACCGCGATATGCTCGATGGGCGCATTGCGCAAGAACTTGCACACCGCCAGAGCATGGGGCTGGGGGAAGATATCTACCGGCAAGTTGCGAAACTGGAAGGGGAGGCGGCGCCAGCTAAAGCAGAATAGCGCTGCAGCTGTGTTTGAGCCGTTCCGAGATTGGGTCACAATGTGGGGGCATAGCATATTTAAAACTAAATGTTTCTCCACTAAAGGTCGAAGAGCAGAGTATACATATAAAAATAAATTTATTCGTGTCTCGGGGTTAACCCCGCTACATGTGCAAGCTGAACTTAAATGCTACTGAAAAAGGTGATGGTATGGATATGAAAATCCAAGGAGATAAAGGGCTGCTACAGCCGACCCAGGTGAAACGCACCCAGGCTAAAACCGAAGGGGCGGAAGCCAAGCAGGGGCATAACGAAGATAAGGTGAGCTTCTCTTCTGTACTGCAGCAGGCATCAAAAAGTGGCGCGATTGTAGCCCCACCCACAACCACAGGGATTGAGGGGTTACGCCCACCGGTGCTTGAGGGCGCAGCTTCAGCTGAGGCTCCAACTCCGCTTGACGATGTAGAACGGAGTGCGCGTGTAGCAGAACTCAAGCAACAGGTGGCGGAAGGCTCCTATCAGCCTGATCTGAAAAAGGTAGCCGGGAGTCTGGTGCAGTTTTTAGCGCAGGAGCGTAACCTATGAACACCAATCTCAGTGAACAACTCAAGCAGCTCTACGCCCTTGTGATCCGTGAGCGCGAGTGTGCGCGCGATCTGCGCATCGATGAGTTGCAAGAGATTGTCAGCGCCAAAGAGGCGTTGATGCAAGAGTTACAACTCACTGAAGAGATCGCCTTAACCGAGGCCGATAAAGAACTAGCGGACAAAATCCGCTTCGAAAATAGACGTAACGCCTATTTGCTGTGGTCCGCGCTCAACTGGATCCGCGAATCTATGGCGTTTTTTGGACGGAAATCTGCGCCGAATGCCTACAACCCCAGTGGCACCGAAGTTAGCAGCGCCGCGGGCGGACGCCTTCTGTCCGGGAGGATCTAATGGGTTTAGCCGCCGCACTCAATGCTGGCAAGACCAGCATGTTCACCAATCAGAAAGCGCTGGAGATTACCGGTAACAATATCTCCAACGTCAATACAGAAGGGTATTCGCGCCAGAGCCCCATTTTCAGCGATTATCCATCCTTGAACTTCGGCAATTTTTTTGTCGGTCAAGGGGTAAAGATCTCTGGTGTCGAGCGCGATTACGACATGTTCATCAATGAGCAGTTGCTGGATAAAAACCAGCTCCTCGGTTCGGAAGATGCTAAGGCCACCCCTTTGGCAGAACTGGAGCGGGTTTTTGGTGTCGGGGACGAAAATCTCGCTACCGAAATTGACCGTTTCTTTGACTCCTGGCAGGAGCTTTCCACCAACCCCAGTGGGCAGGTGGAACGGGATATGGTAATCCAGCGCGGAGAGATTCTCGCCGCGGAGTTCAATAACATCTCGCGCGATTTAGATAATGTCAGAAACAATATCAACTCCACCATTAAATCCGAAATTGACTCAGTAAATCTGAAACTCAACCAGATTGCCGATCTTAACAAAAGAATCCAAAACGTGGAGTCAGGCACAGGGCAAAGCGCCAACACCTTCCGCGATCGGCGCGATGTGCTGTTGCAAGAGCTCACCTATGACCTTGGGGTGCAGTCGTTTGAAGAGCCAAGCGGGGCAGTTAACGTTCAGCTCCCTGGCGGCCTTCCTCTGGTGCAAAGCAGTACTGCACTTCAACTGCAAGCGGTGGAAAAAGGCAACGACCTCGATCTGCAGCTCAACATTGGTGGGGCAAGCTTTGCCGTGCAGGGGAAAAATCTCGGCGGTAAGTTCGCGGGTCTGATAGAAGTGCGTGACGAACTGGTCCCCTCCCTGAAGGAGGATCTCGACCTCACCGCATATCAGATGGCGCAGGAGGTCAA
>CAZDRL010000037.1:0-12883 GCA_964508035.1 uncultured Desulfuromonas sp.
ACCGGCGTAAAAATAAGCATGTGATCGTCTGTCAAAAAAATGGATAAAAAAGGAGTTATACATAAAGGGGCTCAAAATCTAAGTCAACTGCAGTCTTGCGCGACTTAGTGCTGCGCGACACAAGTTCCGGGTCGTTTCACACTTTACACCGCGCTTTTATCCATACTCCCACTAAAAGACCAATGATAACTCCACCCGTATTTGCGAACAGATCCTCCCATTCGGCGTAACGGTTCACATACGGCTGTATCAATTCAATCATTCCGCTCCAGACTACAAAGAACATGCCGAGCATCAGCCAGTAACGCGGTTGGCGCACCGCAACCGGAAACATCAGCGCCGCGTAGGCGATGAAATGGTGTGTTTTGTCGCTGCCAGGCACCGCAGGCAGAGTTTCAACTGGCCATAGTGACAATCCAGTAATCGCCACAAGGGTCAGCACGGTGATAATTTGCCAATAGCGCTGAACAACAATCAATATCCTCGTCATTTTTTAATTTCCTGAATTCGCTTTGCAAAGGCAACCCAAAGGGATATCTATCCTTAACTTTTAATTGCCTGACTTTTCCACCCATCAAGCAACTTGACAAGAGGATGTTATTGAGTTTTATTAGGCTAATGTTTAATTGGTGAAATAACAACAATCAAAGAAGAGGAGTGTGCTGTATGAAAAAATTATGTTTAGTTTTCCTGTCGCTGTGTGTATTGGTGGCTAGCCCGGTATTTGCGCAACAAGCGGCTAAAAACACCGGGTGTGGTCTTGGAACCATGCTCTGGGATGGGAACGCCGACGGCTCGGTGATCTCGCAGTCGCTTCAGGCCACCACCAACGGCACCTTCGGTAATCAGACGTTCGGCATCTCTTCTGGAACCTTAGGCTGCGAGCAGCCTGCCAATATCTTAAAGAACGATCGCGCCCTTGCATTTACCCGTGACAACCTCGACATCCTCGCGCGCGACATCGCTTTTGGCGGCGGTGAAAGCCTCGCCACTTTGGCCGAGTTGCTCGAGGTTCCTGCCGCTGAAAGAGCTCTCCTTTACACCCGTCTTCAGGATAACTTCAGCGTTATTTTCGACACTGGGGAAGAAAACTATGCCGCAGTTCTAGACCGCATTATCACCATCTCGGGTTAATGTTTCTAATCTTTACAAAAATTCCATCATTTTTTTTATTGGGCAAGCCTGAAAAACTGTTTTTTTCGGGCTTTGCCCTTTTTTTATGCGTGCTGGGGGCGACTGCGCCCGCATTTGCAGAGGGAACGCCCCCTCTGGCGCTGCTTTTGGAGCGTGCTCGGGCGCTGGAACTCCACTCGGATCGCTACTGGCACACCCTCCTGCATTACCGCACCACATTCAGGGGAGAAACCAGCCTCATTGATGATCCTGACTTCTTTTTATCCGCTACAGGCAAGCATGACCCCGAAAGTGAGCTCGAAGCGACACTCCGTGCTTTTTTTGCGCAGCCAGAGTCCGACGAACGCTTGGTTCAGTGCCGTTTCCCTGCCCGGTTCGAGTGGTTAAGCGAAAAACTTGGCCTTGACACCCCGTCTATGCCGATACCGGCCTGCGCAGAACTGATGCACGCCTATACCGAGGTTGATCCGCGCTCGGCAACATTGATCTTTCCGGGCACCAACAACAACAGTCCAGCCTCTATGTTTGGGCATACCCTGATTAATATCGAGGGTCCGTACAAAAGCAAACTGCTTTCCTATGCCGTCAATTACTCGGCTTTTACCAACGAAACCAATGGGTTTGCCTTCGCCGTAAAAGGGATCTTCGGCCTTTATCCGGGGTATTTTTCGATTCTCCCCTATTATCAGAAACTCAGAGAATACGCCGACCTGGAAAGGCGCGACGTGTGGGAATATCAACTGAATCTGAACGGCGCAGAGACAAGACGCATGTTTCTGCACATCTGGGAACTGCGGGAGATATATTCGGACTACTTCTTCTTCGACGAAAACTGCGCCTACCAGTTGCTCTTTCTTCTTGAAGCGGCGCGCCCCTCACTGCACCTGACCGACCGCTGTCGCCCTTGGGTCATCCCCATCGATACGGTGCGGATCATACGTGAGGCAGGGGTGATCGAGTCAAGTAATTACCGCCCATCAAAAGCGACCCGTATCGTACGTATTGCTGCACAGATGAGTGTTAGTGAACAGAAAACCACGCTGCAGGTTTTGGACGGCAGCCTTCCACCCGCACAGCTTCCGCATGCTGGTTTGAGCCGGGAAGCACAAATCCGGGTGCTCGACCTGGCCACGGAATCGGTGGAATTCAGCTACTTTAAAAAACAACTCACACAGGAAGAGTACCGTACCCGCTATCTATCCCTACTTAGGGAGCGCAGTCTTTTAGGACCTCCGAGCAAAGAACCAGATTGGAGCGAGCCGCAACGTCCTGACGCTGGACACGGTTCAAACCGCTTCAGCCTGGGCGCTGGTTTCTGGGACAACCGCTTTTATCAGCAGATAAAAATCCGCCCCGCCTACCACAATCTTCTCGATTCAGATGCTGGTTACGTAAGGGGCTCACAGATCGATTTTGCTGACCTCGTGTTGCGCTACTACCCCAACGACCACAAGGTGGAGCTCCACAATCTCAATATGATTGACATTGTGTCTTTATCACCGCGCAGCCGTTTTTTCAAACCTGTGTCGTGGAAAGTGAGAACCGGACTGGTACAGCGCCTTTTTGCCGACGGGGATAATCACTTGGTTTACGAACTCACCCCGGGTGGGGGCTTTTGCTATGGCAACGACTGGGCCCTTGCTTATGCCATGGCGGATGCGGAGCTTCTGGTCTCCGGACGGTTTAGGGACAGCTTTTCACTCGGCGGCGGTGGTTCAGTCGGAACATTGCTGAACGGAGGAGAGCGCTGGAAAGCCCACGTCGCGCTGCGGCATATCTGGCACGAAGTGGGCGACTCACATCAAAGCACCAGGGTAAGCGTAGATCAAACCCTGATTACCGGAACAAACAGCAGTGTAATTCTACATCTCTCCCGCGAGAGAATCTTCAAACAGTACGCAACCGATCTCAGTCTCAGCTGGAACCTTTTTTGGTAAAGCACACAACAGGGGATGTTCTGGCGAAACCGCTAATGGTAACTCCACCAGCACAGGCAAACATATCCTGCCGCGCCAAAGAGCATAGAATATCCCAAACAGCAGCCAGCTCCGTGATTGACCCCACCAACCGGCTTGCAGAGCCCTTCCTTAAATAAAATCAAAAGGAAACAACCGTTTGCACCACGGCTTCCTTCTGAGTTTCAGTGCCTTTTCCGGTGCGCTTTGACGCAGGTTGCCGCATGGCGCCCTGCTGCAGAGGTTGAAACATCAGACGCCTGGGAAAAGCAGACCGAGTCGGCATATCGGCATGCCAGCGCAAACGAACAGCCATTTTGCACCGCTTGGTCGCAGCTGTGAAAATGGCTCTCGGTATCTCCCGCAGCGCTTTGAAGAAGGAACTCGGTATAAGGGTGGAGCGGACTGTTCAGCACCTCTGCGGCTGGCCCTGTCTCAACCAGGTTTCCAGCCTGCATCACAGCAATATGATCCCCTACTTTGCGGGCCAAGCCGATATCGTGCGTGACAAAGAGCATGGTAAGACCTTTTTTTGTCTGCAAATCAAGGAGCATTTTGAGAACTTTAGCCTGGACACTAGGGTCCAGCGCGCTGGTAGGCTCGTCGGCTACCAGGAAGCGAGGTTTTGTCACTAGCGCGCGCGCCATACACACACGTTGCACCGTGCCCATATTGAGTTCGTGGGGATACCGCGTTAGAAATGCGGGCTCCGTGGGCAGGTGGACATCCTGGAGCGCCGCAATGACGCGATGCCGGACCATCTCTTTACTGACGCTCTTTTTTTTGATCCGCAGCGGCTCTTCCACAATGTCGAACACCGTTAACCTGTGGCTTACTGCTTGCATTGGATTCTGCTGGACAACACCTATCCCCTCTGTCAGGGAAAGATGAGCGGCGGCGGTGGGCTGATCCATATCCCGCCCTTCAAATATCCGGCGACCTTGGTCGGGTTTTAACACCCCCGCGGCAATCAGAGCCAAGGTCGATTTTCCTGACCCACTCTCTCCAACCAGGCAGAGAATCTCACCGCAGCGTAAAGAAAGAGTGAGCGGAGCCAGAGCCGTGACAGCGCCGTAACTTTTACTCACCCCTTCGATCCGCAGCGCCGTGGCAATCCCCCCTCGCAGACACCGCACCTGATGCTTTGCTCCTTTTTCCAACGCGACAGATTTCACCCTGCACTCTGGCACCGCCTGGGTACAGCGGGGGTGAAAGAGACAGCCCCTAGCGGGGGAATGGCCGTTTTCAGGGAGTGTTGCTGTGCCAACAACATGGGTGTGCGTATGCGCACAGGACTCATCCTTTGGATGATTATGCAGAATACGAAAGAAAGCGTCTCCTCTGATCCCTCCCAGGTCGCGGTGGGTCTCCATGCTGGGGAAGGAGCGGCTGAAGGCTAACGTGTAAGGGTGGCGCGGCTGGCGAAAAAGATCCGGTGCCGGCAGAACCTCCATCACCTGCCCGAGATAGAGGACAACCACCGCATCAGCAACTCTCCGCGCCAACTCCAGATCATGGGTGATCAGCAAAATCGCCTTGCCGCTGGCGCGCGCCGCGAGAAGAACCCGACTCACAAAAGCTTTAGTGACACTGTCAAGCGCGGCGGTGGGCTCATCCAGAACCACCACCTCGGGATCCAAAATAAAAACCATCCCCAGCAGCACACGCTGGATCTCTCCACCGCTGAGTTCGTGGGGGAATCGATACCCCAAGCCAGGGTCGAGCCCCATTTGCATCAACACCTTTTCCGCTGCCTCTCTAGCGGATCTTTTCTTCATCTTCTTATGATGAATGAGCGGCTCAGCAAGCTGGTCGATTATTCGATAAACGGGATTTAAGCTAGCGCCACCATTTTGAGACAGCATCGCAACACTCGCCCAGCGGACTTCAGCCAACGTTGCTTCGCTGGCACCCGTAATTTCCAGCTCATCCAGCTTTATACTCCCTGTTGTTTGGGCATAAGGTGGAAGCACCCCCACAATGGCCTTGGCAAGTGTTGTCTTCCCTGAGCCTGACTCTCCTACCACCGCCGTAATCTGTCCCGGCGCCAAAGTTAATCCAACCCCATCAAGAGCAAGAAGCTTATGTCTGTTCAGCGCGTAGGTTACACTCAACCTATCTACTACCAGCTTCAACAAATCCCCCCAATCTTGGATCAAACACCCTTTCCATACTCAAAGAGATCAAGGTGGTCGCCATAATCAACATGGTTAGACAAAGAACAGGTGGAAGAAACCAATTCCACCAGATATCCAGATAATAATATTTAAGCGCGTAATTAATCATCATCCCAAGAGATTTTCGCGCTGGATCGAATAAGCCGAGAAAACTCAGGGTTGTTTCCATGGAGATCGCCATGCGAAGTTTCGAAGCAAAACCGACAAGATATACAGGAAACAGTTCGGGCAGCATGTGGCGCCTGATAATGTAAAAGCCAGACGCCCCCATGTGCCTGGCAGCCTGGATATGAAGACTTTTCCTGATAACCAACGCCTGAGCGCGGACTATCTTCGCCGTGGTCGGCCAGGTCATTGCGGCCAGGATCAGTCCTAAAACCGGCGCTGACACACGAAAAAAAGCCGCGACCAGAATCAGGAGCATGATAGAGGGGATAGCCAGCAGAATGTCGGAAAAACGCATCAGAAGTTGATCGGTCAAGCCCCCGACCCACGCGCAAAGCATACCGATAACCACTCCAAGCAAAAGGGAGGTAAGGCCGGCCAGAAGGCTGAACACCAGCGTGTTTTTTATCCCTGCGAGCAGTTCGGCAAAAATATCCATTCCACCATCGTTAACCCCCAGCCAATGTTGTAGCGACGGAGAGCTAAGAGGGGCAAAGCTCATATCGTGCGGGTCGTGTACACCAAGCCAGGATCCGCCCACGAGGAGAAACGCCATAATAGCGAAAAGAGCAGCGCCAAGGATAAACAAAGGATCCGAAGTGAGTTTTTTCCAGACATCAGGAGACATATTTGACCCGCGGATCGAGGAAAGCATAAATAAATTCGAGGCACAAATTAACAGCCAAAACAGCCAGAGAGGAAAAAAGAACAATTGCCTGGATTAATGGCAAATCCCGCAGCGTGATGGCGTTAAACAGAAGAGCGCCCACCCCCGGATAGGCAAAAATGGTTTCCACCACAACAGCACCGGTGACCATAAAAGCGAAGCGCATCCCGAAATGGGTGGCCAGAGGAAGCAGAGCATTGCGCGCAGCGTGCGCGTAGCGAATGCGGATTGGAGGCAGCCCTTTGACTCTGGCAGTTTCGAGAAACTGCTGCCCGAGGATAAGAACCATGCTTCCACGCGTGAGGAAGAAATTAGCGGGGAGATAGGCCAGAAAAAGGGTGGTGAGTGGCAAGATCAGGTGGCGACCTAAGTCGAGAAGCTGGGCACATCCGGCATAATCAGCATAAACGGTTTTACCCCCTGCCGCGGGAAACCAGCCCAGGTGGAGGGAAAAAACAAGTAATAATATCACCCCAACGCCAAGCTCTGGAACTCCCGCCATCACGGTTGCACCTCCAACTCCCAACTTTTCAACCAGACGGCCACGGCGCCACGCCATCTCCACCCCCGCAATAAAACCGACAACGGTGGCAAGCACATGAGCGCTCCCCATGAGCACAAGCGTCCACGGAAGCGCTTCAAGGATAAGCTCAGAGATGGGGACCTGAAAAACATAGGAGTAACCCCATTTGAGGGTAAACACATCCGCCATATAGCTGCGCAAACTCTGATCATGCGCATAGAATGCGTGCAGCTCCTGCGCCTGCGCCACAGTCAGGGTTATCTCGGAGCCAGAATACGCGGCAGTAACAAAGTCACCCGGCAGCCATAGTGGTAGGCTGTAACTGGCAACAATCAAAATCAACCCCGCCAACAGATAGGCTAAAATAATATATTTTCTTGGAGTTGCAGGCATATTCTCTGATTAGGGTCTGATCAGGGACATTTTGTTCTGCGCAATAGGGATCCCCTTCCCGATCCCCCCCTTTGTGTAAAACCAGTCAATCCCCTTATGCGGATTGTATGCAGACAGGGAGAAAGGATAATACAAGGAGATGGCCGGTAACTCTTCGGCGTAGAGTTCCTGAATTCTATAAACTATTTTCGTTCGCGCATTTTTATCCATCTCCCGCATCTGCATCTCCAGCAACTGGTTCAATTCCGGGTTTTCATCATACCGCGCACTGTTGACCGAGCCTGCGCCATAGCTGGACGCAATCATTTCATTGAGGATTTTTGCATCGCCACAAAGTCCGCCATGCCCTGAAACGGCTAAATCGAACTCCCAATTCTGGATTTTACTGTCGGCGGTTGCCTGCTCCAGCGCAATGTGTTCTACCCGAATACCTAAGTTTTCGAGCTGTTTCTTGATCACTTGGGCGTCCCTGTCGGGCGCGCCTTGCCCCGTCGCGCTGAAACTGGACGATAAAAGTTGGACTTCCAGAGGCTGCCCCTCTCTGTGATAAAATCCGTCAGTGGCGCGCTGATAGCCTAGGGTTTCAAGAAGACGGCGCGCTTCACTGAGATTGAAGTGATACACAGGGGTATCGGGATTATACATAGGATGATCTATAGAGAGAAGACCGTACGAGGCCGGCGTTCCAAAGCCGCGCTGAGATTTAGCGATAATTTCCTGGCGGTCTATGGCAAGAGCCAGGGCCTGGCGGAAATTCTTTTGGTTGAATGGGGCTTTTCTATGGTTGAGCATCAGCTTTCGATTCACACCCCGTTCGTTGCGAATCACAACAAAGCCATTATTTTCAAGGGATTGCGCCATGTCGGCATCAATAGAGCATAAATCGGCCTGACGGGTGGAGAGCGAGACCAGCGGCCGCCCTGAGCGAAAGTAAATGAGTCGGTCTGCTTTCGGTCTGCCCTGGTAATAGTCAGCAAAAGCTTTAAAAAGATAACTTCCCTGCGCCTTGTTGAAATCGACAAAGCGATAGGGACCGCTGCCAATAAAGGCTTCGGGAGCACTGAAAGAGTGCGGCTCTTTCACATTTTCCCATATATGTCTGGGCAGTATCGGCATGGAACCACCGATATCCGAGAGAAAAGAGGCATAGGGCGTTGCTAAATGGATTTCGACGCTGTGGGGATTCAGGGCCTTCGCAGTTTTAATAGGAGCGGTGGAGATCCAGTGGTACGGATGCTTTTTAAAATAAGCGAGGGTAAAAACTACGTCAGCGGCTGTAAGAGGGGTATTATCGTGCCACTTGGCTCTAGGGTTCAGGTGAAAACAAAAGACCATCCGCTCCGGGTCATACAGCCATTTTGTGGCAAGAGCGGGGATATATCCACTTTGATCTTTCCATATCAGGGTATCGAAAATCCAGCTCATCCGCACATAGCCGGGCCCGCGCGGGTAGTGATGAAAAGGGTTGGGAGCTCCCCAGTCGCCCTTGCTGTCCGCGATGCGGATCTCTAACTCTTGGGCTGCCACTGGCGTAGATATGTTAATAGCCGTCGAAATCAGAAAAAAAATGGATACACGCAAAAAGATGGACCTGGTCTTTATCATCCGCGCTGCTATTACTCCGTGAATTTGTTGTTTTCTCTATGTTTTTTTCTCTGTGGCGCTGCGTATGCTTAAAGATGGGTGTAAGAATCCCCAGCGCGGCGTACACCCCGCCGTCAACGCTTCTGATCAACTTTTTTAAAGCATGGGATGCAGTATACACCACCACTGAAAAGCCGAGCGCGAGATTCCATAGTAGACTCACCGCACGCGGCGCAGATCAGGCTGTCGAGGATTTTCGCCGCACGGGGCGGGTGGAATGCTGCGGTTACTTCAAACAACTCTGCCATGGATAGATTAAGCAGATGCGCTTTGGCCTTTTCCTTCAGTTCAGCGGCTTGTTGTTCTTCTGCATCCGTTGCCTGACCCGCAACAATCTTTTGGGTAAGCAGGCGTAGTTGCGCCCCGGCGCCACCCGTGGCCTGCGGGCGTAAAACAGCCCGCAGACCTTTTCCATCGCGCTGGCGATAAAAGGAAAATGCATTTTTCCCGTAATCTCTGTGAATAAGGTTTCCTTTGCCAAAAGTACACCCGGTCAGGACCTGAATGGCATCCACCCCGCACATATCTGTTTCCGTCACAACAGTAAGGGGCTCATGATCATTGTGGCCTAATTGCTCCAGGCACAGCTCCGCGGCACGCAAGCCAATCCAAAGGCCAAGACATTCATGCCCGTGAAACGCAATGGCATGGCTAATCTGTTGCTGTGTCAATTTGCTCTGCATCGGTTTTTCCTTGCATAAAAATGCTATTTTGAGGACGCCAACTTTTGCACAAAATCTTCCAACAACCACCTGCACCACTAGTGTTTTTGAAATTGGTTACACCGATAGCGTATTTCACATACATTGTAAACTCACAATTCGAGAACCTGCGCCACCAAGGTGCAAAAGGTGGGTAGGAGCGTCGATTCGACACCTCTGCGGGTACCGTGCCACCCACCTCCGATCAATGTGAGCCCTCTTTGCTAGTCTGGAGGGTATACTGTGGCGTCGAATTCTGTCGACCGAAGCCCTGCCCTTGCGCAAAATCTCCCGGCTGAGGTTAGGTTTTCATTTAGGCAAGTCCCTGTGAGAGGATGCGGCGGTGCCCGACAAAACAGACACCCAGGGGCTTTCCCTTTACAGGGAGAACAGAGCGTAAGCGGCGCAGTAGGGGCACAGAGGTGTTGATATCAATAAAAAAGCGGAGCCATTTCTGGCTCCGCTTTTTTGTGTCAGTATTTTTTACAGTTGTTATGCGCGCTTACGTTTCCGCCCATACCAGCAAAGAGCTAAGAGACCACCACCGAGGAGGAGTATTGTTGATGGTTCAGGCACTGGCGTAGTACCGTTATCAATTTGCGCGAACTGGCTGATATGGCTGATCTTGCCAATATTCTTTATCCCCTGTGCGTTGAGATCTACAACAGCCCAAGAGAGTCCTGCTCCATTTTCAAAGAGGAAATAACTGTAGGGACTTCCTTCATTTTTCCCCGTTTTAACAAGAAAATACGCAAAATCCTCCGCCAGAGGCATGGCATATACGCCTGGGCTATCATCAACCTCAACCCAGCTTGCATTGCCTTCAATCTTTCCTGCTGTAGAGCTGTAAGAAATACCAAGCCCAACAGTATCCTCTACCCAGCTGAGCACCGTACTGTCCCCTGAGTTTTTAAGATTTGTGGCTTTCAACAGCGTATCAATTCCACCCACTGTTGCCAGAGGAATTGCCCAAGCAGTGCTACAGGTCACGGCCAAAAACAACATGACTGCACTGGCTATAATTTTTTTCATGCCGCCCCCCAAAAGACCAAGAAATGGAATCCAACAGCAATACTGTGCTCTGTTAACTTAAATAAGCGATATATATAAAGCGCACAGCAATCTACGTGCCAACAAAATATTCCTTATTAGTTCACATGCTTATAAAAATAGAAAGCAAAGCCCTAAGCCTGTGTAAACTTTATCGACACACCGGAGAGGTCTACCATCGAATCTTGTAGATGGCTTGGCCCGATCCTGAGCAACTGAGTGATAGCACGATCGCCTCAGATGCGGTAAGTTTCGCAGATGTAATTGAGACCATTTTTATTTTAATCGATCAAGGTGAAATATAGATGCTTGATAGCGATCCCGTTCTTGTCATTCATGATGCTGAACGTAGCCAATGGCTAACGTTTGAAACGCCCGTGGAGATTGTTGTTGCGACAACGGTAGAAGAGGTGGTTGAAGGGTTACGCCACGTTGAAGTTATGACGCGTAACCATGGCTTATACGCTGCGGGGTATGTTGGCTATCAGGCTTCAGCGGCCTTTGATTCACGCCTGGTGACCCGTGTTGGCGGTGCATTGCCGTTGCTGTGGTTTGGGTTGTATGCAACCGCGACTGTTGTTGGTTTGCCGCTGGTTAAGCCAACTTCAGCGCCGCTTAACTGGCAGCCGCGCTACGATAAAAATAATTATCTTAAGGCGATTGCGGCGATTAAACAGTACATCTCCCAGGGCGATACCTATCAAGCTAATTACACCTATCCTCTCGACGCCACTCTTGATGCCGATGTCGATGCGTGGGCACTCTTTTTGGCGCTGCAACATGCGCAGCAAGGTAAATATGGGGCTTTTATCGATCTTGGGCGTTTTGCAATCTGTTCAGCTTCACCAGAACTGTTTTTTTCCCGTATAGAGGATTTGATTACTACGCGACCGATGAAGGGCACGGCACCGCGCGGCGCTGACCACATAGCTGATTTGCGCTTCCGCGCTGAATTAGCCCATTGCCCAAAAAATCGGGCTGAGAATTTAATGATTGTGGATATGCTGCGCAATGATCTTGGGCGTATCGCCGAGATAGGGTCAGTTCATGTCGATCAGCTGTTTCAAGTGGAGGCCTATCCAACGCTGTGGCAAATGACAACTCGGGTACAAGCCCGCAGCCGCTGTTCGATTGTTGAGTTATTTACCGCTCTTTTCCCCTGTGCTTCAATAACTGGTGCGCCAAAAGTGCGAACAATGGAAATTATTGCCGAGCTTGAATCGGCGCCACGTCAAATCTATACCGGTTCAATTGGCTTTATTGCTCCAGATGGCCGCGCGCAATTTAACGTAGCTATCCGCACAGCATTGATAGATCGGCAACAGTGCGGTGCGGAGTATCCCGTTGGCGGTGGAATTATCTGGGATTCAGATGCGCAGCAGGAGTATTGCGAAACGATAACTAAAGCCAAAGTGTTGGCAGTCCAAAAAGATCCGCCACGACTACTTGAAACCCTGCTGTGGGAGCCTGCCACCGGCTATCGCTTCTTGGAGCAGCATTTGCAGCGCCTAAACTTGTCGGCGCAACGGTTCGGTTATCCGCTGGAGATCGATTCAGTGCGCCAACGACTCATTAACGCCGCTGCCGCCCACCCGCTACAGCGCTGGCGGATACGGTGCCTGTTGGCAGCGACTGGACAGTTGAATCTTGAGTTTATCCCGCAGCCTTACCTTGGTCAGCTCCGTGCGCTTCACTTGGTTTTAGCGCGGGAGCCGATAGCCAGTGCTGACGAGTTCTTCCGGCATAAAACCGAGGAGCGCCAGCGCTTTACCCATATGCTTGAAGCAGCGCGGCATGAGTACGGTGCACAGGTTGATGATGTAGTGTTGTTTAATCAGCGCGATGAGATCACCGAGACCACCAGTGCTAATGTTGTTATCTATCAGGAGGGGAAGTGGGTAACACCGCCATGTCATAGCGGATTGCTGGCTGGAACCTTTCGTCAGATATTGCTGGAGCAGGGTACGATTGAGGAGCAAGTGCTTACGGTGGAACAACTGCGTGACGCAGACCAGATCTATCTTATCAATTCAGTGCGTGGCTGGCGCTGGGCAAAATTGAGCTGCTAAAAAAGCAAAGTGCGCAAATCTTCGGTTGCCCCGCCGCAAGCTAGCAGCAAATCTTCTCACCAGCTCTGGGAGCAGGATAGAATGGCGCTAATTTAAGAGATCGCAGCATGATATTTGCTCCGGCGCGGAACCACCTTCATTCTTTAGCGGCGCCTTCGATCTGCCCCCTAGCCTGTTCAATCAAAAGAGGTCTGGAACAGACTAGGGGGATTGGAAGAACCTGATTCTGGCAATCAGGTGCGCACCTGTTCTTCCCAATCAGCGCCCCGTTACCTTAACCAGGCTGGCTTGTGGTCCTTTGTCTCCGCGTGATTCAACAAAACGCACGGTGTCCCCCTCATTGAGCTTGCTAAAGCCAGGATGAGATACACTGTTTTTGTGGAAATAAATTTCACGCTCGTCTGG
>CAZDRL010000037.1:12983-18487 GCA_964508035.1 uncultured Desulfuromonas sp.
TAAAGCCAGGATGAGATACACTGTTTTTGTGGAAATAAATTTCACGCTCGTCTGGCGTCAATAAAAAGCCATACCCCTCATCTGTAAAGATCTTGTTGACGACGGCATGCGGTGGCTCATCGATGGGCTTTCGTGAATCTTTAAGGCGTCCGGCATAGCTCTGTAGCTGGCGCTCCGCCGCGTCGAATGCGTCGCCTATGGTAATATACACATCATTAAAGTCGTCATGCTTGGTCGGTTCACGCGACACAACCAACTCGTCGCCTGGAACGCTGATCTCAATGCTGACCCGGTGATTAAGAACGTCGTATTGCGGAGTCCGGTTGGGAACTTCAATCGTGACGCGACACGATATAATCCTCTGAAAATACTGCTTTAATTTATCGGCGCGCTCACGCACGGCCGCTTCTACCGCGTCAGAACGTTCCGCGTTTCTAAAAGTAACTTCCAAAGGTAGTTGCATAATTCACCTCTTCTGTAAGGAGCGCCGCCGCGGCTAAAGTACGAGCTTCGGGCGGCGTATCAATTAATTCCACACACATAAAAACTGCTGCTGCCTCCCAGTTGCAAGTGTCCGGGAGGTATATAGTTAGATTAAGTCAATTCCCTGCCCAAGTCCAGCGTGTTGGGTATGTTTACTGGCAGCTAATAGTAGTTCTAGCACTTCAGCGCGCCGTTTCAGGGGGGCAAACGGCTATTGCGAGCATCTGAAGCTTCAGGCAGGATAAAAGAATCGACACGCGCCAGAGTTTTTCGTCCAAAGAAATCACGGTTAAGTTGGTTCTTAAATATCATCTAAAAACTCTTGCTCACCAACTGCATCAGGTTCACGCCAATCAAGGGTGTCGCCCTGACCGCCAGACTTAGATGGAGTCTTCTCTCCGTTGCTTATGTCTGCGTAAGGGGGCATAGACTCAATACGACAGGCCCGGAGTCTTGTGGATATACGTATCCTCTACCAACTGCTTTAGCATGAAATCAGCGACATCGGCACGGGATATTTTGAGTTTAATTGTCTTGTCGGCACCAGAAAAGCCGTGATTATATTCGCCAGTGTGATTCCCATCCGTGAAGCCTCCAGGCCGGACAATGATCCAATCCAGATCACTTTGCTTCACGTAGTTCTCCTGACTCACATGATCTGCATACCCTTGGCGCAAAAACCCTTTAAACATGATGTACTTCCATAAAAAGTTGAGATTGCCCCAGCTATCTCCGACGCCAAGGGTTGACAGACAAACAAAACGCCGGACGCCCGCTTTCTCCATCGCGCGAATGATATTTTTCGTCCCCTGCGTCCGAACTGTCCCCTTCCCACCTGCTCCGAGCGCACAGAGCACCGCATCTTGACCTTGTACCGCCTTCTCAACCGATGGGTAGTCCATTACATCGCCTTGCACCACATTCAACTTGTCGTGTTTGACGCCCACTTTCGCGGGGTCGCGTGCGAAAGCCGTAACTGTATGCCCGGACTCTAGCGCTTGTTTGACTAGCTGGCAGCCTATGCTACCCGTTGCCCCAAAAATAAGCAGTTTCATCGTCATTCGTTCCTCCTTGGCTAACGAGGCGGTAGGAAAACCCTACGCTAAAATATCATTAAAAAATCGGCTTCGAGATTTTCCCTTTGCTCGGCAATCTTGGTGCGTAGAACGATTTTGTGACCTTATAAAGCTGATTGTTTTGCAACCTCCGGGGTTTTTCTACAGTCTCAACGAACCAAGCTCACCGGTGCCTACGGCGCGCAGCGGAGTGGTAGTTCGGTGCAGTGCCTTGATGGGCGCCAATCGATAGCAACGCATCACGGAATAATAGAGCCTTTTCTGTGTGGAAGCTGAACTCTATCACACCGTCCCAACCTTCTCGAAAGACAGAGGACTCAAAGGAAATAGACAGCTTTTCCTCCGTGGGAACATCGACATATAGCTCAGGTATCTTTGGGTCTTTGACACAGATGTTGATTTGACGCTTCCAGTACGTGTAGCAGACAACTCTCTGCTTCGTTACTGCAAACCAACCGGAAAAACCCTCTGAGCGATGACGATATCGCCTTCTCGGGCCATTAACATGTTTTGCTATGAACCGCCCGCGCATACCTGCGTCAATAACGATAATGCCCTCTTGCTGCAGGAGTGGGAGCAGTTGCTTGGGGACAGCTCCAAACCCAAACAAGCGGTATAAAAACCCTTTTTTCATCCGTTTCTTTTCTGCTCCTAACGAAGCTGTAGAAAAACCCATCAAGTGAGCAGCACCCAAGCCTCAATCAGTGGCTCCAGGGTCGGACTAAGCTATCTACCTAATCCTACACTATTTATTGGCAAATAATAGCTGGTTTCTGCGCTACAACGCGTGCGCTTCTGGCATGCAAGAGAGATTAGCGGATATTGGACGATGGCCAAAGATAACTCTACTGTCGCCGGAACTCTAAAGGGTAAAACTCTAGCGCTTAAGAAGATGATATTCATATATCTATTTGATATATTGGATTACATGAAACAGTCATTTCGTTTACAAGATATTATAGACTTGGAATATTTTTTCCACCAAGACGAAGGGAAATCCCCGTCGGCACTTCATGCGCGGGATCGGGAGATTGCTCTTTCCGGTAACGAAAACCGAGACGGGAGTCCAGAAGCGCAGATCAGCAACTGGTTGGCCAAGCGGCATCAACAGGAATTCAACAGCCACGCGCGCAGTCCTGGAGAGATTTTTGCCGATATGCTCCGGGTTATCTCCTTTGCCACAATCGTTACAGGGGTGATACTTGGGGCAGTAACTGGCCTCGCCTTTTTCTCCTATACAGGAAAAACGCCAGTCAACGTTTTCCAGTTTCTGCTTCTTTTTATTGCGCCACAGCTTTTTCTTATAGCACTTCTGTTATGCTCGGGACTGGCTCAAAAACTGCTCCCATCGCTTCGAATTCCGACATTTTATACCCTGTTTTTTGAACGTGGTTTCCATAGCGGGCTCCAGTGGCTCCAACGCCGGTGGCACAAAGATCTGCAGGCAAGGAAGCGTAGCAGCATGGCGCATGCATTTGGAATCGTCAAAATCCAACACAGCCGCTACGGCTCTCTGTTCTACTGGCCGATCTTCTCTCTCTTTCAAGCCTTTGGCCTTGCCTTTAACCTCGCCCTATTGGCGGTGACTCTGGTAAAAATCACCACCAGTGATCTTGCCTTTGGGTGGCAATCCACTATCCAGTTCACTGATACGGCCGTGTTTCAACTGGTAAAAACTCTCGCTCTTCCCTGGACATGGCTCTTAGGTGATGCAAGTTTTCCAGGCCTTTTTGCAATAGCTGGGAGCAGGATCATCTTAAAAGAGGGGATCTACGCGCTCGCAACCGCAGATCTCACCTCCTGGTGGCCTTTTCTGGTTATGTGTCTGTTGGTCTATGGAGTTATTACGCGAGGACTCTTTCTCTTTTTTGGTCTCTGGATGGGTTCCCGGCGCAAAAAACACACCCCTATGGATAGCCCTCAATGCAAAACCCTGCTCCAGCGCATGGGCCAACCAGTGGTAACCATGCAGGCAATGGCAGAGCCGCAGCTAAAAGAATCACCTGCACAGAAAACAATAACTCAGGGCGGCTCCCCTTCTGCAACAACGCTCCCACCGGGAGCACCGCACCAGAGGCAAACGACTCTCATTCCACAAACCGTATTGGTGGGCATTGACATCTACGCCCAACTCCCAGATCCAGAAACAACGCTGGCAACAGAGCTTGCGGCCATCGGATTTTCCCCTGAGACTATTCAGCCTTTCCAAGTCGGCTATGAAGAAGATCGCCAGCTCTTAGAAACGCTCCAGAAAAGAGCGGTAGCGCAGGGAATCACCATCCTCCTTGAGGGCTGGATGGTTCCGCTGGTTTCCCTCCTCAGCTACCTGCAAGAGATCCGCGCAAGGATTTCCCCTGATGAAACAATCACCCTCGCTCTGGTAGGGCGCCCGGAAGAGCACCTTTTTACCCCCCTCAAACAGAGCGATTTCTCCATGTGGCAACAAAAAATTGGAACCTTAGCAGATCCATATATTCACATTTTTCCACTGGCAGGTGCACAAGAATGATCCCCGAATTTGCAATCATGGGCCATCCCAACGAGGGGAAGTCCTCCGTGCTCTCAACTCTTGCAGAGGATGACTCGGTACGCGTCAGTGACACTCCCGGTGAAACCCGCGCATGCCGAAGCTTTCCGGTAATAATTGATGGCAAAGAGCTCCTGCGCTTCACCGACACCCCCGGATTTCAAAATCCGGCGCGGGTCCTTGCCGAATTACGTTCACGCATGCCAACCCAGAGTGACCCGCTGCGCTCCTTTCGCGAGTTTGCGGCGCAGATCCCGGAGTTGCAGGATGACCGAGAGTTGCTTGCTCCGGTAACTCAAGGAGCTGGAATTATCTACGTCGTTGACGGCTCCAGACCAGTACGCCATGTGGACCGGATGGAGATGGAGATCCTGCGTCTGACGGGAAAACCCCGCATGGCAATCATAAACAATAAAGACAATGAAAGCCGCTACCTTGAAGACTGGAAACTGGAATTTCGGAAAAATTTCAATTCAAGCCGGACCTTCAATGCCCATCGAGCAACCTATGCCGAAAGGATTCACTTACTAGAAGCACTAAAATCGATAGATCAAGACTGGCAACAGGTGCTGGGGGAGGTCGTTGACGCGATCAAAAAAGACTGGGGCGCTCGAAATAAAACATCTGCGGCCATTATTACTTCTCTTCTGCAGGACGCTCTTTCCCTCTCTGTCCTGCAAGAGATAGGTGACGAGAGCCAACTCACAGAGAAACGAGAAAAACTGCTCAAGAGATACAATAGCAAGCTAGGGACTCTTGAGAAGCAAGCGCACCAGAAACTACGCAATCTCTATAAACACAACATTTTCAACTACCAGCTCCCACCCCATTCCCTGCTACATACAGAAATTCTTGATGAACGCAGCTGGCAGTTGCTTGGCATGACCAAAACACAAATAGCCTTGGTGGGGACCTTAGGCGGAGCTGCGGCCGGGCTCGGACTTGATGCTGCAACCATGGGGCTCACCTTTGGTGTTTTTACCGCCCTTGGTGGGGCCTTAGGCGGCCTTGGTGCAATCTGGGGAAGCGACAACCTCGCCGGCGAGAGAAAGTTTCTGGGGATACCCCTTCCTTCTCTGGGCGGAGAACAGCTACAACTGGGGCCGGCCCAAAACATCAATCTCCTGTTTGTTCTGCTTAATCGGAGCTTTCTCTACTACCAGCACACCATCAACTGGGCCCATGGGCGCCGCGATTATCAGTCTTCAACCGAGAGCAGTGACGAAAAAGATTCAGGCTTTACCCGCAACTGGTCCAGCGGAAATATGCAAATCTGTCAGAAATTCTTCCGCGCGGTGCAAAAAAATGGTGCTGCTCACGAAGAAGAAGAGAAAATGAGAGAACTCATCATTGAAACGCTCGACCACATCTCCAAAAGTGAAGGATAAAAGACCTGTGCTGGGGAGTTCTGAGTTCTG
>CAZDRL010000038.1:0-18263 GCA_964508035.1 uncultured Desulfuromonas sp.
GCAGTTACAGAGCCGCTCAGTATGCCCGCAGTGGAGTGGAAAAGCCAGTATTATTTTGCGTAGGGGAGCGAAAACCTGCGGTTTAGCGTACAGGTTTCCGGCCCCGACCTTAGCTTAGTGTGGAAGAGGCATCGAGCCAACTAAGTGCACGTGGCCAAAGAGCCTGGCACAGAGCTAGCCCTACAGCCCGTTGTATATCTCCCCGCTGCGCTCTACGTAATCGCGTAAAAGAGCAACGGCGGGAGCGCGGCACGTATCGCGTTTTACCTCTATGCCGCGTTGTTGCAGCTTTTTTACCCAGCGCTCCGGTTTATCCCCTTCGTCAAACCCTACGCCGCGTGCATCTGCATCGCGGGCGCCACAGACTATCCGTTTGATCCCCGCCCAAGGGATGGCGCCCAGACACATGGCGCATGGTTCGGTGGAGGTGATCAGCTCGTATCCTTTTGATTCTGTCCCCACCTTTGGGGCAAGGGTATAGCTGTTCAGTTGTTGCTGCGCCAGGATAATCGCGCATATCTCCGCATGCAGTATTGAACAGTCGGATGCCATGACGCGGTTCACACCTGGAGCAAGGAGAGTGCCATTATCACAGGAGAAAATAGCCGCAGCAAATGGTCCCCCTCCATCTTCAATGTTGCGGCGTCCAAGTTCCAACACCCACTCCATTTTTTCTTCATCGCTAAAAAGTTTTCGTCCACCTGTTTCGGCCACTAGCTGATGTACCCATGGCGGTAGGGCAAAACAGAACTCTGCTGCCATGGTTGGAGGGTTATTTTTCATCGCTGTTCCTCTGGAGCGAGCATATGCGCCGGATTTAGCAAACGATCGAGGATGGCGCTATCAACCCCGTCGCGCAGGGCGAGTTCACGCAGGGTGGCACCGCTCTGATGCGCTTCCTTGGCGAGGCGGGCGGCATGGTCGTAGCCGATTTCCGGCACCAATGCCGTAACCAGGGCGAGGCTCTGTTCCAAAAGCGCAGCGCAGCGCTGTGTATCCGCTTCGAGACCATCCAGGCATTTTTCAGTAAAAGCCTGGACTCCGGTGCTCAAGATTTCGATGCTCTGGAGGATGTTATACGCCATCACCGGCATCATTACGTTGAGTTCGAAATTCCCACTTAGGCCGCAGATGCTGACCGTAGTATCGTTACCCTGCACCTGCGCGCACACCTGCATGAGGGATTCCGCCATCACCGGATTTATTTTGCCCGGCATGATGGAACTGCCGGGCTGCACCGCCGGAAGAAGCAGTTCTCCTATACCGCAGCGTGGGCCGCTGGCAAGAAAACGGATGTCGTTGGCGATTTTGAACAGGGCGATGCTGCAGTTTTTTAGCGCTGCACTGAGGTTAACTACGGCGTCCTTGCTACTTTGGGCTTCAAAATGATTGACAGCTTCTGTGAATGGCACTCCTGTTTCCGCTGCTAGCGCCTCTATGGTGCGGGCTGCAAAGTGCGGATGGGTGTTGAGTCCTGTACCTACTGCAGTGCCACCTAAAGGTAGCTCCTCCAGTTCGGTTGCCGCGTGTTCGAGGCGTGCGATGGCAAGTTCCACTTGGCGTGCGTAACCCGAAAATACCTGTCCCACCGTAACCGGGGTGGCGTCCTGGAGGTGGGTGCGCCCAATCTTGATAACATCTTTGAACTTTTCCTGTTTGGCACCGAGGCTGGTGTGAAATGTTTTCAGGGCTGGGAGCAGGGTTGCATGGAGCTGCTCGGCGCACGCAATGTGGATTGCGCTAGGGAAAACATCGTTGCTCGACTGCCCCATATTAACGTGGTCGTTGGGGTGGATGCGCTCTTGCGTGGCGCTGGCGTGTAGCTGTGTGGCGCGGTAGGCGATAACTTCGTTGGCGTTCATGTTGCTGCTAGTGCCAGAACCGGTCTGAAAGATATCTACCGGAAACTGGAGGTCTAGATCTCCGCGCACAACTTCTGCGGCAGCGTGCTGAATCGCTTCTGCCACTTGCGGGTCGAGAAGTCCCAGGGCACAGTTGCTCGCGGCAGCATGCTTTTTGATAAGCCCCAGGGCGCGCAACATCGGACGTGGCAGGCAGATGCCGGAGATGGGAAAGTTGTCAATGGCTCTGGCCGTCTGGGCGCCGTAGAGGGCCGCAATGGGAACTTCCATTGCGCCTAGAGAGTCGGATTCGGTGCGGGTTGTGCTCATGGCGTCAATCCTTATGTTGGAGTTTTTAAGTCTGACTGAAAATGTGCCCTTTTTTTACCTTTTTTGGGTATTGGGGTTTCACGCGTACCATTTAGTTTACGGCTCTAAGAGATGTGTCTGGCTCATATACAGGGCATGTTTGAAGCATGTTTGGGCACGTATGTGGGCAAAATAGCGCATATGCAGTGCCGGTGTTATTATATATTGTGCCAACGCCTTTTTTGGAGGCTGTCATTTGATTTTTATTTGGGCTAAAGTACGCGCATGGAAAACTTAGCCCTCTTACTTATTTTCTGCTCCGCTTTGATGCATGCATTGTGGAATCTGCTGGTAAAACAGAGTCGAGACAAAACAGTGTTCATCTGGTGGATGTTTGTGAACGCCTGGACTCTCATGACGCTAGTGGTTCTGGTGCGCGCTGAAGCTCTTCCCCTGACTCTTGAACTGATGTGGGTCAGTGCCGCCGCAGCAGTGTGTTTCGTATTATACCACTGGCTGGGGGGGTATGCCTACCGTGTCGGCGACCTCTCAGTCACCTATCCTCTGGCGCAGACCTCAATGGTGTATGTCCCCGTATGGGGGGTGCTTATATTGGGGGAGCAGCTCAGTGTGGTGGGGATTGTCGGTATTGCACTGATCGTGATAGGTGCATACGGCATCCAGATGCGGCGCCTGAGCTGGCGGGATGCTCTCTACCCCCTCACCTGTATGCAGGATCGCTCCGTACGCGCGGCGCTCCTCGCGGGGTTTATCTACTCCATCGGTGCAGTGCTGGACAAGATAGGGGTTAATGGTTACCCCGCATTTGACTTCACCTATATTCTCGTATTCTTCATGCTAATATTTATGACCCTGAATCTGCTGCGTCCGCGCTACCGTGGACGGGTGCTGGCTGAGGCGCGTCATCACCCTTGGCTGGTAGTGATCTCCGGGCCGGTAATCATGGCTTCGTTTTTAAGTTTCCGCGCTGGGTTGAGTCTGGCTCCAGTTAGTTACGCAGTGCCGGTGCGCCAGATAAGTATCCTTATCGGCGTGGCTATCGGTCTGCTCTTTCTGGGCGAAACCTGTGGGCGTATCCGCCTTGGGTTTGCCGCCCTGATCCTGTCAGGGGTATTCTTCATCTGGCACGGATAGAGATACGCCGTGCCCCCCTTGTTAGTACTGTTGATATAGACCTTAATCCAGTGCGCTCTCCTGTAGTGCTTTATTAAACGCCTGTTCCATAGACATGGGACTGATTTCAGGAAAATATTTTGCTGCATTGGCGTTGGTGGCTATGGTTTCAGATTTCAGCCCTTCAACTAACGCGGAGGCGATACTAAACGGCACCTTGGTAATAAATACCAGCCAATACGCGGACAGGCGCGGACTGAAAAAGGGGAGGGGGAGGAGCCAGCGTTTCAGCCCCATACTTGCGGCCGCTTGTCGCATCAGCCCCTCAAAGTCGGTGGCATCAGTCCCAATATCCACCTGAATATTCTGTTCCAACTCAAGGTGGATGCTCGCTTCAAGATAACTGAGGACATCATCTACGGCGATGGGTTGGGTTTTAGTTGTGACCCATTTCGGCGTGATCATAACCGGCAGTTTGCGGGTAAGGTCTTGAATGATGCGGAAACTGGCGCTCCCCACACCAAGGATAACCCCGGCGCGTAGCCACAGCACGTGGGGTGTGTCCCCCTTGGTTGCGCTGAGAATCTCCCCAGTTTCGATACGACTGAGCAGGTGTTCGCTGGCATTTTCACGCGCGCCGAGTCCACCGAGATATACAATCTTTTTTACCCCTGCTGCCTCACAGGCGCTGCGAAAGTTTTTCGCACTCAGGCGATCTTTGCTGGCGTAGTCCCCTCCAGATCCCATGGAGTGGATAAGGTAGAACGCGGTATCTACCCCTGCCAGCGCTTCTCTCAGTGCTGCGTGATCAAACGTATCCCCTTTGACAATCTCGGTTCCCTGCCGCGCCGCTGCACTTATGTGGGTGGGGTCGCGTACCAGCAGCCGCAGCCGTAGCTCGCTCTTATCGAGCAGCCGCTGCTTAAGTTTGCGCCCGATGTAGCCAGTGGCACCGGTGATGAGAATTGTTTTTACTTCGGTTTGACTCTCACTTGAGTGCATATGGATGCTTCCCCTTTTATAGCCTGCTTAGTTGCGGTTGAAGGTTGTTTTTTAAAGGGAGCTGTTTTTATCTTTTGCTCCAACCAGCCAGTAGGCGATAGCCAGCCCGACAATTACGCCACCAATTGCCATAAGTTCCTGTGCTTTTTCTGCAGACAAAGAATAGATCAGTATTTTTCTGATCAGCGCCGCCATTGCCAGCATAATAAAGGTGCTAATGGCAAATTTCTTGCCCTGCAAATGATTAATCTCTTCGTGAATTAATTCGATGGCGGCCCATAGGACCAGCAAGCTGCCTAAAATGGTGAGAATCCCCTGTTCTATCTCTATTTTGCCGGAAAACAACAGATAGATATCATAGCCAAACAGGCTGATAGCGAAGAACGCAACCAGCGCCAATGCGGTAGCCAGGAAGAGGTTTACATAAGAATTGAATTTTTTCAGCCCGACCAGAATAGATTTCTCAAAACTTGATAAAGATAAGAATCTTCCCAACTCTTCCTCGCGGTATGAACTGGTGAGGACATCAAGATTCATGTCTATAATCTTTTCAATAGCGTGTACTTCTTGCAGATGCAGTTTCTGGTCTTTGAAAGGTTCCGTAACGTTCTGTAATATGAAGGTTCGGGTAAAAGTGAAGGCAGAATTTACATAATGGGTTGGCAAGCCAATTTTTACATGTATTTCCCCTATCTTGTAGAGATTGGTGAAATACTGCATGTCATACTGGCCGCAGAACAAATTGACAAACCATTCCCTTATCTTCGAATTGTGTTTGGCAATTATCTCTTTGTTTCGTAAAAATTGTGCGGTTTCTCCAAAGCCCCAGATATAGTCATAAAATTCACCGATAAATCTGTCTGCCAGTTGCTCCATGCGTGGCTGAAGTGAGTGTAGCAGCTCAGCTTCTGCATCAGTAAATTGGTAATCTGCTTTTAAATTACGATAAAGCAACATGTTGTTCCTCTAAGTCTTTGGTGAAGTTTGTCTCTTGAGGTTTCAGCTTGTGTTTATCAAGGGGTATGTGCTGTTGCTTGCCCCTTGATTGCCTACATAAACCCCTGCTCTTTATGCTTGGCTGCAATAGTTTGCGCCAGGTTTTGCAGAGACTCGAAGACCTCCTGCGACGGGTAGCCTTTTGAAAGCACTGGTTCTATGATTTCTACCTTCAGGTTTGGAATCATCCCTGCCAAGATATCGACTGTTTTTCCACCCCAACCATACGAGCCAATAATCGATAGATATTTTGTGCGTGGACGCAGTGCATTGGCAAGGAAGGTGCAGTATGCCGCCGCCGGGTGTGGCCCAGCCAGAACGGTTGGAGTGCCGAGCACAATGGTGCCAGCATCGACAAGGGCTATCGCCAGTTTCCCGGTATCGGTAACGGTTAAATTGAACGGTTCAACCTTCACCCCTGCATCGGTCAGGGCCGAAATCAGATAATCCACCATGGCTTGGGTGCTCTGATGCATGGAAACATACGGCAATACGACAGTGTTTTTCATCGCACCATTGATCCAGTCTTTATACGCATCCAGGATGAATGCGGGGCGATTAAGCAGGGGACCATGGCTTGGGGCTATCATGTCAATGGCGTAGGGCTCAAGCTTTTCCAGATGTTTTTTTATTATCTGCCGAAACGGCATCATAATCTCGGCATAGTACCGTTTCGCCGCCTCATAGGAGCGCGCTTCGTCGGTGACAAAAAGGTCTGCGGTTGCGATATGGGAACCAAACAGGTCGCAGCTGAAGAGAATTTTATCTTCTTTGAGATACGCCACCATGGTTTCAGGCCAATGAACCCAAGGCATATGGATAAACTCTAGAGTTTTATCCCCTAGGCTCAGGGTTTCTTTATCCTCCACCGTGATTATGCAATCCTCAGCGATGTCGAGAAGATCAAGTAACATCCCTTTCGCCTTGGGGGTGGTGATAAGTTTCGCCTCGGGATATTTGGCCAGTACCGCGGGGATGCTGCCTGAGTGATCTTGCTCGGCATGCAGGGAGATGAGATAGTCGAGTTTGGTAACATCTTTGAGCTGATGTTCTAGTTCAGGGAAAAACGGCGCCTCAACTGTATCGATAAGGGCAGTTTTCTCGCTCCCTTCAAGTAAGAATGCATTGTAGCTGGTTCCGTCCGGCAGGGGGATAAGCTCGTCAAAGAGACGCGAATTCCAGTCTATACTTCCCATCCAGTGGATATTTTCTGTTATTTTTCGCGGATTCATTCCATTCTCCTGTGTGTCTGTGTTTGAAGATAGCCAACTGCTGACAATATGCTATACCCATATAGTCTCCAAGACTCTATCTTAAATACGCTGAGGTGCAAATTCTAGGCGCGCATCTTATACGTGATTGAGCAGTTTGAGTTCCTTCGGGTGGGGATTCAAATACACCTGTTCTTGCAGGTATACCTGCTTGAATTTACGCACAAAGTGGTTCAGCAGCGTAACAGGGACAATGAGGGGCACCAACCCCAGACGGTAACTGTCGATGAGTTCTACCACTTCCTGTTTTTCATCTGCGCTTAAGTCATGTTTGAAATATCCTAGAATGTGGTGCAATACGTTTGTGTGCTTACTCAAAGTTGCTTTGCGGCCTAACCCCTTCAGAAGCTGAGTGCGGTATGCGTGCAGAAAATCAGCGAAGCTCAACTCTTTGCCCTGTGCCACCAGGCGCCCCATTTCGCGGTAGCTCTCCACGCTGTGCGCCATGAGCAGGAGTTTGTGGCGGGTGTGAAACGCGACAATGTCGCCATAGGTGGGGTTGTTCTGAAGCATGTGGCGGAAACGCTGTAGAGTGAAGATGCGGGTTATGAAGTTTTCTCGCAATGCGGCATCATTCAGACGCCCTTCTTCTTCTACCGGCAAGAGGGGGAAGTGTTGCATGAAGGCTGCGGCAAACAGTCCTATGCCGTCCTTGCGTGGCATCCCTTTTCCCCCTTCCCCCATATACACCCTGACCCGCTCCATCCCACTGCTGGGGGAGTTGGCTTTAAACACGAAGCCGTCAAGATTTTCCTCTTCTAACTCTAAAACCCGGCGTTGCGCCCACTTTTGCATGCGTGAGGTTATATCTTCCCCGGTTTTGGAAAACACCAGGCGCACGGTGCCATCTCCTGCCTCCACTTGGCGCAGTGCCGGGCGTGGTATGGGGAGGCCGATCTCCTTTTCCGGACATACAGGAACGTACTCCACATACGGGGCCAGAGTATCGTGCAGGTAGCGGTTCATTTTATGTCCGCCGTCAAAACGAACCTTGTGCCCGAGAAGGCAGGAGCTAATCCCGAGCCGGATTTTGGTACGCATAGATATTGTTTCCCCTTTATTTATGCAGTGCATAGGTGTTTGGAGCATAAAAATCATGATATTGACCTTAATGGTAACCTATCTGGATGAAAATGCCAGTGCTTGTTTTTCTCTCTTTTAGCTTCTAAAGCGGGGGCAGATCGCTGTATGTTTGTGCGTATAGAAAATAGCATATCTGAATCTGTTCGTGTCAGCGGGGGAGAAGCAAATATAATGTTTTGGTTGATGTATTTACTTATAGGGGCCTTTGTCGGAATCCTGGCCGGGCTCTTCGGAGTTGGAGGGGGGATAGTCATTGTGCCGCTGCTGGCGCTTTTGTTTTCCCTGCAGCAGTTTCCCGATCCCTTTATTGTCCATATGGCGCTGGGCACCTCCCTGGCAACCATTGTGTTTACTTCTATCTCCAGTTTTCGCTCTCACCACGCGCGCGGTGCCGTGCTGTGGCCGGTGGTGCGCAGCATAACGCCGGGAATTTTGTGCGGGACCCTGCTCGGGTCGTGGGTGGCAGCGCAACTTAGTAGTAAATTCCTGAGTCTGCTGTTTATGCTGTTTATCTTTTACGTTGCGGGGCGCATGTTTTTTAATGTGCGCCCCCAGCCGAAACATACCCTGCCCGGAACCGTTGCAACCTTAGGGATGGGGACCTTGATTGGTGGTGTTTCGAGTCTGGTTGGGATTGGAGGTGGAAGCCTGTCGGTGCCGTTTCTGGTGCGTTCCAATCAATCCATGCACAGTGCGGTTGGCACTTCAGCGGCAATTGGATTTCCCATTGCGGTCGCGGGTACTCTTGGATATGTGTTTAATGGCTTTGGCGTTCAGGGGTTGCCGGGGGGGAGTGTGGGGTTTGTGCATCTTCCAGCTCTGGCTGGGATCGCTCTGGCAAGTGTGGTCACTGCCCCTGTTGGGGTAAAGATGGCCCACGCCCTGCCTGTGGCACGCCTGAAAAAGCTGTTTGCAGTTTTCCTCCTTATTATGGGAATACAGATGCTTGTGGGTTTCATATAGGTATGGTTGCGTGTGCTCTTACTTGTGGCGTTCCTGCGCCACGAGCTCAGCGTCAATGCCGAGTTTTTTGGCGCGCTCCTGCCACAGCTGACGCGCTACTGCGCGCATATCCAAATCCGTATCGCTCTCATCCACAATTTCGATGCCGATCAGCGTCTCCACGAGGTCCTCTAGGGTTACCAGCCCTTCGGTGCCGCCGTACTCATCCACTACTAGCGCGATATGATGGCGCTCTTTGAGTAAATAATCCAGCAACATTGAGAGCGATACACTTTCCGGCACCGTAAGCATCTCGCGGGCTAAGGTGTGGATCTGCGTGTGGTCGCGCCCCTGTGCCTTTTCCAGCATAATATCGGTTTTTAACACAAAACTGCTGATGTCATCGCTATCCACCATGTACACAGGCATGCGTGAAAATGGTTGTTGGATAACGAAGTCAAATATCTCCCCCACGCTTACGTTGGCGTTTACCATCATCATTACCGTACGCGGAGTCATGATATCCACCACGCGAAAGCGTTCGAAACGGAACAGACTGCGGATGATGCGACTCTCTTTGTCGTTGATCTGCCCGCTGCGTTCTCCCACCTTGGTCATGGCGAGGAATTCATCTCGACTGAAGACATGTAGCTGTTTTCCATCTGAGATCAAGCGCGTCAGCCGCTCAGAGATCCATACCAACGGGTACAGGGTCCGGATCAGAAGGAGGATGAATATGGCTGTGGGCCACGCCAGTCTATCCCAGTGCAGAGCGCCAATGGTTTTAGGTACAATCTCGGATAAAAACAAAATTGCCAGGGTCAGCAGGGTGGAAAAGAGTCCGAACCATGCACTCCCGAAGATCTCCGATGCTTTGGCTCCCGCACCGATTGCCCCAACAGTATGAGCGATAGTGTTGAGGGTAAGGATAGCGGCAAGAGACTGATCGATCTTGTCTTGTTTCAGACGTTTCAGCAGGGCAGCCTGCTTGGGATGTTTACTTTTACGCTCCTCAATAAAGGATGGGGTCAGACTTAGAAGTACCGCTTCTGCCACAGAACACAGGAAAGAAAATCCTAGCGCCAAAGTCACATAGGCAATCAGGGTGATCACATCAGAATGTGAAGCAAGTGCGCCCCCTGCGCTCGAGATTGGTGCGCCAAACGCCTTCTCCACGATTCCTGTTGCGGTGAGGATGAGCACAGAACCTATACCTATACACATAAGGATTGCTGCACGTAGCGCCGCTATTCTGTCCCATCTTTTTATGGGGGAGGTGCGTAGGGTTTTTCTGCTCTCGGAGTTCCGAGTATAGCTGTCCATGGATAGGGCCTGCTCCAGCTGGAATGAAAACTATGTAGCGGAGTGCTGAATGTGCTCAGCATCCCGGTCAAATTGCCCGCAAGTCAAAAATCGCGCTATTGCATTGGACGTAGCGTTTCGTTTGTGGATAGCAATATGACTGAATGGCAGGAGTATAACAGCATCTGCGTCGGGTGTAATGGCGGAAGTTTGCGGTACCAGGCCATCGTTGTCCTCCGCGATAAGGAGTCTGCCTGGGAGGAACGAGGCACAGCTTGCAACGATGATCCCGATCTTGATGGCAGTATCCACCCCTTGCCCCTCAAGTGGGCGTAGCAGGGGTGCCGCCCACTTGCCCTCGGGCTGGGCGCGCAAATATGGTAGCGCTCTGAAAAAACGCGCCACTCCGGGCACATGGAGCGCCAGGTTGGCAAGAGGTGTGCCCCGGTGCGGAGTGCCAATAAATACACAGTGACTGATATTGAACCGGACAGAAGCGTGCGCAACTGAAGTTGGTGTATGTATATGTGCCACAAATGCGCGCACTACAAGTCCCCCCATGCTGTGCGCCACAAATGCAAGCTTCTTGTCCTGGAGTTGCTTCTGCTCCAGTTGTTGTTGCAGCGCACAGACCCCGTCAGCGATAGTGCCACGGGTAATAGGAAGTTCCACCCGCATCACTGCGTAGCCCATACATTCCAACTCGCGGTGCAAAAATGCCATATCGTGGCGGGTACGAAAAAAGCCGTGCACCAGGATAACCAGGGGCTTTTCCGGCTCCCCAACTGACAGGAGCGGTGTAAGTGCAGAGGGTGTAAGTGTAACGCTCATCTCTACAATCTTGATCCTTTCAACTAATTCATTCTGTTTGTACAAAACCCTCATCCCTCCGCGCGGAGGGGGGATTCATGCCGTGAGGCGTGATTATCGCGGGGTGGCTGCATAGATGAGTCCCAGCAGTTCTACCTTTGAGCCTGATCTTAAATGAAACAGCAGCAAATGTCAGAATTATACATGCCTGGTTAAATAGTGGGATAAAATCTGTTGCGCTGGGATTGGCGGTTATTCCGCTCCAGCCGAAGCGTTCGCGCTGCACAACTGCTTGATTTCAGGTGGGATTTATAGCCGTAGTGCTGTTCCCAGTCTTTGAGTCGCCGGTTCCCCAGGTTGCAGGGTTTGCTTGTTTATTCCCCCCTGCCGGGGGGGATTGGCACGCTGGAGGCTGCAGTGTTCTGGGTTTTTACCGCATTGGGACTCCCCGTCCTCACTCTAGCCCGATCATCCCGTTTCAACCCTGGCGCCGGGGTAGCGGTTGTGGCTAATCACGGACGTGAGCTCCAGGTTGTGATGGTGCGGAGGAGGAAAGCGCGGATCATTGCGCATGAATCCTCCCAACGGGGATGGTGCCGATAGTAACGTTGGGCCTTAGCGCTTAACATGTTTAAGTGCGCCCGGTCATTGTGCAACAAAGTCAGAAGCGCACAGAGGGTTTTGCTGTCGCCTGGTTCGATCAGATATCCATTGATCCCAGGCTGAATTATCTCACGTGCGCCCCCTGCAACCGTGCCGATAACTGGAAGTCCGTAGCGTTGCGCCTCGATGTAGACAATGCCGTAGGCTTCATTCACCGAAGGGAGCACCAGAACATCATGCTTCTGATAACAGGTGGCGAGGGCGCTACTGCTTAAGGACCCTGCAAAGTGCACCATGTGTTCCAAGTTTTTCCTTCTGATTATTCTGCGGATATGTTTCACATATCTGGGCTCCATGTCCAGCCGCCCCGCTATCGTCAGATGCATGTGGTCGCGCTTTGTATGCTCCAACCCCTTCAGGAGAACATGGAGCCCCTTCTGGTGGATCACATTGCCAACGTAGAGAATCTTCAGGCGCGCAGGCGTGCTGGCGATACTCCTTTTTGTCGCTGGAGCCGCAGAGGTTTTCGGCGCACAGGTTTCCACCCCATCCCCCGCAGCGCGAGCTCCCATTTGATGATCTGCAGCAGGAACCGCGATCACATAGGGGGGCATCTTGCTCTGAAGCAGATTGTTAACCAGGCGGTGGGTGTTGCGACTGTTGAGGATAACGCCGTCAACGCTGCGTAGATATTGACGTTCGGCCCAGCGTGCAAGATAGCGTCTTCCTCGCCCCTGCGGCCGACTACAGTCGAGTAGGTGTATCAGTGCGACGCTAGGGCAGTTCAGGTGGGCCTGCAGCTTTGCGTTGAGATTAAACATCCGCGGATACACCAGCTCATCCTGAATAAGGATATCCAGCTTCAATGCAGCCAGCGCGGCAGGGATGGTGGTGCGCCTGAGGTTGCCGACATAGGTGCGCGGTGGCAGGCTGATGATTTCTACCGTATCTCCCTGCGCGCGCAGATAGGCTACGAGCTGGCGGTCGTACAGGTACCCACCGCTCTGGGTGTTGATATCTCCGAAGATCAGGAGTCCGACACGCATATGGTGAATTAATACGGGTGCTGATAGGCGGCCCAGCACGCTTCATTTTCCCAGAGTTTGACCCGCAGAGTGCCTGCCCCGGGTGGGTTGATGGCGGCCTGCAGTTTGTGCCAGATTATGCGGCAGAAGTGTTCCAGACTTGGGTTGAGGGTGGCAAATTCAGGCAGGTCGTTCAGCATGCGATCTTTAAAATATGCAACGGTGAGATTCAAAGCTGCTTCAATCGCGACAATATCCACCAGGTAGCCATGTTGATCCAGTTCGCCGTGCTCCATACTCACTTCAAGGACGTAGTGGTGGGCGTGGGGCAGGTTTTCATCTCCCCAGTCCCCCCCGATAAGAAAGTGGCGTGCAATAAAATCCTGCTTGACTGCAATTGTATACATTTGATCTCTCCTGCTGTGGTTGTCAGTCTGTGTAGTTCAATACCACCTGCAGCGCTTTTTCTGGCGCTTGGTCCAGCAACCGGTACGCTTCGGGTGCGCAAAGGTAGTCGATTCTGTGGGTTATAAGCTGCTCAGGCTTGATCTGTGTGATCAAGTTGAGGGCGGTGGCAAAACGGCGCGCGTGGTTCCAGCGTCCGGAAAGTCCAGGACTGATGCTGCTGACCTGACTGCTGCTGATTTCAATCCGTTCGCGGTGAAAGCGCCCGCCTAAATCAAGGGAAACCGGTTTGTTTCCATACCAGCTCCCGACGATGACGCGGCCACTATAGGCACATAACTCCAGTGCAAGGTTGAGTTCTGCGGGGGCGCCGGTGAGTTCGAACACAAGATCAGCTCCATGTCCGGGAGTCTCGCGCAGATTTGCATGCATGGATGCCATAGCGTGAACACAGGCAGGGTCAATACCTTTTGTTGCGCCGAGTTCAAGCGCAGTGTGACGGCGGAGTGGGATTTGCTCCACGGCATAACTAGCTGCAAGGGGGAAGCGGGAAAGGATGGCACTAACCAACAGCCCGACAACCCCCTGCCCCAGAGTTACAACATGTTCCCCTAGCAGAGGGTGCGCATCGAGGATCAGGTTCACTGCCGTTTCCATGTTTGCCAGAAAGATCCCGGCTTCTGGATGCATATCTTCAGGCAGTTCAACCACCGATTCAAGCTTGGTTATGCAGTGTGTAGCATGCGGCTGTAACGCAAACACCTTCTTGCCTCGCAGGCTGGTAGCGACATTGTCCCCTACAGCCTCAATGCAGCCTACATTCGCATACCCGTATTGGAATGGATAGGCCGTAGATTTGGTATGCAGAGGGCCGATGTTGGCATCAAGGGATTGCCCGGTGGGAAGTTGACCGCGGTATGCCAGCATCTCGGTGCCGGCACTGATACCAGAACAAAGAGTGCGCACCAGGATTTCATCGGGCCCTGGCTCAGGCAGCTCCTGCTCTCTAAATTCTAACGTGTATGGGGCAGTAAACCAGAGTTGCCGGCTTTTTATCATGATAGGGCCTCGTAGCGGATGTCGCCCCAGGCAATAAGGTCATTGCCCAGACGTCGGGTGTACAGCGGGTCAATGCAGGGTAGTTCCTCCAAGGCGGTGGTGCCGAGATTGTTAATCGCTTTATATCCCCCCAGAAGAACGGGCGCCACCGTCAGCACTACTGCATCTACCAGGCGGGCGCGCAGAAAGGCTGAGATAACCTTCGCCCCCCCTTCCACCATCAAACTGTTAATGCCGCGCTGCAACAGAAGCTGCAGCGCGGCATCCAAGGGTACGTGCTTTGCGCCCAGGCCATCCAAAAGGATAATTTCAGCTCCCGAGAATTCAATATGTGTAGGGGGGTGGGTGGTGAGGATCCAGCATTGTTTGTCAGGATGGTGACACAGGCGCGCAGAGGGAGGCATTCTGAGCGCAGTATCGAGGACGATGGGCTGGGGATTTGCGCCGTGCCAGTGTCTGACCGTCAGTTGCGGGTCATCGGAAAGCACTGTTCCGATCCCAACCAGGATCCCATCATGCAGACTTCTGAGCTGATGGGTCAGACACATTGATTCTGCTCCGCTCAGCGTCACTGGTTGCCCCTGCATCGTAGTGATGCTTCCGCCCCAGCTTTGGGCGTAGGCGAGGGTGACAAACGGGCGCTGGTTCGATCGATGCGCATTTTTTTTGTTGTTTAACCAGTGTTCAACCTGTTGATTAATATCCATACTGAACGCCGCGTGCTGGGGTGGATTTGATACCGGTCATGGCGGATTTCTTCTGCACCTGATTGTTGACAACGCCTCATTTATTGATAGTAACATGTATGTGACGCTGCTGTTTCCCTTAGAATGTAAGCAAGCAGCATAGGTAAACATTCTAGCAAAACATACTGTATTTAGCAGGATGTGGATATGTATATATTCATGCCAGGTTTCCAATGCCAGTGCAAGCAATGCTACGTAATTGTAGGTAACCTGTGAATATTACAGTACCGCGCGAATTTCAATGTTGTCTCTCAAACGCTGGTTTTGGCTGAGAAGAGAGTAGCCTAACTCTTTTGGATGTGATCCATTTCTTTCACAGAATGATAATTCTATGTATACCTGAAATATACACTATGTTATAAGCGTGTTCTGCCACGTCAGGATTTAGTTAGTGATTTATTAAGTATTGGTTGGCAGCAGGCCATTAGCTAACGTATGGCGTACCAACCAAAAACAGGAAGAAGGAGAATTGTTAATGGGAAGACGGATAATACTGTTTGCTCTGGTATTGGTGTTGGGTGCAAGCAACGCCTTTGGTCTGGAAGTTTACCGTAAGGATGATCTATCCATCAACGCTGGTTGGTGGGGACAGGTTTGGGGGCAGACTGTATCTAATATGGATACAGACAATGATGGTAAGTATGATGATCGTCTGAACGATTTTCTGGTACGGCGCTCCTATTTTTACCTCAGTGGTACGGTTACTCCAGAACTCAGTTTCTTTATGCACTACGCCGGAGACAAACTGGGGATGGATGAGATCAAGGACGATTCAGGCAAGGGGCTCGGCTCCGGTCTCGCGCTGCGCGATGCCTGGGTCAACTACAAGGTGCTGGGGGAGAGCCTCATGGTGCAGGCCGGGCGTATGTACGTACCGTTTACGCGCGACTATGGCACCACCTCCACCAAGTCCCTCCTCACCACCGACCTCAACTGGGGGCAGGGGGGGCATCGCAGCAGTATTTTTTATCCCAGTAATATAGGGCGGGACGATGCCTTAACTGTGTGGGGTAACGTGTTGAACGATAAACTTCAGTACCGCTTTATGGTTGGCGATGGTGAAGAGGATGACGCAAAAAATCATGACGACACCATGCGCTATGCGGGGCGTTTGAGCTACAGTGTGTTTGAGCCTGAAACCAAGTGGTTTAACGCTGGAACCTATCTGGGCACCAAAAAGGTGTTGAGTTTCGGCGTGGGCGCCGATACGCAGCGCGATCTGATCCTCGCTGGTAAGGAGCAGAACTATTTTGCCTGGACCGCAGATGTGTTCTACGAGCAGCCCCTGGCAGATGGCGATGCCCTGACCCTGACTGCATCCTACATCGATGTAAGTAACGTTGTTAACGGGATCACCTTCACCCAGATGGCCTCCGGCGATGACGGTTCTATCCTGGCGCTGAAGGCTGGTTACTACCTGGGCACCAAGATCGGTCCCGGCAACCTGCAGCCCTTCGGTCACTATCAGCTCATCAGCTCCGATGAGAGCGGACGTGATGACACCCAGGTCTACGGGGTGGGGATGAACTACTACCTCAAAGGGGCAGCAAATAAGATCACCCTGGAGGGGACATTTGTAGACCAGGATAAAGAGATCGCTGGAACTAACGTCCAGGATGAGACTCTCGTAACCCTACAATTTGCAGTGGGATTCTGATTTTAATCACACTTAGCGCTTAGCAAAACACTACATAGACTGCCGCCACCCTTTTCTGTAACAGGGTGGCGGCAGTTTTGTTTTTATGGAGGAAAAGACATGTATGTACAGCTAAAGTGCGGCAAGAGTTGGTGGAAGTTGCCTAAGGTCGGTCAAAATATGGACACCGGAGATATTCTTTTCCCCCTCCAATGCTCCGCCACCAGCAACGATGGGGATGGTGCCCGGCAGTAGCTGGCGCAGGGTGGCGAGTTGTTCCATCGCCGCGCGGGTGGTGTAGTGGGTGCTGAAGGAGAGCACCAACGCATTAGTGCCAGTGCTTTCGAGTGCACCACGTATCTCGCTTAGGGGCAGATCCTCTTGAATCCAAAAACAGGGTGTACCACTGTTGGCAAGGGTGCATGCCGCCATGAGGAGTCCAAGCTTGTGCCGTTCGGGGTTGAGTGTGAGGCAGAGGCAGTTTCGTTTGGAGGCGCTTGAGTGGTTCTTTGGTTTGCACTGCCCTAGATACTGATGTAAGGCAAGGCTGAGTTGATCTGAAATAAGGTGTTCGCGCGCTACCCCGATGGCGCCGGTTTTCCAGCTCAGGTCGATAAAGTAGATCAGAGGGATGGCGCATTGGTGGATAAAGTCCTCCAGCCCCAGAGTCTTTAACTGCTCTTCAAGCCAGAGGAGTATTTCACTTGGGCATGTATTCAACATCCAGTCCAAGGAGATCTTCTGCAAATATTTTTGGTTGCGATCCTGCTGTAGGAGATCTATGCGCTGTTCCGGTCTCATCTTAAAGATAGCTCCGACGCGATATCCATCCAGTTGTAGCTGCCTCACTACGCGCAATTGCTCTACCTGGTCTTGCGGAAACTGACGTCGTCCACGCCGATCGCGCTGGGGGCGAGGAAAATTGTAGCGGCGTTCCCATACTCGCAACGTATCTACTCCGATTCCCACTTCTTGACTCAGCTGTTTAATGTTAAGCACAATCCACCTCTGCAATCTTGTCCTAGACAAAAGTAAAGATATCTGGATAATATAGCAAAATTGTGTATATTGCTAGTAGATCTTTGGGATGGTATCGCACGTGCTCACTATAGGTTTGCTGTGCTGGTGCCATATTAACTTGAGCCGAAAGGGAGGATTCAGATGGAATTTCTACGCCAACGTCAAGAGGAGATTGTGACAGGGCTCCAGGCTTTCTTTGCCGCGCAGATCAAGGAAAGCCCTGCCGCAACCAAGAAACAGGTAGAACTAGAATTGGAGTCACTATATGTGCGTTTCGGTAATGACTGGACCGGGCGTGGAATCGTGGGGGATACAACGCAGATGGCTACCATTGCCGGGCTTGAGGCGGTGCGGGCGGAGTGTCTTGAGCAATTGAACCGCACAGAGCCTGATATCGCACAGCCGACGCAGGGGCAAAAGTGAAAATCTATACCCTGGAACGTGAACAGACGCTCCCCCTCAGTCTGGAGAGCGCCTGGGATTTCTTTTGCGATCCATATAATTTGGCAAAGATAACTCCAGCGTGGATGGATTTTACGGTACTCTCCGCAGTGTCGCAACATATGCATCCGGGTATGGTGGTGCGTTATCATATCCACCCTCTGGGGTCGATACCACTCCAATGGGTGACTGAGATTACCCATGTGCAGGAGCCATATCTGTTTGTCGATGAACAGCGTTTTGGGCCCTATAAATTCTGGCATCATCAGCATCATTTCACTCCGGTCGCAGGAGGGGTGAAGATGAACGATATAGTTCACTACGCTTTGCCCATGGGCATCTTTGGGCGAATGCTCCACTCTAGTGTTGTAGAGCATAAATTAAATGCTATATTTTCCTATCGGCACGCAGAGTTGCAGCGCCGTTTCGGTATTGTTGCGTAATTAGGCACTGTTGCGCTTTGATCCGAATGTTTATACTGAGTGCTACCCAACAGAATAGAGCTGAACCCGCAAAGGAGCTAGCTATGTCAGAAAAACCGCCAGAGACCCAAGATACAGAGGAAAAACAGGAAGAATTTAAAGGTGAAAATCCGCTAGAGCAGCTGATATATCTTGCTTTGGGCACAGTGATGGTGG
>CAZDRL010000039.1:0-18106 GCA_964508035.1 uncultured Desulfuromonas sp.
AAAATAAGCCATTGAATATAAAAGATAAAAATGTCTTGTTTACAATAGAGTGGGAATAAAGTTTTACCCTGAATGGCCACTTGTTAAACTTAGTGGCCATTTCTTTTGCCGCACACATTCAGATACTGAGCATATGCAGACAGAATAAACGGATGAAAAACAAACAACACAGCGCCGTATTTCTAGATCGGGACGGCACCATCAATGTTGAGAAGAATTATCTCATCGATCCGCAGGAGTTTGTTTTTGTTCCGGGTGCTCCCGAAGCGATCCGGGCGTTGAAACAGGCGGGATACTTAGTGGTGGTGGTTACCAACCAGTCTGGGATAGCGCGTGGCTATTTCAGCGTAGAGCAGGTTGAACATCTGCATGCGCATCTGCAGCACATGCTGCAGGAGTATTCCACCCGGGTTGATGCATTCTATCTGTGTCCGCATCATCCCAGTGCGGGTGATGGTCCGTACACATGTGAGTGCATGTGTCGCAAAGGGAAGCCGGGCATGCTCTTTGCCGCAGCGCGCGCACTGAATATCGATCTTACAACGTCGTATATAGTGGGCGACAAAGCCGCAGACTTAGACGCCGGCTTTGGCGCCGGATGCAGCCCCATCCTTGTACGCACCGGTTATGGAGATAAAACCTTACAGGCTCCAACGGTGCAGAAATGGCGGGAAACTGGGCGGATAGCGGTGTGTGCCGACCTGCCTGCGGCCGCGCAGTATATTCTCTCTCGCCCACCCCTCGCGCATGTGTGACAAATAGAGCTGATTACAGCTAGGGAACTTTCCCTGTTTGACCCTTTTCGCGCCTCAGGGTACACTTAGCTGCAGTTGAAACAGCACAAAATTTATCTGGCAGGGGCGTGAAGTTTGTCACCTTACTAATCGTTAGTATAAACACAAAGGATAACCCATGGAACTGACCTGTTTTAAGGCCTATGATATTCGCGGCAGAATTCCCGATGAACTCGATGAAGAGGTGGTCTACCGTATCGGACGCGCGTATGCGCAATATCTGCAACCGCGGCGTGTTGTGGTGGGGTACGATGTGCGCTTGACCAGCCCGCTTCTGAGCCAGGCACTATGCCTTGGACTCACGGAGTCGGGGGTAGATGTGTACGATATCGGTCAGTGTGGCACCGAAGAGGTGTACTTTGCCACTTTTCATGAAAAGATGGACGGCGGCATTATGGTTACTGCCAGCCATAACCCTATGAACTACAACGGCCTTAAATTGGTGCGTGAAGAGGCGCGCCCCATCAGTGCAGATACTGGCCTGGTGGAGATTCGCAAGCTTGCGGAAGCGTCAGAGTTTGGCGATCCAGATCGGTTTGGCACCGTGCATCCGCTGGATGTGCGCGAGCCCTATGTGAAGCATCTACTCTCCTATCTTGACACCCTCGATCTGCCGGAGTTCAAGGTGGTGGTGAATAGCGGTAATGGCTGTGCAGGGCCAACCCTTGACGCTCTCGAACCCCATCTGCCGTGTAAGATGATTAAAGTATTTCACGAGCCTGACGGAAGGTTCCCTAACGGAATTCCCAACCCCATGTTGCGCGAAAATCGTGCTGCTACTTCGAAGGCGGTTCTTGAGCATGGTGCCGACGTCGGGATTGCGTGGGACGGAGATTTCGACCGCTGTTTTCTGTTTGATGAACAGGGGCAGTTTATTGAAGGGTACTACATTGTAGGGTTGCTCGCAGCGGCGTTCTTAGACAAAGAGCCTGGTGCGAAGATTATCCACGACCCACGTTTAGTGTGGAATACGCAGGAAATTGTAAAAGCCGGGGGCGGCATTGCGGTGCAAAGTAAATCCGGACATGCATTTATCAAAGAGCGCATGCGCACTGAAGATGCCATTTATGGTGGGGAGATGAGCGCACATCACTACTTCCGCGATTTTTCCTACTGCGACAGCGGCATGATTCCGTGGTTGCTGGTGCTGGAGCTGATGGCAAAGAGCAAAAAACCTCTGTCACAGATGGTGCAAGAGTGTATTGCAGCATACCCGACAAGTGGGGAGATAAACCGTGAAGTTAACCATGCTCCAGCAGCGTTAAAAGCGTTGGAACAGGAGTATGCTCCCGCGGCACGCGACATTGAGCATCTGGATGGCTTGAGCATGGATTTTGGTTCCTGGCGGTTCAATCTGCGCAGTTCCAATACCGAGCCGGTTGTACGCCTGAATGTGGAAAGCCGCGCTGATCAAAAGCTCATGGAAGAGAAAACCCGCGAACTTCTGGACTGGCTCGAACGCTGGCAGAATAAGTAATTGTTTCCTGGATGTTGGTTACGCGATGCCATCCCACCCGGGTTGAGTTGGAGACCTTAAACTGTGCAACGATCCATAATTCTTGCATCTTCAAGTCCATACCGACGCGAGCTCCTTTCCCGCCTGAACCTTGACTTCGAAGCGCTGTCCCCCGAATTTATCGAAACCATCGACCCGGGGATAGCGCCGGAGTTGCAGGTGAAGCACTTAGCGCTGGGTAAGGCTCGCAGTCTGGTTAAGAGCTGCCCCGCTGCGCTTATTATCGGTTCAGATCAGGTTTTCTGCGATGCTTCCGGGCGGGTTTTGGGAAAACCTGGAGATATGGCTGGGGCACAACGCCAGCTTGAGCGCATGGCGGGGAAAAAACACCATTTCTACACCGGGTTGGCATTAGTTGATTCAGTGACAGGACGTACCCAAGTTACCAGTGTGACCTCTACCGTGGTGTTGCGTGATCTGAGCAGAACTCAGATTCGCCACTATCTGGAGCGCGAACGCCCTTTTGACTGTGCCGGTTCTTTCAAGGTAGAAGGACTGGGAATTGCGCTGATGGAGCAGGTGAGCGGGAGCGACTATACCGCTCTGATTGGACTTCCTCTGATTGCGCTCACTAGTATGCTGCAACAGTTTGGCATCGATCCCCTCGCCTGAGCCCATGCGTAAGTTCCACCGCGGCCGGTTTGTTCTACGCACCAACCTTATTGCAATACTATCTTGTTGAACCCCAATTGCATCAATCGCCTTCTATCACAACGGATTTTCCCATGAAGCACGCCGATTTTGTCCATCTCCATCTGCATAGCCAGTACAGTTTGCTCGATGGTGCAATCCGCATCCCTGAATTGGTTAACCAAGTAAAAGAACTCAACATGCCAGCCGTTGCGATCACTGACCACGGTAACATGTTCGGTGCGGTGGAGTTCTACACCAGGGCTGTAGCAAAGGGGGTGAAGCCCATTATCGGGTGCGAGGTGTATGTTGCTCCCTCCAGCCGTTTTGACAAAAAGAACGCGCGCGGTTCATCTGAAGCGGCGTATCACTTGGTGCTGTTGTGCAAAAATAAAGTGGGCTATAAAAATTTATGCCAGATGGTGTCAGCGGCGTTCCGGGAGGGGTTTTACTATAAGCCTCGCATTGACTGGGAGTTGCTCGAAGCGCATAACGAAGGGCTCATCGCCATGAGTGCGTGCCTGGGCGGTGAAATCCCTACCCTGATTAACCTTGGGGTTATGGATGAAGCACGGAAGCGCGCAGAAGATATGGCACGTATTTTCGACCGCGATCGCCTCTATCTTGAACTGCAGGAAAATAACATTCCAGAGCAGACCACAGCCAATGCCGGCCTGATCCAGCTCGGCAATGAGTTAGGGTTACCTCTGGTTGCAACCAATGACTGCCACTATCTCACCCGTGAGGACGCCTACGCCCATGAAGTATTGCTGTGTATTCAGACCGGCAAAAGCATGGACGACGAGAAACGGATGCGTTTTCCTAATGATGGTTTTTATCTGCGCAGTGCAGATGAGATGCGGGAGCTTTTTAGTTATGTACCTGAAGCTGTTAGCAATACGGTAGAGATTGCGCAACGGTGCAATGTGGAATTTGATTTCAACACCTACCACTTTCCTCAATATGAAAAACCTGCGGAAAAAACCTTGGACGATGTGCTGGTGGAGATGGCGCATGCGGGGCTCAAAGAGCGGATTCAGACGCTTAAACGGTTAAACCACGATTTTGGTCCTGAGGATGAAGAGAAGTACCGCACCCGTCTCGAGCGCGAGTTAGAAACCATCATCAACATGGGATTCCCAGGCTACTTTCTTATCGTAGCTGACTTTATCAACTGGGCTAAAGATCAAAACATACCGGTGGGACCGGGGCGTGGCAGTGCCGCAGGGAGTCTGGTTGCGTATGCGATTCGCATCACCGATATCGACCCCATGCCCTACGATCTACTCTTCGAGCGTTTCCTGAATCCGGAACGTATCTCTATGCCAGATATCGATGTCGATTTTTGTATATATGGGCGTGAAAAAGTGATCCGCTTTGTGCAACAAAAATACGGCGAGTCGAATGTGGCGCAGATTATCACCTTCGGTACTCTAGGCGCAAAAGGGGTTATCCGCGATGTGGGGCGGGCGCTGAACATGCCTTACGGCGAGGTGGACAAGATCTCCAAGATGGTGCCGACGGTACTTAATATCACCCTGAAAGAGGCGCTGAAACAGGAACCGCGGCTGCAGGATCTTGCCAAAAAAGATGTGCGCGTTAAGGAGCTGATCAATATCGCTCTGCGTCTTGAAGGGCTGACCCGCCACGCTTCCACCCATGCAGCAGGGCTGGTGGTTACGCCAGAGCCCCTCACCAACTATCTCCCGCTGTATACAGACCCTAAATCGGGTAGCCAGGTGACTCAGTTTGCCATGAGTTACGTGGAGAGAATTGGTCTGGTGAAGTTTGATTTCCTCGGGCTTAAAACCCTTACCGTTATCGACAAGGCGCTGGAACTTATCCATGTTTCCAGCAACCCGGAATTTGATCTGGAGAAGATAGCTCTGGATGATGTCAAAACCTACGAGCTTTTGTGCCATGGTGATACTACCGGGGTGTTCCAGCTTGAATCATCCGGGATGAAGGAACTGTTAATCAAGCTTAAACCCAACTGCTTTGAGGATATTATTGCGGCGTGTGCGCTGTATCGCCCCGGCCCCCTTGGATCGGGGATGGTGGATGACTTTATTTTGCGTAAACACGGTAAAAAGAAGATTGTGTACGACTTCGAACAGCTCGAGCCGATCCTCAACGACACCTATGGGGTAATTGTGTACCAAGAGCAGGTAATGCTTATCGCTCAGGTGCTGGCCAACTACTCCCTCGGGGGCGCAGATTTGCTGCGCCGCGCCATGGGTAAGAAAAAAGCTGAAGAGATGGAGAAGCAAAAAGAGCTCTTCATGGCGGGGGCGCGGGAAAATAAGCTGAATGAGAAAAAAGCGGAAGCAGTGTTCGAGCTTATGGCTAAGTTTGCTGCATATGGATTCAATAAATCACATTCTGCTGCATATGCCCTCATAGCGTATCAAACCGCATATCTTAAAGCGCACTATCCGGTGGAGTTTATGGCCGCGCTGCTCACCGAAGATATGGAAAACACCGACAAGGTGATTAAAAATATCACTGAGGTGCGTGCGATGGGGATCGCGGTCCTGCCGCCAGATATCAATGCCTCCGTGCGTACGTTCGCTGTGTCCGAAAATGCCATCCGCTTTGGTCTGGGAGCAGTAAAAGGGGTGGGTAGCGCAGCGTTGGAATCTATTATCCGGGCGCGCGCAGAGGGTGGCGAGTTTGAATCACTGCACGATTTTTGCGAGCGCGTTGATTTGAGCAAGGTAAATAAAAAAGTGGTAGAGGCGCTGGTGCGCTGTGGTGCATTTGACTCTCTGAGCGGAAAACGTGCCCAGTATATGCTCGCCCTCGAAGATGCCATGGAGATCGGGCAGAAGCTTCAGCGCGAGCGCCAACAGGGACAGGAATCGCTGTTTGAGATCGATGAAATGCTTTCCCACGGCGGTAATGGCTATGCCGATCTTCCCGATGTGGAGGAGTGGTCGGATAAAGAATTGCTCCTGGGTGAAAAAGAGGCGTTGGGTTTTTACATTACTGGGCACCCCCTGTCGCGTTATGCCGCGGATATCAAAAACTTTGCTACCTGCGACAGTGCCGGTCTCGCAGATATGGCGGACAGATCAGAAGTCAGGGTGTGCGGCATGGTTGCTGGATCTAAGGAGCTCATGACCAAAAAAGGGGATCGGATGGCGTTTGTGACGCTGGAGGATCTGGCCGGCTCAGTAGAAGTGGTGGTGTTCCCAGAGGCATTTCAGGCGGCAGCGGAATATCTGGCCACCGATGAACCCCTGATGGTGTACGGTACTCTGGATGCGGGGGAGGACAGCAGCAAAATTCTGGCGAATGAAATTATCCCTCTGGATATGGTGAAAGAACGTCAAACCAGTAAGGTGAAGATCCGCTTAAGCACCCCCGGGTTGACAGAAGATCACCTGCGTCAGCTTAAGCACACCATGATGCGCTACAGTGGTACCTGCAACGTGGAGTTGATGGTGGTGATTCCCAACCGCAGTGAAACCAGCATCGCAGCCGCGCAAGAGTTAGGCGTTGCCGCAAGTGAAGAGTTTGTCCAAGCAGTTGAAAAATTGTTCGGATATAACGTTGTCACATTCGAATGAATTATATAGTATGCCTGAAATAACCGCGCTCCATGGAGCCTGACAGGTTTAAAACGCGCGACGGCTCCCCTGATTTGCAGATAAACAGAATATAGTTTTTAAATATAAATAAAAAATGTGCACTGCTGTAAATAGATAACCTTGGAATTTGCCCGGTTCAAGTTATGCTATTGCAGCACTCAACGGCACCATAGGAGATTTAACATGCTGGCATATCTGGATTTTGAGAAGCCTCTAGTCGATCTGGACAAAAAAATTTACGAGCTGCGTGAGTTTTCAACTGAAAATGTAGATTTCAGCAGCGAACTTAAAAAGTTAGAAGCAAAAGCAGAGAAGTTGCGCGAAGATATCTTCTCTAAGCTTACGCGCTGGCAACGCACCCAGTTGGCACGTCATCCACGTAGACCATTCACCATGGACTATGTTAACGGGATATTTACCGACTGGTTTGAGCTCCACGGTGACCGCGCTTTTGCGGATGACCCTGCCTTGGTGTGTGGGTTTGCCCGTTTTGACGGGCAGCCCTGTGCTGTAATCGGGCACCAGAAAGGGCGTGACACCAAAGAGAAGGTGGTGCGCAATTTTGGGATGCCTAACCCGGAAGGGTATCGTAAAGCATTGCGGATTATGAAGCTGGCTGAGCAGTTCGGCTTGCCCATTTTCACCTTTGTCGATACTCCCGGAGCATATCCAGGTATCGGTGCGGAGGAGAGGGGTCAGGCGGAGGCGATCGCGCGGAATTTGCGTGAGATGTCTGCGTTAAAAGTTCCTGTTATTGTCACCATTACCGGCGAAGGTGGCTCTGGTGGTGCCCTGGCAATTGCGGTGGGGAACCGCGTGCTGATGATGGAGTATTCTGTATATGCTGTTATCTCACCGGAAGGGTGTGCCGCCATTCTGTGGAATGATGGCACTAAAGGCCCCCAGGCCGCTGAGGCATTGAAGCTTACCGCTACAGATATTGATGAGTTGGGGTGTGTTATTGATGGCGTGGTGTCTGAGCCTCTTGGTGGAGCGCACAATGATGTGGCGCTGGCGTGCAAAAAACTTAAGGAACAACTTAAGCACCACCTGGATGAGCTTAAAGAACTTTCTGCACAAGAGCTGGTAGAGCAGCGCTATCAGAAGTTCCGCGCGATGACCATTATCGCTGAAAGCAAAGCTGGAGAGTAGACGCTTGCACACAACAACGCAGAGTAATTGCAAGACGGCAATGATACGACTTGCGCTTTTAGTCCCCCTGTTGCTGGTGAGTGCGTGCGCTGTGCAACGTGCGCCAGAACCCGCACCTTCAACGGGTGTTCTCTCTGCGCCATCCCCTCCTTCACCCCCCCCTGCAGGTCAGGTTCTGAAAGGGTGGCAAAAACCGTATGTCATTGATGGGCAGCGCTATACTCCACTTCTGGATCATGATGGTTTTGTGCAGGAAGGGCTGGCTAGTTGGTATGGAGATAAATTTCACGGGCGCAAAACCAGTAATGGCGAAGTGTACGATATGCACGCCATGACTGCGGCGCATAAAACTCTCCCAATGGGGGTGTTTGTGAAGGTGGAAAATCTTGCTAACGGGCGTAGCGAAGTGTTGCGGGTGAACGACCGTGGCCCTTTTGTTGCTGGGAGGATTATTGATCTGTCCTATTCCGCAGCGCGCAATCTGGATGTCGTGCATCGAGGGACTGCACCGGTACGCGTGACGGCGCTGGGGTACAAAAAAACCGATTCCCATGGGGATACATTTTTCAACATACCCCAGGATATGCTGGATGGGCCGTTCGGAGTTCAGCTTGGTGCTTTTACCCTTGAAGAAAACGCCGTCCGCTTGCGCGATCGTCTCAGGCAACAATATGAGATAGCTGAAATATATCCTGCTGTTATCGATGGACAGCACTTTTTTCGTGTGCGCGCTGGGAAGTTCACCTCCCTTACCCACGCAGAACAGGGGCGCACCCAGATGTATACGGATGGCTTCGGGGCGGGGTTTGTGGTAGCGCTAGACTGATTTTTATCTGCAAAGGTACACCTTTTCACGCAGCAAAGAGCTTTTGTCCTCTCTTCTTTTGTCCTCTCTTTAGCAACACCTCTTGATTCGCTATCCTATTCTAAGTTTTATTGTAGCGGTTCAGTGCCGGGCTGTGACATTCAGCTCAAGGGGTACGCCTGCCTGTAAGTGGGGCCGTCCATGACGCCAGCCCCCCGGTGCCGCGGATCCCACACCCCAAGCGCCAACGCGTGGTGAATAGTTACGTTTTTTTCTGCCCCAAAATATCTCTAATCCACTCTTTTTGTGCTGCATTCAGGTGCTTACTGAAGAGAAGCTGACGTGCCTGGTGTGGCGCCATCCCAGGGAGAAATTGGGCAAACAGTACTTTAGGGGTGTGGCGATTGCGGAGAATTGCAAGGCGGATGTTGGGGCGTTTGTTCCAGCGCGGGTGTCTGGCGATTATGTTGATACTCTTGGCACCAACGGTTTGGCTGTGGAGATATCTATAGATTGCCGCTTCTTTCATGCGCGGGTTATTCAAGCATGGTTCGATCACCTGGGGATGCCCTTCAAGCATGAGTGCTTCAAGGACTGGGTAGGTGGCGCGCCGCGCTAAGGTGATTTTATTGCCCAGGGGTGCCATGGGAAGGCGCAAACGCAATTGATGTTCTGCTGCAATGCGGACGTCCGTAGCTTGTCCTGGCAGAATGGCAATATTGAGTAACTCAAGCAGATGCAGGCGCTCGAGCACTATTTTTATCTGCTGCGGATTTATGAGTGGATGCGCCAGCAATTGATTGATCACTGAGCGGGTATGCGCCACCTTGTGCTTACAGATCAAAGTAAGCAGGGTGTCGTCAATCTCCCGCTGCTGTAACAGGCGTTGCAGATGCTCTGGTTCCAGAGCTACATTCTTCAACGCCGCCCGGACAACTTCTGGTTCTGTCGTAGCTAAGATGGTATGTAATTCAGCTGCATCGCATGTAAGAGCGCGCTTCAACAGTGCCGTATGTTCTTGATTGAAGCTTCCCTGTGTGCTCATACATGCCGCCCTTCATGCCGGTTCCAGAATCCAGGTGTCCGAAACGGATATTTACTTGGTGTCAAAAAACCCGTAGTTACCTAGAAATTCCTGTTTAAATGCTGGGTAATCATCATTCTCAATCGCATTGCGCGCCTGCTCCACCATGTCGAGATAGAAATGTACATTGTGGATTGCCGCTAAAGTAGCGGAAAGGATCTCGTTGGCGTTGTAGAGGTGGTGCATATAAGCGCGACTGAAATTGCGGCAGCAGTAGCATTTACACGCAGGGTCAACGGGGAAGAAATCCCGCCGATAGCGTCTGTTGGTGAGGCGCAGTTTTCCATGCGAAGTAAACAGAGTCGCACTGCGCGCGTAGCGCGTGGGGATGACACAGTCGAACATATCCATGCCACGCTCAATGCTCTCTAAAATATCTTCTGGTAGCCCCACTCCCATTAAGTAGCGCGGCTTGTTTGAGGGGAGGTATGGTTCGGTATACTCCACCACGCTTTTAAGCAATTCCAGCCCTTCACCAACACTTACGCCGCCCACAGCATAACCGGGGAAATCCATACGCGTAAGTTGTTCAGCGCATTGACGGCGGAGATCTGGATAAATACTCCCTTGCACAATGGCAAACAGTGCTTGGTCTGAGCGCGTATGCGCCTCTTGGCACTCGCCTGCCCAGCGCAGGGTTTTCTGGATCGACTTTTTAGCGTAATCGTGGCTAGCAGGGTAGGGTATGCACTCATCAAAAGCCATGATAATATCAGCGCCCAGGACGTTTTGGATGTGCGTAGCCTCCTGGGGCCCAAGAAAAACATCCTTGCCGTTGACTTCATGGCGAAAGTATACCCCGGTATCGGTAATCTTTTTATTTGGGAGGGAAAACACCTGAAAGCCACCGCTGTCGGTTAGAATTGGCTTGTTCCAGTGCATGAATTTATGCAGTCCGCCCGCCTTCTTTATCAGACCTTCACCCGGTTTAAGGTGCAGATGGTAGGTATTGGAGAGGATAATTTGTGCACCAGCGCTGTCTACTTGGTCGGGTGTCAGTGCTTTCATGGCACCGTGGGTTCCAACTGGCATGAAAATTGGGGTTTCAATAACCCCATGGGGGGTTTGAAGGCGCCCGCGTCTGGCGCGAGTCTGTTTATCGGTATGCAGTAGGTCAAACTTGAACATGATTGAGTGTGTCCTGATTAGGGAGAGTAGGGGGCGCTTTTTAGAGGAGCGCTTTTGGGGTAAACCCCAGCCCCAAAATATGTATGTAGAGTGGTACAATGAACCCGCACTAGAGGTGGAGCCCTGAGGGTGCTCCGACAGAAGTGCACATTAGCAAATGGGGCGGAATAAAGCAATCGACTCGCACTGTGTTTCCCCTCTGATCTTCGCGATTTAACGCACTAATTCAGCAGAGTAGGCAGGTAAATAGGATGTTGATCCGATCTAAGCACTTAATCCCTCTTCTTTCCCGAGCCGAATTTGCACACTTGCGCTTTGAGTGTCGGATGGCAGAGACGATTGACATTGATGTTGCGACTATTCTTCGGGTGCGCCGCCGCCTGCGTACGGCAGCACAGGAGGTTCTGCGCGGCAGAACAGAGCTTTTTAAACGGCTGTTTGAGCCCCAGCTCTCTGCCGATCCAGTGGCGCTGAAGCGTTATCAGAAAGGGGCGCCGGCATTTGTAATAATACCGTCGTCTATAAGTTATAGAAAATACAACGCTGGTGAGCTGTTTATCTTTGAGGTGCGCTTATTTGGAAATATCGCGCTGCAGGCAGCAGGGCTAGTTGAGGCCTTTGTCGCTCTGGGTGCAGAGGGCTTGCGCCTCGATGCAGGCAAATATACCTTGGAGCGCGTATGGGCCAGTGATGCGGGGGAAAACGTAACTGAGGTCTGGCACAGCTCTGGAGGGGCAGCGTTGCATCATATCCCGCGTCTTGATCTGGGCTGGTGGCTCGAGGGACAACCCCAAACCTGTTTTGAGCTGGAGTTGAAATTCAACACCCCCGCGCGTCTTCTAACTCGAGCGCGCCCTATGTTTAATCCTAGTATGGAGCAACTGTTCCCCTTCGTTCTGCGCAGGGTTACAGCTATGCTCTATATCCACTGTGGGATTGAGATGGAGCCAGTTCAGCTTGAGCTAGCGTCTGAAATAAAAGGGTGGAGTTGCGCACAAAACAAACTTTACTGGTACGACTGGCGTCAGCTCCGCAGTGACACGGGGCAATCCACGCCTCTGGGGGGGGTGTGCGGCAGCCTGCGCATGCAGGGAGAGGTTGCTCACCCGGTGTTGTCTCTGCTCCAGTTAGGGAGTTTGTTCAACCTGGGCAAAAATGCTGCCTACGGAGCTGGAAACTATTCTCTGGTGTGTTTCGATGCGCATGCGCAAGCCTGATTTGCACCTTCTCCTCCAGCATGGGGCCAACAGAGGATAACGGTTCTTCAGGAAGTGGCTGGGCGGCATTGGCTTATATAAGTTGGCATGGCTAACGCTCGATCTTGAGCAGTGCCTGAAGAAAGCGCCACCAATATAGTTTTCGGAGTAACCATGAACACACTAGTGGGAAGGGCGCGAGAAAGCCTTTACGGACAAGTGTGTTCACGATTTAGACCAGGAACTGCTGTGTCAGGTGCGCCAGAAAAGCACCCAGCAGGAAAAGAACTCAGACGCCGGAGGTGTGTCGGGCACTTGCTGAGCTTGGATATTCCATAACTTAGACTTTTCATTGATTAATCTCCCTTTTTAACGTAATAATAACGCTATGGCTGATGGCGATACATAAACTAACTAATTGCTTCGCTGCGTGGGTGTGCGTGAGTATGGCATGTTGCTTGGCAGTTGTGAGCTTTGGATTTGACCGCTTTGCACCGCCATCTCATGTGTAGCTGTTCAAGTGTAATGTATGCACTTGGTCGCATATGTTTGTGCCAGGCGCGCCTGAGTTTTGACCCCCCGCTGTGCTGATCAAAAGGTGCTTAGGGAGTTCGATTATACGCATGTATACGCTTGGACTGGTTTTTTGGTTGACGCAGCAGCAGCTAAACGTTCCAGAGGGGGATTGTATGGGGCAGGTTGTCTTTGTATTGTTGGTGGTTGGAGGTTTAGGGTACTTTTTCTACCGTCAGATGAGTGCTGGCGCGCCGCAGCCGGACTCGGATTCCAGCTTGGTGCAAGATGAAAAACCAAAATCTGGGACTGGCGTCGAAAATAACACCAAGCCACCAAGTGATGACGGTTTCGCCGAACCAGATACACCAGAGGCGCAGATTATCGCTGTGGTATCACGTACGCCCGGTATTCTCCAGACGGAGATATATACTAACTTCCCGGACGAAAACCGCAAAAACCTCCAGGCGATACTGTTGCAAATGGATCGGAATGGAGCATTGCGGCGTGAGCGCGAAGGCTCAACATACCGATTGTTTGTTGCCTGAACTTCGCACAGCTGCGCATTTACCCGCTGGGCTTGATTCATACCTAAGACTCCGCGGGTTTTTATCCCCGTTACATTCCACCTCTTGCCTCATCTAGTGCTGCGGCACAGTTAGCGGATACGAGGTTGATGGGGGTTGAGGTATTAAGTGGGGTTATCCTGGGAAAGGTGCTCCAAAGTACGTTGGGCGTTTAACCTTTTTCGTGGAGAGCATCGGTATCTTCGATGTAGATATCTCTTCCCTCTATTCTTATACTCCCTTCGGCGGCGAGTTTGCTCAACAAGCGTGAGAAGGTCTCCGCTGTAGTCCCGAGGAGTAGAGCCACTTCCCCCTTTGCTGCCGGCAGCCGGACTAGTTTGCTCCCCTGTTTTTCACTCAGCTTCATCAGGTAGGTAACAAAGCGCTCTCTGATATCACTTAAAGTCAATTGTTCCACCATCCCCAGCAGATACTTTATGCGCTGCGACAGAGCTCCGATAAACTGCACGGCAGCGGCAGGATTGTCCTCGATATGGGCGAGTATCTTCTGTGCATCAATAGCCAGGAGTTCACTTTTTTCCAGCGCAAGGGCACTTACAGGATATCGTCGTTTAAGTTGAAGTAAGATTTCAGCAAAATATTCGCCCTTTTCCAGCAGGCGGATTACCGCTTCTTTCCCATCCTCGGTGGCGCGATACAGCTTTACTTTTCCCTGCGCTAGAAAGTAGAATTCCGACCCTTCATCCCCCTCATTGAACAGAAGATGTTTTTTCCCAACTTTTATAAAACGGCTACTCTGTTCCACTAGGGCGCGGTGCTCTGGTGTTTCTGCAGTCCCGAAAAAAGCCTGCATAAATAAGGTGACAGCAGCGTTTTTATCCATTTGAACTCCTGTAGCTATTTGAATTTTATCGTTTAGTAAGAGTTTGTGGGTGGTGAATGGGTACAAGCTGTGCCCCCGATCCAGGTTAGGTCAGATCGTGGTTTTGTTCCGCATCGGTATGCGGTTCCAGCAGAGTTAGAGCCTGTTCGGCGGCATGCATGAAAGTATGAAGATTTACGCTGCCGCGTAATTCTTCCGGGAGGTGTTCAAGGCTGGACTGGAGCCTCCTGGCGGCACTGAGTGCCTGTTTAATGTCGGTATACTGATTAAGCTGAGGCGGCGCCTGCTCGCGCTTAAGGTCTCGCACGGTTTTTGCGAGTTTCGGGTGCGTTAAGGTGCCGGAAAACACCTTGTCCTTTAGGGACTGCAGCTCTTCGTCCCCCATGAGCGCTTCGGTGTTGATCTGCTCTAGAAGGTTCAGACTGCGGTAGTCCGGCAGAGGAGCCGGATTGTCCTGATCTGAGAGGGTGCTGGGATTGTGTTGTGTGAGATAGTGGTATGCACGGGTGAGTTTATCCGCAGTCTGGCGGCGGATCCGGATCTCACGTGCACAATAGTCGGCAAAATCGCCATATCCCCACTCTTGATACAGCTGGGCATGGCGCACTTCGCTAAGCAATTGCCCCAACTCCACCCAGGAAGATTTGAACTGTTTGGCGCTGTGGAGGATAGTGTAGCGGGTAGATCCAGGCTCCACTTGCTTGAGCAGGTTTTCTAAGTGTTGTTCAGTTTTTGATGCCACGGCTTATACTCGTTGTGAAATGTTGAATGTAACTGTCATGGTGAGTGTGATTTGCAATTAGCCTGTGGATGGTAGCATATCTCCTTCGGCACGGGAACTGAGTTGTATTGAATGGCAGCTTATACGGTGGGGAACTGTTGCACCTTAAAGGATATTAAGCACTGTTTAAGTTGAGCAATATTGGTATCCTTGCGTAATTTTTTGAAATAGACACAAGTTATTTATCTTTTTTATGCACAAATGATTGGAATTATTGCTATGGCGACAAAGGGGTGGAAGCGTTGTGTGGTTGGTCCTCAAACAGAGCAGATGCTCAAATTGGGGCATCCGTGGATTATTCGGGATCGTTACACCGACAAGTGGCCTGCTGGATCTTGTGGAGAGCATATCGCACTGTATGGCGGGGAGGGAGAACTTCTTGCTTACGCGCTGCGCGATGACGATCGCAGAATTGTGGCACGGGTAGTTGATTGGCCACATATGGGCAAAATGTCACATCTAGATGAAAAGTGGTTCTGCATCAAATTTGAGGCAGCGCAGAGGTTGCGCCGTATGCATGTAGATTTGGATATGACTGATGCGTATCGCCTGGTTAATGCCGAAGGAGATTTGCTCCCGGGTTTGACTGTGGATATATATGCCGAATTTATCATGTTGCAGCTGTATTGTCGTATGTGGGAACCGTTCAGAGAGCCACTGGTGCAAGCGCTCCAGCGCTTAATATGTCCGCAGGGGATTTACGAGAAATTTCGCCCGCGCAAGACCCGAGCATTGGAAAAACAGGGGGACAAACGCTATAGTTCACTCCTTGTTGGGCAGCAGGCACCGCGTAATCTTACAGTTAGGGAGAATGGCCTCCTATTCGAAGTTGATCTGAATCACGGGCTGCACACTGGGCTATTTATGGATCAACGCCAGAACCGCAGAGATATTATCCCCTTTTGTGAAGGGAAACGGGTGCTGAATCTGTTTTCATTTACTGGAGCATTTTCTGTAGTAGCTGCTGCATCCGGAGCTACGGAGGTGACCAGTGTGGATGCATCGACTCAGTATCAAAACCGCGCACGCAATAATTTTGAGATAAATCGTCTCGACCCCAGCAGACACCAGTTTATCGTAGGTGATTGTCATAAGGTACTGGATCGATTTGCGCAGCAGGGGAGGCGTTTCGATATGATTATTATGGATCCGCCGAGTTTTTCCACCGTGGGAAAGAGTCGTTTTACCACCAGTGGAGGGACATCCAGTCTAGTTGCTTCTGCGTTGGATGTGCTGGAAGAGGGGGGATGTTTGATAACATCATCCAACCATCAGAAAATTGATTTGGCAGAATACTTAAAAGAGTTGCGGCGCGGGGCGCTGCAAGCTGCAACGCCCCTACGCATTATTCAGACCAGTGGTCAGGGGCCCGATTTCCCGTTTTTGATAACCTGCCCGGAGGGGAGGTATTTAAAGTATGTGGTAGCGATCAAAGGGTGAATAGAGACAGGTTTGTGGGGTTTTTGTTTATGGGGTTTCCACCCTTGCATGCAGGATGGTGATCGGCTCTTCAGGCACATCCTGATGGAAGCCGCGCGTAGTTGTAGGGGTTTTTTCGATCTCTTTCACCACATCCATCCCCTCAATCACTTTGCCGAAAACAGCATACCCAAAACCCTCGGCACTCGAGTTACGATGGTTGAGAAATTCGTTATCAGAAACATTGATGAAAAACTGCGCGGTGGCGCTGTCGATAACCTGGGTGCGCGCCATAGCAACAGTGCCTATGGTGTTTTTTAGTCCGTTGTTGGCTTCGTTTTTGATGGGCCGCCGTGGCTTGCCTTCCTGCATCTTGGCATCCATCCCTCCACCCTGAATCATAAAGCTACGAATAACCCGGTGAAAAATTTTATCATCATAGTATCCATCATTTACATATTTCAGAAAGTTTTCCACGCTGATTGGGGCATCTTCTGGGTATAGTTCAAGTACTATATCTCCGGCACTGGTGTGCAAGCGTACCTTAGGTGTAGTAGTGTCCACGTGTTTATTCTCCTTGCTGTGCAATTATAGGGTTGAAATTTACGAAATCGGGTGAAGATAGCATATATTGACCCAAAAACAACTGCTTAATGAATAGCGAAGTTGTGGTCTAGGCGTACACTGTGGGAAACGCAGCTGAGCCAGAAAGTTATTGCCCTGCAAGGTGTACATGCTTATATTAGGGTTTTTGGTACAGTTTTTGGCAACACCCTTCCGGTGTACGGAGGATAACCTTATGACATTGAAGAGAGTCTAATATGGCTTCTGATCCGGAAAATCCCGGTATCGTTAAAAATATATTTACTGGTTACTTTATCCTCCTGCTGCACGTTTTGCTCCTTGTGTTGCTGGGCTTGTTCATTATTTTTTTCCGCGGACTTGTACAGTATATGCCGTGGATACTAGGGGGTGGGCTCGTACTTCTCGTATCGGCTCTGGTGTGGGCGTATGTGAAATTCAGACGCCACCGGAATCAGATGCAACATATGCGCGCCCAGGGACGGGGGGTTGAAATCAGCCTCCTCGGTGGATTGGCCTCCATGCGTGTTGGCGGGAACCTCGAACATCATGGGTGGAACACTAATGCTCCTCTTCAGCTCGAAGATCCCAACACTTCACGGATGCGCAGCCTGGAGCGCCTGATGGAGATGTACAGCCAGGAACTCATATCGCGCGAGGAGTTTTTACGCCTTAAGCAAGAAGTGCTGCATGAGAATGGCGATAAGGTAGAATCTGAGACAAAGGTGGAGTACGAAGAAGCGACTATAGTCGACTTAAGGGAGGAATTGCGCTAAAATAACACAAATTTGATTCTTTCTCCTTGCCCGCACGTATATGGGTCTGGTATAAACGCCACCATTGCTATCCGTGAGCACCTGATTTTGCACATGTGGAGCAATTGGCGCAGCAGATGACAAAAAAGCTTGCAATTCAGCTTTTGCAGTGATAAACAACAGCGTCTTGAATGTCGGGGTGTAGCGCAGCCTGGTAGCGCACCTGCCTTGGGAGCAGGGGGTCGGAGGTTCGAATCCTCTCGCCCCGACCAGTTTAATATCAAGGCGCCAGTAGCTCAGTTGGATAGAGCATGTGACTTCTAATCACAGGGCCGGGGGTTCGAGTCCTCCCTGGCGCGCCATTTAACGTAATCACCTTTATTGGTGTTGACAATAAATAGCTTAATCCGTAGTATCGGCTCCCGTTTTGTGGTGGGTGTAGCTCAGTTGGTAGAGCGCTGGATTGTGACTCCAGTTGTCGAGGGTTCAACTCCCTTCACTCACCCCATTTAAATACCCAGACTCGATCGTCGATGTTCTTGCCGGACTCCCGGCGGGGCCAATCAGGGTCGGGTCTTTTTTGTTAGTATAAGTGTTTTTGTGCCAGGCGCTGGCACGTCAGCTCAAACACTAGACTACAGAGCACATCTAGAATTACAATCGAATATATGGTCTCTACATTTTAAGATGAATGCGAGAGTGGCGGAATTGGCAGACGCACTGGATTTAGGATCCAGCGGGAAACCGT
>CAZDRL010000040.1:0-17770 GCA_964508035.1 uncultured Desulfuromonas sp.
CAGAATACTGGGGGCGCAAGATTGAGCACTCCACCAGAAGAGCCATGCAGCAGGATAAAGGAGCGTTGGCATACTGTGAACTTTTCATGCCGTTGCTTCACCGTAGATACATGAAGGCAGCGAATAATCTGGATACTGCATATACGGCCCAATGCGGACACGACAGGGCAGAACTTGTGACGGAGAATGTGACAGGGCTAAAGGAGGCGCTACGCGAACACGATAGGGCAGCAGAACAGACACGCAAAGCAGCAGCGCAACCACTGACTGCGGATCAGCTTAACCCGGCTGAGTGTTCCAGGTTCTGCCAGGCACATCTATCAGATAAGGGTGGGGAGTGTTCATACCTGAATCAGCTGAACGGCTGCACCCTATGGGATGCAAAGAACAGACGGCGCTCCATAAGTGAACTGCCTGTCAGCCCTGCCCGATACCTTGAAGCCCACCAGAAGGAGAACCCTTGATATGCAGATAAATAATACTGGCCAAGCATTGCAGGTATGGAACTGCCAAAACTGTCATAAGGCACACAGCGCCACCTACGTTAAGCATGACGGGCTATATGTGATGAAGAACGGAACAGGCCGGATGGTGGGAGGGGTTACTCCTGGTGGAGATGTTCTGAGCCATAATGACCTACTCACCTTCAGAGCGCTGGCACACGGATAGCCAAAAGCTATATTGAGGAGGCAGATACATGATTCAACAGCAGGAATTATATAACGATCTGTTGCGCCGGGTTGAGGCAGCAGGAACAGTGACCGAGCTTGATTCATTGAGCAGGCTCTGGGAAAACCTTACCGGAACGGACAAGGCAGCAGGTCTGGCAAAGCCCTCACGTTTAATTGCGTGATAATCCCGAAATTCAATTCATCCACATATGCAGAAATGCCTGAGCGTTACGCAGTAACAAGTAAGGTTTTATCAGGTTCGAATCCGGGGAACGTAGCAGTAGAAATCAAAAACCTGTGACTAAACCTGTGACGCCTGACCAAGACACAAAAAAAGCACTCACAGCTAAATGCCGTAAGTGCTTGATTTTTTTGGCTCCCCGGGCTGGACTCGAACCAGCGACAGGGTGATTAACAGTCACCTGCTCTACCTACTGAGCTACCAGGGATCGTACTGTCGCGACAGATGAGGAATATACGGAAGAGCGTGCGTGTTGTCAAGAGATATTTAGCCTCTTTTCAACGGGTCGCACACAAAAAACTACCTCCGTTGCCCCCCTCTTTTCAGATCAAGCAGAATCAGTTTCGCAATCGCTTTTAAAGTCTCAAACACTCCCACTCCAGTCATGGCACAGGCACGAAACTCTGGCACTTTATTGGGGTTCAGATATTTCTGCAGTTCTTCCATGGGGGAGATATTTGGCAGATCCTGCTTATTGTACTGCATCACAAAGGGCATGTTGTCCAAATCGTAGCCATGTTCCGCCAGATTGTCGCGCAGGTTTTCCAGACTTTCTATGTTCGCATCCATGCGCTCTTCTTGTGAATCTGCAACAAACACCACGCCATCTACCCCTTTGAGGATCAATTTGCGTGATGCATCGTAAAACACCTGGCCCGGCACGGTATATAGGTGAAAGCGGGTTTTAAACCCACGCACCTCTCCCAACGCAAGGGGGAGAAAATCAAAAAACAAGGTGCGCTCTGTTTCCGTTGCGAGGGATATCATCTTGCCCTTCGATTCCGGCGCGGTCTTCTGATACACATACTGCAGATTAGTGGTTTTGCCACACAATCCGGGACCGTAGTACACAATCTTGCAGTTTATTTCGCGCGAAGCGTGATTTATAAACGACATGGCATTCCCTTAGTTAAACAAATTATCTATGTCGTCATCGGTAATTTCAGCGAACGGATTGGGACTTTGACTGTCTCTGCCCTTCTGTTCCTGTCGTGTTGCAATGGCTTCAAACACCTGAGCAAGGGCGTTGCTGGCGCGTTTTACTCGGAGCCGTACCAACCCCAGAGAACTATTGGTATCGAATATAACCACCAAGATTACCCTGCCGGCGACAATGGAAAGATGGATACTCTCGTTTTTTCCTTCATGAAACTGGATGGAAAACTCTTTCTCTCCAATCAGCTTTGCGAGCCCTCCCGTAGTGGCGATATTCCCTGCCGTAAGGGATGCAAGACTGGTAATATCCAAGCCGGAAACCTCGCCGATTGAGGTTATCATCTGTCCGTTTTTATCTACCAGAAAAATCGCTTTGGCGTGCGCTGCTTTGAGAAGATGGGCAATAATTTCATCTATCTGAGCTATCTCTTCATCGTAGAGCTCAAAAGTTGACTGGACACCAAACATGAAGTTCTCCCGCGGGAAGTGATCGACGACCTGAACACAACAGGCGTAGACTTGCTCTGTTACAATAAGTGCGCTGAAAGCACCCATCTCTTATATCATCCACCCCAACTACACGCAAGGGTTAGAAAAACGCACACACTGCCGAATAAAACAACAAGGCTCCCGCCACACACAGGTGCGGCGGGAGCCTTGTCAGGGTTATGCCAGTTACATTAAGCTAGTGCAACCAGTTATTAATTTTCTTCCGTACCACAATCAGGATCCATAGCAGCCAATTTCTTGTACAGCCCATACCGTGCGGCGGTTTCCTTGGTTGCCTGTGCCATCAGCTTCTTTGCCACTTCAGGCTGACTTTTCTTGAGAACGCGGAAGCGGTTTTCGCTGTAGGCAAAGTCCTCGAAGGTGATGCTTGGATCTTTGCTGTCGAGCTGGAGCGGATTCTTGCCCTGGTCTGTAAGGCGCGGATCGAAGCGGAACAACGGCCAATGCCCTGAGTTTACTGCATTTTTACATGCTTCAATGGCACTGGTCATGTTAATGCCGTGGGCAATACAGTGGCTGTAGGCAATTATGAGTGACGGACCGTCGTACGCTTCCGCTTCAATGAATGCCTTCACACATTGGGCTGGATTCGCGAGCGACACCTTAGCTACATAAATGTTGCCATAGGTCATGCTTATCATTCCCAGGTCTTTCTTGCCCTGACGTTTACCCCCTGCAGCAAACTGTGCTACCGCTCCCATTGGAGTAGCTTTGGAAGCCTGACCACCGGTGTTGGAGTACACTTCAGTATCGAGAACAAGGGCGTTGATGTTCTCACCAGACGCGAGGACATGATCGAGGCCGCCATACCCGATATCGTAGGCCCAGCCATCGCCACCGACAACCCAGACAGATTTCTCGACCAGATAGTCAGCCACAGAGAGCAACTGCTTAGAATCAGCATCCGGGCACTGCTCCAGCCCTTGCTTGAGCTTTGCAACCCGAGCGCGCTGCTCTTCGATCCCCTGTTGTGTGCTTTGGTCCGCACTTTGGATCTGCTTGATGAGATCTGCGTATTCGCCGCCTGCCTTGCACAGTTGCGCGGAAGCCTTGTCGAGAAGCTCAAGGGCATATTCGTTGAACTTATCCACCGTCAGACGCATGCCGTAGCCAAACTCGGCGTTGTCCTCAAACAAGGAGTTACTCCACGCCGGACCGAGACCATCTTTGCGTGTGGTCCACGGAGTAGTGGGGAGGTTGCCGCCATAAATGGAGGAACAACCGGTAGCGTTGGCAATCAGAGCGCGATCGCCAAAGAGTTGGGACAGCAGCTTCACAAACGGAGTCTCACCACAACCGGCGCAAGCACCGGAGAACTCAAAGGTTGGCGCTATAAACTGGCTCCCCTTGAGGGTATGGCGCTTGATGGTATTCTCGTCGACGTCGGGCAATTCGAGGAAGAAATCCCAGTTTTTCGCTTCCTGCTCACGCAGAGGCGCCTGGAAGGTCATGTTGATCGCTTTTTTACCCTCCTCTTCCTTGCTCTTCGCCGGGCAGTTGTACACACATGCGCCACAGCCAGTACAGTCTTCTGGGGCTACCTGCAGGGTGAACTTCTTGCCGGAGAACTCTTTACCTCTCGCATCCACAGACTTGAAGGTTTCGGGTGCGCCATTGAGACATTCAGCATCATATACCTTCATCCGGATTGTTGCGTGAGGGCAGACAAAGGAGCAGATACCACACTGGATACACAGATCCGTCTCCCATACCGGGATATTCACGGCGATATTACGTTTTTCGTATTTAGCGGTACCAACGGGGAAGGTTCCATCACACGGCATCGCAGAAACAGGCAGATCCTGCCCTTTGGCCTCAATTATCGCCGCGGTGGTGGTCTTAACAAACTCCGGCGCATCTCCTTCGATCGCACCATGGATGCGCAGTTTACTATCTACGGCACCAGGGGTTACTTCGGCGATGCTATCAAGTGCACGGTCAACAGCTTCCTTGTTCATGTTGACCACCTTTTCACCCGCTTTGCTGTAGGAGGCCACAACAGCATCTTTGATCTCCGCTACCACAGTATCTAGCGGGATGATATTGGCGATCTTAAAGAACGCCGTCTGCATGATGACGTTGATCCGGGGGCCAAGACCGATCTCTTCGCCCAATCGAATGCCATCAATAACGTAAAACTTCAGCTCTTTATCTACGATATGCTGCTGCACTTCCTTGGGGATATTATCCCACGCTTCATCCTTACCGTAGGGGCAGTTGAGGAGGAAGGTTCCACCTTTTTTGAGGTACTTAAGCATGTCGTACTTTTCCAAGAAGGAGAAGTTATGGCATGCAAGGAAGTCGGCACTGTCGATAAGGTACGGAGACTTAATAGGTTTTTGCCCAAAGCGCAGATGACTGGTGGTCATGCTGCCAGCTTTTTTAGAGTCGTACACAAAGTAGGCCTGCACGTTGTTATCTGTGGTTTCGCCGATGATCTTGATGGAGTTCTTGTTCGCTCCAACAGTACCGTCAGATCCCAGACCATAGAACATCGCCGCATAACCTTCAGTGGGAACCCGGAAATTGGGATCGTAATCGAGGCTGCTGCCAGTGACATCATCCTCAATCCCCACCACAAAGCGATTCTTCGGTTCCGCAGCGCGTAGATTATCAAACACCGCCTGCACCATGGCAGGGGTGAACTCATAAGAGCCAAGACCGAAGCGCCCGCCGACAATGCGAGGATAGCCCTGCCCAGGATAGATTTTGGCTTCCATAGCCTCGCCGATGGCGGTGCGGACTATCTGGTACAGTGGCTCACCGGTGGAACCTGGCTCTTTAGTGCGATCAAGCACCGCAATATTTTTAACGGTTTTAGGCATCGCCTCAACGAAAGCCTTGGTCGGAAACGGCAAGAACAGACGCACCTTGAGCAACCCAACCTTCTTGCCCTGTGACACCTGATATTCAACCAGTTCTTCAACCGTATCGGCACCAGAACCCATCACCACAATTACATCTTCTGCATCTGCGGCACCAACATAGTCAACCAAGTGATACTGACGTCCAACCAACTTGGCGAGTTTGTCCATCTCTTCCTGCAGCACTTCTGGTACTGATTCGTAAAACTTGGTTACGGTTTCACGCCCCTGGAAGTACACATCAGGGTTTTGCGCGGTGCCGCGAAGTACAGGCTGATCGGGAGTGAGGGCACGTGCCTTGTGTGCGCGCACTAACTCGTCGTCGATCATCGCCTGCATATCTTCCATACTTAACTCTTCGATCTTCTGCACTTCATGGGAGGTACGGAAGCCGTCGAAGTAGTGGAGAAACGGGATGCGGGTGCGCAGCGTTGCTGACTGTGCGAGGAGGGCAAAGTCCATAACCTCCTGAACCGTGTTGGAACATAGCATCGCCCATCCACACGCACGACACGACATCACATCGGAGTGATCACCAAAAATGGACAGTGCCTGCGCAGAGATGGAACGCGCTGACACATGAAACACAGTGGGGGTGAGTTCGCCGGCGATTTTATACATATTGGGGATCATCAACAGAAGCCCCTGCGATGCGGTAAAGGTGGTGGTTAAAGCACCAGCCTGCAGAGCACCATGTACCGCACCAGCCGCACCACCTTCAGACTGCATCTCAACTACTTTGGGAACAGTACCCCAGATATTCTTCTCTCCGGCTGCACTTTTAGCATCGGAAATTTCGCCCATTACAGACGATGGAGTTATAGGGTAGATTGCCACTACCTCGTTGGTCGCATGTGCGACATGAGCCGCGGCGGTGTTGCCGTCGATGTTTACCATCTTACGCGCCATGTTTTGTTCCTCCTGTGTTTAATAAAGTCAAACAGCGGATGGCGTTATCACCACCCTATTTTTGATATGTAACACCCACCTGCTCATTCAGATAATCAGGCATGGCTATGAAAAACTGATCCAGATCTTGCCAGATTCTTGGGATAGATGTGAACACTACATTTGCTGGCGTCTGGCAATGGCACCACTCAGGGTAGCCGCATCCAGATATTCAAGATCTCCCCCCATAGGTATCCCATGCGCAAGGCGCGACACCTTGATCCCCAGAGGATGTAGAACTTTACTCAGATAGAGGGCGGTAGCCTCCCCCTCCATGGAAAAATTGGTGGCTACAAGAACCTCTTCAACCCCACCCTGCCCTAAACGCTCGAGTAAATGAGGGATACGCAGATCATCGGGACCTATTCCGTCAAGGGGTGAAAGCACCCCATGCAGCACATGATAAAGGCCATGATAATCGTGCCCCCGCTCTATGGCGAGCAGATCCTGCGGTTGTTCCACCACACAGATCATGCCAGCATCACGCTCCGGAGCGCGACATATCGGACATGGGTCACTTTCGGTAATGTTAAAGCACCGGGTACACAAATGTACGTTGTGTTTAACGTCGCGCAATGCCTGCGCAAGTTCGGTCACATCGCGCTGGGGTTGCTGCAGTACAAAAAATGCCAAGCGGGTAGCGGTTTTATGCCCGATCCCAGGCAACTTGCGCAATTGCTCAATCAGTCGCCCCAATGAAGGAGTAGATTCTAACATGAAGCCCTCAAAAAAAACAATACGTTAAAATGGTGTTTTATTTTTTCACTCTGGTAGAAATTTTTTTCGTATGCTTTAAAAAACACCCTCTTACATCCATACAATAAAGCCACCGACGCCTGTGGCGTCGGTGGCTTTATCGGGGGGGGGTGTGCAGGGTTCACAAGGCTAGAATAATCCCGGTATATTGAGACCGCCGGTAAGCTTAGACATTTCGCTTTGCACCATCTCCTGGCTTTTGCGAATCCCCTCATTTACCGCCACCATGATGAGATCTTGGAGCATATCCACATCCTGTGGATCAACAGCATCGGGCTCAAGGGCAATCTCGAGCAACTGCTGCTTCCCACTCACCCGCACCGTAACCATCCCTCCACCGGCGCTGGCCTCCACTTCGCGACTCTCCAACTCTTTCTGCATCTCTTCCATCTTGCGCTGCATCTGCTGCGCCTGCCTCATCATGTTGCCCATACCTTTAGCCATCTCTGTTCTCCTTCAAAATACTGTTATTCTGAATAATTGCATATTCACCATCTACTGACGCTAGAAAATTGTGGTGCCCATAAAAATGGCGCCTGCCGCCATGGGCGGTGCAAAGCACCCTGTGGAATGGGTGGCACAGATCCTCATTGAACAGGTATAAATAATTTACACATACCCTTTATCGTTTGGGATCACTGCCACAACTTCACCCGCAAAAATCTCCACCGCCTTGCGCACAATGGGATGATTAACCGCATCTTCGCGCAAACGCCGCGAGCGGTCACTTTCCAGCTGTTGTTTATTCTGCTGCAATGATGGAGGAGCTTCTCGTGCTTCAAGCCCCTCCACTTTTATCGCTATTTTTTCCCCCAGCAGCGTCTGCGTAAGTTCACATATCTTCGCCTGGGTTTCTTTGTCTTTAAGTTGTTGGAGCAAAAACGAGCCTTTAGTGGCCCCCAAGCGCAGCAGCGGAGGTGCAAGTTCAAGCAAGCTCACATTATCCAACAGCGCACCGATGCGCGCATTCTTTTTCCCTATCTGCTGAACCAGCTCCGCCCAGCCGGGAGGAGACGTGGGAGGTGGGCCAGAACCGCCATCTTGAGAGGCACCGCCCCCACCTGCGTTTTGCTGTGTGTAATCTTTTGCCCCCTCTTTTGGCTGTTGCGCCCCCTGCACATGCTGAGCCCCATATTGCTCTTCCTCAACGCGAGGCTCAACGTGAGGATGCAGCAGGGCTGGCGCAGGTGCAAATGTTCCGACACCGTACTCATCTTCCGGCGGCGGCGCAATGCTCTGCAGGGGTGCACTGGCGCTTGGCGCTACTGCAGGTGGTTGTACGGAAGGCGCGCCACGCAAAGGGGCACTTGCTGCTGAATCCCCGCTGTGGGTTCCGCGCCCGGATGTTGGGCTGTCAAGGCGTTCGAGCATGCGCACCAGATCCTCGACCTTGCGCGCAGGGGGGAGGGTTGCGGCGCGTACCAGTGCCATCTCCACCAACAGACGCGGATAGGCTGACGCGGATAGTTCGGACTCCACCTTGATCAACATACTCAACAAACGCTGCCACTCTTCCACATCTCCGAGCTTCGCCAGGCGTGCAAACTCAGCGAATTCATCTTCACTGATGCCAAGCTGCAGCTGCACATCATCTACAACTTGCGCCAAAATAAGGGTACGTACGCTCTCCACCAAGTCTTGGCAGAAGGTGCGAAATGAGTGCCCCAGCTCATCCACTCGCCGCACTACTTCAAACACCATGGCAGGTTGGCGTTGCATACAGGCTTCAAGAATATCCACCACCAGGCGTCGATCCACCACCCCCAGCAGCGCCATAACATCGGCGTCCTCAACCTTATCTGGGCAAAATGCCAGCACCTGATCGAAGGTGGAAAGGCTGTCACGCATACTCCCGCCACCCGCTTGGGCAATCATGCGCAAAGAACTGGCAGAGATATCGATCTGCTCTGCCTGGGCGATACGTTCCAGCTGTTGGGTAACTTTTGTCTGGGAGATTTTGCGGAAATCGTAGCGTTGACAACGCGAGAGTATCGTCACCGGAATCTTGTGCGGTTCGGTGGTGGCAAAAATGAATTTTACATGTGCGGGCGGCTCTTCGAGAACCTTGAGAAGGGCGTTGAATGCTGGAGTTGAAAGCATGTGTACTTCATCGATGATAATCACTTTGTAGGGTGCACTTGCGGGCATGTAGCGCGCCATATCACGCAATTCGCGCACATTTTCCACCCCGTTATTCGAGGCCCCATCTATCTCAATGACATCATCGTGCTGATTTGCGGCAACCTCCAGGCACGATTCGCAGGCGTTGCAGGGCTCTGCTCCCTGCCGTGCGCGACAGTTGAGCGCTTTCGCTAAAATTCTTGCGGCGGAAGTTTTACCTACACCACGCGCACCGGTAAACACAAACGCATGGTGGACCCGTCCACTGTGGATAGCGTTAGTAAGGGTGCGACTCACATGCTCCTGACCGACAAGGTCGGCAAATAGAGCCGGGCGCCATTTAAGTGCTAATACTTGATATGACATATATTACAACTAAAATGAGGTATTGATTGTATTAGGCATTATGAACTGCTGCGTGGTGCACCCCCGCCAGAACGGGGCGACCCTGCGCCTCACGCACTTACCCAGAAGACACAGCGCATGTTAGCGCAACATACATAGAAAGGTACAGGGATAAAAACCCCGCATAAAAGACTTGCCGCCACAAGTGACGGCCAGGTTTGTCCGCGGCACACCGGCTGCGTCACTACCGCTGCTCCCTTCCGGGCCTGACGGGATTTGCGACCGCCCGTTGCGCGGGACCTGACCGTCACTTATGACGGCAAATATAAAAACCCGCCTTCCAAAGACGCGGGTCAGCGTTCTTGAGTGTTTCTTATTAAATGGCTTAAGCGGGAGGGATTCGCCTACTCCCGCACCAACATCACGTTGGCTTCTGCGTAGGCTCCCCTGCACTCGCTGGCGCGGACGTCCTGTCCGCTTTCCCGACATTCAGTCGGCGCTTCGCTCCGCTTCGAATCCCGAAACTGCCTGTATTCTTACTAAATGGCGGAGAGGGAGGGATTCGAACCCTCGGTACCTTGCGGTACACACGCTTTCCAGGCGAGCACCTTCAACCACTCGGTCACCTCTCCGTACTCGGCGCAGAATAGTACACAGCATAACCTTAACTGTAAAGCAATTTCTTATATCCCCAAGAACCAAGAGCGTTACCACAGGTGCGCGACGATATTGTGCAACTCTTGGCGCTTTATCGGCTTCGCCAGACAGGCATCAGCGCCAGCGGCAGCCATTTTCTTTTGTACATCGATATCTTCTGCCGCACAGACCCCCACCAGCATTATCTTTTTGTTGTGTGGTTGCGCTTCAGCGCGTATGCGCCGCATGGTTTCAGCCCCGTCTATCCCTGGCGTCTGATAATCCACCAGTACCAGGTCAAAAGATTCTTCTCTACAGGCCTGAATCGCTGCGTATCCGTTGAGCACATCGGTAACCTTGGCTCCGGTTTCCTGGAGTACCGCGCGGAACAGCGCGGCGCTGTGCAGATCATCTTCCACAATAAGGACGCGCTTTCCCGGGGCTGGCAGCAGTGGCGAGGTTACCTGCGGCGCAGAAGGATCCTTTAACTCTGGCTGCACCTTTATTTTAGCGGTTTGCATAACTATCTGCAGCGGCACCCGGAAACTGAACTCGCTCCCCCCCTCAGGGCGTGGAGACGCGACGATGCTGCCTCCCATCCTGGTTACAATCCCTTTACAGATTGCCAGCCCCAGTCCAGTCCCACCGTACTTGCGTGTAGTGGAGCTATCTGCCTGGGAAAACCCATCAAACAAACACGCACTGTCCACCCCGCAGATCCCTATGCCAGTATCTTTTACCGCAACAGCCAGCGTACACATATCTTCTGCATCTGTTTCGGCACAAGGGGTCAGAGCAAAGGTGATCTCAATGGAGCCGCGCTCGGTAAATTTAACCGCATTCCCCACAAGATTTAACAACACCTGGCGCAAGCGATACTGATCCCCGATCAACACAGGGGGGATATCTGGAGCAAAACGTGTGCTGATATGGATGTTTTTTTCCGCGGCACTCAAACTAAATGTCCGCACCACCGGCTCAGGCAGATCGCGCACACAGAAAGGCAGCAGTTCCAATTCGATCTTGTCTGCCTCGAGTTTGGAAAAGTCGAGAACATCATTGACCAGCTCCAGCAGAGAACGTGTTGCAGAATCTGCCATCTCCAGATATCTGCTTTGTTCTGTGGTTGCACTTTCCATGGCCTGCTGCAAAGCCGCCATAATCACAGTCATCGGGGTGCGCAGTTCGTGGCTCACCAGCGCAAGAAATTCCCCCTTTGCGTGGCTGGCACGCTCAGCATCGTCTTTGGCGTCACGCAGCGCTTGCACCATGCGCAAACGCTGGAGTCGTTGCCACGCGCCCTGAAGCAATAACCCAAGCTGGCGTGCATCGCCACGATCGTAGGGATCATTTTTATCTGCAACCATGACACATGCTACTACTGCGTCTTCAACCACCAGCGGCACCACCAGGCACCGCTTAATTCCTGGCGGATGCGGGATATTAATATTTTCGGAGTCATTGCACCAGCGCGATCTCCGTGGCACCTGTTTAAGCAACTGCCCCTCCCAACTGGAAGCGGCATAATCGCTGGCATGTGGCTGCAGAATACCTTCAGTATCTGCACAGGCTAAGATTCCACCCTTGCTCCCAGTGAGGGAGCAACATTGCTGCAACAGATAGAGGCATAGTTGCTCCTCATCGGGGGCAGTCATCTGCTGCAGTCGCAACAGAATTTCGAGACGCAGCTCATCCTGCCTAATTAAACAGGTAGTCTGCTTCCAAGCTGTCACATTTATACATGTGGCTAGACAAAGGGGCTCATCATGCAGCACAAAAGGATCAAGGTAGACCTCTAAAAACACCTCCTCGGCGTCCTTATCGCGTAAATTGAGCTCTAGATAGTTACTCCGCCGTGCGGTTATGGTATCGGAAATCAGATCCAGGTACCTGGCAGCCAGCTCAGGCTCATAGATCCTGGTACTGAACGGCAGAGCCTTCAGCCTTGCCAAACTGCAATTGTACATCTCACATGCGGCGCGATTCGCATCTATCAGGGTACCGTCGGCGCGGAAAAGCAAAAACAGATTTGACGAACGTTCAAAAATAGCCCGGTAGTGTTCTTCACTCTCGCGTAAGGCGCGCTCTTTCTCGCGCCGTACAGTGACATCGCGCATAGTGAGCAATATCGCAGCACGTCCATCTATCTTGACCTTCTGTGCCGACACTTCCGCGTCGCGCACCTCTTCATGGCGCAGATATTTCCAGTCAAACACGTGGCGCATCTGCCCCCCAGACCAGTGCATCCGCTGCGATAGTGCCTCTTGCGATGCTTGCCCTCCCTCTTGTTGTGATGGAGATAGATCAAGCATACTCTGCCCCTTAAGATCTTCTGCGGGGGAACCCAGAATCAGACCTGCGCGTGCATTCGCTTCTAGAATCATGCCCCCACGCAGAAGCAGCACCGCATCCGCAGTGTTGTTGAACAGGGTACGGTAGCGGTGTTCACTGTGGAGAAGTTTTTGTACCACTACACGCCGAAACAGGATAGCAATTCTCAGGGCGATGCCAATAGCCAACAGCAGGAGAAGCAGTGCCCACCAACCCACTTCTCCCTGCAGAGTTAGATGCAGTAATGCTGCAACAAAACCGCCAGAGATAGCGAGTCCGATACCGAGCGCCACGACTAAAAGAAAAGCTATTTTATTCCGTTCGGAAAACACATCAACCTCAATTGGAGCATTAAAGCAGGTAAGCAGAGTCGGGGGCTACTTGCCCGGCAAGGCAGAGGGAAGCTGGCGTTGTTTGCGCCGGCGCTGGCGCACTGAGGCAAAGAAATCTGACAGCAACGTGCCACATGCGCCCCCCCTGATCCCAGCGCGCACTTCAACCTTATGGTTGAAACGCTCATCTGTGGAGAGATCATAGATAGACCCCACTGCGCCGGCGCGGGGGTCATGCGCACCAAACACCAGGGTTGGGACACGCGCCAGAATGATCGCCCCCATACACATTACGCAGGGTTCAAGGGTTACATATAGGGTGGTATCGAGCAAACGCCATGACTCAAGGCGCTGGGCAGCTTGGCGCAGAACCAATAATTCTGCATGTGCAGTGGGGTCCTGCCAGGTCTCGCGCCTATTTCCAGCGGCGGCAAGCAACATCCCATCTTCACTCACCAGCACTGCTCCGATGGGAACTTCGCCCAGAGCCTGTGCCTTTTTGGCGTACTCCAACGCTATATCCATAAAATAAAAATCGCGTTGCTGTTGCTTTTCAACTATCTCCTGCGGGGACATAAGCGTATCTATTTCGTTGACTTGTGTTGTTAAAACAATAATATGTAATGTTCTGATAGCAGAGAACTTAAAAGATAGCAATCACTTACCTAGAGATCTTAAGCGTAAATAATCTTCAACCATTCTGCGCCGAAGAGTTATTCTGCGCCGAAAACTTATTTTGCTCTGTAGCGTTATGCCAATTCACAAACATCCCATCCTTACAGACTGGTTCAATTAAATACCATGAGTGAATCAACACCCATCCCTCTGGGGAAACAAACCCAATATCCCGCCACCTATGACCCCAGACAGCTATATCCAGTGCCGCGTGCGCCGAAACGCGCGGAACTTGGGCTCGAAGCGAAACTCCCTTTTTCTGGCGAAGATCTGTGGAACGGGTATGAAATTTCGTGGCTGAACCCCAAGGGGAAACCTATTGCCGCGCTGGGACAATTTCGCTTTCCGTGCACTTCGGTCAACATTGTGGAATCAAAATCCTTCAAACTCTACCTTAACTCCTTTAACCAAAGTAGATTTGAATCCTGTGCCCAGGTATCCGCTATAATGGAGCGCGATCTAAGCGCTGCTACTGGGGCTCCGGTTGGAGTAAAGCTCTACGCTGGTGCCAGCCTCAACAACACACCCTCCAACTGGAACATCACCACCCTGCCAGGAACCTGTATTGATCACCTGGATATTGAGATTGACTGCTACCACACCGATCCAACCCTACTGGACACCAAGCCCGGTGCGCATACGACGTCCGACATTGTTAGCGAAACACTCTACAGCCATCTGCTTAAAAGCAACTGCCTGATCACCTCGCAGCCAGACTGGGCGAGTATTTGGATTCAATATAAGGGGCACGCCCTCGATCACGCCGCACTGCTGCGTTACCTCATTTCGTTTCGACAACATAACGAGTTTCACGAACAATGTGTGGAGCGAATTTTCACCGCCTTGTGGCATCACCGCAAGCTTCAAAGCCTGAGCGTATATGCGCGCTACACCCGCCGCGGGGGGCTGGATATCAACCCCTGGCGCAGTACCGAAACCGCCAGCGCACCTGACTGGCGCCTGGTACGCCAATAAAAAAAGACGGACCCGCGGGTCCGTCTTTTTGCTCTAGGTTGCAATCCTTAAGTTACTTGCCTGCCATAATCGCTTCGACATCGGCAGCCACATCACCGATCGGCTTAATATCAAACTTATCCACCAGTACCTTCGCCACATTGGGGGAAAGAAATGCAGGCAGCGTGGGACCAAGGCGGATCCCCTTAACCCCAAGAGAGAGGAGTGCAAGAAGAACGATAACCGCTTTCTGCTCATACCACGCAATATCGTAGGAGATGGGCAGATCGTTGATATCGTCGAGCTCAAACACCTCTTTCAGCTTCAGCGCGATATACGCCAGCGAGTAAGAGTCGTTACACTGCCCCGCGTCGAGGACACGTGGAATCCCGCCGATATCCCCAAGGTTGAGCTTATTGTAGCGATACTTAGCACACCCAGCAGTCATGATAACGGTATCTTGCGGCAGCGCTTGCGCCACTTCGGTGAAATAATTACGGGTGGTATGACGTCCATCACACCCCGCCATAACTACGAAGCGCTTGATTGCGCCACTCTTTACCGCGTCCACCACCTTGTCCGCCAGTGCCAGCACCTGTGCGTGGGCAAAACCACCCACAATCTCACCCTGCTCCAACTCTTGCGGCGGCGCACAAGTTTTTGCCTGGGCAATAACGGCACTAAAGTCCTTCTCCCCCCCGGCAGTACGCTCGGGGATATGTTTAACCTCAGGGTAACCTGCCATTCCCGTGGTGTAGATCCGATCTTTATACGCATCCTTCACCGGGGTGATGCAGTTAGTAGTCATCACGATGGGGCCATTAAAAGAGGCGAACTCCTTGTCTTGCTTCCACCAAGCGTTGCCGTAGTTGCCTACAAAGTGGGCATATTTTTTAAACGCTGGATAGTAGTGCGCCGGAAGCATCTCACTATGGGTATATACATCCACCCCAGTGCCTTCGGTCTGCTTTAACAGCTCCTCCATATCCTTCATATCGTGCCCAGAGATGAGGATCCCGGGGTTTTTACCCACACCCAGATTAACCGTAGTGATTTCCGGGTTGCCATAGCAGCTGGTATTTGCCTCGTCGAGCAGAGCCATCGCAGTAACGCCAAACTCGCCGCACTTCAACACCCAGCCCGTCATCTCATCAACACTCAGCTCATCCGTGGTAGAGGCCAGCGCATCAAGGATAAAGGCATAAAGATCATCTTTTTCATACCCGAGGACTGCAGCATGATCGGTATAGGCACACATCCCCTTCACCCCATAGATGAGCAGTTCACGCAGAGAACGCACATCTTCGTTGGGCTGCGACAACACCCCAACCTCTTTTGCCTTGGCAGCAAAATCTGCTTCCGAACCACTCCAAGTCACACAATCGGGTCCTGCGCTCATCCCAACTTTCTGCTTAAGCGCCTCACGCCGCTGCAACGCTTCTTTAATCAGGGCAGTGATACGCGCATTGTCGAAGTTGGCATTGGTGATGGTGGCAAACATTGCCTGCGCCACAAACATGCCGGTGTCGGCATTGTCTTTGCCTTGCTTACGCACTTCTCTATCGGCAACCGCCAGCCCCTTGAGAATAAAAACCAGCAGATCTTGCAGCCCTGCGGTTGATTCTTCCTTACCACACACCCCTTTAATGGTGCAACCGGTTCCCTTCGCAGTTTCCTGACATTGATAACAAAACATACTCATTGTGTTTCTCCTTCTACATTTAGGGTTAAACGTGCAAAACCTGTGTCCAGCACAGATGGATAAAGAGCTCGAACCATTGAAGTGAACTGAACATGCCACACCAACAATCAAATAAACTTGATGGATATCAAAAACAGGTAAAACATTGTAGGGGAAGAATGTTTTCTTACGTACCGCTGACTAGCTTCCGTAGTTGGTCATTGTAACACACCGCCCAACAACTTCACGTCGATCGGCATGCATTAACACGCAGAGCGTGGGAACGCTACCACCCCCCAACCCCCTCCTTAATCAAGGAGGGGGCGCGCACAACAACACCTGCCTTACAAAGAGAAAGACGTGCAGCAACCAATGCCCCTCCTTACCCAAGGAGGGGGTAGGGGTGGTTGGATTTTTCTCCAGTTCAGGAAACATCGTTGAGAAAAAAACCCAGCGCCATGACACATCCTACCGCAACTATAAACCTGCGCAACAGCGGTGGCGAAATACGATAAGAAACTGCCGCGCCCGCGTACCCCCCCACAACTGCCGTAAGCGCAAGCAGCAGCAAGTGCGAACCGCCTATCACTCCGCCAGCCGCATAGACCAACACTGCAACGACAGTCAACAGCGCAGATACAACATTCTTCAGGCCGTTCATCCCATGTAGATTGGTCTGCCCCAGCAACCCCAATACCGCAAGGAGTATAATCCCCAGCCCGCCATTGAAATAACCGCCGTAGACACACACGGCAAACAACGCCCCACCAGCAACCACGCCGTTAAAGCGTGAAGCCGCACCTTGTGTTGCCGCAACCCGTTTGCGCCCTAAAATCCTTGGACCAATGACAAAAGCGGCGGTAGCAAGCAAAATCAGCCAGGGGATCAGGCGCGCAAATACCTGCTCGCTTGTTTGCAGCAGAACAACTGCACCAAAGCACCCTCCTGTGAGCGAGAGGAGAGCAATACACAAGGCACTCAACCCTGGGGGAAGTTCGATATCGCGGCGGAAACGCCAGGCGCTTGCGATATATCCCGGCAGAAATGCGGCGGTACCGGTTGCGTTAGCTATCACAGGCGGCACCCCCACAAAAACCAACACCGGCAGTGTGATGAAGCTACCTCCACCCGCCACCGCATTTAACGCTCCCCCAAAAAAGCCAGCTAACCCTATCAGCACCCAATCCATTTAATACACCGCTCCCCCTTTGTCAGCTTGGATTTGGCTCAGGATCTCCTGCACCGTCATCCTGAACTCGATTCAGGATCTCCCGAAAATGAGATTGCGGGTCAAGCCCGCAATGACGTGGAGGAGCGTGACTGCGCCCCATACATGCAAGCTCATGCCATTGCATGCACAGTTTGGCCGGTTAATTAGTAACCGCCGCCGAGTGAGCGCAAGATCTCGGGGTCTTCCTCATCCTGTGCGAGGATTAAGTGACAGGTATCACAATTCATCGAAATAACCTCTCCACTTGCCGTTTCATGCATGTCGTTGTGACAGCGCAGACAGCCGATGGAGAAATCAAAATCCGCGGTATGTCCGATGTGGTTAGTGTAAGTATTCCACTTGATGTTCATCGCAGGAAAAACATTTTCGCTGTACGCTTCCTGAATAGCGCCAATCGCTTTTTGCAGGGTTTCGGAGCTATGCCGGCCGATTTCAGGATAATTCTGTGTGTACCAGCTGCTTAGATCCGCTGCAATGCGCGCTCTGGCTTCATCCTGACTGATATATTCTTGTTGCACAACTTCCATAGCTTTTCTTT
>CAZDRL010000041.1:0-17486 GCA_964508035.1 uncultured Desulfuromonas sp.
CGTAACACATACACTGTGAGGGGCATCTTTTTCGGGAGGACAGAACACCCTCCCAGCATAAGAGTAAACCCCAGCACCACAGTGACATATAAAAGTAGTGCCCCAGCCGGGCGTGGGCCTTGTTCACGCCGAAACGATGCAAGTCGAATTGAGTTAGAAATCACGGGGAAAACTCCTGTACTGGGCTACGTCCGAGGATAAACTTGGCGGGGTTCTCATCGAGTTGGCGGGTTATGCGCTTCAGATTGCCGATGGTGCTGCGCAGGTCCCGCATTACTGGCTCCAGCTCCCCCACCCCCTGCAACCCACGTGCGAGAGAGGTATCGTGGGCGTCGAGCAAGTCCTGTAAATCTGCAACCAGGGTGTGCAGCCCCTCCATGCTGGCGCGCGCAGAGGCAAACATGGCGTTACCATCCGCTTCTAAAAGGGAACGCGCAGTGTTTCCTACGGCGGCAAAATCGACAAAGGTCTGTTCTGCTTCAAGTGCGGCACGGTCTATGGAAGCAAGCACGGCGGTAAGATTATCTCCCTGCCCAGCCAGACTTGTACTCAGTTGTTCCAGGTTTGCTAACATTGCACTGATGTTATCCACATTTTGCGTGGATAACAGGCGGTTTGCCTGCGTCAGGAGCATTGCCACCCGTTCCATCAAATCCTCTCCACTCGAGAGCAGGGCACTCAGAGAGGAGGGCTGGGCGCGGATCCGCGCAGGTTCATGTGTCTCGCTGCGTAGTGGCGGGCTTTCTGGCGTACCACCACTGAGTTGAACACTCATACTGCCGGTGATATTGGCGAGAATGATGGCCGCGGTGGTGTCCTCTTTGATGGGGGTGTCGCTGTAGACCCGAATCTCGGCGCGCACCTGACGTGGATCGGTGGGGTTAAGCCCAAGCTGCACCACATCTCCAACTTTGATGCCGCTGTAGAGTACTGAATTCCCTACGGCTAAACCGCTGACGGTCTGGTCAAAGCAGATCAGGTAATTTTTATACTTGCGGTCTGGGTCGGCACCGCCAAGCCACAACGCAAACAGCAGTGCCGCACCGCAGCAGAGCACTACAAATAAACCGATCAGAACATGATGGGCTTTTGGTTCCATCCTATCTATCCTTTTTTGCTGTGGTAGCTACTTGGGCCGCGCGTCCACGCGGACCGTGAAAGTATTCCTGTATCCACGCATCTTCAGTCGCAGCAACTTCGTCTAAACTTGCGGCTACCAATACTTTGCGCTGCGATAGTACCGCTACACGATCGGAGATACTGTAGAGGGTGTCGAGGTCGTGGGTTACAAGAAACACACTGATTCCTAAGGCATCACGCAGGGTAAGCACCAATTGATCAAATGCGGCCGCACCGATGGGGTCCAGCCCGGCGGTAGGCTCATCCAAAAACAAGATCTCAGGGTCCAGCGCCAGCGCGCGCGCGAGGGCTGCACGCTTGACCATCCCCCCCGAGAGTTCCGCCGGATATTTGAGTGCGGCTTCAGGGGAGAGCCCTGCCAACGCCAGTTTCAGACGGCCAAGATGTTCAGCCTCCGAGCGCGGCAGCCCCACGTGCTCGATAAGAGGGAGGGCGACATTCTCCTGCAGATTCAATGAGCTAAACAGCGCCCCACCCTGAAACAACATGCCGAAACGACGCTCAAGCTTGGAGCGTTCCACTCCGGAGAGCTGTTGCATATCCTCGCCAAATACCGTTATCGAACCGGCACAGGGGCGCAACAAGCCAACAATGCTCCGCAGCAACACGGATTTGCCAGTGCCAGAACCGCCCACCACCGCAAGGATCTCCCCCGGATACATATCAAGATCAAGATCCTGATGCACCACGTGGGTGCCAAATCGGTTTCCCAGCCCCCGCACCCGGATTAAGGGCACCGCGGAGGGCTGGTGCAGGTGAGAATTTGTGCTATTGGTTGCAGAGATCTCCACTTTCTACCACCCCATCTGCATAAAAAACAACGCCGCGATCGCATTCAGCAGAATCACCATAAAAATGGACTGCACCACACTGGAGGTGGTGTGCTCCCCCACCGATTGCGCACTGCCGCTTACTTTAAATCCCTCCAGACATCCAATAACCCCAATTACAAAGGCAAACACTGGAGCCTTGACCATCCCCACCACAAAATGGGTGAGGGATATATCGCGCCCCACAATACTTACAAATTGAAACAAAGAGATATCCAGAGAGGTTACACACACCAGCGCGCCGCCAGCAATGCCGCTAAGCATCCCGACAAAGGTAAGGATGGGTAGAGTGACCAGCATCGCCATCACGCGGGGCAGCACCAGCACTTCGATAGGATCCAGGCCCAGAGCACGGATGGCGTCGATCTCTTCATTCGCCTTCATGGAGCCGAGCTGCGCGGTAAACGCACTCGCAGTGCGCCCCGCGAGAAGAATCGCCGCCAATAACACCCCGAACTCACGCAGGAAAGAAAACACTACCAGATTAACGGTGTAGATAGTAGCACCGAAATCGCGCAACACGGTCGCCCCCAAAAAGCCCACTACCGCCCCCACAAGAAAGGTTAAGAGCGCCACAATAGGTACGGCGTTAGGGCCGGTTTGCTGAATATGCGCCACCATGGAGGTGATACGCCACGAGCGTGGACGTGCAAAGGTGGAGACCAGAGTGGTCAGGACAAGACCGATAAAGCCGAACAACTGCCATTGCTGGAGCCATATCGACTCAAGCCGTTCACCGATTCCGGCAAGAAACCAACGCAACTGGGAGACCTGCGATGTGGGAGGCTCAAGGGGGGTGGTCATGGTTGCGGCTATAGTTTTCAGGAGACGAACTCGCTCTTGGGGCAGTTCTGCAACCACAGCCGGATCATCCTCCAGCCAATGGAAGCCAAGGAGATCCAGCACCAGTGACGCCCCGGCAGTGTCCATACCGGTGATCCCCTGAAGTTCCAGAGTATATCTCTCTGTCCATGAAGTGGAAGGGGGAGCAGCATCCTCCGCAGGCAGTTGTCGCTTCAGGCGCGCAATTTGCGCGCGCAGGTGCTGATAGTGCTGCAACACCCACGCCCCACTGAGAATCAGGCGGTGTTCTTCGATTTTGACACTGCCTGGCTGTATCGCCATGGATTAACCTCTGTTAGAATAGAGCGTTGCCGCAGCACAGCTGCTGGCACTGCTGGAAGATGCATTTTTCATTCTACCATACGCGCTATCAATATATTTACGCTGGCAGAAACCCTTCAGGACAGCGCACCTTAACCTTAGCGGCACCAATGTCACAGGCGGAACTCCACGGGGAGAACCCTTTGCCCCCCGACGCCGATTTGCTATTGTATGCAAATACGCTAAGTTGTGCAATGGGACCTGGAATCCAAGACCTCATCTGCAAGACCTTGTGGTGCCGGCACAATTAACTTTGGTACCAAGTATGCCGAGAGGATACACAAGTTTTCTCCCTTGCCGGACAGTTTAGCTAGTTTAACCTTTTTCGACTCCACCACAACGCAAACAGGTATATAAATAGACATATGGAGACATTTGGGGGTGATTCTATCTCCACCACTTTTATCCCCCGCTTTTGTTCTCTTTTATCATCCTCTTCTTTATCCTCAATAATAAGGATTACCCTCATGCCTCAGCGTTATCCAACAGCGTACTCCTGCAGCGCCAGCAATAGCGTGTGTGACACAGCTACAGCGACGCTCTCTTCTCTGGGCGCTGTGATTGGCGCACTCCTGGTTTTGTGCCTCGCCAGTGGGAGTGCCATGGCGGCCCCTTTTCCGCAGGACAAACTCCCCCCGGTGCTTCAACCATGGAGCGACTGGGTGATGCACCAGGAGGAAGACCACAATTGCGCGCTGGTATGGGATCAAACCCAAAAGCGTGAATGTGTGTGGCCTGCCCACCTGCAGCTGCAGGCGCGCGCAGACGGGGCTACGTTTATCCTCAGGGGGCAGTTGGACAAAAAAGAGTGGATTTTCCTCCCCGGCTCGGCGCGCTACTGGCCCAGGGCTGTAACCAGCGGCGGCAAAAACCTCAGCGTGCTGCGCCGCAATCAGCGCCCTGCGCTGTTGCTTGAAGCGGGAACATTCCATATTGAAGGGGAGATAAACTGGGAACGTATCCCCGACTCCCTCCCAGTCACTCCTGGCGTGGGGCTGGTAGAGCTTGAACTTAACGGCAAAGCTATCTCTGCACCTGAATATACACGGGGGCAACTCCATCTGCGCCAGGCAGAGCAACGCTCTGAGACTGTGGAACCCGGGGTGGCTTTTCAGGTATATCGCCATCTCGAAGATGGCATACCTCAGATCCTCACCACCCTTATAAAGGTACGGATTTCTGGCGCAGAACGGGAGATTGTCAGCGCCAAGGTGCTCCCCGACGGCTTCATCCCTATGGATATCCGGAGCAAAATCCCGGCACGTCTGGAGGATGACGGACGTTTACGCCTGCTCGCCCGCGCGGGCGAATATGAGATCACCATCGCGGCGCGCAACAGCGTCTCCCCCGGCGTCACCCAAGTTTTTACCCGCCCCGCATCCACAGGGCCCTGGGCTGAGCATGAGATCTGGAGTGTTAAACGGCGCGGCGAACTGCGCTCAATAGTCATCACCGAGGCCCCAACACTCGACCCAGCGCAGACAGATATTCCACCGCAGTGGAGACAACTCCCCACCTATCTGCTGGATGCTGATACCAGCCTGCAATTCACCGAGATAGAGCGCGGACAGCAAACGGCGAGTGGGGATCGCCTCAGGGTGCAGCGGCGGATGTGGCTCGATTTCAACGCCAAAGGGTACAGTGTGCGCGACACTATCAGCGGGACACTGTACACCCGCTCCCGCCTGAACAGTGGCATAGAGCTTGAGCTGGGACGGGCGCAGCTTAATGGGGAGGAGCAGTTTATCACCCGCATCAGTGCCGCTGGTGCCGATGGACTTGAGTTGCGCCAACAACAGCTCAACCTCCAAGCCGATAGCCGTATCCACCCACAAAACATTGCCTCAATCCCGGCGCTGGGGTGGGAGTTCAATCCCGTTGCACTTCAAACCGAGCTCAACCTGCCCCCGGGATGGCGTATGCTTGCAGCGTTTGGGGCGGATGCTGTCTCCAACACCTGGATACAACAGTGGTCGCTGTTGGATCTGTTTGTAGTGCTTCTGTTAAGTATCGGCTTTGCGCGGATGTGGGGCTGGAAGTATGGCGCAATTGCGCTTCTCGGCCTTGCACTCACCTATCAAGAGCCCAATGCACCCAGGTTTATCTGGCTCCATCTGCTCGGAGCTGCGGCGCTGTTGCGTGTCGCACCCCAGGGGCGGCTGCAACGGGGAGTGTACATCTATCTGGGAGGGGTAGCGCTGGCAATGGTGGTAACATTGCTGGTTTTCTCCACTCAGCAAATTCGCAGTGCGGTGTATCCCCAACTTGAAATTGTGCCCGGGGCGTATCAGCTGCGCTCACCCCAGGCAGGCAGCGTCCGTAGCGACAAACTGCTGGAAGAGACGCATGTAGCAGCGCGGAGCGCAAAGATGCTGAGTACCTTTGCCGCACCCCAAATGATGGAAGACACTTTGCCGCAGGTGACCCTCCCCAGCTATTCCACCGCCCTGGAAACGCAGACTGGGCCGGGAATCCCTACGTGGGAGTGGCGCAAGGTTACCTTTGACTTCAATACCTCTATCGCACCGGAGAAGCGCTTGAAACTCATATTTTCTCCCCCCTGGATGACGCGTGCGGGTCTGGTTGCAGGTGTGCTTCTTGCGCTGTATATGTTCGGACGCATTTGCATAGCACTTAAACCAGAAGCTGATGGTGATGGCGCCGCCCCTTCTACCTCCACCCCACCTTCTGAGGCGCAAGGCACCACAGCTCTGGTAACAATACTTATGGCAGCGGCACTCACCTGTACGTGTCTGCCCACTTCTGCGCACGCGCAAGAATCACCTGGCGCTAGTTTAGGCGCAGGTAGTACCAACGCAACTATGGCGCAAAGTACTATTCCATCCACAGAGATGCTGGAAGAATTGCGCCGCCTTCTTACCCTGCCACCGGATTGTGCCCCGAACTGTGTTGCGCTCCAACATATACAGGTGGAAATATCTACACATAGCTTAACGATAGAGCAACAGTTACACAGCTCCGTCTTAAGTGCAGTGCCACTCGCATTTCCACTGGGGCAACTTACTCCAGCGCAGGTTGATACACTTTCAGGCGCACAACCGATGTTAATGCGCACTCCGCAAGCTCAAACGCATCCACAGTTGTGGGCGCGGGTAGAGAGCGGTACCACCACGTTGCGCCTCAGTGCCCCCATCCCAGCTAATCTAAGTCAGCTTGAGATCCCCTTACCGCTGCGTGCCGGGGAGATCACACTTGATGCACAGGGGTGGGACATCATGAGTCCGCTGGAAAATTCCGCCACCACTACAACCCTCAGTTTCAGGCGCACTTCTGCGGCGCAAACCCCACTCCTGGATGTTGTGGAGCTTCCCCTCTATGCCGAAGTTACGCGCCAGCTCGATTTTGGGGTTGAATGGCACCTTGACACAACCCTTCGCCGCCTGAGCAGCACGGGAAAAGCAGGGGTAATTGCGGTGCCGCTGCTGGAGGGAGAACAGATTATAAGTGCCGGAATTGAAACCCGCGCCGGACACGCCCTTATCGAACTGGGGCCCGAAACCAAGGCGGTGCACTGGAAGTCACGCCTGGAGCAACAAAGCCCCATTAAGCTGCAGAGCAACGCTGGAACTAACTTTCGGGAGGTGTGGCAGCTGCGACTCAGCCCCTTGTGGCATGCAACGTATAGCGGAACGCCGCTAATACACACATACCAAAATGGGCACTGGCTGGCGCAGTGGCACCCACGTACACCGGAGGATCTGCTCCTGCAGATTGAGCGTCCGCACGGGACTCCGGGACAGCACATCACCCTGGAAAACTCCTCAATGCGCCACAAGCAGGGCGAGCAGCGCAGTGAGACCACCCTGCAGTTGGGGATACGCAGCAGCATTGCCGCACGCCATCCAATCACGCTCCCAAGTACAGAGGTTAAGGTGGAGCAGGTGCGCCACAACGGCAGGGAGATCCGCATCGAACAGGACGGATCACAACTCATCCTCCCTCTCCAGGGAGGTGCACAGCAGGTTGAAATAACGTGGAGCAGGGAGCACAGTCTAGCGTTTCTCAGCACCACGCCGGAACTCAATCTGAATGCACCGGGGGTCAACATAGATCTTAACCTCACCTTGCCCCAAACCCGCTGGGTGCTGTTTACGGGTGGCCCGGTAATGGGCCCGGCCGTGTTGTTCTGGGGGGTGGTGCTGGTGCTGGGGATCGCGGCGCTGTTGCTGGGACGCTATGCTCCGACACCCTTGCGCTGGTGGCACTGGTTTATCTTAGGCGCGGGTCTGAGTCAGGCACCGTTACCTGCACTGCTGTTGGTGGCACTGTGGCTGATTCTGCTGGGGATACGCAAACAGCATGGAGACAAAATCAAGCACGCCCTGGCATTCAACGCTATCCAACTAGGGCTTGCACTGTTCAGCGTCTGTGCGTTACTTGCCTTAATTGCCGCCGTACAACAGGGTTTGCTCGGATTACCGGAGATGCAGGTGGTTGGACACAACTCCAGCGCTTGGAATTTAAATTGGTATCAGGATCGCAGCACTGGTGTATTCCCCACTGCGTGGGCTGTATCAGTGCCGCTGCTGGTGTATCGCGGGCTCATGCTTCTCTGGGCGCTGTGGCTGGCGCTGGCACTACTCCACTGGCTGCGTTGGGGTTGGGAATGTTTCAATGCAGGAGCGCTGTGGCATACGCTACCCCGCACGGCACAAAGCCCCAAAACCCAGACTAAAGCCAGCGCAACGCCTGAGAAACTTCAACGCAGCGACAAGGATAGATAGATGGAACAACTGGATAAAATCACACACATCATCGCCCTGAGTATGGGGGCGGCGTGGGCGAGTGGCATAAATCTGTATGCCACTATTTTAGTGCTGGGGCTAATGGGAAATTCCGGCGTTATTGTGTTGCCTGAAACCCTGCATATTGTGCAGGAGCCTCTGGTTTTGTGGGCAAGTGCATTGATGTATGCGGTGGAGTTTTTCGCCGACAAGGTGCCGGGGGTCGATTCCGGCTGGGACAGTATCCACACCTTTATTCGGATCCCGGCGGGAGCAGCTCTTGCTGCTGGAGCGGTGGGGGATGTGAGCCCGGTAGTAGCGCTTGCTGCAGCATTGGTGGGGGGGTCTCTCACCACGGCAACCCATGCGGGGAAGAGCGGATCCAGATTGCTTATCAACACCTCGCCTGAACCAGTCAGCAACTGGGGCGCCTCTATCGGCGAGGACCTCGCTGTGGTGGGAGGGCTGTGGGTAGCCCTCACCCATCCGGCGATATTTCTGCTTGGTCTGCTCGTGTTTCTTGTGCTCCTGATCTGGATTCTGCCTAAAATATGGTATCTGATCAAGCGCATCCTTACCTCTATCCGCGCCCGCTTCACCCGGACCCGCGCCGCGGTGATTCCAGAACCGATCACTGACATCCCCCCACGCCGGATAGAGGAAGCTCAGGTGATCACCTCCAGAAAGGAGCACGACAATGGATAATTTCATGCGGCGCCTTATTTGCTCAGGCGTATGTATGGCGCTTATTTTGTTTTTGGGCGCCATCAGCAACAACAGCTGGGAACGTGCCATTGCCCTTGCGGTTATCGGTGGATTTTTATTTGGGGCGCTGGTAGCACAGCTATGGGCGGCACTGGAGTATTTCAGGTCAAAGCAAAAGAAGAGGTAAGGGAAAGGATAAAGACAGGGGCACGCCATGCATGCCCCATGCTGACCCGTGCTGATCCATAAAACAGGCTTTTCTAAACCTTGGGACCGGCGCACAGCACTGCGGCTGGGTCGTGGGCATGACACGGCGTTACCCCGTAGATCAAGCCACATTCGGGGCAGGTGCTCTCAAAGGTCTCCATGGTAAAAGCGTTGTTACACCCTTCGCAGGTTATCTGGAGCTGTGTCGGAACGGTCTGGGTGTTAAACCCCATAGCCCGCAGTTTCCGAACAATGTCTGCGCCGCTGCTGAAACTACCACTACATCCATCGTGCATATCTGTTCTCCTCTTCTCCATATCGAGTGAAACACTGCATTAAATCACTGCAGCGCCTCCTGGTGTGGCATACAGTGCATGCCGTTCTCTGCGCTTAAAACATGAGATATCGCACACAACGAGAGAGAAAAACTTGAGCTACATCAAAAACACACCCTTCAGGCAGTGCTCAAACTGATGGCGTAGAAGATTCTGCGGCTCGGCTACCTTCAGGTACAGGGATGGCGATCCACATGCTCCCCTTCGCTGGATCGTTGCGATCAAACAGACAGCCGCTAATCCGCGCCCAGGCGCAGAAACCACTACGGGAACATAACTCCACCTCGGTAGTGTAGATCTTTCCTGCTCTCAAAACCGGGGCGGACTCCCGTTCTATGCGGAGATAATCCTGCTCATTTGCATACAGATCTCGCGTAGGCATCCCCTTCACTTCGCTGGGGGCATAGCCAGTGAGAGCACAGAAGGTTCTGTTACAGTCTGTAAAGGTGCGGTTTCGCACCAGCGCAATCCCCATCAGTGGACTATCAAAAAACGCCTGGACATAGTTAAGGTTCTGCTGCAACTTAACTTCATTTTCGCGTAGACGATCGCGCGTGGAGTGAAGCTCCTCAACCTTCTGCGATAGTTCTTTTTTCTGCGCTTCGACGATAGCTAGATTCTCCCGAATCAGGGCGCTCATCTGCGTATGGCTGTGCATCAGGCTCTCAATTTCGCGGATATTACTGGGGCCGAAAGCGGGAGTACGAAAATCCAGGCGTGCAATAGCTTCACTGTTGGCTGCAACAGAGGCAATGGAAGCTGCAAGGCGTTGTGCCATCCTGCGCGTTACGAGCAGCACCAATCCCAGCATCACCAGCATTATTGCCCCTATGTAGCTGGCAACCACAGGCCAGCGGGGGGCAAAATCAGCGCGCGGGGCGAACATCGCAACCCAGAAGCGGTTATCTCCAAGCGGGTACGGTCTTATCTTGCTGTACCAATCCTGCCCCGCAGCAGAAAAGCGGTACAGAGCATCGTGTGGGCGTGCTTCCGCATTCCAGTGCGCCAATGCATGCTCAACCACTTGACTGTTTAATGCTTCCACGGTGTGCAGACCGTCGGGAACCGTATCCAACGGCGCAAAAAGATGTGCAGGTGGATAGCCGATCAAATGCTCATCTTCGCTCATCACCAGCATAAACCCATTGGCGCCAATCTGGTGCGTGGTGGTAAATCGGCTGATATCGCGCAACACCACAACCAGACCAATCACAAGACTGCTCCCAGCATCTCTTTCTACCCGGGTGGAGAGGGTTATCGCCAGTTCCTTGCTGGTAAACAGTTCAAAGGGCGCAGTCCAGCATAGCTCGTCAGGTTCCTGCGTCTGCATCGCAGCTTGAAACCACGGGCGCTGACGATGGTCGTAAGCAACATCTTCTACGGAAGAGCTGACCTCTGTACCATCTGCAGCATACAGCGCAAAATGTTGCAGCGTTCCATGCTCTTCGACATCGGTAAAGCGGGTCATCCAGGTGCCGTCCGGCTGTTGCCATAATGTGTATCCCTGCCCTTCGGGCGAACCTGCCACCACTAAAGTTATGGGGACATTGTTGCGCAGCAGTGGGATAAACAGACGATTTAACTCTTTAGCAAATCCTATTGCCTGGGGGGACGAAGCGGCCCATTCAGCCGCAATCTTGAGGTGACTTTGTGCGGGTTGCAACAATTGGGAGAGAGAGCGTTCCAGCTGGTAAGCAGAAGAGTTGAAGAGTGCGCGCGCCTGCTGTTCCACGCGCGGCTGGAAGACAAACAACAGATACAGTACAGATCCAATAAAAAGTACCGCGCAAAACAACCCACCGAACATGCGGAAAATGTGTTGCTGCAGGGGACGACTCCTCTTATATCCATTTTGTCCCTCTGAACGATTGTACATCGCGGTACACCCCCTATAGATGATTATGCCAGCGACAAAAGGATAGCACAGCAAAAGATAAAAGCATGCGTCATTTCAAATCGAGCGCCTCAAGGGTTTCCCCATTGCGAATCCGCTGACGCAGCTCCAGCATGAACCGGTCCATCCGTTCAAGTTCTATCAGGTTCGCCCGTTCCGCCGCACTGGTATTAATCACCTGCTTAATCCCTCCGTTGCTGATCACCAGGCGTTTCTCCCCCAGCAGGGCCAGAATCGGATCATGGGTGGCGATAAGGACGATCTTCTCTTTCTGTACCAGCAGTTCCAGCGCTTTTTTGCGCTCAATGCCGGCGTTTTCAATCTCATCAATGAGCACTACCGGCGACGAACTTAAGATGGCGATATCCGCAATCATCAAAGCACGCGACTGCCCTCCACTTAAAGCGGTGATATGGGTCGTGGGGGCAAAGGGCTCTCCCGCCAGCGCGTTGGCCAGCTCCTGCACCTGTTCAATCTTCTGTTCCAGGTCAGGAACGAAGCGGCTTTCCCCATGGACCCGGATAAATTCCTCCACCGTAAGATCCATGACAAAATTCATATTCTGTGACAGCTGCGCCACCAGTTTGTGGCGGGTGGAAAAGCGCCACTTCGGATCTGGTTGCGCACCATTCAGGAGAATATGTCTGCCGGTCGGGGTGTCCCCCTGCGCCACCCATTCGATGTCGGCAAGGAGCCTGCTCTTCCCCGATCCCGTCGGCCCGACGATAGACACAACCTGCCCGGGGACAAGCTCGAGTTCAAACGCTTCGGCGTGGCCGTTTTTATCCCGCCCCGGCAAAATGCGAATCGAGTGCACCCGGTCGTCACCCGTGCCCAGTGCTTTAATCCCGGCCACATAATCCTGCAGTGCAGTTCGGAGTTGCGCCTGGGTCATCCCCAGGTGTTCAATCTGCGTGGCGGACAGTGAAGCGAGTAGATTGTCTACATCCCCCGCATACTGTGTGACTTCAAGCCCGAAGGAGGCAAAAAAATCGCTCAACTCCGGCATCTGGGCACACAACTGGTTGAGCGGAGTGGTAAACAGTTCGGCCTGCTTCATGGTTTCGGCCCCTCCTCTTTCCCAAGTTGAATCTTGCGCACGTTCCCCATCTGATACTGCTTGCCTATCCGCTTCTCTCCCAGACAGTATGAACACAGCGCGGCAGGCATGGAATAGCGCAGGGAGAACCCTTGCAGGTTGTCGGTCTCCGGCGCGGCGTAAAATACGGTGCTGAGCTCATACGCGCCCTGACCAGTTATTCCGTTGATATGCATGGTCAGTGCCGAGGGGTTGACCTGCACCACGCGGGAGGCAAACACTTCCCGCTCCGCCTGGGAGACGATATCGCCCTTGGTTATAACCACCACGTCCGCAGTCTTCAGCATCGGGCCGATCTTTTTCGGGGTGCCGATACCGCTGAGGTTATCGATGACACACACGGCGGTGATCCCTTCGATGTGGGGCGAACAGCGGTTACACAGCCCGGCACTTTCGCTGATCAGCACGTCCAACTTTTGGCTGTGCCCCCACTCAAGGCATTCTTCCACGTTGCTGACAAAAAAGTGATCCGGGCACAACGGCCCCGCAAGCCCCTTGCGCACCGGCACACCATGGCGCGCATACAGCACATCATCATCGGTGGCAAGGCAATCAAACTTCACTACCCCCACCTCGATGCTGCGTTGCTGCATGGCCTTGATCACCTGCAGAATAACCGCGGTCTTACCCGAAGATGGCGGCCCGGATACAGTGATAAACTTCATCGCAATACTCCATAGTTTTTGCGTCGGTTTTTATTCTTCAAGAGTAATCTATTCACTATCCACTAATGGTAGGTGCTTGTGGTACCCGTGGAAAGGGCGTCTGTCGCCATGGACGGCGACAGTCGAACGACCATGGATGGCCACAATTACAAACAATCGTGTCCCTTGGAATGGGTGCCACAAGCTCTTACTTAAATAGTTGCCTTCATATTACCATCGCTGTGGAAGCTTAAGCTCCTGCACGAAAAGCGCTATGAAATACTTCGTCCAGCTGTTTGATCCGCGCGGCGACATCCCCGCTGTAGATGTAATCCCACCCGAGCCACTTCCACTTCGCCTTAGCGGGCAAGTTATTCTCGACCTGCGGATTCAGGGAGGGGAACCGCCCCTGCCGCGCCAGGATGGTTCCCACCTCATCCCCGGCTAAGAATTCCGCCAGCGGCGCAATCGCCTTGTGCTGCGCCGCGCGCGCAAGCATGAAGATAGGACTTATGATCGCGCCATCCTCAGGCCAGACGATTTCAACGTCGGGGATATTCTGCGCCATCCGGGTGAAAAAATAGGGCATGATGGTGACTGCAGGCTTGCGCTTTGATTCGCCCTGCCCCATCTGAGCCGGATGCATCGACTCCAGCATCGAGCGCCCCAGGCGTTCAATCCCGGCCGTACCAAACTCTTTGTGCAACGTAAGCAACATAGCATTGAAGAGGTCAAAATCTGCCGTCGGCAGCGCCACCTTGCGCTCAAACTCCGGCTGGAGCAGAGCCTCCCAGGTGCGGGGTACTTCTGTATCCAGCTCTCTGAGATCTACCATAAACACCGCAGGCACCACCGCGATTATGGAATAATGTCCCCGTGGGTCTACCATACCCAGCCCATTGAAATCAGGGTTGATGGCTGGGTAATCAATGGCTTGAAACGCCCCTGCCGCGCTGTATTGTCCAATCCCTTCCGGGTCAAAAAAGGTGTCAAAACCGGCGGAAAGAAAAAGATCGGGCAGCTCCGCTTCCGTTGTGGCGGCATGAATCTCCTCTTCTATCCACTCCGCCCCGCCCGATGCCGCCCTGAACCTGGTGGAGATCTTCAGACCGCTGCTTGCAGTATAATCGGTGACAAACCTGTCGACCGCTTCCAGAAGCGGCACCCGCACCGGACACGGGAGCAACCCCGCCACCTCGATATCGGCATCACCTGCGTGGTTTTCCACCGGCGCAGTGATATCGACGCGCTGGGTCTGTGCAACAATTTTTTCATGCAACAGCTTCTCAAACGTCTCCACTGCAAACCCTTTGCGTTTCAGCGCGGTCTCAAGCTTCATAAACCGCCCTACCTTCTGCAGGTAATCAGGGTCAGTCAACTCTTTAAGGTCATTGGCAACAAAAACAGCCTCAGTTTCGGGCCATTCCTGCATAATTTGCTGGATGGTCATGCTCGAATTCGGCAATTTCAACGTCATTCTCCCTATAGGTGGTAATTGATGCCTGAATTGATGTTAAGCGCATGAAAGCGCTATGTGTAACATAATGATAGGGAACAAGTAGCATAACCACGCTGCCGCGCAATTGATGCGGCTCAATTTTCGCACCGATGACCGTATAAATTTGCAGCACTAGACTCACAGCCCTACACGAACATAACCATCATAATCTATCCCTCTTGAGTAAATAAGAGGGTAGATACTTGCATAGTTTCTATTGCGGATAAACATCTGATTGTACTAGCAATTTTTGCTTGAGAGGCGATATAAATGCTTTCTATATGGGTAGATACTTTGCCGGGTTATGAATCCAGATTTTTCTAGGTCAGAAGCCTGGATCCCCGACAGAAACATTCGGGGATGACGGTCTTGGGAGTAAACGGGGTCGGACCAAGCTAACTAGCTGTAATCAAAACAATTAAGTTCAAAACAACGTGACTTTTGGGCCTTAGAAGCATCTTTTGCTGGTTTAAAAGCGTACTTTAAGGAAATTGTTGTGGCTAGAACAAAGACACCACATCCCCGGTCAGATCTGGCACGTCACCCACCGCTGCCACAAAAAAGAGTTTCTGCTTAAATGTTCAAAGGATAGAAGCCGTTGGATCCACTGGCTGTTTGAGGTAAAAAACGCTACAATCTTCAGGCTCTTGATATTTCGGTTATTTCCACCCAAACCCATCTGATTGTTGTCGACAGCGATAAGGCTGTTAGCCCTCAAAAAACTACGCTGTTTAAAAAGTGCAACATGATAAATCCCCTGTGTGCGCTGGTTGGCAAAATAGAATGTATGAACCAACGCTTGCTTAGCGGGCCAACGTAAGTTACGGAGCGTAAGGTGAAATATGATCTGGAAATGTATAATTGTGAGCCTGGGAGTATGGAATTTCAGGCAACCTTGATTGAATTGGGTGTTGGCCCCGTGGCGAGGGTAAGGAAGCGCCCAGCTTTCTCTGGGCTACCTCCTGGGATGGAAATGTCGCCAGGCGCAAAAGTACCACCTCTGCCAACCCAGGTGGTTGACGATAACGACATTGTATTAAGCTCTTTCGAGTACAATTGGTTTGAACCATCTGCACGAGAACGATTTTTAATTTTTTTGCGCAATATACCCTGTACAAACATAGAAAATATCCCAAAAAAAGAATCCATGAGTGAAGCACAGATAGATGGGATACGGATGGATACCATGATTGCGAATCTATTGGATCTGATATGGATTCGCCACAATAAAAACCTTGCTAAAACCAACACCTTGTATCGTTTAGATACTGATGAAGCAGGTACCGTGCGCATCGCCCCCAATCCGAACGACGATACCATGCGCCGGGCCCTTGATCTTGTGTACGGCGAGGGCTGCGCGATCATTCTTAACGATACCTTGCCCGATAAGCCTGAAGAGCTCTTCGAATTCTCCGCTTAAAAGGCACGACCTCCCCTGACGGTCGCTGGTTTCTTTGCGAGTATCATCATCTTTTCTGCGGTAGGCAAGATGGTTGGCTTCTCATTTATGGTGTACAGCGCGTCCGTGAGCGCCCCCCATCTTTCCGGGATCGTCACGATTATGGCGCACACATCGCATTGATCGTCATGATTTTTATCGTGCTGGCCCACAAGGTGTTTGGGCTTATCACTCACTTGCCTGAGAACGTCACTAAATGGATCGGTGGCCAAGCCACTTCTCTGGGTGAGCAACAGGACGAAGCGCGTATCAGAGGTATTGCTATGGTGAGCGCAAGTCAGGGGCAAAAGATGGCCAGTAGTGCTGGGGAGGGTATGGGTGATTCAGGAAGTAATGTGCCCACAAAGTGTCCATGTTGACCCCCCTTTTTCTTTTGGCTTCCCCAAATGTTATTGTGCTTACCCTTGGTGTGGCGGTTGGCTCTATATGCCTGCCCCAGAACTAAGGGGCCAGATTTATGTCTTCATCTGCGGCAACCGCAGCGCTTGTGTTGTTTGCCTGAGTTTCGCCTAAACATCCCGAAAGCAATGTGACCTCCCGGAAGGGGCGAACATTTTTTGTGGCACGAGTGAGAGTGTTCCTTTCGACCTAGTTAGCCCGGTGGCCACAAGCCCCCCGCGTTGCCCCGACAGCCCGTAAGGGCTGGCAATTGACAACCTGTGCGGGGTGTAAGCACCGAGCCGCGCAGAAGCGAAACCGGGCATGCTATTGTTTGACGGATTCAGATAGAACAGACTTGATCCACTGGTTAATGCTCTGGTCGTGTGCTGTTGCAGCCTGCACAACTTTTGCATGAAGCTCTGGTGAAATCCTGACATTGAACTTGCCTGAATAACTCTTCTTTGGCTCAATGCCTTTTTCTTCGCACATCTCTAAAAAAACCTTCAGAGACAGTTCCCCTTCCACCCTCAAGGCTTCAGTGTCTTTGGCGTAGAAGTCAGCACCACCGTTGAGGTTGATAAACTCCCCTCTAAACATCTCAATTTCAGGATCATAGGCAATACTGGCTTTGTAGCCGTTTATATCCATTACGTTCATCATGGCGACACCTCGTTTCTTTTTAGCCATTCTCTGATAGAAGCAACTGCACCCTTGTCCGTATTGGGGGAGGGGTGCGGACGGTGAAACACTCGGCACTCATTGAAAAGCAAGACACCTATACGGGAGCCTTCCCGCTCGGTGATCTCGGCTCCCAGCTCTGAAAAAAGCGCCTCAATATCCTGCCACTTGATATTTCCGCTAACAGGCCGGGAGAAAATCAATTCAAGAGTTTTCTTGTGTTTTCGTCTCATGGTTACTTAGTACCACATACTGGTACTACAAGCAAACGATAAAAAAATACTATCCCAACTTTGCCGCTAAATCCTCGGCCCTCAAATGCGTGTATCTCTTTAACATTTTCAGGTCCTGAACCTAGGGAAAACGGGGCCGGACCAAGCCAACTAGCTAGAATCAAAACGATTAATCTCAAAAAAACGTGGATTTTTGACCTTAAAAGCATCTTTTTGTGGGATAAATGCGTATCGTTATCATGCAACGGAAATTAAATCTGGTAAACATTTGCTGCGCTGTGTGGTGTTGCTTACTGCGGCAGATGTCTTAAAGATGAGGTGGCACCTCAACGATGACATCAAAATCAAATGTCCTTCCGGCACAAGCATACTAAAGCGTTGCTGAACCAATTTTTGCGCGCTGAAATGATTGGCGTAGAGCAACGGCTAGCAGCACAACCGCTACTCCGCCACCGGCGATAAAGACGGCGACTG
>CAZDRL010000042.1:0-17315 GCA_964508035.1 uncultured Desulfuromonas sp.
ATCCCTCATTTTAAGGCAGGCGAAGCACTATAGCAACCATTGAGATCACATAACTAAACACCACCTGATCATCTGGCGGCACACTATAGGTAATGTGTCAGCTTGAATAACCCTGAATCTGAACGGTGTGCTGTCCACTGTGCAACCGCCTTGACGCGCTAAAGCTCTTGGTTCTTCCGATTTCATCCTCAAAAACGGAGTTGAGGCGTGCAATCCAAATACTGGATTTTATCGGTTTTCCTTGGCTTTTCATCTGTAGCGTTAAGAGGTTTTGTGTGCAGGTTAATTTTAGAATTAAAAATAAATATTTACAGAGATATGTTATCTTTACTTTGTAGTATGGATGGGTATTTACAGAAATAAATCATCTATTTCCAGCCATCTACTTCAAGTAATTACTTTGGATATGGCTGGGTATTCTGCGCTCAGAGGTTCTCACCATGGGAGATTGGTCATAGATACTATAAAAAAAGGTTCGTCACCGGAATCTAATATCCATAAGCAGCGAGCTTTAGCCTCAGGGTCAGAACATTCAGAAAAGCTCGATTTTCCTATTGTAGGAATTGGTGCCTCCGCCGGCGGGCTCGAAGCACTGGAACTGTTTCTGCGCAATGTACCGGAAAACAGTGGCATGGCCTTTGTCGTGATCCAGCACCTTGATCCAAGCCACAAAACCATGTTGACCGAGCTACTCCAGCGCGCCACCGGAATGAAAACCGTTCAGGCTGAAGGCCAGATGCAGGTCAAACCTAACTGTGTCTATATAATTCCACCCAACAAAGAGATGTCGATATTACATGGAACCCTACATCTATTCGCACCAGTTACACCCCGTGGAGTGCGCTTGCCTATCGATTTTTTCTTTCGATCCTTCGCCGAAGACCGACGCGAACAAAGCATCGGAGTTATCCTTTCCGGTATGGGCTCCGACGGTACCCTTGGCCTAAAAGCGATTAAGGGAAAAGCCGGAGTGACGCTGGTACAGGAACCGGCAACAGCAAAGTTTGACAGCATGCCGCGCAGCGCCATCAGCGCCGGTCTGGCTGACCTGGTCGCTCCGGCGGAAAAATTGCCGGGAAAAATTATAGATTTTTTGCGCCATGCCCGCTCCCTCTTCGGTTCCGAAGTAGCACTAGAAGAAAAAGATAAAAGTTCTCTGGATAAAGTTGTGCTCTTACTCCGGGACAAAACCGGACAGGATTTTTCGCTGTACAAGAAAAACACTGTCTATCGCCGCATCGAACGCCGCATGGGGATCCATCAACTCGACCGGATCGACGCCTATGTGCGCTACTTGCAGGAAAATCCGCAGGAGATAGAATTTCTTTTCAATGAACTGCTTATAGGTGTAACCAGCTTTTTTCGTGACCCTGCGGCCTGGGAGATACTTCGGGAAGAGGTGTTCCCGGCAATTTTCGCGCACCATCCTGCTGGTCGGAAAATACGGGCTTGGTCAACCGGCTGTTCAACCGGGGAAGAAGCTTACTCGCTAGCCATAACATTTAAGGAAGCGCTTGCCAAAATTCAGCCCAAGGGTCGATTCACCCTGCAGATATTTGCCACCGACCTTGACCGAGATGCCATCGACAACGCGCGTAAAGGGATCTACCCGCCTAACATTGCCGCTGATCTCTGCGCCGAACGTCTTAAGCGATATTTCACCCATGAAGAAAACGGCTACCGGATCGGAACTGAGATCCGCGAGATGGTGACATTCGCGCCACAGAACGTCATCATGGATCCACCCTTTACCAAACTGGATATCCTAATCTGCCGCAATCTGTTGATCTATCTGACCCCGGAACTACAGAAGAAGTTGCTGCCACTTTTTCACTACAGCTTGAATCCCGGCGGATTTTTGTTTCTGGGAAGCGCAGAAACAGTCAGTATCCATGCAGGCCTATTTACACCGCTGAATCTCAAGGCACGCATCTTCCGCTGGCGCGAGTCAGTTCTCCCCGCCGAACCGCTTGCGTTTCCCGCCCTGTTTGTCCCTGCAACGCTGGAAATTCCCAAGGAATTAAAAACTTTGACCACTACAACAAATCTCCAATCTCTTGCAGAGCAGGTGCTATTGCAGCACTTCTCCCCTGCTGCGGTGCTGGTAAATGGTCAAGGGGACATCCTCTACATCAGCGGCCGTACCGGCAAATACCTCGAACCAGCGGCCGGCAAGGCCAACTGGAATATTTTTGCTATGGCACGCGAGGGACTCCGCTTCGATCTGGGAATCGCCTTCCAGAAGGCGCTCCGGCACAAAGAAGTGATCACCGTTAGAGGGGTTAAAATCGGCGAGCCAGCAGCCACTCAGAGCATCGATCTCACCGTTAAGGCGATTGAAGATCCAGAGGCGCTTCGCGGTATGGTGATGATCGTCTTCAACGATGTGGCACTCCCCGCAGAAAACAAACCACCTACACGTGCTAAAGGTCCAGCATCAGATAACATCCTGGTTGCCGAACTGGAGCAGGAACTCTTCCAGAGCCATCAAGCATTGCAAACTCTACGCGAGGAGATGCAATCCTCGCAGGAAGAACTAAAGTCTACCAACGAGGAGTTACAATCAACCAACGAAGAGTTGCAATCAACTAACGAGGAACTGACCACCTCCAGGGAAGAGTTGCAATCCCTTAACGAAGAACTACAATCGGTGAATGCTGAACAACAGGCAAAAATGGACGAACTGGCGCACATCAACAACGACATGCATAACCTGCTCAACAGTACGGAAATTGTGACCGTATTCCTGGACAATAATCTCCATGTGCGCCGCTTCACCCCGGGGGCCGATAAACTTTTCAAGCTCATTCCGGGCGATGTGGGACGCCCCCTTTCCGATTTCTCCAGTGACCTGTTTTACCCAAAGATGCTTGAAGAGACCCGAGAGGTACTGCGAACTCTGGTTTTTTCGGAAAAGCAGATCGCCGCCACCAACGATCGCTGGTTCTCAGTGCGGATAATGCCCTACCGCACCATGGATGATGTTATCGGCGGTGTAGTGATCACTTTTACTAACATCACCGCAACCAAGAAACTTGAAGCGGAGTTGCGCGCGGAGAATGCGCGCCTCAAAAAACTACTTAAATCTGATAATTGATCAAGCTGTCGCCGTCCAAGGCGCCGCTTTGAATCTAAGTACAGGCAAGAGGACAGTATGGATATCGATAAGGATAACAGCCAGTTGACGACAGTAGATGAGTTCCGCCGTCACGCAGAAGAACAGGTTTGAGCGAAGCGGGATAAACAGCCCCCACATCGAACCAAAGCGGAAACCCAGCGCCTGCTCCATGAGTTAGAGGTCTACCAACTTGAACTGGAGATGCAGAATGCCGAACTGCATCGCGCGCGCGCGGAACTTGAGATCTCACTCGCCAGATATGCTGAGCTCTATGATTTTGCCCCCGTCGGCTACTTCACCTTTGACGCACGGGGCCGGATTCGCGAGGCAAACCTCACGGGTGCGAACCTCTTAGGGATCGAGCGGCGCTTATTGCTCCATCAACCTTTTAGCGCTTTTATTCTCGCCGCTGCCGATAAGAAACGTTTTCACCACCATCTTAAAATAGCTTTACAGCGGCGAGGAGTTGAACGTTGCAAAATCCATTTCAGCGGGGAAGATGGCACGGTGATTTGCGGGCAGTTGCAGAGTGTCGCGGTGGTAACACCAAACAATGAGGATGATTATATCTTAACCTCAATCGTTGATGGCACTGTTCAGGTACAGCTGGAAAACAAGCTACGCCACACCCATGAACAGATGGAGGCTACGGTTCAGAAACGGACAACAGAGCTGACCCTTGCCAACGCACGCCTCACTACATAGATTGACGAACACAAACGCACCGAAGCGGCGCTTCATGAAGCAATCGCTGAAATAAAACAATTATCGAATCGCCTCCAGGAAGAGAACATTGTGCTGCAGCAGGAGGTGACCCGAGAGTATAATTTCTCTGAGATTATCGGACAAAGCGATGCCATCTCCTATGTTTTTTCCCAAGTTGAGCAAGTTGCGCCACAGGATGCGACGGTACTGCTGTTAGGCGAAACTGGCTCTGGCAAGGGTCTGGTCGCGCGTGCTCTCCACAACCGCAGTGCGCGTAAGGAACGCCCGATGATTACGGTCAATTGCACGGCGCTGCCAGCGAACCTCATAGAAAGTGAACTCTTCGGGCGCGAAAAAGGGGCATTCACCGGGGCTCATGCACGCCAGATGGGTCGCTTCGAGCTTGCTAACGGCGGCACTATTTTTCTTGACGAAATTGGCGAAATGCCCTCGGAACTCCAGTGCAAACTGTTGCGCGTTATTCAGGACGGCGAATTTGAACGCCTGGGCAGCCCACACACTATCAAGGTTAATACGCGGATCATAGCCGCAAGCAACCGTAACCTTGAAGAGGAGATCCGTGCCGGCCGCTTCCGTGAAGACCTTTTCTACCGCCTGAGCGTTTTCCCTATCTCCATCCCACCTTTGCGCCAGCGTACTGATGACATTCCCCTCCTCGTCAGTCACTTCGTCTCTAAATACAACAAGAGATTTAGTAAGAAGATCACAACTGTACCGAAGGAAGCCCTGGATACCCTGCAGCAATACCATTGGCCCGGCAACGTTAGAGAACTGGAAAATGTGATCGAGCGCGCGGTTATCACCAGTCAAGGGTCGATACTTCAGATTCTAGACCGCTTCGATTCTTTTCAGAAACCCGAGAAAGCGCAGGAATTAAAACCCCTCGGCGCTATGGAGCGCGAGCATATTATCCGCATACTACAAAAAACAGGCTGGCGTATTGAGGGCCCCAAAGGCGCGGCGCTAATTTTAGGGCTCAACCCCAGCACACTGCGCGGCCGCATGCGTAAATACGACATCCGGCGGTAACATGAAACCTCTCCTCCTGCCCACTACATTCGACAGTTACGTCAAATGTGACGGTCTGAGCTGACGGTTTTCCCATCTCGGCTGCGATAACAATTCGAGGTTACCGCTTGTGATCAACCCTTTGCCTTTCCCGCTCCGCTGCAACACTGGTGGCACGCTTGTTGCTCGATAATATTGTTGTGCAATGCAGTATTCTAACATCTGCGAAACAATACCAAGGAGAATGCTATAGCTGCCAGAAGGTCTAAATCAGGAGGTCGTTCCCACCAAGTGCTGCGTCCCGACCGAGAGACAGAGTTACTGCGAACAGAGCTGTTAAGTCTTGAGCAACTCAAATCTCATGGTCAGAGACTGGCAAGCCGACACCGCGTTGATCAGGCTACCGGAGCAGATTTATTGCTGCCGCGGCTCGCGGATAATGCCCGCGTGCTGATGGCGGCGTATGATGTTGTAGTCGCTGCTCCCCCCGGGGATCGAAGTATACCGGCAGAAGCGTGGTTGCTCGACAACTACTATCTCATTGAGCAACAGATTGGACAGGTACGTCGGCTACTGCCGCGCGGTTACAGCCGCCGCTTGCCATGCCTGGTGAACAGCCCGCGTGCTGGATTGCCGCGCATCTACGACATTGCACTGCAGTTGATCTCACACACGGATGGACGTATCGATGAAGACAACACCACCCAGTTTATTGTGGCTTACCAGCAGGTTGAGCCATTAAAAATTGGAGAACTGTGGGCCTTCCCGATTATGCTGCAGCTCGCGCTACTGGAAAATCTGAGCCGTGTCGGGTTGCAGATAGCCCGTCGACGTGAGGATCTCACCACCGCCGTAGCTTGGGCAGATCGCATGCTCGAGGCGGCTGAGCACGATCCGAAGCAGCTAATCCAGCTGCTTGCCGAGTTTGCCCACGCCGATGTGCCCCTTACTGCATCCTTCGTGGAGGAGTTCTATTCCCGCCTTCAGGATCACGGCCCTGAGATGGTCTTCATTCAAACTTGGGTTGAGCAGAAACTGATCGAGCAGGGGATGACCGCAACCCAGTTGTCGGTGATTGCCAGCCGCACCGCCGCAGCCAACCAGATCTCAATCGCCAACAGCATTGGCAGCCTGCGCTTCATTAATGCCATGGATTGGCGCGAATTTGTTGAATCACTCAGCGTCGTTGAACAGGCACTATGTGCTGATCCCGCAGACATGCACGTCAAACAGGATTTTTCCACCCGCGACCGTTACCGCCATGTGATCGAAGAACTGGCACGCAACAGTACCTCCAGTGAACTGGAGGTAACCCGTGCCGCCATCGATTTAGCGCTGGCAGCTGCGAAACAGTCGGACAATGGTGATCGCACCGCGCATGTCGGCTACTATCTCATCGATAAAGGACGACCACTCTTAGAGCGCGCTGTAGACTACCAGTCCGGGTGGAAATGCCGCATCTGTCGTGCCTGCAAACAACGCTGCCTTCCCCTGTATCTCGGCCCTATCCTGCTCCTTAGCCTGCTGTCAACTGTGGTGGTGCTAGCCGCAATTGGGTTTGACCTGAGCGCCTGGCGCGAATGGCTGTTAGTGCCTCCCCTGCTCATTGGGGTTTCGGCCCTTGCCAGTGCGCTGGTAAATTTGATAGTAACCCTCACTCTGCCTCCGCGTCCCTTACCACGACTCGATTTTTCTAACGGCATCCCGGACAATCATCGCACTATGGTGATCGTTCCCACTCTGCTGTCGAGCCACCAGGATGTCGACGATCTGGTAGAAGCCTTGGAAATCCGTTATCTGGGTAATCGCGATTCCAATGTGTTTTTTGCATTGTTGACCGATTTTTACGATGCGTCTAAACAGACAATGCCAGAAGACGCAGCGCTAATAACTTACGCGCGCTGCGCGATTGAAACGCTTAATACAACATACCAGGAAGATCGTCACTGTATCTTCTATCTGTTCCATCGGCCCCGCCGGTGGAATCCGGTGGAACGGGTGTGGATGGGGTATGAACGCAAGCGCGGCAAACTCGAACAGTTCAATGCCCGTCTGCGGGGCGAAGCGCAGGACGCCTTTTCTGAGATCGTCGGCGACTCTTCTATTTTCAAGTCGATCCGGTATGTAATCACCCTTGATACCGACACCCAGCTACCGCGTGACGCGGCTCAAACCCTGGTCGGCAATCTTGCCCATCCCCTCAACAGGCCGGTTTATGCTGCCAATAAAGGGCGTATTGTTGATGGTTACGCAATTTTGCAGCCGCGCGCTTCGATCAGTCTGATAAGTGCCGGGCAGACGCGGTTTACTAAGTTGTTCGTAGGTGATGCGGGGATCGATCCCTACACCCGCGAGGTGTCGGATGTTTATCAGGACATTTTCGGCGAGGGCTCATTCATCGGCAAGGGGATCTACGATGTAGACGCCTTTAGGCAGGCCGTTGATGGGCGTTTTCCGGAAAATCTTATCCTCAGTCACGACCTGCTGGAAGGCGGCTATGCACGCTCGGCGCTGGTGACCGATGTTGACCTGATTGAAGAGCACCCCGCTAGTTACGCCATGGAGGCCAGCCGTCGCCATCGCTGGATCCGTGGTGACTGGCAGTTGGCCGGCTGGCTGCTGCGGCAGGTCCCTGGACCGAACGGGACCAAAGGCGGAAAGGGGCAGCGCCAACCCAATCCGTTAAGCGCCCTATCCGTGTGGAAGCTGTCCGACAATCTGCGCCGCAGTCTGGTGCCACCAGCACTGCTGGCGTTATTGATCATTGGCTGGCTACTGGGGGCAGGTCAGGCGTGGATATGGTTTTCTCTCGTGGTGACAGTGGTCTGTTTTCCCACCCTGCTCGCCACCGCTATTGAGCTGATCCGTAAGCCAGCAAATCGTACCTTGCTGCTCCATCTGAACCTCACCGGCAGAGCTGCGGGGCGCCCGCTGATGCTAGCCTTATTAACCTTGATTTTCCTTCCCTACGATACCTTGATTAACCTTGACGCAATCAGATGTTCAGGGTTGCGGATGCTGTTCACGCGGCGGGGGTTGTTACTCTGGCACCTGCCCTCTTATGCTCGCCGTAACGCACGCCGCACGCTGGGCAATTTTTTTGCGGAGATGTGGATAGGTCCACTATTAGCACTTCTGCTTGGGATAGCGCTAATCCGGCTTCTCCCCCCGGTAGAGTGGCTGTTTACTACGCCACTTTTATTGCTGTGGCTGATCTCACCTCTGGTTGGCTGGTGGATTAGCCAACCGCTGGAAGAGGCAGAACCAGATCTGACAGAGGCACAAAAGAGATTCTTACGCGCCGCTGCTCGGAGAACCTGGCGCTATTTCGCAGACTTTGTTGGTCCAGAGGATAACTGGCTACCTCCGGACAACTTCCAGGAACATCCGCCCCAGGGGATCGCACAACGCACCTCACCTACTAACATCGGCTTGGGGCTGCTCGCCAATCTAAGCGCCTGCGATTTTGGCTTTATAAGCGTCGGCGAATGTGTGCGCTTGTGCGAAAACACGTTAGCGACCATGGAAAAGATGGAACGCTACCGTGGCCACTTTTACAACTGGTACGACACGCGCACTCTCGAGCCGTTGCACCCGCGATACATCTCTTCAGTCGACAGTGGCAACCTGGTCGGCAGCCTGCTTACTCTCCGAGCGGGATTAGACGAGTTAAGAAACGCGCCGGTGCTCCCCAGCCAGGCCTTCGTGGGCTTGCAGGACACCTTGGAGGTACTTGCCGAACATCTTCCTGCAGTGCCCGTTCCAGACCTTGCGCAAAAGATCCACGCCCTACAGAACACTCTCTCCACTGGTATCTCGAACGGACTCCAGACCCTAGTCGCTATCGAGCAATTGCTGGATGAGGTTCAGCGCTTAAGCGCGGAGTTGCTGCTCTGGCTACCCGCAGATATGGATATCGTTGGTGAACTCTACTCTTGGGTGCAGGCTTTTCACCACCAAGCCCTCTCCCTGCGTACTGAGTTGCGTTCGCTGCTGGTGGAGTCGCACCAGTTTGCCGCTATCCCAACACTCACCGCCTTGGCGCATGGAGGAGCGGACGGCACAGGGGTACGTTCGCTAACCGCAGCCAGACGTCTCAAAACCATCGATGATCTGGTGCAGCGTTGCGGCGAATTGGCAGCGATGGAATTTGATTTTCTCTACGATTCCTCCCGCGATCTCTTCTGCATCGGTTATGATGTCGGTGAACGCCGCCGTGATCCCGCCTGTTACGATCTGCTCGCTTCCGAAGCGCGTCTGGCCAGTTTTCTCCTCATCGCTGAAGGACAGGTTCCGCAGAAGCATTGGTTCTCCCTTGGGCGGATGCTAACCAGTCATGGCGGCGATGTCAGCTTGATTTCCTGGAGCGGTTCAATGTTCGAGTACCTCATGCCACAGCTGATCATGCCGAGTTACCCTGATACATTGCTGGAGCAAACCTGCAAGGCCGCAGTGACGCGCCAGATCGAATACGGGCGGCAGCGCGCCGTACCCTGGGGCATTTCCGAATCGTGCTACAACCTCACCGATATGCACCAAGTCTATCAATATCGGGCTTTTGGTGTGCCTGGGCTGGGCTTCAAGCGAGGTCTGGGTGAAGATCTGGTGATCGCGCCATATGCCAGCGCCTTAGCATTAACAGTATTGCCACAGAACGCCTGTCGTAACCTGCAAACGCTGGCGCATAAAGGTTTCCAGGGCGACTACGGGTTCTACGAAGCGATAGATTACACCCCATCGCGAGTGCCGCGGGGGAAGAACCACGTAATTGTACGCACCTTTATGGCTCATCATCAGGGGATGAGCCTATTGGCCTTTGCCCATGTCCTGCTCAATCAGCCTATGCAGCGCCGCTTCATGTCCGACCCATTATTGAAAGCAACCGAGTTATTACTCCAAGAACGGATCCCGAAGAGGGTAACAACGGTGCATCCTCACGCTGCCGAAGTAAGCTCCACCGCGCATCCCGTGGCAGAGGAAGGTGGGAGCATGCGTGTTTTTACCAATCTGAGCACTCCAACCCCTGAAGTTCATCTGTTATCCAACGGTAGTTACCACGTTATGGCGACCCATACCGGTGGCGGTTACAGCCGCTGGCGCGATCTAGCTGTCACCCGCTGGCGTGAGGATGCCACCTGCGATTCCTGGGGCTCCTTTATTTACCTGCGCGACCGCGACTCAGGGCGCTATTGGTCCAGCGCCTATCAACCAACGCGGCGTAAGGCTGAGTACTATGAAGCAATCTTCGTCCAGGGACGTGCTGAATACCGCCGCCTCGATCAGGAGATCGATACCCACACCGAGATCAGTGTCTCCCCTGAAGAGGATGTAGAGATCCGTCGGGTCACACTCACCAACCAGTCATCTCGAACGCGTAATATCGAGTTGACCAGTTATGCTGAGGTGGTGTTGGCCCCGCTCACTGCTGACCTGGCTCATCGCGCCTTCAGCAACCTGTTTGTACAAACCGAAATCCTCCCTGAGTTGCAGGCTATCTTATGTACGCGTCGCGCCCGCACTCCAGGAGAAAAGGTGCCTTGGATGTTCCACCTGGTGGCCGCGCCTGGCGCCGTGAGCGATGAACCTTCTTATGAGACCGATCGCACCAAATTTATCGGACGAGGCCGCACCCCAGCAAACCCGGTGGCCGTCGCCAACAGTAATCGGCACGCGCGCCTGTCAAACACGGCGGGTCCAGTGCTTGATCCAATTGTGGCGATTCGGCGCACTCTAACGCTGGCACCCGACGAATCAGCAACAGTGCAAATCATCTCCGGAGTTGCGGATACCCGTGATGCCGCCCTGGCATTGCTGGAGGAGTATTGTGATCGACACTTCGTGGAGCGCGCCTTTGAAATGGCCTGGTTCCATAGTCAGGAGGTACTGCGCCACTTGGGGATCACCGAAGTTGATGCCCAGCTCTATGGGCGTCTGGCTACTTCAGTTATCTACAGCAATGCGTTGCGCCGCACCACACCGAGTATCATTGCCCGCAATCAGTTGAGGCAGTCAGGGCTGTGGCGTTTTGCTATCTCCGGAGATCTGCCGATCGTGCTCCTCAATATCGGCGACCTGAATCGGATCGACCTTGTGAAACAAGTGTTACAAGCCCACGCCTATTGGCGCATGAAAGGGCTGGCCGCCGACCTGGTAATCATCAATGAAGATTTTTCTGGTTACCGAGCCGAGTTACAAGACCAGATTATCGGGATGATCAACTCGGGGCCCGAAGCGCATCTGCTGAATCAACCCGGCGGAGTTTTTGTGCGACGTGCCGAAGAACTTACCGAGGATGAGCGCGTATTACTGCAGACGGTAGCCCGGGTAGTGTACAAAAACATCGCCACCACCATGGTTGCGCAAGTAGAACGTCGGATTTCGCCCGAGCGGTTGTCGGATCGCCTGGTACCGGTACAACAACCAGTGGTAGAGGTGGTTCAGCCCCTGTTGCCCCGCCAACGTATTTTTTGCAACGGCCTCGGGGGGTTCACCCCCGATGGGCGCGAATACGTCATCACTCTCGAACCGGGTCAGAACACACCGGCACCATGGGCCAACGTCATCGCCAGCCCGCATATCGGCACCGTAGTCAGCGAGAGTGGCAGCGCCTATACCTGGGTGGATAATGCCCATGAGTTCCGCCTCACCACTTGGCACAACGACCCGTTGAGCGACAGCAGCGGCGAGGCCCTCTATATCCGCGACGAAGAGACAGGAGTCTTCTGGTCGCCCACGCCGCTTCCCGCTCGCGGACGCAGTGGCTATGTTTGTCGCCACGGTTTTGGTTACAGCGTATTCGAACATTTCGAGGCCGAAATCTTCTCGGAGTTGCACACCTACGTCGCCATGGATGCGCCAGTGAAGTTTCTGGTCATTAAACTGCGTAACCAATCGCAGCGCCCACGAAGCTTATCCCTGACCGGATATTGGGAGCTGGTACTGGGTGAATGGCGCCACGCTAATCTGATGCATATCGTGACCGAAACAGATCCGTACAGTGGAGCGCTGTTAGCCCGCAACGCGTATGGGCGCGAGTGCAACAATCGCGTTGTTTTTGCGCAAGTCAGTGAATCGGAACGCAGAGTGAGCGGCAGCCGATGCGAGTTTATCGGCCGCAACGGTTCGTTGACCAATCCAGCAGCGCTGGGGCGCAAGCGCTTATCAAATCGAACCGGCGCGGGGCTTGATCCGTGCGCGGCTATTCAAACTCGCATAGAGCTTGCCGAAGGACAAGAGCGCGAAATAGTGTTTATTTTTGGCGCGGGCTCCACCGCCGAGCAGGCACAGCACTTGATCCATAAATTCGGTGGCACAGTTGGTGCTCGGCAGGCGTTGGAAGCGGTATGGGAACACTGGAGCCGCACGCTGGGTGCAGTGCAGGTTGAAACCCCTGATCCAGCGTTGGATGTGCTCACCAACGGCTGGCTAGTTTACCAAACCATCTCTTGCCGCCTGTGGGCGCGCAGCGGTTATTACCAGTCCGGAGGCGCATACGGATTTCGCGATCAATTGCAGGACACCATGTCCCTGCTCCATACCACACCTTGGCTGGCACGCGAGCAATTGCTCCGCTGCGCTTCACGCCAGTTTCCGCAGGGCGATGTGCAACATTGGTGGCATCCACCCGGCGGACAAGGGGTGCGCACCCACTTCTCCGATGACTATCTGTGGCTCCCCTATGCCACCAGTCGCTATGTGTTGGCGACCGGCGATACCGGAATCCTCGACGAAGAGGTTCCGTTCCTCGAAGGGCGCCTCCTCAATCCGGAAGAGGAAGCCTACTACGACCAACCGCAACGTTCGAGCGAAGTAGCCAGTCTCTATGAACACTGTGTGCGTTCCATTAATCACGGCTTGCGCTTTGGCGAACGTCAATTGCCGCTGATGGGCTGCGGCGATTGGAACGATGGAATGAATATGGTTGGGCACAAGGGCAAAGGTGAGAGCGTGTGGCTGGCGTGGTTCCTGTATGAAAATCTACGCCTGTTCGCCGCTCTGGCACAGAGACACAATGACGCTGTTTTTGCCAACCATTGCACGGAGCAGGCAACACAGTTGCGTAGCAACATTGAGGCGCATGCATGGGATGGATCATGGTATCGACGGGCCTGGTTCGATGACGGCACCCCCTTGGGCTCCTCTATCAACGACGAATGCCAGATCGATTCTATCAGTCAGAGCTGGGCAGTCATTTCCGCGGGTGGCGCACCTGGGCGCGCACGTCAAGCAATGGACGCACTTGATCAGCGCCTAGTACGACGCGATGCACAAATTATTCAACTCCTCGCGCCCCCCTTCGATAAGTCTGACCTTGAGCCGGGCTATATCAAGGGCTATGTGCCTGGTGTGCGTGAAAACGGCGGACAATACACCCATGCCGCGATCTGGGCAACGATGGCCTTTGCTATGCTGGGTGAACGGGAACGTGCGTGGGAACTGTACGCCATGCTCAATCCCGTCAACCATGGTAGTGAGGCGCAGGCGATCGAGCGTTACCAGGTCGAGCCATATGTCATGTGCGCCGATATCTACGCTGTTTCTCCTCATACCGGCCGAGGCGGCTGGACGTGGTACACAGGTGCAGCAGGTTGGATGTACCGCCTGAGCGTGGAGACCCTGCTCGGATTACACCTGGAGGTGGATCAATTGCGTATTGATCCCTGCATCCCGGCTGATTGGCCAGGGTACAAAATTCACTACCGCTATCACGAGACGAATTATCACCTCAACATCATAAACACCGGCGAACAGCCAGCACAGGGGCAACGCATCACCCTGGACGGAGTTGTTATTGAGAGTGCGACTATTCCACTGGTGAACGACCGTCACGACCATCAGGTCGAGGTAGTTTTAGGCTAAGAAAAATATAACTAATTCCGTAAGCCCTTATTAAAGACTAAATTGAGGGCAGAACTGGAGATTGCCGCATGGACCAACAAACCAAGTACGTCGAAGATCTCGCAGCGCAAATGGTCGAATGGGATACGCAGATCGAGATGCTGAAGGAAAAAGCGGAAAACGCCACATCTGAACAGAAGTATGAATATTCCCGAGCAGCCGCCGCCTTACAACTCAAGCGCGATCAAGCGGCACAAGAGCTACTGGGGATTTCGACCGCCAGCGCCGACGACTGGGAAGACATGAAGGCCGGAGCAGAACAAATCTGGAATGAAGTCAGGGAGTTCTTTCGACAGACTCATCGGAAAATCAAATAAACAGCAAAACAGCGCCACGAACCCGACAGGATCGCGCAGCATCTCTTTGACAATTTACCTGTCAGAGTTTCAGCGAACCACGCGCACGCCTCATGGAGTGACAGCAGCGCCTCAATGTGTCTTAAAAGCTCAGCAGTCATTGTTGTTTTGTAGTGATAATCCGGGGGAACCACGCTTCTTACGTTAGGGATGGGAATAAACCTGGAAGAAATGGAGGATCTCTATGCTTCGCTCAGAAGAAGGAAAGATTGGGTGGATTTTACTTTGGCTCCTGGGGATTCCGCTCCCGATACTCCTGGGGTTGTATTTGCTGCGCGGGTGTACCTGATTAGGAGATTATTACGCACACAGGAGATAGTGCATGTGCAAAAAAACAATAGAGGAAAACCATGAATGTTGTAAGAAATCACCCAATCGTTTGTGTCGGTGGTTCCGCTGGCGGCCTTGATGCCTATATTCGTTTATTAAAGAACCTGCCGCACGATATGGGCGTTGCCATCGTAATCGTCAATCATCTGAGAAGCGTAGCCACTCTGCTCCACGAGATTCTCCCGCACTACACGGAAATGCCAGTGGAACTGATCACGGAAAAATTGGACATCGAACCCAATCACGTGTTCATCATTCCGGAAAAGCGTGATTTGCACGTTCTTGATGGTGAATTTCGCCTTAAGCCGATATCAAAGCCCTGGGGATGGCCTGACGTGATTACGGTTTTTATGCGTTCCCTGGCAAAGAACTGGGACGGTAAACTTATTGCGGTCATTGTCTCCGGCTTTGATGGTGACGGTGCCGCCGCGTTGCAAGACATAAAAGAGGTCGGCGGTATTACCTTTGCACAGAAGCCCGAAACCGCCGTTCAGGCAGATATGCCGGAGAGTGCAATAGCCAGCGGGTTTATAGACTTTACCCTTTCCCCTGAAGAGATCGCCAAAAAAATTGTCCGAATTGCCCACGAAGGGTGAAAGGTAACAGCTGTAAGACCTCTGGACCAGCAAGCAAACCTCACACCTAAAAAAAGATCCCCCTACATTCAGCCCGTCAAATACGACGGTTATGCCAACTATGGCGGCATCCGTTGACGGATTCTTGTCCCTCCCTTCCCTACTGTTTTGTTTTTCTTGTTTAGAATCAACACATTACCCGATTGAAATCTGATGCTTTCGGCGGCACGTAAATTGCGACTGTAACTAGCTATGAAGAAACGCGAGTGTTACACGCTTGTTTCACAAATTCAGCCTTAAAGCTAAAAGGTTATTTGTGCAAAAGATATTGCGTGAGAACTTCAAACCTAAAAAAATGGGAGAAGAGAAAATGAGAATGAAAACGTTTATGTTACTGAACATGGCTATGGTCGCGCTGTTGGTTGTTTTACTCGCCGGATGTGCCAGCAAGACACCAGTTCCGCAAAAGCAGGTTACAATGGCTGCGCATTCGATTGACCAGGCAGAAAGTTCGGGGGCGGTAAAATTTGCCCCGGTTGAACTAAAGTCGGCACGAGAGAAACTGAGCCAAGCCAAACTTGCCATAACCAACAAAGAAAATCTTAAGGCCGAACAACTCGCAGATGAAGCCATGGTTGACGCCAATCTAGCGGAGGCGAAAGCGCGCTCCGCCAAGTCACAAAAAATTGTTGAGGAGCTAAAAGAAAGCATCCGTGTTTTACGCGAAGAGATGAGTCGCTAGAACTTTTATCTGAAATGATAGCCGCTATCAATTTATAAAGGAGATAACCATGAAAATATTTTCATCGCCCTTGATGTTTGTGCTCGGGGTGTCAATTGCAGGAATACTCATGTTTGGTTGCACCCCTAGTATTCAGGAAAATGCCCTGCTTGAGCAATCTCGATCAGTGTTTGCTGAAGCCCAGAACAATCCAGATGTGCAGAAGAATGCCCCGCTAGAACTGCAAAAAGCGAAAATTGAGCTTGAGCAAGCGGAAAAACTGCTTAAAGCAGGTGCTGAGGCCCAAGAGGTGGAACACTTTGCGTATCTTGCAAAACAACGTACTGCCATCGCCAAAGAAATTGCCAACGTAAAACTTGCGGAGCAGGCCCTGGATGCAGCCAGCGAGGAACGGAACAAGATTCTTTTAGAAGCTAGGACTCAAGAAGCAAAACAGGCGAGACTCTTGGCAGAAACCCTGAGAACTGAAGCAGAAAAAGCTCAAGCAGAGAAACTATCGGCCGCAGAGCAAGCACGAAAGCTCGAAGCTCAGATCGCGGAGTTGCAGGCAACTAAATCAAAACGGGGCCTAGTTATCACCTTAGGCGACGTTCTATTTGACACCAACAAAAGTGAACTCCGCTCTGGAGCACAGTTCACCATAGAGAAACTCGCTGCGTTCCTGACCGAATACCCACAGCGCAAGGCGTTGATCGAAGGCTTTACCGACAGCACAGGAACCGTGGAATACAACCAGGAACTCTCTGAGCGCCGTGCCAGCGCGGTGCGTGACGCTCTGAAGGAAAAAGGAATTGACCCCCGCCGCCTTATGATACGCGGATATGGCGTTGAATTTCCTGTTGCAAGTAACAAAACAGCTGAGGGACGGCAGCTTAACCGCAGGGTTGAGGTGATCATCTCTGATGAAGATGGACGTATTCAGGAAAGGAAAAATTGAGTCCCCAAATAGATTGATATTTCCACAAATAAAATCTGTTCATGCCCAATGGAACGCTCTTGAAAAGAGTAGATGCAACTCAAACGTTTGGGCTTGGTGCGAAGTTAACCGCGATCGTTAATTGGAGGACATCATGAAATCAGGCAACAGAGACAAAGCAGAAGGCATATTCCACAAGGTGAAAGGGAAGTTCAAGGAGATGACTGGAAAGCTCACCGATAATCCAGAGTTGGAAGCCGAAGGCAAAGCCGAAAAATTCTCTGGTAAAACACAGGAGAAGGTCGGTGAAGTAAAGAAGGTTTTGGATGAGTAATAAACATAGTGCCCCTACCCCCTTAAAACAAGCAGCAACATACGGGGCAAAGTTGCAACAATGTGCGCTTGCCAAGCTCGAATGACACGCCTATCACCGCTCAACCGGGGGGGGCCAGACCAAGGTAGACGAAAGATGGCGTTGTCACTTTGAGGGGCAACGCCGGTGGTGCGGCAGACACAGCCCCGGCTACCCAATACACCAAGGATGGAAATGTCATGCGTATTGAGCAGCACCAAAACAAGGGGATGACGACTGTCAGAAAGGAGCATCTTATGCTGTGGACCATAGCTGTAATCCTTCTCATCCTCT
>CAZDRL010000043.1:0-17179 GCA_964508035.1 uncultured Desulfuromonas sp.
GTCAGAAAGGAGCATCTTATGCTGTGGACCATAGCTGTAATCCTTCTCATCCTCTGGGCCCTGGGCCTGGTGAGCGGCTATACCCTCGGTTCGTTTATTCATGTGCTGCTGGTTATTGCCTTGATCGTGGTGGTGGTTGGCGTTCTCCGAGGCCGCAATTTATAGCGGAAATAACCGCCCCACCCCATAAGCATCCGCACAATAACCTCCAAACAAATGGCGTAGAAAAGGAGAAACTCTATGGTAGGAACCATTTTATTAATTGTTATAATTCTACTGTTGCTGGGTGCGCTACCAACCTGGCGCCACAGTAAACAATGGGGCTATTTTCCCAGCACAGGGCTGGGGCTAATTTTGCTGATTCTCCTATTGCTGATGTTGACCGGCAGAATATAGTCAATCTAAGTCAAGTACGCACGAAGCTTCTCCGGCGGAGCGTAGAGTTATTTTGCCCAAGAGTTACTGATAGTTGAACGATAAGTTCACATAGAGCGTAGCCTGTGCTCGGAGATGAGCATCAAGACCATCAACCCTAAGGAGTTAAGCCAATGTTAAAGTTTAAGCGCATAGTACAAATGCTAACCTGTTTGTGTGTAGTTGCAGTTTTCATAGGGTGTGCCTCAACAAGCACCCAGTCTGGCACCGGCGAGTATATCGACGACGCTGTGATTACCACTAAGGTCAAAGCTGCAATTTTTGCCGAGCCAGACTTGAAGAGTATGCAAATTAACGTCGAAACCTTCAAGGGAACGGTACAGCTTAGTGGTTTTGTAGATTCAGCCCAGAATGTCGCAAAGGCAGCGGACGTTGCCCGGGGTGTTAAGGGGGTAGCCTCAGTTAAAAACGACTTGATCGTGCGTTAAAAAAACCACACGGACTGCTGATCGCAATAACAAGAGTGACTGGGATTGATTGGAGATGATAGCGGGAAAAACTTAAAAAATGCAACCTTGTGGAGGAGACATGGAGAAAAGTAGGTCTAAAACGCAGACAGAGGAAATCCTGACGCTGCGTGAGCAGGCCGAAGAGTTGGTGCGTGCGGATGCGAACAAATCGCAAACGTTGCCAAGTGAGGCAGATGCACAGCGCCTCGTTCACGAACTCCAGGTCCACCAGATCGAACTCCGCATGCAGAATGCGGAGTTGTGTCAGACGCGCGACGATCTTGAAAGCGCCAATATTGAGCTGGAGGCGTTCAATTACACCATCGCGCACGAACTGCGCAAGTATATGACAACCATCAACGGTTACTGTCAGGTCATTCGCGACTTGCACGGCAAAGAGCATGAGAAACGCAGCCAGGAATACCTCAAAGAGATTTATCAAGCTACCCTGACCATGGATCGCCTCATCGATTCTTTACTCCAGTTTTCAAGTGTCGATAAGGTGCCAATGCGTCGTCAGCCTGTTGACTTGAGTGCCATCGCCAAAAGTATAGTGGCCGATCTAAACCTGGTGCACCTCAAGAGGTGCACCACCTTCCATATTGCCCCTCGAGTCATGGTCGAAGGTGATCCAGAATTGTTACAGGTGGTTCTGCTCAACCTGATCGATAACGCCTGCAAGCATTCTGGTGTACATGAGGGAGTGAGCATAGAATTCGGCACAGTCTCACTGAATGGAGAGCAGGTTTGCTTTGTACGCGACACCGGCCCTGGCTTTGATATGGAACTGGCCGAACAGATATTTGCTCCGTTTCAGAGGCTCCCCGGCACCAGTATTGAAGGGCACGGAATTGGCCTGGCCACGGTAGAACGGATTATTAAACGTCTGGGCGGCAAGCTCTGGGCCGAAAGTTACCCCGGCAAGGGAACTACATTCTTTTTTACCTGCGCTTAAAGCCAAGTCTACGGAGTATTCTCTGCCCCCAGCAAAACGCTAAACTATGGAGCATCATTATGAACATCCTCCTAATCTATCCCCACTATCCCGCCACGTTCTGGAGTTTTCGCAACGCCATGAAATTCATCGGGCGGAAGGCGAGCTTTCCACCCTTAGGGATTTTAACCGTGGCCGCAATGCTGCCAGGATCCTGGAACAAACGTCTGCTAGACATGAACGTTACTACCCTCGAAGACAAAGATCTTCTCTGGGCCGATTACGTCTTTATCAGCGCCATGGCGATCCAACTCCAATCGGTTCGTTCAGTAATTGAGCGGTGTCAGCACCTGGAGGTGAAAACCGTAGCTGGTGGGCCGCTGTTCACCTCTTCCCCCGCAGACTTCCCCGAAATAGACCACCTTGTTCTGGGCGAAGCAGAAATCACCCTACCCTTGTTTATAAATGATCTTAGGTGTGGGTCACCCAAACGGGTTTATGCAGGTGATGGTTGGGCGCACCTCAGTGAAACACCTGTCCCGCTCTGGGATCTAGTGTCAGCGAAAGATTACGCTGCAATGAACATCCAGTATGGGCGCGGGTGTCCATTTGACTGCGAGTTTTGCGACATCACTGTACTCTTTGGGCGCAAACCTCGCACCAAACCGCTGGAGAGGGTTTTAGCCGAGCTGGAGGCCCTTTACCTCTGGGGCTGGAGGGGCGCAGTCTTCTTCGTGGACGACAACTTTATTGGCGATAAACCCAAATTGAAACGGGAAGTATTACCCGCCCTGGTTGAGTGGATGAAATTCAGAAAATATCCCTTCTATTTTTACACTGAAGCTTCTATAGATCTGGCAGATGATCCCGAGTTGATGGAGATGATGGTCAACGCCGGGTTTGAGGAAGTTTTTATCGGCATCGAAACACCCCACGCCGAAGGATTGGCAGAAAGCAACAAGGTACAAAACAAGAACCGTGATCTGCTCGCCTCGGTCAAACGTATTCAGCAGGCTGGCCTGCAGGTGCATGGCGGCTTTATTGTTGGGTTTGACAGCGATCCGGCGTCTATCTTTGACCAGCAAATCCATTTCATCCAAGAAAGCGGTATCGTAACCGCCATGGTGGGCGTACTCACAGCCCTACGCGGAACCAGGCTCTATCGGCGTTTGGAACAGGAAGGGCGCCTCCTGAAGGATTCTGGGGGCGACAATACCGCCATTGATATCAATTTCATTCCGCACATGCAACCTGAAGCCCTCATCACCGGTTATCAGAAAATTATCAATACAATTTACGCCCCCAAGCAATACTATCAGCGCGTTACCCAGCTTTTTAAAGAATATCACCCCCGGCCACAGGCTAGTTTTCACCTGCAGAAGGGGCATCTGGGTGCACTCTTCAAATCGATGCTGTTCATTGGAGTACTAGGTAAAGAGCGCTTCCATTACTGGAAGCTCTTCTTCTGGTCTCTGTTTCGCAAACCACGTCTTTTCCCGCTGGCCATTACCTATGCTGTGTACGGTTATCATTTCCGCAAGGTCGCGGAAAATATCCGCTGATATTGGAATATTTGCCAACTACGCTCGTGTGAAGACCAGAACCAACGATATTTGAATAAACCATGATGCAAAAGCAAGATCGGAAGAACGGGGGATAAAAAAGAGTTGGAACCCTTGGAGTTCGTGGAAATATGATGAAAGCTATGCACTTTTACACGCAGCAAATTAAGGGATGAACAATGTTTACCCCATAGACTGCACCCCATAGACTGCACCCCATAGACTGCACCCCATAGAATTCACCTTATAAGGTATCAGAATAATTCAGATCACTTCTACAGCCACCTCGCCTGAACCACACGCAACACACACTATATACTCTACTTCATGCAGCATGCGTTGGAATAGTTGTGCTACACTTGGACGCAGAATTCTTGGAATACATACCCAACCCTCTGTTTGGATGCTATCTAAAAGCGCCAGAGAAACTACACCGGTCTGGGTCTGTTCCATAGGTGCGGTGGCACTTTTAGCGGGATTGCCACAGCAATAGCGTTGAAACTCAAAGAACGGAACCGAGCTTTTAGCAAAATTGGATCAGATACATACCATGCCCCAAAGAAAACAACGCCATCGAAAATTGCAGCAAACTTTTTTCCCTGCGGGATCATGCAACGTTGTAGCGGGCAATCAAATCAGCTTGCTGCGCAACGGAGAAGACTATTTCCCCGCCCTGGAAGCTGCGTTCGATCGAGCGCAACATGAAATCTACCTTGAAACATATTTCTACAAAAATGATGCTACCGGTCGGCGTATTGCAGAAGCGCTAAAGCGCGCCGCCGTGCGCGGGGTAAACGTCTTTTTCCTTATCGACGGTTATGGTTCCAGGGCTCTACCGCAGAACATGTTGGATTACCTGCAGACGGATGGGGTCAAGGTGCTCACCTTTCGGCCTAAGATCTCTCCGTGGACGTTTCAGCGCATACGTCTGCGCCGGATGCACTGGAAGGTAGCAGTCGTAGACCGGGAGATCGCCTTTGTCGGGGGGATCAACATCATTGATGACAGGAACGCAACCGACACCCTGCCCCCGCGCTACGACTACGCCTTAGCCGTTGAAGGCCCCCTGGTGGAAGTGATACGCCTTGCCGCCCGCCGCCTGTGGTCAAGGGTGGCATGGAACCATTTCCGCAAAGGGGTGCCGCGCAGTGCACCTCCACCAGTTTCGGCATTTACAGGCGGACAGATGAGTGCGGCGTTCTTGGTTCGAGATAATTTCCGCCATCGTCGAGACATTGAAAAGGCGTATCTGCATGCGATCGAGCAAGCACAATCGGAGATCATTCTTGCGCACGCCTACTTTTTGCCAGGGCTTGATTTTCGTCATGCACTTATCGAGGCAGCCGCACGCGGTGTTAATGTGAAATTGTTGCTGCAGGGGAAAGTAGACCATCTGCTGCAGCACTATGCTGTGCGGGCGCTGTACGGTAATTTTCTTGCTGGTGGGGTCGATATTTATGAATACAACACGGGTTTTTTACACGCTAAAGTGGGGGTTGTTGACGGAGTCTGGGCAACGGTAGGTTCTTCCAATCTTGATCCGTACAGCCTGTTGCTTTCAAAGGAAGCGAATGTTGTCGTTGTCGATGCAGGGTTCGGCGCAACCCTGACACAAAGCCTGAAACAGACAATTAAGACTGATTGCCAACAGATCGTGAAGAACCGCTGGAGGCAACAGCCTGTTTATTACCGTTGTATTTGCTGGCTCTGCTATGGTTTCCTCCGCTTTATGCTGTCCATATCTGGGTATGCTCCCGAAAGCAGCTACCCCATAAAAAAGAAGAAGCGCGCATCGAAGAAATGACTGCGTGCTGGAGAGATGCCCAATCGCGCCGGGTTCCACCAATACCATCCAAGGAGTATTTTTCCTATGTTTCGCTGGTTTCGTGAGCGTCGCCGTACCAAGGTGCTTAAGCACCCTTTCCCAAGTGAGTGGGAAAATATCATGTATGCGAATGTGGCCCATTATAGAGTGCTCGACGCCGCGGAGCGCAAGATGCTACGTAAAACAGTGCAGGTGTTTATTGCGGAAAAACAGTGGGAGGGGTGCGGAGGGCTTGCTCTTACCGATGAAATTCGAGTCACTATAGCTGCCCAGGCGTGCCTATTACTGCTGGGACTCCCCCACGACTACTATCGCAACGTTGAATCGATTCTGGTCTACCCTTCAACAGTTGTGAGCCCAGCACGCCAGCCCGGCTTTTTTGAGGTCGTAACCAGCCCGGTTGGAGCCTCGGTTCCCATACTCGGACAGGCTGTTGCCCAGGGGCCTGTAATCCTAGTGTGGGACGCGGTTCTTCACGGCGCACGTCATCCAGAGCATAGGCATAACGTGGTGTATCACGAATTTGCGCACAAATTGGATATGCTCGACGGCACAGCAGACGGTACTCCGCTCCTCTTCGACCGTGACCAACTCACCGAATGGGTAAATGTCTGCTCCCACGAATTTTTGCGCTTACGCCACCTTACTGAAATAGGTCAGAAGAGCTTCCTCGACAGCTATGGTGCAAAAAATGAAGCCGAATTCTTCGCAGTGGCTACCGAAGAGTTTTTTGATCGCCCACGCGCCCTCCAAGAGCATGCTCCTGACCTTTACCGCGTCCTGCGCACCTACTATCGCCAGGATCCGGCACAGCGAGTTACAGCCCCAGCCAGCAGCCCCCAATAAACTGGTTGCGGTTGCAAAAACAACCCGATCAGTATATAAATTATACTTATAAGCGCTCATTCAGGGAGACATCGTTCCCCCACCCTAAAAGAATCCAGTTGAGCACCGCAAGGCATCTAATCATTTTCCTCTAACTAACTATGGAGCTCAGTAGGGTGTGATCGACAAACAAGTTACGTGTGGAGTCAACTTAAAGCCTTCAGGAATGAACGCTCGAAGCGAAACGTACCATCCAGGATGGTGATGAAAAACATACCCCTAGTCACCAAGGGTGAAACATACACGCTTAACCCTGCCGTTACGCGACTCAGAGGGACACTCAAGCCATTTTTATGAAAACCCTTTACACCGCCATAACCCGGACCCTGAGGTCCTCTCAGACTCACATTCACCTAGCACCATCAGGGCCACTAACGCAAAGGAGATAGGACAATGGTAAAATTTAAGCGCATGCTACAAATGATCACCTTTCTGTTCGTAATTGGATCTTTCATCGGGTGTGCATCAATGAACACCAAGACAGACACCGTTGAGTATATCGAAGACACAGTTATTACCACCAAAGTCCAAGCTGCAATTTTGGCGGAGCCAGAATTGAGTGAGCAGCAGATCAATGTAAAAACCGTCGATGGGGTTGTGCAACTCAGTGGTTATATTGACTATACTGTATATGGCAAAAATGCAAAGGAGATCGCCCAGGCTGTAGACGGCGTAGTCTCGGTGGAAAACAACTTGATCGTGCGCTAGGAACAACAGCAGTAGCAACCTAAGCGCCACTGCCAATGGTGTTAATGGCGTAGAACGCTATCTAAGCTCGGTGCGCCTCGCAAGAGGTGCACCACCTTTCACATCTCATCCTGAGTCATTGCTGAGATTGCCTCTGAGCTATGGCAGTCAATAAATATTGAGATCACACCTGCAAGTTCCATCCATTTGTTTTGAACCACGCACGACACACGCGGTAATTAGGCAGCACGCGTTCTACTTCCTGCCAGTATGCTTTGGAATGGTTGTGCTGTAGCAAGTGGCAGAGTTCATGTATCACCACATACTCAACCATCGGTGTGGGCGCCAATATGATACGCCAATTAAACTGCACAACGCCTGCGCTACTGCAACTTCCCCAGCGCGCCTTGAAACTCTTGACCTCCACCTTGGTTGGATGCGCCCCAACCCGGGGTGCCAATTGTTCCACCATCTGGTTTAACTTCTCGTGCGCGCGCCGTTTATACCAGTTGATGAGAGAATTGCGCACCAGATGCGCGTGGCTTTCTCCCCCAGGAACGCGCACCCACAGGGATCCGTGCGTCAGTTTAGCCGGTGCAAAGGGACCATTTTCCACTTTGAGGCGATAGTTGGACCCAAGATAACTGAATTGTTCTCCAGAGAGATACAGACGTGGTTTCTGCAGAGTCATCTCCCCCTGCAAGGCAACTTTTTTCTCTATCCAGTCCCGTCTGAGATGCAGTAATTCGTCAATCCGCGCCAGCGGTGTTTGTTGCGGCACTCTAATGGAAACCGCACCCTCAGCTACACGTATCTCTGCAGTTTTACGTCGCCGTGAGCGAACTATTTCAATCCGCAAACCATTGTATTCACGGTATTCTGGTTTACTTGCTGCCATTTTAACCCAAAGCAATCTGAAGCAATTCTCAACGAAGTTCACGCATGAAATACTCTTCTGGATCATTCTGGAGGAGTTCAAGCTTCTTTTCATACAGTTTTTGTTTGGCATCACAGCTGCGCTTCCGCCCAGGGGCACTGCGTACAGTAGCACAGCGGAACTTATAGTAATGGATACGTTCTCTGAGTATTTTCTCTTCTACTTCTATAGTTTTTCTAAAGCGTTTTTGTTCCTCTTTTTGTCTTTCAAGTTCTTCATCTGTGGGATATGGGGGAGAAATGTATCTGCCGATATTGCTATCCATCTGCTGATAGATTCGACGTTGATACACATCTGAGGTACCCCGTAGCTCTGTTTTTTCCTGGCTATAGTGATAGACCTCAACTTCATCTTTATCCTGAATGGAGCCCGTCAGATGGTTGGTGATATGGAGTTTCCCCTCTGCATCGCGCCATGTGTAATAGCTTTCAGCCTGAGATTCAGCATCCATCCACGGGCACAACAACATAAAGGTAGCAAAAAAGATGACAAACAACTTCATTGGTAATCCTCCGCATTAATAGAAACCTAGATTGCGACATAAGGGATACCTAACCATAGCATACTTCTGTTTTTTCAGTGGTGCACTGATAAATTGAACCAGCTCAAGCAAAAAGCCCTCAACCAAAATCGGCTAAGGGCTTAATTTAAATGGCGATCCCGGCGGGATTCGAACCTGCGACCTATCGCTTAGGAGGCGATTGCTCTATCCAGCTGAGCTACGGGACCAGACCCGAGGGGTTATAACGTATACCCTCGGCTACGAGCAAGAACTTTTTAAAAATGGAGCAGACTGAACGCGTTGACATCGCCTAACTTTTCTCGCCCGTGGAGAAAATCAAGTTCTGCCAGAAAAGTACACTCTACAATGGTGGCATCAAATTGCCGCACAAGGTCTATAGTTGCGGCTATGGTGCCTCCGGTAGCCAAAAGATCGTCGGCTATAAGGACCCGCTCTCCAGGCTTAAAGGCATCGGCATGAATTTCAAGAGTATCGGTACCGTATTCCAGAGCATATGTTTTCTGGATAGTTTGATACGGTAGCTTGCCGGGTTTACGCACTAGAGAAATTCCAGTGCCTAGCTTATATGCCAAGGCAGAGCCGAGAATAAAACCACGCGCTTCTATACCCACAATTTTATCTATATGCTGCCCCAAATAGCGGTGCGCCAACAGATCGATGGCGCGGTGAAAATGACGCCCGTTTTCGAGTAAGGTGGTAATATCCTTGAATACTATCCCTTTTTTGGGAAAGTCTAGAATATCACGGATGCTGTTTCTAAGTTCTTCCACGTTTTTTGTTCTCCCGCGTGTTGATATTGATGATGGGGCAGAATTCGCCGGCATAGCGTCATTCTGCTTCTAGTTCTTCCTGCATCATTTTTCGTAACTTTTCCAAACTTTTGGCTTCAATTTGCCGGATTCTTTCCCGCGTAACGCCGTAGCGCTTGCCTATTGTATCCAAGGTTTCAGGTTCGTAATCGTTAAGGCCAAAGCGATACTGCAAAATTTCCGCTTCATTCTTCTTCAAGGTTTTGAGCCATTTTTCTACATATTCATATCGATCAATGTTTTCGAGTAAATCTGCCGGATTGATAGAACTATGATCCTCAAGAGTATCGATCAGGGTGTAGTTACTGTTCTCCCCTAGAGGATGTTCTATAGAATAGGTTTTGCGAATCAACTGTTGCAGTCGTTCCACCTCGGCTACCGAACTTCCCATGGCTGCAGCAATATCCGCGGCATCAGGTTCCTGACTTTTACTATTCAGGATCTCCTTGGTTATCTTGAACATCTTATTTACCTGTTCAGCCACATGAACTGGGAGGCGGATGGTGCGACTTTGGTTTACCAGAGCCCTTTCAATTGACTGCCTGATCCACCATGTAGCATAGGTGGAAAAGCGACACCCTTTATCGACACGGAAGCGTTCTACCGCTTTAATCAACCCCATATTTCCCTCTTCGATCAGGTCGAGAAAGGGGAGCCCACGGTTCATGTAGCGTTTGGCTATTTTAACCACTAGGCGCAGGTTTGATTCAATCATGCGCGCACGCGCACGTCCGTCCCCTTGGGCGATCAGCCCGGCTAGTTCCTTTTCATCTTCGGCGGTCAACAGTTTTGATTTCCTGATATCGCGCAGATAACACTTAATAGCGTCATCCCCACCTGGCTCTGCGTTTTTCGTCTTTTTTGCTGGCGCAGTTGTTTCTGATGTAATATTTTTTTCCAAAGATAAGTGCTCCTTAAGCTGTTATAACCCCAATTTATCCAAGCGGTAACGCAGGGATCTAAAACTAAGATGCAACAATTGCGCAGCTTTTTTCTTTATTCCGTTGCTGCGCTCAAGTGCCTGAGTCAACAGTTGCACTTCAATATCGCGTATATACGCCTCTAGGTCTAGCCCATCCTCGGGAAGGTACACCTCCGAGGCGGTGGAAGGATCTCCATGGGTAAAAGCAGGAGGAAGAGAGTTGTAATCAAGGATATCGTTTTCGCTTAAAATAATGCTGCGTTCAAGAACATTTTCCAGTTCCCGCACATTGCCAGGCCAAGGATAGTCCAGCAAGGCACGCATCATAGGGGGGGGAATGCTCACCATCCGCTCCGGGGCAAGCATCTGGCACAGAGTTTCTGCCAACAGTGGAATATCTTCACGTCGCTCGCGTAGAGGGGGGATGTGCAGATGGACTACGTTAAGGCGGTAGAATAGATCTTGCCTGAATTCACCTGCCTGAGTCATCGCATCAAGATCGCGGTTGGTTGCGGCAATGACCCGTACATCAACACTATGGCTATCTCTTCCGCCCACTGGGCGCACCTCTTTTTCCTGCAATACGCGTAGCAACTTAACCTGCATAGCCAGAGGTAACTCAGCAATCTCGTCCAGAAACAGGGTGCCACCATGGGCAAGATCAAACAGCCCCTCTTTGCGTTGGTCAGCGCCAGTAAATGCCCCTTTTTCGTGGCCAAACAACTCATTTTCGAGAAGGTTTTCCGGTACAGCACCGCAGTTAAGGGGGACAAAAGCACCCTTTGAGCGCAAGCTGTTCTGGTGAATTGCCTTAGCCACCAACTCCTTGCCTGTACCCGATTCACCACCTATCAACACGCTCGCAGTGGTTGGGGCAATCTTTTCGATCAGAGTGTAAAGTTGCTGCATTGCAGCGCTTTTACCTACAAGGCGATCAAAACTGTTACGTCTATCCAGTTGGGTGCGCAGATGCTGATTTTCGTGTCGCAGAGAAGAAAACTCAAGGGCTTTCTTTATGGTGAGTCGGATATCTTCATTGTTGAAAGGTTTAGCAATATAATCGTAAGCTCCAAGCTTCATCGCCTCCACTGCCTTGGTGGTAGTGGAATAAGCCGTCATTAAGATTACCAGGGTTTCGGGATGAAGTTGTTTTACCTGCTCTAGCAATTGAAGACCATCAGCGCCTGGCATGCGCATATCGGTAAGGATAAGATCATAGGCTTGGTGGCGCAATTTTTCCAAAGCGTGTAACCCGTCTGGCGCAACATCGACCACATACCCTTCCGCAGAAAACAGTATTTCCAGCACTTCGCGCATACTTTCTTCGTCATCAACGATTAAGATATGTGCAGTGGAACAAGTAGACCTATTGATGTAGGAAGAACGGGGCAAACTCATGTATTATCTATCCTCAAAATTCTGACCCTTAAAAAACACCTTGAACCTGGCACCACCGGCAGGAGCAGTAGTATATTCTATTCCAGCCCCATTGGCATGCACAAATGCATGCGCTATGGCCAGACCAAGACCAGTTCCATCAGCCCTTGAGGTGATAAAGGGGTCGAAAATAGTATTTCCCAGGCTCAGATCAACTCCAGGTCCAGAATCATCGATCCAGAAGGCGCGTGTCTCGCGACAGGATCCGACATATACTTCGCCGCCAGGAGGACAAAAATTAGCCGCATTCCAAAGCAGATTCCAGACTACCTGCTTAATCTGTTCTCCATCAACATATTCATACCAAAGGTCATTGAGGTGATGGTGGATCTGAATATCTGAAAAATGTTTAGAACCTTGGGCAAGGTGAAGAACATCCGTGATGATGGAGTTTATATTCACTTTTTTCTTTATAGGATTGCGTGGATTGGCAAAATTCAAGAAATCATCTACTAAATTATTCAGTCGGCTCGCTTCGCGTACAATTATGTCAAACAGACGCTGCTCGGATGCGGGAAAGTTTTTTTCCTGCAAAAGTTGCACGCTCCCCCCCAGAGAGGCAAGAGGATTGCGGATTTCGTGCGCCAACCCTGCAGAGAGACTCCCAATTGCAGCGAGATGTTCCTCTTGTTTAAGATTATGTTCGAGACGTTTAATTTCAGTAAGATCCTGAAACATCAGCAAAACATTTGTGGATTCTCCCTGCCTGATCGGGGTGGCGCTGTACCCCAAAACCAGTTGCTTGCCTGAGGCGTTGAGAAAACTGAACTCACAGCGCTCTAACGGCAGATCAGATAACGGCCATGGGAAAAATGGGAAAGCTGCCGTTATCGGCATCCCTGTAACTTTTGTAGCTTTGATCGCGCATATCTGCTCTGCCACTTGATTTGCAAGCAGGATTTTCCCCCCGCTATCTACCAAAATCAAACCGCAGGTAATGTTTTGCAGGATAAGTTGATTAAAGTGTACCAGTTCTGCGTGTTCACGTTGATGTTTTTCAACCTTCTGTGCATATTGCTGTAATCTGGTGGAGAGAATTACTCCAACAAATGCCGCTAGAACAAATGCGCTTAAGTTGAGAAACAGTAAGTAAAAAACATCAGAGCCGGAACGTATCTGCCATGGATATACTGGGAGAAATCCATAGAAGTCTAAAAACGCAAGACCTCCATACAGCACAATACTGGCAAGGAGGATAAGGAGAACTTCATGTCTGGAGCTGATTAAACCACTGGTGAGAATAACGAGGATAAACAGAAATGCAAAATCGCTGTACATTCCGCCCGTGAAATATACCACAGTAGCGCACACCACCAGGTCCCACACTATCTGAATCTGTACAAATAGAGGCGAAGGACCGAAACGCAACAGCCAGAACAAGGCAAGGCATATCTGCAACAAACACAGGCTCAGAATAGACACAAGCCTGGCATTGGAGAGAATGCTCACCTGTGTCCCTATCACAAGGGCAAAAAAAACAGTGCCCCCAAAAAATAAGGAGAGCACTAGAAAACGTGCCAGCACGTACCACAGTTGAGCGTTTAATGATCGCGCAGTTATGGCTGAATCATGAAACGCAGACAAGGAATACTAGCCTCCGACGGTACCTGCAAGTTTGAAAATCGGCAGGTACATGGCTATAACTAAGCCACCCACCGTAGTCCCGAGGAACAACATCAACAGCGGCTCCATCATAGAGGTCAGGTTCCCCACTGCATCATCCACTTCGTCATCGTAGAAGTCGGCGATTTTATTTAACATGGAATCGATTGAACCAGACTGCTCCCCTACGGCAATCATCTGACACACCATAGGGGGAAAAACTCCTGATTGCGCCAGGGGTTCGGCGATAGTATTACCTTCGCTGATACTCTGCCGCACTTTAATTATTGCGGCTTCAACCGTTTTATTGCCGGCAGTCTTGGAGGTTATCTCCAAGCCATCAAGGATAGGAACCCCGCTGGATACCATAGTTCCCAGTGTGCGCGTAAATTTTGCGACAGATACTTTACGGATGAGAACGCCAAATACTGGAGCTTTCAATGCCCAATCATCAATTAAGGTGCGCCCCTTTTTAGTGGCATAGATTTTCTTAACCGCAAAAATGGTCAAAATAATGCCGCCAATTATCAACAAGATATAGTCTTGGATAAAATTGCTGATGTTGATGACAATTTGGGTTGGAGCCGGGAGTGCACCCCCGAAGTCGGCAAACATTTTCTCAAATGCGGGGATAACGAATACAAGAATAACCCCAATAACAACAAGGGCGATGGAAACCACTGTTGCCGGATAGGTCATGGCACTTTTGACCTGTTTCTTAAGTTTCATTGATTTTTCAATATACGCAGCAAGACGGTTGAGAATAGTGTCCAAAATACCACCAATCTCACCTGCAGCGACAAGGTTCACAAATAACTCATCAAAAGCTTTTGGATGTTTTTTAAGCGCATCAGCAAAGGTGGAACCTGACTCTACATCATTCTTAACCTCCAGCAAAATACGTTTGAAGGTCTTGTTTTCCTGCTGCGAAGAAAGAATGTCAAGACACTGCACCAGGGGTAAGCCAGCATCAATCATGGTAGCAAACTGGCGCGTAAACACTACCAGATCTTTAGTCGTGATTTTAGGCTCAAATCCAGGAATGTTAATATCGATATCGAACCCTTTGCCACGCTCCTTGACTTTATGGACAACAATCCCCTGACGGCGCAATTGCGCCCGGACTACTGCTTGGTTAGGGGCTTCCATGTCCCCTTTATGTGTTTTGCCATCGCGGCTTTTGCCTTCCCAGGAAAATTTAGCCATATTCTTTACCCCTTAAGGATATAGTCAAAAGATGTGGATCTCCATCTATCTGGCACCAGTTGGTGTTTGTTTCACAGCTGAGCTTGGATTGGCAATCATTTGCTTCAACTCCCCTGGCTCCGATGAACGTGACATGGCGGAGTCATAGGTGATCAATTTTTTATGGTACAAGCTGAACAGCGACTGGTTCATCGTCTGCATGCCATATTTTTCCTGTCCCATCTGCATCTGCGAATAGATCTGATGTACTTTATCATCGCGGATCAAAGCACGGATCGCCACATTCGGAACCATCACCTCCAGCGCCAGCACCCGTCCAGTTCCCGATGCTTTAGGAATCAAGGTCTGCGAGAGTACCCCCTCAAGAACAAATGAGAGCTGGGTACGCACCTGCGCCTGCTGATCAGCAGGAAATACGTCAATCATACGGTTAATCGTCTGGACGCAGCCGTTGGTGTGTAGGGTAGCAAAACACAGATGTCCGGTTTCTGCGATGGACAATGCAGCTTCGATAGTTTCGAGGTCGCGCAACTCTCCCAACAGCACGACGTCTGGGTCCTGGCGTAAAATAGATTTAAGCGCTTTTTTAAACGAGTGGGTATCACTACCTACCTCACGCTGGTTTACGACACAGTTTTTGTGGGGATGGATATATTCAATGGGATCTTCGATGGTAATGATATGTTCGTGGCGTTCCTGGTTGATAGAGTCAATCATGGATGCAAGAGTTGTTGTCTTGCCACTGCCGGTAGGTCCAGTAACAAGGACGAGACCGCGGGGACGCCTGGAGATATCAGCAACAACGGAGGGTAGCCCTAACTGCGCAAAAGAGAGGAACTCATAGGGGATGCGGCGGAATGCGCCAGCAATAGCGCCACGTTGAACATAGATGTTGCCACGAAAGCGTGCAAGCCCTTTAACTCCAAAGGAAAGGTCTAACTCGTTTTCCTCCTCTAACACACGCTTTTGTGCATCTGTAAGAATGCTGTAGCAAAGCTGTTTAGTGTCATTGGGCATCAGCTTCGGGTAATCTAGTGCACGCATAGCTCCATCAATTCTGATCTGTGGAGGTAACCCTGTAGTGATGTGCAGATCCGAAGCACCAGATTCTACCATCGTCTTCAGGAAATCGTGTATTCCAGCCATTTTGAGTCCCTCCAAGCATGCACGTAACAAAGTTGATGCGACTAAACTATTTACAATCAATCATCAGATATTGTACAGCGTAACACCTCAGAGAATGAGGTTACTCCCTCTTTGAGTTTTATCAACGCTGACTGACGCATAGTTCTCACCCCTAAACGCATGGACTCACGTTTAATTTCGGCTGTATTTGCCCCAGCAAGAACCATTTCGCGAATTTCGTCAAACATAGGCATAACCTGATAGATGCCTACACGTCCCTTATATCCGCTTTCATTGCAATTGCTGCACCCTTTACCCCGGTAGCACACAAATTCGTCTACTTCGTCAGGAGATACCCCAGCATCGAGAAGAGCCTCTTTAGAAATATCTTCTGGTTCCTTGCATTCTGAACATAAGCGACGACCTAGACGCTGGGCCGTAACCAGGTTAACTGCTGATGCTACTAGAAATGGCTCAATACCCATATTCAGCAGACGGTTTATCGTGCTGGGCGCATCGTTGGTATGCAACGTTGACAGCACAAGGTGTCCAGTAAGTGCTGCTTTGATCCCAATTTCAGCAGTTTCAAAGTCACGAATCTCACCAATCATGATAATGTCAGGGTCTTGGCGTAAGAAAGCGCGCAGCGCACTCGCGAAATTGAGTCCGATATCCTCGTGCATCTGCACTTGGTTAATTCCGGCAAAGTTAAACTCCACCGGATCTTCAGCAGTAGAGATATTTTCAGTTGTGGTGTTGAGCTCTGCTAAGGCTGAATACAACGATACTGTCTTACCACTACCTGTAGGGCCAGTTACCAGCACCATTCCAAATGGTTTTTTGATCTCTTGTTTAAACCACTCAAGAGCATCTGCCTCGTAGCCCAGTTTCGTCATATCCAGTTGCAGATTGGATTTATCCAGAAGGCGCAGCACCACTTTCTCGCCAAAAAGGGTGGGGAGACAGTTCACCCGGAAGTCCATATCTTTCCCGCCGGGAAGTTTAATCTTGATGCGTCCATCCTGAGGCAGGCGGCGTTCAGCAATATCCATATCGGAGAGAATTTTCAGACGTGAGGTGATAGCGGCCTTTAGCTTCAGCGGCGGCTTCATCACTTCGTAGAGGACACCATCAATGCGGTAGCGCACCCGGAACACTTTTTCATAGGGTTCAATATGAATATCTGATGCCCCTTTTTTGATCGCATCAGTCATTATAAGGTTTACCAGCTTAACAACTGGAGCCTCTTCCGTGGCAACCTGAAGGGCATTGACATCGATCTCATCTTCGGTATCCACCACCTCAAGATCAATGTCCTCCAGATCCCCCATCATATCTGCAAGGGAATCGGACTGATCATAGTATTTATCGATGGCTTTTTTTATCGAGCTATCAGTAGCTACGACAACCTCGACATTGTGCCCAGTCATAAATTTTATGTCGTCAATGGCAAAGATATTCGATGGATCGCTCATTGCGACAATAAGTGTTCCGCGGTTACTGCTGATAGGCATCAGATGGTACTTCTGCACTACATCTGCAGAGAGCAATTTAATAACCTCGGGGTCCACTTCGAACTCTTCAAGGTTTATCGATGGAGCGCTATATTGGCGCGCCAAGAATGCAGCCAGATCTTCTTCGCTGACAAGCTTAAGGCGAGAAATAGTAGTAACCAAGCGCTCCCGGTGTGTTTTATGCTCGGTAAAAGCCTTATCAGACTGCTCTTGAGTAAGGATTTTATGCCGAACTAGAAGTTCACTTAAACGTTTTCCTGCCATAGAAACAATCCCTGAATTCAACTTGTAAGTGCAACTCTATCTCTTTGGTTTAAGAGCAAGCTG
>CAZDRL010000044.1:0-16625 GCA_964508035.1 uncultured Desulfuromonas sp.
AATAATACTGGCTTTTCCACTCCACTGCGGGCATACTGAGCGGCTCTGTAACTGCCGCTCCCCCGCCTCTGGCACGTCCGGCTCTCCTCTAAGCAACAAGGTTCACGCAAACATGTTCTCCCCCGAATTCAGTGCGCTGGGAATCTCCCAGGAACTATTGGCAGCCCTGTACGATCTGGAATATCAGCATCCTTCCGCGATTCAGGAACAAAGTATCCCCCTGCTTCTTGAGGGACAGAATCTTCTTGGCACCGCCCAGACCGGCACCGGCAAAACCGCCGCCTACGCTCTGCCATTATTACAACGTCTTCAGCCGCGCAAGGATCGCCGTCCTCTGGCTTTGGTCCTAACCCCTACGCGTGAATTGGCAATTCAGGTGGCGCAAGCGATGGAAAGCTTTGCGCGCAACCTCAAGTGCTCCATTTTATCTGTGTATGGTGGTAGCCCCATGGGGCCGCAACTCAAACGCCTAAGTTCAGGCGTGGACGTGGTTGTGGGCACCCCCGGCCGCCTGATTGACCATATCCAGCGCGGCAGCCTCGACCTGAGCGCCATAGAAGCGATTGTGTTGGATGAAGCGGATGAGATGCTACGCATGGGCTTTATCGACGATGTCGAAACCATCTTGGGCGCGGCGCCGCCCGAGTGCCAACGCGCACTGTTCTCAGCCACTATGCCACCGCGAATCAAACGTGTCGCCAACACCTACCTGGGCAATGCGCGTCACGTTCAGATATCCACCCCCACTACCACTCTGGATCAGATTGAACAGTTTCACCTGCTGTTACATGGGGGACAGAAGATTGAAGCGTTGAAACGCCTCCTCGAGGTTGAAGATATCAATGCGGCCATGGTGTTTGTACGCACCAAAGATGCCACTACCGAAATTGCAGCGCAGTTGGAAAGTGCCGGATTTAAAGCTGCCGCCCTCAACGGTGACCTGAGTCAACAGATGCGGGAGCAATGTGTCCAACGCCTGAAACAGGGGCATCTCGACATTGTTGTTGCCACCGATGTTGCCGCACGTGGACTGGACGTTGAGCGGATCAGCCATGTATTTAATTTTGATATCCCCTTCGATACTGAAGCATACATCCATCGCATCGGGCGCACCGGACGTGCCGGACGCACCGGCAGAGCGATTCTGTTTGTCTCCCCGAATGAACGCCGCCTTCTGCGTGGAATTGAACAGGCTACCAAGCAACAGATCGCTATGATGCCCATACCAGATGAAAAGCAGATTAGCGCGTGCCGCATAAATGCTTTTGTCGAGACCCTGCATAAAACCCTTACCACTCAGGATCTAGGCAGCATGCGCACCTTGGTCGAAAAAATGGCTAAGCGGGATAACATCGAGATAGAAGACCTGGCTGCAGCTTTGGCGTGGCAACTCCAGCGCCGCAAACCGCTACACCCGAAACTGAAGCCCCTAGATCCACCCAGCACACGCCAGAGGGTTCGCCCTCCGGCACAAGAACGCTTCGGGAGTACAAGCTCAGCAGGTGGTGCCATGACCGGTTATCGCATCAGTGTTGGACGCGAGCAACAGATAACCCCACGCGATATTGTTGGGGCGTTTACCAACGAAGCGCAGTTGCCTATTCGCTCCATCGGGCGCATCAAAATAGAAGCACAGAGTAGCTACATTGAACTCTCCAGCAATCTTCCACCTCAGGCTCTTGCCAAACTGGGGAGGTTACAGATACGCCACAACCATATCGGACTTAAGCCCGAGAGCACCCCTCCTGCCGAGCGCGGCAAGTTTGGCGAGAAGCGGAAACCTGCCAGAAAAGATGAATACAAGGCAGGTGCTAAAAAATGGGATAAAAAAAACAAACGAAAAAAATAACTTAGATTTGGTTCGGCGTGACAAGCTAAACACTTTGCCCAGAATAGACGGGTCTCAATGTGCAGGCATTTACGCATATCCCTTAGGCATGGTTCTGATGTTCTTACATTAAAAACTGATCCAACATTTTTTTTTGCGTGACCAACATCGAGTAAAAACAAAAACAAAAAAACGCCCCTGTTATCAAACGATAACAGGGGCGCAAACATTACATTAAAACAATTAACAACATGCAAACATATGGTGGTGCAAACCGCAGGAGAAACTTTGCGCGCGCTCAGCGCCTAATCATCTTTGGTAGTGTGGCAAAAGAAACACCCAGTCCCAGTTGCGGCATTTTCAGAACCACCACTAATCTGGGTGGTATAGTCCCAGCGCAACATGTCCGGATAAGGACTACCGTGTGGCCTATGACATGACAGACACATAACCATATCGGTTCCCGGTGTTACGATTTCGCTGGAGACTTCAGGCACAATTGGGCGTGCCACTGGAGACAGCGGGTCATATATGTTAACCGCAGCGTACTCCCCTTCATTCGGAATCACTGCATCAGAAGGGTGTCTTAACCACATAGCGTTAGCATCTTGCTGGTCAGAATGAAAGTTTCCATGACAGCCGGTACAGAAGGCAGTAGTTGTATGCCCAAGATCACCGGTGCCAAAGCCGAAACCACCCTGAGTGTCTACCCTGCCAAGATATTCATTATGCTTAACACTACCGCTGTGGTTCCCCCCATCATGCAGCCCTGCTTCCCAGAGGCCGTCCTCATACCCCTCAACTCCGGCTTGAGTGTACTTATGCCCAGCCAGAAAACGGTACCAACCCTGCTCAGCACTGGTGACTGCACCAGAGACCCCATTGGGATGATCCTGGGCATGATGCCGCACATTAAGGTGGCAACCCTGGCAGCCATATTTCCCCTTCAGAGGAAACCCGCCCATACCTGCCCCACCAAATGCTTGCGACAGATTTTCATGACAAGAGTTTGTCCCGCAACCAACAGAAGCTCCGGGCGCTTTGGACAGATATTGATCATCTTCTCCCAGAAAAACGTTGTGTCCCTTGGTATCATCTCCACCCAGACCTTGCTTAACCCAGTAAAAATTCCCCCCGGCGAGGTATTCGGTGGGTTCCCCGCCAGTAAAGAGTACTACCGGAACCTTGCATCCATCCATTTCGTAATATGTGCTATGTGCACTGGAGGAATGACAACCGACGCAATCGTTGGTCAGCAACGTCACGTTGGGGCCTGAATCGCTTACAAGCTCTGCGTCCTGACTATTATGCATCGTATGACAATTGGAACACGGTCCGCTCACCATGGCGCATACCCATGTGGCGGAAAGAAGTATCCCTAGAACCAACCACCCACATATCCACTTAGGTCTCATTATTAATTTCCTCACTGACTGCATCGCTCCTCCCCAATGTCCTCTCGAGACAGATTTATCACAAAACACCTTCACACCCCCAAGCAAACTGCTACTGTAATTTCACGAAACTCCTTATGTGGGAATGCACAGTCCGTACCAAGGGCAAAGGACAGGGCCGATAAGTGCTGGAGACAGAGAGCAAATAAGGCAAGTACAGAGAATATCACATACAATATATTTTCTAATTCTGATGTTTCTTTAATTTGTTCTCTATCAGGCTTGGCTGCCGCTAACCACTGGGGCTAATGCCACACCTCCAGCGTGCAACCGCGTGTTTTCACCCACTGCCAGTAAGTTCAAACACATAGAAATGTGCGACATCAACCGTTTCCGAGACAGTGAATGGAAATACCGTCTCAAACTAAATTTGAGTCAGAGGTCAGTTCGATTGCAGAGAAAGCTGTCTTTCCACGCCTACTTAGTAAGTAACGCCTTGAGCGCAAAAACAGAAGAGGACATGACTTTGAACCGCATTCCAGGCTCCAAATCCTCCACGATAATAACCGCTGCCTCACTTATAATTCCCATCACTCCAGCCCAATACAATCACATCCCACTGCGCACAGAGACGCTCCTGGCAGGGGCAGTTATTTCAGCACTAGTGCTTTCCATCTTTAGTATAATTCCCTCTACCTGCAGGCGGTGCTGCAACAAAACGCTTATCAAACATGATCAGTACCCCGCCAACAACAACCAAACCCGTAGCTAGAATCAAGGGGAGGGTAAAACCATGATGCAGGTCAGCTATCCACCCTGCAAGGGCTGGGCCTAGCACCTGCCCAAAACTGAAGCTGGCAGTAAGAAAAGCCGCCGCCCGGCCCCCGTGCGCACCCATGCGTAACTTCCCTTCAGCAAGCATCAAGGCCACAATCCCCAGAAACGTTCCTCCAAAGGTAAACGCAGCATACAATACTCCAAGGAGGGAACCTGTCCAGGCACTCACCCAGATACCACTGGCCTGCAATGCATATGCAGCTATCAATGCGTGCCGGTTTCCGATCCGCCGAGCCAGATGGGGCCACAACAACGTGGATGGGATCGCGGCTACCCCAACCACGACCCAAGTGTATGGAGCGATGTGTTCCATCCCCGGAGTTGCGGCAACAATTGCCACAATAAAAGTGGCGGTAACAATGTATCCCAACCCCTCGAGAAAATACGCCAGCGCTAGAATCCAGATGGGACGCAAACTGGAACCTGATCGCACGACCGCCGGGGTGGATACACTCACATGATGACGTTGGCGTCCCAATAAAGCGCTCAGCAACGCAAACGCACACGCTACAAGTCCCATCCCGACCCAGGAGTAATCCCAGGCGCCAAACCTATCCAGTTGCGGCACGAGCATGCCGCTAAGGGCGATACCGAACCCCGTTCCACAGTAAAGCGCGCCAAACCAGTGCCCATGCCCGCGTCGAGTCAGGGTTTCCCCCACCTCTGCCGAGATGATAACAAACAGCACTGCGCTCGCCACTCCACCGCTCAGGCGTAGCAGCCCCCACCACATCTCGGCAGTGGTAAACCCCATACATATAGTGGTAATCAGACTGAGAAGAAGCATCGAGGTGGCTATGCGCTGGGAGCGCAGAACCGCGGGGACAAAGGTACACAATAGCGCGCCGCCAAGGTAACCCAGGTAGTTGAGCCCCGCCAGAGAGCCAGCGAGGGTGTTGCTAATACCGAGATCGCGCTGCATCAGGGGCAGGATAGGGGTATACGCAAAGCGCCCGATTCCCATCACTACAATCATGCCGCAGATGCCGCCTACTAGAACCTTCAAGTCCGCCCGATCATGCTGAGTGCTTGTGTTCTTCTCCGTTTTGGTTCGCATAAAGTTAATCACAGCAGAGGCAGCCCACCCTAGGTCAGATTTTTATATTTGCACAATCCATTTACAGAGGGATGACACCAGTGGAAGGATTATCGAGATACTGCACCTAGTGCCCAATAGTATTGGAAAACAGGTGGATGATGGCAACACCAGAGATGATGAGCCCCATCCCTATAATAGCAGGAAGGTCGGGGCTCTGTTTATAGGTGAACATCGCCACGAGGGCGACCAGCACCACTCCAACGCCGGCCCACACTGCGTATGTGATACCGACGGGGAGATCTTGCAGAACAATGGAGAGACAGTAGAACGCTATGCTGTATCCGCACACCACAATGAGGCTCGGAATTAAGCGGCTGAACTGCGCCGATCCCTTCAGCGCAGAGGTTGCAGCCACTTCGGCAATGATTGCAATGGCAAGATAAACGTAGGGCATGTCAGTTTATGTATCTGCCGCACTGCAGGCGGCAACCTCAGATTTTGTAAAGATCGCCTTGAATGGAACCCCAGCGGCAGCAAAGGATGCGCTCCCTCCCTCTTCGCGATCCACCAAAGTCACTACCCCAATCACATCCAGCCCCTCTTCCCGTGCGCGCTCAATCGCCAACATAGAGGAACCGCCGGTGGTTACCACATCTTCTACAATCACCACCTTCGCTCCAGGAGCGAAGTTCTTGCGCCCTTCAAGCCATTGCCCAGTTCCGTGCCCTTTGGGCTCCTTGCGGATGATAAAAGCTGGGAACGGCTTATTTTCGAGGGAGCTGATCATAGAAGTGGCAGTAGCGATGGGGTCCGCGCCCAAGGTCAACCCACCTACCCCATCGACATTTAAGCCGAAGGAACGCACAGCCTTAAAAAACGCCTTCCCCACCAACACTGAGCCACGCGGATGGAGGGTGGTCTGTTTGCCATCAAAATAAAAATTGCTCTTGCGCCCTGAAGCTAAGGTCACTTCCCGCTCTTCATACGATAGGCGGCGGATTATTTCCATCAGTTCGTTGCGTTCCTGTGCCGTCATGGTTGCTACCCCCTTATTCGCAGATACAGGTCGAAAGTAAATATGTTAAGAAACTTTAGTGCTCAAACAACCCCAGCTGATTATCTGCTTTGCGGTGCGGAAACTTAACTGGGTATTTTCCCGTAAAGCATGCGGTACAGAATTGGCAATTGTCCCCGTTTTCAAGATTACATGTCGCCTTATAGAGACCTTCCACCGAGAGATAGCCAAGCGTATCCGAGGTGATGTAGCGGTTGATCTCGTCAATACTGTGCGAGGAAGATATCAGCTCGTTGCGAGTCGGAGTATCGATGCCGTAATAGCACGGATAGCTGGTAGGGGGGCTGGACACACGCATGTGCACCTCTTTGGCTCCAGCATTTTTTATCATCTTGATAATTTTACGCGCTGTTGTGCCACGTACGATGGAGTCATCAATCACCACCACCCGTTTCCCTTCGATCACCTCGCGCACAGGGTTGAGTTTGACCTTGACCCCGAAGTGGCGAATCGATTGCTGCGGCTCTATAAACGTGCGCCCCACATAGTGATTGCGAATCAGGCCTAGCTCAAACGGAATACCCGACTCTTCTGCATAGCCTATCGACGCAGGCACTCCGGAGTCGGGGATCGGGACAACCACATCCGCATCTACGGGGAATTCGCGTGCCAACTCGCGTCCATATTCCTTGCGCACAGAGTACACCTCACGCCCAAAGATGGTGCTATCAGGACGGGCAAAGTAGACAAACTCAAAGATACAGGGCGAGGGTTTGCGCTTCTCCAATGGAAACATGGAGTGTACCCCCTTCCCATCGATAACCACCATCTCGCCGGGTTCGAGCTCACGGATAAACTCCGCCTCGATTAAATCGAGAGCGCAGGTCTCAGATGCAACCACATACGCACCTTCAAGTTTCCCCAGCACCAGCGGTCGGAAACCACGGGGATCGCGCATCGCCACCATGCGAGTCTCGGTAAGGAACAACAGGCTGTATGCCCCGTGCACACGCTCAAGGGCCATAGTGATCCGCTCTGCAAGGCTGTCGGCCTGACTGCGAGCGAGCAAGTGGATAATAACTTCAGTATCTGAGATGCTGGAGAAGATAGAACCCAACTCTTCCAGCTCGTTGCGCAGTTCCTGCGCATTTACCAGATTGCCGTTGTGCGCCACGGCGATGCTGCCGCGCGCATAGTCCACCAAAATCGGTTGGCAATTCTTTACATCCTTGCCCCCAGCGGTGGCGTAACGCACATGCCCGATGGCACTTTGACCGGGGAGGCGCTCGAATATCTGTGGATCGCGAAACACATCAGAGACCAGTCCATTTTTACGGTGTGCCCGCAGAACATCTCCGTCGGAGGCAACAATGCCGCAGCTTTCCTGCCCACGATGCTGGAGGGAATACAATCCCAGATAGGTAAGGTTAGCAGCTTCCGGATGCCCATAAACCCCAAAAACTCCACACTCTTCCTCAAATTTATCAAACATGTTTCCCCTGCTCCCTTTCCATTGGATGTGGCGTCTCTGGCTACGTCGAATTAACTGCCCGGTGTTAAAGAACCTCGTTACGAATAAAATCTATCGCGTTCTTGTACAGCCACAAACCCATCCCCTCTTCGGGCAGCTCTTCGCGCGTCCAGCGAGGATGGTGGGTGCGGTGCAGATATGCTTCTGGATGAGGCATCAAGCCGAACAGGCGTCCACTTGGATCGCAGATCCCTGCAATGGAATGCATAGATCCATTCGGATTGAGAGGGAATTCCTGCGCTGGGGCTACATATGCCGCATCACTGTATTTAAGCGGTGCGAGATGTTCGCTCTCGATCCGTTCCAGCACCGCTGGATCTTCCACCACAAACTTTCCTTCCCCATGGCGGATCGGCAGATAGACACCGGTGAGGCCGCGGGTAAAGATACAGGGAGACTTCTGGTCCACCTTCAGGTGTACCCAGCGATTTTCGAAACGCCCGCGCTCGTTAACTGTCAAAGTAGCGCTCTGGGTGTGGTAATCGCGCTCCAATCCGGGCAGAAGTCCCATCTTTACCATGAGCTGGAACCCGTTGCACACGCCCATCACCAGATTGCCATTTTCTATAAACTGAAGAATCTCTTCGATAAAAGGGCGTCCACTGGTTTTTACGCGCGCATACCGCAGGCGGTTTGCCCCCGCCTTGGCGCTGCCAAGGTCATCTCCATCGAGAAAACCGCCAGCAAAATTTAGAAAGTGGTAGTCATGCAGGCTGACTTCGCCTGAAAGGAGACGCGAGAGGTGCACAATATCAACGATCTCAGCACCGGCCAGCCGACAGGCGTTGGCTACTTCACGCTCGCAGTTAGTGCCATTGCCGGACACCACTATAGCTTTTACATCAGCGGGCATAATCAAAGCTCCTTCAATGTGGCCTGCCAGGCCTTTTTCAACGCGTATATATCATCTTCAATGATGATGGCTCCATCCTCGCCTGAAATTTTGAGGGTAGGAGCACCAACCACCTTGCCCAAACAGCAGATATCCTGACCGCTAAAGAGTTTCTCAAACTCTTGTGCGTGTTCGGGTGCCACTGTAACCAGCAATCGGCTCTGGGATTCGGAATACAACATTTCCATAGTGCTCAAATCCCCATCTACACGCAGCTGGGTAAGATCGATATCCATACCAAAGCCACCTGCAAATGCGCTCTCTGCCAGCGCCACCCCGAGTCCACCGTCGGAGAGATCATGGCATGATGCCACTAACCCTGCCTTCTGCGCACGGTTGAGAGTGCGATAGCGCCGTAGCGCCGTAGGGGCGTCAACTTCAGGGACACGGTTACCGATAAAGCCGTTAATATTAAACAGCTCTGAACCGCCCAACTCAGCGCGGGTGACCCCAAGGAGATACACCTTATCATTAGGACGCTTCACATCCATGGTGGTGCATTGACGCACATCATCAACCTTACCGATCACCGAGAACAGCACTGTTGGAGGGATCGAAATCTTTTTCCCTTCGATGTGGTAGTCATTTTTCATTGAATCTTTGCCGGAGATCAGAGGGACTCCAAATGCGATACAGTAATCGGACAGCGCCTTGTTAGCGCGTACCAGCTGCGCCGCCTTGAACGGCCCATCCGGGGTGCGCTCACTCAGAACCGGGTCACACCAGCAGAAGTTATCCAGCCCTGCGACATGATCCACGTTCCCGCCAACACTCACGTAGTTACGTAAAGCCTCGTCAATAGCACACGCCATCATATGATAGGTATCGATATCGCTGTAGCGTGGGCAAATCCCGTGAGCCACGGTAACCCCAGCAAACGAATCAGGCAACGGCCGCACCACTGCTGCATTGGCAGGGCCGTCGTTGGCTTCTCCGGTCAGAGGCTTAAGTATGGTATTTCCCTGCACCTCGTGATCGTAGCGCCGCACCACAACCTCTTTGGAGCACACATTCAGCGCTCCGAGCAGACCATACAGGGCCTCTTGCGGGGCGGGAAGATCTGCTGCAGCAGGTTGACGGTGGGCTTTAATCTCCCAGCGCGCCGGAATTTTCATCTGCGGATTCGCATTGTGGAGAAAATCCATGGGGAGGTAGGTTGCGGTTTTTCCATGGTAGAGGCAATGAAAGTAGCCGGAGTCGGTGAACACCCCGAGATCGGTAGCCTCCACATTCATGCTTGCCCCCAACTGGATAAACTCCTCCACGTGTTCAGGTGGCACTGCTAGGGTCATACGCTCTTGTGCCTCAGAGATCAGGATTTCCCACGGCTGCAGCCCTGCATACTTGAGGGGGGCCCGCTCTAAATACATCTCAAATCCACCCGTATCTTCTGCCATCTCCCCTACGGAAGAAGACAACCCACCTGCGCCGTTATCGGTAATGGCGTTGTACAGACCCTTGTCCCGCGCAATCAGAAGAAAGTCGAACATCCGCTTCTGCGTAATAGGATCTCCAATCTGCACTGCGGTAACTGGAGAGTTCTCGTTCAGCTCTTCGGATGAGAAGGTAGCGCCATGAATGCCATCCTTGCCGATGCGCCCCCCCACCATGATGATATGGTCGCCAACCTCGGCTTTTTTCTCGTGTCCTGGACGTCCATGTAACATGGCTGGCATCAGGGCAGCACTGCCGCAGTACACCAGCGGCTTGCCCAGAAAACGTTGATCAAACACCAGAGACCCGTTTATGGTGGGAATCCCACTTTTATTCCCCCCGTGTTCAACCCCTTCAACCACCCCTTCAAAAATGCGGCGCGGGTGAAGCAGGCGCGGCGGCAAGGGCTCGGAGTAGAAAGGAGAGGCAAAGCACAACACATCCGTATTAAAGATGAGACGTGCTCCGCGACCGGTACCAAAGGGATCACGGTTGACCCCTACAATCCCAGTCAACGCACCGCCGTATGGGTCCAAAGCGCTGGGAGAGTTGTGGGTCTCAACCTTGTATACAATGCTCCAGTCATCGGTGAAGCGGATAACCCCTGCATTGTCCTTAAAGACCGACAAGCAGATATCATCTTCCCCTTTTTGGCGTCTGATTTCGCTGGTGGTATCCACAATGTAGGTTTTAAACAGCGAGTCAATGGTCTCTTTCTGCCCGTGCTCATCTTCGTAATCTATTTGCGCCGCAAATATCTTATGCTTACAGTGTTCACTCCAGGTTTGAGCCAGAGCTTCGAGTTCAGCATCGGTAACGCGCGCTCCCAGCCCCATCCGTTTCCGCTGTTCCTGCACCTGGGGATCGGCGATAAACATCTGGATAGTTTTCATCTCTTCCAGATTCAAGGCCAGCATCCCAGCGCGGCTGATCTGCATCAAAGCGGCGTCATCCACACCCAGATCAATCTCGCGGATCTGCGGTTTTCCCGTGGCTTCTACCCTGGCCACCTGCGGGGGTAACCCAGCTTCGACATCAAATTCAGCGCGATTAACAATGGTCCAGCGCTGAATCAGCCCGTTGGCAAGAATTCCAGCGGCTATCTCTTCGGCTCTGGCTTTATCAACATCCCCGCTCAACAGGTACTGCACCGAGGTGTAAACTGCCTCCTGCGCTTCAAGCTTGCGGCCAAGGATATATCCCAGCGCTTCACGCGCGGTGCGCCCGGTATTGTCAGTAACGCCAGGGCGATACCCCACCTCTACCAGCACGTCGAAGTCGCGCGCCAGAGCTTTGTCCACCCTGAATTCCTGAATTATGGGATCAGAAAACGGCCCTGCAGCCGCGCGTTCTAGCTCTTCCGCACTGAGTTTGGCATCAACAGTGTACACATCCAGGGTGCGCACCTGCTCCAACTCTATCCCAAGGTGATCGTATATCTCCTTACGCACCCGTTCACCACGCGCATCGCGAACCCCGTCTTTAAGACCTACAACAATTCTGTTGGCCATATATTCTCCTCATCCAGGAATTTGTGCCTATCGGGAAAGTGCCTGGAAATCACCGCCCCGGATTTTAGCTGCCATAAAGGATTAAGTAGTATGATTTAAGTAGTATTTGTGGTGTTTTTCAATTCGTTCTCAACAACTGAAGGTCTCACTTGCAACCGCTACCTGCCCTGTAATCAAGCGTGGGCTGCAACGTCCCTGGGCGTTCAAGACGCGCTGGAAACTGTCACGCGCCAGTTCTTCAGTGTTGTTGGTTTCACTCATGTGGGCCATAAAAACCGCTTTCAGTTCAGGCCAGAGCAACTCCTGCAGTAGTTCCGCGGCTTGGCGGTTGGAAAGATGTCCGTGGCGCCCTCGCACCCGCTGTTTCAGATGCCACGGGTAGGGACCATCGTGCAACATGTGTTCGTCGTGGTTGGCCTCGAGCACCAGAACCTGACAGCGCTGGAGCTGCTCAAGCACCAGACGGGTAACTACTCCGAGGTCGGTGGCAATCCCGACCCGCACACCGCCAGAGCTCAGAACAAATCCCACTGGTGCTACAGCGTCGTGGGTAACCGGAAACGCCTCAACTGTTACATCGCCTACGTGCAAGCGCTCTCCAGCATTCAGGGCACAATAGTCCACCACTCCGATGGAGGGCAATGCTTCAAAGGTCTGCGGCAGACAGTACAGAGGCAGATCATAACGCCGACACAGAGGCCCGGCACCAAGACAGTGGTCTCGATGTTCGTGGCTCACAACTATCGCATCCAGATCCTGCGCTGCAACTCCAATCCCTTCAAGGCGGCGGGTAAGTTCCCGCGCCGAGAGCCCAGCATCAATCAGAACCTTAGTGCTCTCGCTTTCCACATAGATGGCGTTGCCTTTACTCCCGCTGGCAAGTTGACAAATGCGCACTCTCTTCCTCCTGCCCGACACAAAAGCACTACTTTCTACCAGGCGGAAATACTCAGCATAATCTCTATGTTACCACGTTCATCTCGCCGAGCATCAGGCATATTTGCGCCAAGGGACAATACCGCATGCTACCGTTCGCGCCTTCATAACACAAGCACAGTAAAAGGGCAAGAACGGCAACACCCTCGGACAGATGGAGTGTTTAAATGAGGCCAGTACCGCCTTTACGCACCTCTACGGTTCATGAACCAATAAATGTGTGACATAAAAACCCTTGGACTCCTCAATGCCCACAGCTAAGGGGCAGGTATCGTGCGGTTTGCCTCCAAATTGTTATGCTATACAGATAAAGATATATGTTTCTGGGTGTATTTCCTTCCCGCTCCGCGCAGCAAATCTTCCTCCGCTCCTGGCAAGAAGACGTTCCTCTGTTATCATTGTAACGTTGAGTCCTTACTTTCCAGAGAGCTGGCATCATACTGGCATATTTCTTGACGCTTAGCCGGTGGATGTTTATCATTCTAGAATGTTACATAGCCCGTCTTCTCCGAGGGTTCTGTTTATCTGTATGCACTTATCAATATTCAAGGAGAGAATGTCATGTCTGTAAAAGTAGCCATCAATGGTTTCGGTCGCATCGGACGCAATGTACTGCGTATTGCCCAACAAGGTGCGGATTTTGAGGTTGTTGCCATAAATGATTTGAGTGACGCTGAAACCCTGGCCCATCTGTTTAAATACGATTCCGTCCATGGCATTTATCCGGGCAGCGTTGAGACCAGTGGAAGCAGCATCATTGTGGATGGACGCGAGATCAAAATCTACAGCGAAAAAGATCCGGCCGCCCTGCCCTGGAAAGCAGAGGGCGTGGAGGTTGTTCTGGAGGCCACAGGGGTCTTCCGGAGCCGTGACGGTGCAGCAAAGCACCTAGAAGCTGGTGCCTCCCGTGTGGTTATCAGTGCGCCGGGCAAAAACTCCGACATTACTGTGGTTAAAGGGGTAAACTTTGATGCTTACGACCCCGAAAAACATCAGGTTATCTCCAACGCTTCTTGCACCACCAACTGCCTTGCACCGATAGCGCGCCTGCTCCACGAAAAACTGGGGATCAAACGGGGCAGCATGACCACGATTCACTCCTACACCAATGACCAGAGGATTCTTGACCTGCCGCATAAAGACCTACGCCGTGCGCGAGCCGCAGCGGTGTCTATGATTCCAACCACTACTGGTGCGACCAACGCAGTAGCCTTGGTGATCCCGGAGCTCAAGGGGCGCCTCTCTGGCATGGCGATCCGCGTCCCAACCCCCAATGTGTCGCTGATAGACTTTGTTATCGAAACCGAAAAAGACACCAGCGCAGAAGAGATAAATGCCATGCTGCAGGATGCTGCAAACGGAGAACTCTCCGGGGTGCTGGAATACTGCGACAAACCCCTGGTATCCAAAGATTTCAACGGCAATCCCTCTTCTTGCATTGTAGATGCCCTGAGTACAGCCGTACTGCAAGAACGGATGGCTAAAGTCCTGCTGTGGTACGACAACGAGTGGGGCTACTCTGCACGCGTTGTGGATCTGCTCAATCTGGTAGCGATCAAATAACTGCACATAGCTCCGGGGGCGCCACTATACAAGGGCGCCCCCGGATTGTTTTTCAACCCTATGGAGTTAGATATTCATGCTTAACAAATGTTCCGTATCGGATCTTGATCTCAGCGGAAAACGTGTATTCTGTCGCGTGGATTTCAATGTCCCCATCAATGAAGATGGCAGCGTGGGAGACGACACCCGCATAGTTGCGGCCCTACCTACTATCCGCTATATCATCGAACAGGGAGGACGTCTGATTCTAGCTTCCCACTTAGGCCGCCCCAAAGGGGAAAAGAAGGCCGAATTCAGCCTCGCACCAGTTGCCCCTCACCTGGCAAAACTCCTTGGCACGCCGGTGACAATGGCGCCGGACTGCATCGGACCCGAAGTGGAACAGTTGACAGCAAACATGGGTAATGGCGATGTGGTCCTTCTTGAAAATATGCGCTTTTACCCCGAAGAGGAAAAAAACGCCCCAGAGTTTTGTGCCAAACTCGCAAAGCTGGCCGATCTATACGTAAACGATGCTTTCGGCACTGCTCACCGCGCCCACGCATCCACCGAAGGGGTAGCGCATATACTTCAGCCTGCCGCCGCTGGATTCCTGATGGCGAAAGAGCTTGAATACCTAGGCAAAGCACTGGAGAGCCCGCAGCGCCCTTTTATCGCGATCCTCGGCGGTGCCAAAGTGGGAGATAAAATCCCCGTGATCACCAACCTTCTCGATAAAGTCGATACCATTCTCATTGGCGGGGGGATGGCTTACACCTTTTTGCATGCGCAGGGATATGAGGTGGGCAAATCCCTCTTAGAGCAGGATCAGATCGAGCTTGCAGGGTCACTGCTGAAACAGGCGCAGGCCAAAGGGGTTGAGATCAAACTCCCCCTCGACCATGTAGTAGCACCTGAATTCAGCAACGATGCTCCAATACAGAACGTAGACAACAACGAGTTCCCCGCCGACTGCATGGGTCTTGACATCGGCTCCAAAACCATCGCAGCATATGCTGCAACAATCAGCCACGCAGCCACTATTGTGTGGAACGGTCCCATGGGGGTCTTTGAAATGGAAAACTTTGCGCGTGGAACTATGGAAATTGCCCACGCGCTGGCGCAGGCGGATGCCATCACCATCATCGGAGGAGGCGATTCTGTTGCCGCAGTAAACCAGGCCGGAGTAAGCGAAGCCATGACCCACATTTCCACTGGTGGGGGAGCCTCACTCGAACTCCTGGAGGGAAAAATCCTTCCTGGAGTAGCATCCTTGAGCGACAAAGAATAATCTGGAGGAGAATATACAATGCGCAAACCACTGATAGCCGGGAACTGGAAACTGCATAATGGTATTGAAGAAGCTCAAACCCTGATGCGCCAGGTGTGCGACAAACTCGCAGATGTGCGCAATAACGACATCCTCATCGCCCCCTCGTTCACCTCCATTCCAGCAGTAGTGCAGATATGTGCTTCCAGTCACATCAAGGTTGGGGGACAAAACTGCTATCCAGCGCCACAAGGAGCCTTTACCGGAGAAGTGTCGGCACTGCAACTTAAAGATGCAGGGTGTGAATTTGTAATTCTAGGACACTCAGAGCGGCGCCAGATATTCAAGGAGAATGACCACTTCATCAATGCCAAAGTGCATGCAGTGTTGGAGCAGGAGATGCTTGCTATTCTATGCATCGGTGAAACCCTGGAGCAACGGGATAGTGGTGACCTTTTTGAAGTTATCAACACCCAGATTCAACTCGGCTTACAAGACGTCAGCGCAGAGCAAATGGAGCATGTAGTTATTGCCTACGAGCCAGTATGGGCTATCGGCACGGGGAAAACTGCAAGCAGCGAAGATGCTGCCGAAGTACACGCCTATATTCGCGGTCTTCTCCTGGGGAAGTATTCATCCGCTGTAGCACAAAGTACCCGCATCATCTACGGTGGCAGCGTAAAGCCTGGCAACATCAGTGCATTGATGGCGCAGGCTGATATCGACGGCGCTCTCGTCGGAGGTGCAAGCCTCAAAGCTGAGGATTTCTGCGCTATTGCGAACTTCCCGCGCCCTCTGCACATGTCCACCAGTGGTCGATAACTAGATTTTAGCTGGCAAGTTAAAGCTGAGTGTGTTAGGTTACGCGGTCTGTTGTAGAAATTTACCCAACTTTATCAACAAACGGAGTTGATTGAGCATATGACCACTGTACTACTGATAATCCACGTTCTTGTTTCAATATCTCTGGTAATAATTGTATTGTTGCAGGCTGGCAAAGGGGCCGAAACAGGTGCTTCTTTTGGGGGCGGCGCAAGCCAGACCATGTTCGGCGCCAGCGGGAGCCAGTCCTTCTTGAGCAAACTCACCACCATGACTGCAGCCGTATTCATGCTTACCAGCCTGTCATTGGCATACTTTCATGACCAAGCAGGTTCCGGAAGTATCATGCCGAAGCAGATCAAGGTTCAAGAAGCACAGCAAGCGGCACCAACTCTGGATGATATTCAACCCGCTGCACCAACACAAAATAGCAACTGATTTCTGTGTTGACAGCTTCAGAGTAAATCAGTATAAAGAGCCCTGCATTGCCGAAGTGGTGGAACTGGTAGACACGCACGCTTGAGGGGCGTGTGACTTAACGGTCGTGCGAGTTCGATTCTCGCCTTCGGCACCA
>CAZDRL010000045.1:0-15080 GCA_964508035.1 uncultured Desulfuromonas sp.
CAGGCGGCGCAGGTGGACACTCGCGGAGTCAAACACAGAGTACAGGACGGGGACGTACACCAAGGTGACCACAGTGCCGAGGATCAATCCGCTTGCCGCGGCGATCCCCAGCGGGCTCATCCGTTCAAGACCCACGGCCATCTCAAAGATCAGAGGGGAAAACCCCACCACGGTGGAGAGGGCAGTCATGAGGATCGGGCGCAGGCGTAACTCCACCGCGCGTAGGATTGCAGCATTTTTTTCCATTCCGTTAAGGCGGGCATTAAGGATGAAATCGAGCATCAGGATCGCGTTGTTGACGATGGTACCGCCCAGAAGGATAATCCCCATCATTGCGGGCATGCACATGGGTTTGTTGAATAATAGCAGCCCCCACACCGCACCCGCAACCGCGAGCGGAATGGAGAGCATTACGGTGATGGGGTGTACCACAGAGCGAAAGAGTGCCATCAAAAGGGTGAAGAGCAACACCATCCCCACCGCCAGGGCACGTCCGAGCTCCGCTTGACTCTCCTGCATGTCGCGGACACTCCCTGCCATCTCCAATTCATACCCGGCGGGCAGAGATAGCCCCTTGAGAGCCTGTTGCGCTTTCGCGGTCACTTCGGCAATGGTGAGCACGGCATTTCCCGCAGTGATATCGATGGTGGTGCGCAGGTTATCGCGGGTTTCAAAGGGGCGGGTGTACTCGGGCTCGATGCTGGCCAAGGCGCTCAGGGGTACAGCTACGGGGACACCATTCTGCGGGTTGACGGAAATATATATTTCGTCCAGATCGGTACGTAAGGCGGTGTCCGCGGCGGCGTAACGCACCCGGATGGGGATATCGAGAAACTGCTCCAAACGCATGGAAGAGGCGATCCCACCCTGTACCGCATTGCGTACGTTTTCTCCCAGCGCGGCAGGGGAGGTGCCGAACAGACGTGCCACTTCTGGGTCGATTATGATGTTCTGCTGCAGTTTGTCCATATGCCAGGAGCGGCGCAAGTCGGTGAGCCCTGGCACCTGCTCCAGCTGTTGGAGCGCCTGGTGCGCCAATTGATCCAGAACACGCGCATCGGGGCCGGCAATGATGAGGTTGAACGGAGCCTTGGTGGTGGAGACCGGGGTAGCGCCGTACTCAGATACACGCACGCTTTTAATCCCTGCTACCTGGCGTAATGCAGTGCGCCATTCCGCCCCAATTTCCCAGATGGTACGTGTGCGTTCAGTGCGCGGCACCATGTGTACGGTGAGGCGTGCACTCTGTGCCGGAGCACCGCCGCCACCAAAGCTGATCGCCGCTGGCTCGGAACCCACGACGCTGGAGATTGCGGTTACAGCTGCATCGGCCTGGATAATCGCCTCCACCTCCTGCAACACCTCCTCTACTGCAGAGGGGGCAAGGGAAGCAGAGGTGTCAAACTCCACAATAGAGATGCCGGTATCCATCGGGGGCATCTGCTCCCCGCCGAGCAGGGGCCTTACCCCGCGGAAGGTGAAGCCGATGAACACCAGAGCCAAAAGGAGAAACAGGGTGCGCTGACGTAACGCAAGTTGGACAAAGTTTAGATAAAAGCGCGCGATACCATCGAGGGCTTTATCCAGGCTGCGCGGGCGCTGCTTGGGTGCAGTTGAGGTGTGTGCCGCCTTCTCCTCCAGAGGTGCAGTGATTTCTGGTTTTCTGCGCCGCAATAACCACGAGGTGAGCAGAGGCACTACCGTGAGGGAGATCAGCAGAGAAGCGATAAGGGTGACGATGATCATCAGATTAAGGGGGCGCATGACGGTACCAGTGTAGCCGGAGCTGAACAGAACCGGGAACAGCACCACCACGGTGGTGAGCATCCCGGCGCTAACCGGGGCAGCTACTTCACGCGCGCCATTTTTTGAAATCAGAGCCGCATCTATATCAGGGTTTGTTTCGTGATGGCGGTAGATGTTTTCCAGCACCACCACCGACGCATCCACCACCATCCCTACCGAGATGATGAGGCCCGAAAGGGTTACCATGTTGAGGGTGAAAGGGCTGAACCACAACACCGTCATCGCACTCAAAAACGCCAGAGGGATGGAAAAGCTTACCACGGCGGCGGCGCGGATATTTGCCAGAAACAGGAGAATAATGAATACCGTGAGTATCACCGCTTGCACGAGGGAGGAGCGCATGCCGCTGACGTTGAGATCGATCAGGGGCTGCTGATCATCGGTGATGCTGAAGGTGATGTCGCCAAACTCCGCTTCAATTTTTGGGAGAGCCTGTTTCAGGTTTTTGATTGCGGCAACGGTATGCCCCCCCTCAGCACGCAGGATGTTGAGTGCAATCGCAGACTTGCCGTTGCCATGGTAAAAGCTGCGCATATCCGCTTGCGCAACTTCAATATGGGCGATATCCCCCAACTCAATTTTTGCGCCACCCTGCGAGGGAAGGGGAAGCTGCTCTAGCGCGGCGAGGTCGATAAATTCCCCCCCGATGCGCAGGAGGTGCTCCCAGGCGCCAGTGTAGAGGGTGCCACCAGGGGCGGAAACATTCTGCCGCGCCACTGCGTTCATCACCTCTTGTATGGTAAGGGCGTGGGCGTGCAGCGCTTCACGCTCAATGCGGATGCTAACTTCGGGTTGATATCCGCCGAACACCTCCACGTCGGCTATCCCCTCAATGGCGAGAAAGCGATCCTTGAGTTGATTCTCTGCCAGGATACGGATATCGCTCAGGTTTTTGCCACTGTCGGCGTGCGGGGTAAGTGCGAGAGTCAGGAGTGGACGTGTGGCGTCAGTAACCCTAAATAGCAGCGGCTCCTGAGTCCCGGCTGGAAACTGGCCGCGAATACGGGAGATGGAGTTCTGTACATCCACCACCGCTTCCCCGATCGGCTTGGCGTAGTAAAACTCTGCGGTAACTGCAGACACCTCGTCGCGCGAGGTGGAGGTCAGACGCTTCAGACCGGAGATACTTTTGAGCTCTTTCTCAATCACGGCGGTTATTTTATCCGCCATATCCTCGGCACTTGCTCCCGGCTTTACTGTCATCACCGCCACTTGGGGTGGGGCAGTCTCTGGGAATAAATCTGTAGGGACACGCCAGAATGCAAACACCCCCAGCGCTACCACTAACACACTCAAGGCCGCTATAATCCAAGGGTTTCTCAGTGCCAGTGCGGTGATATCCATTCCACCACCTCCACAGAATCACCACTTTTAAGGGTGTTCCATCCCAGCAGGCTGTGGATCACCACTTCGGTCCCCGCGTCAATTCCGCTGACGGCGGCTAACTCCGCATTTTTCCCCAGCACGGTGACGCGACGCAATTCAATAACACCACTATTAACTATGTATACCGTAGCGTGCTCTGCCTTCGGTTGTGTGGATGGAATCAGAGCACTGCGGGGGATTAAAGTGGCGGCGGAGATTTGCTCCACCTTAACCTGCAGCGGGACAAAATCTCCCGGGCGCAGGGATGGGGGGAGGTGTGGAGGCTGCTCTCCCCACGCTTCGAGGGTGATGCTGCGGGTGTGTGGATCAGTGACAGGATAGATGCGCTGTATCCGGATATCATGTGCTTGCGGGGCAGCCGTTGCGCGGGTGGCGGCGGCGCTGGAGGCAAGGATCTGGACAGGTTGTCCCAAGCGCAGATGTTGCCCTTCGTTCTGAGGTAGGGCAAAAACCAGCTTCCGGCGTGACATATCTTCTAAGGTGAGGAGGGGCACCCCGGGCAACGCCATATCTCCGGAGTCCACGTGAAGGTTACTCACACTTGCACCAAAGGGGGCACGGATTTGGGTATATCCGCGTTGGATTTCAGCGTACTCCACCTCTGTACGCGCGGCTTCAATCGCCTGCGCTGCGGCACGCAGCCGTGCCTGGGTGCTATGCAGCTTCCCTTCGACCGCGCTGAACTGCTCTGCGCTCGTGTCAGCCAGCACCTGCGGGATCGCTCCGGCCTGAGCGAGGTTGCGGTCGCGCTGAAGTTCTTGACGCCAAAACTCAACCTTCAGCGTGTCGGCTTTCACCTCCGCCTCCAGCGCAGCATGTTCCGCCTGCGCCTGGTGTAGGCGCGCGCGCGCAGACTCCAGCGCAGTGCGGTGCTCGTGGGGATCAAGCTGAAGGAGGATCTCATCTTTCTTAACCGTATCTCCCTCTGCCACCAGCACCTGTATTACAGGGGCACTGATGCGCGCCGCAACGTTGGCCTGTTGCCATGCCTCCACACTGGCAGAACTGGTGCGCGTGCGGTGTAACTCCCCCGTATACGCCACTGCAGTGTTTACCCGTTTTAACCCACGTGACGTAAGGGGCGCTGTAGCTTTAGTTGCCTTGTGCTGGCGTACCAGCGCGCCTGCTCCCACGATAAGAAGCAGGCAACATAGCCCTGCAATTAATGCCTTTTTCATCCTTCACCGCCTCTTGTCTGCTAAAGGTTGTAAGGGCACATGTGGTTTGTGTGTCCCTTTATTCTTCTCAAATCTTGTGTTTTCCTCTTGTGTCCTTGCAGGGTTTAGATGCTGCCCTTGCGCATTTACCCTTTAATTACATCCCATATACTAGCGCTGTGGTCTTTGATGTAAATCAAAAACACGACTATATGCATATATTGAGATGTTCGCATGTTTTTTGCAAATTGCTTACTGATTGTCTGCTAAGTACCTGTATATGAGATTAAAGACTGGAGACTAAAGACTGCGATTTAAAAGGAAAACGTGAATGAGGAAGGCCGCTGCCTGAAGACAGAGAAGGTTGCAACTATTTAAACCCGAGAAGGGCAGCAAGCAAGGGAAAAGTATGTTTTGTTACTATTCACGCTGGCGTGGAGAGCGGAAAAAGGTATGCTAATACCTACTGCCTGCATCAGGAAGCAAACACTGGTCCTCAAAGAATAGTGTCAAAGCCACCCCTTAAGCGCATGAAAGGATCGTATGAATATTTTATCTAACGTTGGCGTACTCGTAACCATTTTGTCCCTGCTCCTTGTTGGCGGCTGCAATGCAACCCAGGGGGGCAATATGGCATCCAGCGCCCTGAGCGCCTTCGGCCAGGCGCGACAGGAGGATGCGTTGGATGAAAACACAGTAGTCGCCGGGCTCAAGGAGGCTCTTACTCTGGGCTCTGAACGTGCGGTGGCTTCCACTTCAGCTAAGGATGGGTTCTGGAGCAACGAGAAGATTAAAATTCCGCTGCCTGCAGAGTTGAACACCGCCTTTAGCACTCTGCGTAGCATAGGTTTTACCTCCCAGGTGGATGCGCTGGAGCTGGGGATGAATCGCGCTGCAGAGCAGGCAGCAGTTGAAGCAAAGCCGGTGCTGGTCGATGCAGTGAAGGGGATGAGCCTCAGCGATGCTATGGGGATCTTACGCGGGGGCGATACTGCGGCAACCGATCACTTTCGTGCCCAGACTTCAGCTCCTCTGAAAGAGAAATTCCTCCCCATTATTCAGGCTAAAATGGGGGAGGTGGGTCTGTATCAGCAGTACAATAAGCTGATGGATGCATACACGGCCTTGCCTCTAACCAGAGATAGCGTATTTAACCTGGACAACTATGTGGCGGATAAAGGGCTGGATGGGCTGTTCACCATGTTGGGGCAGGAGGAACGGGCGATTCGGGCTAATCCGGCGGCGCGCACTACCGAGTTGTTGCAGAAGGTGTTTGCGCCCCGCTGATGCGCGAAATTTGTTGACCACTACAGGTACATATTTTACATATTCAACACGCATAAAAGGCGAAGAGGAGTGCCGTGGCGTACCCCTGCGTCTCAATATATTCAAAGAGGAGAGTGCTATGCCATACGTAAACATTAAGATCACCAAAGAGGGGGCCACTGCGGCGCAGAAGGCGAAGCTTATCGAAGGTGCAACCCAGCTGCTTGTGGATGTGTTGGGAAAAAATCCAGCCACCACGGTGGTAGTTATTGACGAAGTGGATACGGATAACTGGGGTGTCGGCGGAGAAAGCATAACCGTGCGCCGCCGTGTGGGAAAATAACTCTGAGACCTTCCGCAGGTGCCTCTGCAAAGGGCTATGAGGTGTGAAGTGCCTAATGTTAGTATGTTAGGTATATGTGGCTTGGCATATAGCTCATTTATGTTATAGTGAAGATTAATAAGGGAAGGCGGCTCAGTTTTCAACTTGTTACCTTTATCAATCTGGAGGGCTTATGCAGGCCAAAATAAATGGTACCAATATCTACTATGTGGAGGGGGGTAACCCCGCCGCGATTTCAGTAATCTTTATCCACGGCTTTCCGTTTAGCCACGCGATCTGGCAAAGCCAATTGGAAGCGTTGGGACATGATTATCATGCGGTAGCATATGACTTCCGCGGCTTGGGTAAAAGTGATCTTGGAGATGGGCAGTACACCGTCGAAGGGCATGTTGACGACCTTATCGCATTACTCGACTTTTTGGAGATAGATAAAGCTGTGATAGTGGGTCTTTCTATGGGGGGTTACATTGCGCTGCGCGCATTGGAGCGTAATCCCGAACGTTTTCTTGGGGTGGCGCTGTGTGATACCCAGAGTAAAGCGGATGACAACGCGGGTAAAATCAAACGCGCGGCAGGAGCCAGGGCGGTTAAGCAGGATGGTGCCGCTACCCTGGCAGAAACCTTTGTGGAAGCGGTGTTTACCCCTGCATCTATTCAGAACAAGGTGCCTGAGGTTGATTTTATCAAAGATATCATCAGCGCTAACAACCCCGTTGCCATTGCCGGAAATTTTATCGCGCTGGCGGCACGCACCGACACTACAGAGTCCCTCGCCGCTATCGCCGTACCCACGCTGATTCTGGTTGGGGAGGAGGATACACTCACCACTCCAGCCGCCGCGCGTGATATGCATACCCGCATCAAGGGCTCGCAACTGCATGTTGTGCCGCACGCCGCCCATATGAGCAACTTGGAAAATCCCGAGTTTTTTAATGCACGGCTGCTCGAATTCCTCGCTACCATCACAGGGTAGCGCTGGACTGCACTGATGTGAAAAGGTGTGTTTCTGCCCCTGTTTTTTGCGCCCGACCCTTTATTAAACGGTCGGGCGCAGGTGTTTATGCGATACTCAATTACTATGCGTTGCTTGGATAATATCGATGTCTGACATATCTACGCCCGGGTTGCCGGTGGATGCGGTACTCCCGCAGCTGCAACAGACGTTGCGTACTCACACCTGTGCGTTGCTGCAGGCAGAGCCGGGGGCGGGGAAAACTACCCGAGTGCCATTGGCACTTCTGCACGAACCGTGGTTGCAAGGGCGGCGTATCCTTCTGCTGGAGCCCCGCCGTCTGGCCGCGGTGCATGCCGCGCGTTATATGAGCAAACAACTGCGCGAGAACTTGGGGCAGACAGTGGGATACACCATCCGCCATGAGCGCGCCGTAAGTGCTTCAACCCGGATTGAGGTTATAACTGAAGGGGTGCTCACGCGCCGCCTGCAGCACGATCCAGAACTGAATGGGGTGGGACTCATCATCTTCGATGAGTTTCACGAACGTAACATCCACAGCGACTTGGGGCTGGCGCTAAGCTATGAGGTGCAGCAGGGGCTGCGTCCTGAACTGCGCCTGCTGCTGATGTCAGCCACCCTCGAGAGTACCCATATCGCAACGCAGCTGGATCAGTGCCCAGTGCTCCACAGTGCGGGGCGCACCTATCCGGTAACGCTCCACTACTGCGGAGATTCGTCGCGCCTCCTCGCGCAGCAGGTGAGCGGCGCCGTGGAGCAGGGGCTTGAGCATCAGGGGGATATCCTGGTGTTTTTGCCGGGAGCAGGTGACATCAGGCGCTGTCAAGAGTTCCTCCGCACCCAGAGCTGGGCGCAGGAGGTGCAGATTCTTCCGCTGTATGGGGCGCTGAGTTTCGAGGAACAACAGCGCGCTATCCTCCCTGGCTCCCGCCGCAAGGTGGTGCTTGCCACTAATATTGCCGAAACCAGCCTCACCATCGAGAATATCGGGGTGGTGGTGGATAGTGGACTGGAGCGGCAACTTCTATTTGATGTCGCGCGGGGGATGAACTCTCTGCCCACGCGGAGAATCGCGCAGTCGAGTGCAATCCAGCGCGCGGGCCGGAGTGGACGCCAGCGCGCGGGGCACTGTTACCGCCTCTGGAGTGAATCCACGCAGCAGAGCTTGGCGCCGCACCAATGCCCGGAGATCATGCGCTCCGACTTGAGTGCACTGGCGCTTGAGCTCGCGTGTTGGGGGGTGCAGGATGGCTCTAAGTTGCGTTGGATCGATCCCCCGCCTGCTGCGCATCTGAATGCTGCGTTTGCGCTGTTACACCAGCTCGGAGCGGTAGACCAGGAGCGCTGTTTAACCCAGCTCGGGCGCCGGATGGCACAATTGCCCCTGCATCCACGCCTTGCACGGATGGTGGCGGGTGCTACTACCAGCGCGGAACAAGCGCTGGCGTGTCGGCTCGCCATCATTTTGGAGCACCCACATCAATTTCGACGTGATCTGCATCAGAGTGCAAGGAGCAGAAGCAGTTCCAGCGACATCCTGGATATCTTGGAAGGCTGGAACGGGCAGATGCATGCGCGTCAACGGCATGGGGGGAGGGAGGTTGAACGGAGCCTTGCAGTTTTGCTGCGCAAGCTCAACCTCGCTGCCAACGTTGAACCAGAGCTTGCTGCGGAGCGTATAGGGGAGCTGGTATTGGCGGCGTACCCCGATCGCGTGGCGCAGCGCCGGGGTTCAAGGCGCGAGGAGTATCTGCTGCGCAGCGGGGGTGGCGCACGCCTGTCGCCACGCTCCAACATGGAAGCGCAGGAGTGGCTTGTGGCGCTGGAGTTGGAGCGGAACCAAGGGGCGGGATCCCCCGCGCTGATCCACATGGGGAGTGTGGTGAAGATAGAACAAATTCTGCGTGCGTTCCCCGCAGAGACATGCTGGAGGCACGAGACTTTTTGGGAGGCGGATAAACAGCGCGTAGTGGCGCGGCGCTGTCGGCGCCTGGGCGCGCTGATTCTGCAGGAACAGCCGTGCGCAGTGGAAGCAGGCGATGCGCTCCCTCTTCTGCTGCAACAGCTTCGCACGCGTGGCCTCGAAACTCTGGGCTGGAGTGGTGCGAGCAGAGACCTGTATGCACGGATCAGCTTTGTAGCGCAGCACCATTTGGTTAGTGCGTGGCCCCCTGTTACCCCTGAGCATCTGCTTGCGCAGTTGGAAGATTGGCTTAGTCCCTGGCTGCTGGAGATAACCAGCTTGCAGGAGCTTCAGCGGCTTGATCTGTGCCAGCCGTTACTTGCACTCCTGAACTGGCCCCAGCAACAACAGCTGGATAAATTGGCACCGCAGAAGGTGAAAGTGCCGAGCGGATCTCATCTGCGCGTGGATTATACCGACCCACACCAGCCCCGCCTTGCAGTGAAGTTGCAGGAGCTGTTTGGCCTGCACCAGAGCCCCAGGGTTGGAGGTGGACAGGTTCCGCTGGTGCTTGAATTGCTCTCCCCAGCGCGGCGCCCGATTCAAACCACCACCGATCTGGCAAACTTTTGGGACACAACCTACACCGAGGTTAAAAAAGAGCTCAAAGGGCGTTATCCCAAACATCCATGGCCCGACAACCCCACCACCGCAGTAGCGCAACGCGGGGTGAAGCGGCGGCGCTAATTTTTCGGATAAATACCCAGTGGCACCATTTGCAACTGCAGGGGCAAAACCAACACCTATACGAGTTAATCCATGAGCAAAGCACGTATCTTTCTCCTCCTTGTTCTGCTGACAGCATTCCCACCCCTGTCGACAGATATGTATTTACCTGCTATCCCCATGTTGCAGCAGCGCTGGAACCAGCCGCTGATGGTGATCAACCTCACCCTGATCGGATTCTTTTTCAGTTATTGCGTGTTTCTCCTCGTCTATGGCCCGTTGTCCGACCGTTACGGACGTCGCCCTCCGCTGTTAGGGGGGATTGCCCTGTTTACCCTTGCTTCTCTGCTGTGTGCCCTGGCTGATAGCGCCGGAGTGCTCATTGGGGCGCGTGTTCTCCAAGCCGCGGGCGCGGCCGCAGCAACTTCGCTGTCGATGGCGATCACCAAGGATATCTATACCAACAACGAACGGGTAAAAATCCTGGCGTGGATGGGGGTAATTATGCCTCTTGCCCCGGCGGTGGCGCCTATTATTGGTGGATGGATTTTGCTGTGGCTGTCCTGGCGCTGGATTTTTGTCCTGCAGGCATGTATCGGAGCGGGAGCGTGGATCGGGGTGTATCGCATGGGGGAAACCAATACTGCCTTGGTGCAGAGCGGGGCACTTCAGAGCCTGAGGATATATCTAGAACTGCTGCGCAACCGGCGCTATATCGCGTATGCTGTGATGGTATCTCTGGTGGTGTTGCCCCATTTTGCTTTTATTGCGGGCGCAGCGGATATCTACATCAATCACTTAGGTGTCACCGCACACCATTTTGGCTATTTCTTTGCCATCAACGCCATCGCCTTTATGGGTGGTTCTCTGCTGTGCACCCGTTTGTTGCGCCACATCCGCCCCGGAACTGTAATGACCCTGGGTTTTAGTGGTGTTTTGAGCGGTGGAGTTATCATGCTGCTGCAGATTTTCCCTGGAGCGTGGGGTCTAGCACTTCCCATGGCAGTGATCACCTTCTTTATCGGTCTGAGCCGCCCCCCAAGCAATAACTTGGTGCTTGAGCAGGTGGATAAATATGCAGGTTCTGCCTCTTCGCTGCTGATATTTATATTTTTTACCCTCGGCGCGTGCGCCATGTGGTTTATCTCCTTTGCATGGACTGATAAAGTACAGGTTATCGGACTCCTTGCCGTTGGAGTCGGGGGGTTGATGCTTATAGTGTGGGGTGTACTGGTGCGCTGCCACCGTCCGGTGCGGCGCTAGCGTAGTGGATAGCTTTGCGAAAGGGTACCCCTGCATATCTCTGGTATCTTAAATACTCTCTTTACCTTTTATGTTATCTTCGAAAACATCAGGTTTCCTATTCTTTTTTAGGGGGGTAATATGGCGGTTAAAATTATTATCATTCGGCATGTTCCGCAGGAAAAAGAGGAACAGATTCGTCCGTTACTCATGCAGATGCGTTCTGCCGCACATGCGCAGCCGGGATATATTTCGGGAGAGACTCTGGTTAACTACGATGACCCGGAGGAGAAGCTGGTGGTCAGCACCTGGAAGAGCTTGGAAAACTGGAACGAATGGTTGCGCAATCCGGAACGGCGCCAACTTCAGGGGCGGGTGGACGAAATCCTCGGCGAGGAGACCCTGTATCAGGTGTACTATAGTGGTTAAACAAGCGTGGCGGTTACACAAACGGCGAAACATCTGCTGCGGGTGCGCTGAGTTGAACTCCTTTATCTTCCCTATATCTTCAATACCTATATTTTCAAATCAATAACGGTCAGAAAGCGGGGTATGCATGAATCAGAGAATCAATGAATTGCTGCGCTTGCGTCAGAAGGCGCTTAGTGGTGGTGGATTTAAGCGCAACAGTAAGCGCCATGCTCAGGGGCGCCTGACCGCACGCGAACGTGTCAATATGCTCCTGGATGAAGGCAGTTTTGAAGAGTTTGACATGCTCAAAACCCACCGCTGTCAAAACTTCGGCATGGAGAAGCGCCAGTACCCCGGCGATGGAGTGATTACCGGGTATGGCACTATCAACAAAAGGTTGGTGTTTGTGTTCTCTCAGGATGCTACCGTTCTGGGGGGTTCGCTATCGGAAACCTTTGCGGAGAAGATCTGCAAGATTATGGATATGGCCGCGAGTGCTGGCGCGCCCCTGATCGGTCTCAACGATTCTGGCGGAGCGCGAATTCAGGAGGGGATTGAAAGTCTGGCCGGCTATGCAGATATCTTCGAGCGCAATGTCCGCCTCTCTGGGGTGGTGCCGCAACTGTCCGGGATCTTTGGCCCCTGTGCTGGGGGCGCGGTGTACTCTCCGGCGCTGACCGATATCATCATGATGGTGCGCCGCAACAGCTATATGTTTCTTACCGGACCCAAGGTGGTAAAGGCTGTTACCCACGAGGATATTACCACCGAAGAGCTGGGCGGAGCCGATGTGCATACCCAGGTGAGTGGAGTGGCACATCTGGCGTACGATTCCGACGCGGAGACCATCCGCGGGTTGCGTCAGGTGTTGAGCTATCTACCGCAGAACAATATGGAGTCTCCGCCGTGGCAGGAAAACGCCGATACTGCCGCGCGCCAGATCCCTGCATTAACCCAGGTGCTGCCCGCAAATCCGCAACAACCCTACGATATGCATCAGATCGTGATCCCATGCGTGGATAAACAGAGCTGGATGGAGCTGCAACCCGAGTACGCCCCCAACATAATCACTGGGCTCGCGCGCCTGGACGGTGCAGTGGTGGGGGTGGTGGCGAATCAGCCCAATCATCTCGCCGGGGTGCTGAACAGTGATGCCGCGAGTAAAGCAGCGCGCTTTGTACGGATGTGCGATGCCTTTAACATTCCGCTCCTTACCTTTGTGGATGTGCCCGGCTTTATGCCTGGACGCCAGCAGGAACATCAAGGAATTATCCGCCACGGCGCCAAGCTTCTGTACGCATATGCCGAAGCTACGGTGCCTAAAATAACCTTGATTGTGCGCAAAGCATATGGTGGCGCGTACTGCGTCATGAGCTCTAAACACCTGCGCGGCGATGTCAACTATGCTTGGCCCAGCGCCGAGATTGCGGTGATGGGGGCGCGCGGCGCAGTGGAGATTCTGTATGCGCGTGAAGCCGCCACCCAGGAGGATCCGCCGGCATTTTTGCTTCAAAAGGAGGAGGAATATCAGAAGCGTTTCGCCAATCCGTTTGTGGCGGCAGAGCGTGGCTATGTGGATGATGTGATTCTGCCCGAACGTACCCGCTTTCGTCTGTGTCGGGCGTTGGGGATGCTCAGCGACAAGCGCTGTGAACGCCCCGCGCGCAAACATGGCAATATGCCTTTATAGTCTGGTGCAAGTTTTTAGGCACAACGGAGTTTAATATGTCAGTTGGGTGGGAAAATGTCGTGGCCGGCAACGGCGTCGGCCTCGCTATTAGCGGAACAATCATCATCTTCCTCAGTCTGTTATCCATCAGCCTCTTCATCCGCCTGTTGCCGCGGGTTCTGGCTATGATTGACGGCAGCAGTGCTAAAGATCTTCCGGTCTCAGAAGCGGTGGTGTCGAGCACACCTGAACCATTGACAGACGCGGAAAAAGAGGTGGTCATTGCACTGGTGTTGCATATGGAACTTGAATACTTGAGTGGAGAGAGCGGCAGGGTGACCCTGCGTCCCCATGCCAGCCGCTCTATGTGGAGTTCCTCTGCACGAATGCGTTCCCTCTCTTCTTGGAGTCATCATGCGTAAGTACAAACTGCAGGTTAACGGTAAGGATGTAAGTGTCGAGGTGAAAAACTTTTCTGGCGCAGAAGCTGAGCTCGAACTCAATGGTGAAGTGTTCCAGGTGCAGGTGCAGAATATCACGCATACCGCAGCTCCGGTAAAAGTGGAGCCCAGCGACAGCAGTGGGCGCAATTTCAGCTCAACTGCACCGGTTTCCGCCCCGCAGTATTCTGCAGGGGCAACATCCACAGGTTCGGTGGTGGCTCCTATTCCTGGCGTAGTCTTGAGTGTCTATGTGGAGGTGGGGGACACGGTGCGTAGTGGAGAGCCACTCTTGAAAATGGAAGCGATGAAGATGGAAAACGAGGTGAGTGCGAGCCAGTCCGGCAGAGTAAATGCAGTGCTGGCCCAGGCGGGAGATTCAGTACTGCAGGGGCAGGAGTTGGTGCAGATCACCCCAGAAGAAAGTTGATCCCTGCGTGGCTATTTAATGGTACTGAATAAAATTTACCTGGACACGCTTTGATCTTGAAGGAGTAGCTGTGGATATATTGCTGCAATTTCTACATACCACCGCCTTTGCGGGGCTGACCTTGGGGCACGTGATTATGATGCTGGTGGGTGGAGTGTTTATCTTTCTTGCCATCCGCTATGAATATGAGCCGCTCCTGCTTATCCCCATCGGGTTTGGCATTATTATGGGAAATATCCCTGCGGTGCAGGGGGTGGCTATAGGGGTATATGATGAGGGGAGCGTCCTCAACTATATCTACTATGGAGTGCGTGAAGGGATCTATCCGCCGCTTATTTTTCTCGGGATCGGAGCCATGACCGACTTTTCTACCATGCTCTCCAACCCGAAATTGGTATTACTTGGGGCTGCCGCCCAGATAGGGATATTTCTCACCATTATCGGGGCGTTATACCTCGGCTTTAGCCCTAATGAGGCAGGGGCTATCGGCATTATCGGCGGCGCGGATGGTCCGACAGCGATATTCCTCTCCGCAAAGCTTGCTCCCCATCTGCTCGGCTCTATCGCGATCGCCGCATATTCCTACATGGCTCTGGTGCCGGTTATTCAGCCCCCGATCATGAAACTGCTGACCACGCGGGAAGAACGCCTGATCCGTATGCCGGCACCGCGGCAGGTGAGCAAAACCGAGAAGATGGTGTTCCCCATCGGTGCCTTTATCCTGTGTGGCTTTATTGCTCCTGGCTCCATGGTCCTGATCGGGATGTTGCTGTTTGGTAATCTGCTCAAGGAGAGTCTGGTGACCGATCGCCTTGCCAATACCGCGCGCAATGCCTTGATCGACATCGTCACCATTCTGCTGGGCTTTTCAGTGGGGGCAAGCACTAGCGCAGACCATTTCCTTACCCCGCAATCGATCCTGATCTTTGTTCTGGGTGCTATCTCCTTTGCCGTAGCCACTGCGGGTGGAGTGCTGTTTGCAAAGTTTATGAACCTGTTTTTACGCCAAAAGATTAATCCGCTCGTGGGTGCTGCCGGTGTTTCCGCGGTGCCCGATTCGGCGCGCGTGGTGCACACTATGGGGCTTAAAGAAGATCCCAACAATTTTCTCCTCATGCACGCTATGGCACCCAACGTTGCCGGGGTAATTGGCTCTGCTATCAGCGCCGGCGTGTTGTGGGCTGTGCTTACCTGATGCGCAGCGTGAACTCCATACCTTAGCTAACCCCACTGCCCCTTTGGCCTCATTGCGAAAAGAAGGCTAAAGGGGCGTGGGGGCAGCGACTGAAGGGGGCAGCGACTGAAGGGGGCAGCGACTGAAGGGGGCA
>CAZDRL010000046.1:0-15018 GCA_964508035.1 uncultured Desulfuromonas sp.
AATGTTGACGTGCGGCTTAGTTCTTTCAAATTTCTCTTTGGACATAACGTACTCCTTAGCCTTTGACCTTGGCAATGATTTCTTCAGAAATCGCCTTTGGCACCTGTTCGTAGTGATCAAACACCATTGTATATGTTGCGCGTCCCTGTGTAGCACTGCGCAGATCGGTCGCGTAACCGAACATACTCGAGAGTGGCACATGGGCATTAATAACCTGAGCACCACCACGGGAGTCCATATTCATAATCTTACCGCGACGACTATTGATATCGCCGATTACATCACCCATGTAGTCTTCTGACACGACAACTTCGACAGCCATCATGGGTTCCAACAACACTGGACCAGCCTTAGCTGCGCCCTCTTTGAACCCCATAGATCCGGCAATTTTAAACGCCATCTCAGAAGAGTCGACGTCGTGATATGAACCGTCGTAACATGTTACCTTAACGTCGACGAGTGGGTATCCAGCGATAACCCCTGACTGCGCAGCTTCCTCCGCGCCCTTACCAACAGCTGGAATGTATTCACGCGGTATTACGCCACCCTTTATTGCATCCACAAACTCAAAGCCTTCACCAGGCTCTTGCGGCTCGATACGCAACCAGCAATCGCCATATTGCCCGCGCCCACCAGACTGACGTACAAACTTGCCCTGCACTTCTACAGTCTTAGTGATGGATTCACGATAAGCGACCTGAGGCGCGCCAACATTAGCTTCAACCTTAAATTCACGCTTCAGACGATCAATCACAACTTCCAGGTGGAGTTCACCCATGCCGGAGAGGATCGTCTGCCCTGTTTCTTCATCAGTACGCACCCCTATAGAAGGGTCTTCTGCGAGCAATTTACCCAGAGCAACACCGAGCTTCTCTTGATCACTCTTGGTTTTGGGCTCTATAGCTATATGGATAACAGGTTCTGGAAACTCCATAGCCTCAAGCAAACATTCGGCACTTGGAGCGCATAGGGTGTCGCCAGTAGCGGTATACTTCAAACCAACAGCAGCTGCGATATCACCAGAGTATACGTCTTTAATTTCCTCACGCTTATTAGCGTGCATCTTAAGGATACGTCCGAAGCGCTCTTTTTTGCCCTTGGTAGAGTTAAGAACAGTTGCACCAGCTTCAGCAATACCAGAATAGACGCGGAAAAATGACAGCTGCCCAACAAATGGGTCAGTCATAATCTTAAATGCCAGTGCGGCAAAAGGTCCGCTGTCATCTGCAGGGCGCGTAATTGGCTCACCCTTAGGATCTAAGCCTTCAATAGGTGGTACATCGGTAGGGCTAGGCATGTAGTCGATGACAGCATCAAGTAGATTCTGAATACCCTTGTTCTTAAAGGCACTACCACAAAAAACTGGATTAATATGCAGCCCCATGGTTGCACGGCGCACAGCACCCTTGACCTCATCAACACTAAGCTCTTCACCGCCCAGGTATTTTTCCATCAGGGCGTCGTCGTAATTACACAACTCCTCGAGCATAGCTTCACGTGCACTCGCTACAGCATCGGACATCTCGCCAGGAATCTCTACAACATCAAACTCGGCACCAAGAGATTCATCTTTCCACACAATGGCTTCAAGAGTCACTAAGTCAACCACGCCAAGGAAATTTTCTTCCTTGCCAATGGGGAGCTGCATAGGAACTGGATTAGCCCCTAAGCGATCGCGCATCATCTCGACGCCGCGAGTAAAGTCCGCTCCGATACGATCCATTTTATTGATAAAGGCAAGACGGGGAACACCGTACTTATCAGCCTGACGCCACACGGTTTCTGACTGCGGCTCAACACCGCCAACTGAACAGAATACAGCAACAGCGCCGTCCAGCACACGCAGTGAACGCTCAACCTCGATGGTGAAGTCCACATGGCCAGGGGTATCTATAATATTTACTCGATGATCTTTCCAGAAACAGGTAGTTGCAGCTGAAGTGATAGTAATTCCGCGTTCCTGCTCTTGAGCCATCCAGTCCATAGTCGCTGCACCATCATGGGTCTCGCCGATCTTATGCGAGATGCCAGTATAAAACAGAATACGCTCTGTTGTGGTGGTTTTACCAGCGTCAATGTGAGCCATTATGCCAATGTTGCGTGTTTTTTCTAGGGATACTTTACGTGCCACTGCTCTACTTCCTCCAGATTCAATTGCTACCAGCGATAATGGGCAAAAGCCTTGTTCGCTTCGGCCATGCGATGAGTGTCTTCCTTCTTTCTTACCGCTCCACCACGGCCATTGGCAGCATCGAGGAACTCGGCGGCAAGGCGCTCACGCATTGTGCGTTCTCCGCGCTTACGGGCCGCGTCAAGAACCCAACGAATAACCAAAGCATTACGGCGATCAGCACGTACCTCTACCGGAACCTGATAGGTAGAACCACCAACACGACGAGATTTAACCTCAAGCATGGGGCGCACATTTTCAAACGCCTTCTTGAACACCTCCAGAGGATCTTCACCGCTCCGCTCAGCAATCAAATCAAAGGCACCGTAAACTATCGCCTCTGCAACACTTTTCTTCCCACCTAACATGAGATGGTTTACAAACTTGGTTACAACACGATCGTTAAACTTAGGATCTGCAAGAACAACCCTTTTTGCTATTTCTCTTCTTCTAGGCATCTCAAACGACCTCTTTTTATATCAATGTCCTACTTAGGACGCTTAGCACCATACTTGGAACGACCCTGCATACGACCTTGCACACCAGCAAGATCAAGTGCACCACGAACAATATGGTAACGCACACCAGGCAGGTCTTTCACTCGACCACCTCGCACCAGCACAACTGAGTGCTCCTGCAGGTTGTGTCCAACTCCAGGGATATAGGATGAAACAACGATCCCATTGGTTAAACGCACACGCGCAACTTTCCTAAGTGCCGAGTTCGGCTTCTTCGGTGTGGTTGTGTATACCCTAGTACATACACCCCGGCGCTGCGGATTAGATTGCAGCGCACGTGCTGGAACCTTCCGCTCTTTACTCTTGCGCCCTTTATTGATCAACTGATTGATTGTCGGCATTTCTTACTCCCGAAATTACTATTCACAAAATTGAAAGAACGTCCCAGTGAAGGGGAAAACTCGCGGACAATAACAACTGCCGCACTCAAAGTCAAGCAGATGTTGTATCTCCACCATATATTTTTACTCCGGCCCGTACTGGCACCGGAGATAATTAAGCTTAGGCGGGTGTTTTTTCCTGCTTTTCTTGCACCGCGCCAACTTCTTTCTGATCTGCCCCTTTCATCTCGTCTTCCGACTCCGGAGCCTGAACCTTAACTGTGCGATATTCCTGAATCCCGGTACCTGCGGGTATCAAGCGCCCCATGATCACATTTTCTTTGAGGCCGCACAGATGATCTTCTTTACCTTCAATAGATGCCTGGGTCAGAACCTTGGTAGTTTCTTGAAACGATGCCGCCGAGATAAACGACTCGGTAGACAGCGACGCTTTGGTTATCCCTAACATAATAGGCTCACCTACAGCCGGAGCACCATCTTCCGCGAGAACGCGATTGTTTTCTTTTTCGAACTCTTCGCGTGAAACTTGGTCGTCGATCAAGAAATCTGTATCTCCCACCTCGCGAATCGCTACGCGACGCAACATCTGACGCACAATGGTTTCTATGTGTTTGTCGTTAATAGTTACACCCTGGAGGCGGTAGACCTCCTGCACCTCGTCAACTAAGTATTTTGCCAGTTCCTTTTCACCCAGCACACGCAGAATATCGTGCGGGTTACGTGATCCGTCCATAAGAGGATCACCGGCAATAACCTGATCACCTTCTTGTACACTGATGTGCTTACCCTTAGGAATCAAGTATTCCATGGGATCTCCAATTTCTGGAGTAACCACAACCTTGCGCTTCCCTTTGGTGTCTTTGCCGTAGGTCACAATCCCGTCAATCTCACTTAGGATGGCAAACTCCTTCGGCTTTCTAGCTTCAAAAAGCTCTGCCACTCGTGGCAGACCACCAGTGATGTCTTTGGTCTTTGTAGTTTCGCGCGGAATCTTGGCCAGAATATCGCCCGGATAAGCGACTACATCTTCAGCTACGTTGATGTTTGAACCAACCGGGAGCATATAGCGTGCGATAACCCCAGACGGAAGCTTGACCGACTTGCCTTCGTCATCTTTAAGGATGATGCGGGGGCGCATATCAGACGCCTTTGACTCAATGATCACCTTGCGAGAAAGACCAGTTACATCATCAACCTTTTCATCCATAGTGAGACCGGCGATAATATCGCCATAGTGGACGCGTCCACCTACCTCAGTAAGGACCGGCATGGTGTATGGATCCCATTCAGCTAATTGCATCCCAGCCTTAACTTCTTCCCCTGGCCCTACCAGTAGCTTAGTACCATACAGAAGCTCATGCCGCTCACGCTCACGTCCGGTTTCGTCAACAATGACGATTTGCCCGTTTCGCTTGGTTACGATGTGGTTGCCTTCGCGATTAAGTACAGATTTTAAATTGTCAAATTGCAGCACCCCATCGTAACGCGCCTCCAAGGAGGTCTGCTCTGCGCTTCGAGATGCAGCACCACCTATATGGAACGTACGCATGGTAAGCTGTGTACCCGGCTCCCCTATAGACTGCGCAGCAATTACGCCAACAGCCTCACCGAGGTTGACCATATGTCCGCGAGCAAGATCACGTCCATAGCAGGATGCGCAGATCCCCTGTTGACTCTTACATGTGAGCACCGAGCGGATATTGACCCTTTCAATACCTGCGTCTTCGATGTTTTTCACCAGCGCTTCATCAATCTCCTGGTTAGCCTTTACTATTACATGCCCATCCACCGGATCACAGATATCTTCCAGCGCAGTACGCCCAAGAATTCTGTCCCCTAAGGATTGGATAACCTCTCCAGATTCAATCAGAGACGAAATCATGACCCCGTCGAGGGTATGACAATCCTGCTCAGTGATGATAGCATCCTGTGCTACATCCACAAGACGACGGGTCAAATATCCGGAGTTTGCAGTCTTAAGGGCTGTATCAGCTAACCCCTTTCTCGCACCGTGAGAGGAGATGAAGTACTGCAACACCGTAAGGCCTTCGCGGAAGTTAGCAGTAATTGGGGTTTCTATTATCTCACCAGAAGGCTTAGCCATGAGCCCACGCATACCCGCAAGCTGACGAATCTGCTGTGCACTCCCACGTGCTCCTGAATCAGCCATCATATGGATGGCATTAAATGACGGTGCTTCCACCACTTCGCCATCTTCTGACTCGAACCGGTCAGTAGATAGATCCTTCAACATGGTAGTTGCAATATCTTCAGTACACTTAGCCCAGATATCCACCACTTTATTGTACCGCTCACCATCAGTGATCAATCCATCGGTGTACTGGCTCTGGATAGCTTTAACCTCTTCGAGCGCTGCATCGATATAGGCTTGCTTGGACTCTGGAACGACCATATCGTTGAGGCCTATGGAAATACCTGCGATTGTGGAGTATCGATAACCAATCTGCTTGAGTTTATCTGCCAGGATTACCGTCTGCTTATTGCCAGCAAGGCGGAAACTAGCATCAATAAGCTCTGCAATCTGCTTTTTGGTCATCACCCGATTGACCTGATCGAACGGGATCACCTCAGGCACAATCTCGCGCAGAATAATACGCCCCACTGCAGTATCAACAAGTTCAGGCGGCGCCCCAATTTCCTGGCTCATACGTACCTTGACCCCAGCCTGAAGCTCAACTTTACCAGCGTCATAGGCAATCCGCACTTCATCAGGGGAACTGAAGATTTTACCCGACCCCTTGATAAAGGGACGGATGCGCGTCATATAATACAGCCCCAAGACCATGTCCTGTGAGGGAACGATAATAGGCTTCCCGTTCGCAGGAGACAGGATATTGTTGGTCGACATCATAAGCACACGCGCTTCAATCTGACTTTCTATAGACAGCGGCAGATGGACTGCCATCTGGTCCCCGTCAAAGTCAGCGTTAAACGCAGTACATACCAGTGGATGCAACTGAATTGCCTTACCCTCAATCAGAACAGGCTCAAACGCCTGAATCCCAAGGCGGTGCAATGTCGGAGCGCGGTTAAGCATGACTGGGTGCTCGCGGATAACATCTTCAAGCACGTCCCACACCTCAGACTTCTCTTTTTCCACCATTTTCTTAGCGCTCTTGATGGTGGTACACAGACCGAGTTCTTCGAGCTTGTTGTAGATAAACGGCTTGAACAGCTCAAGTGCCATTTTTTTCGGCAAGCCGCACTGATGCAGCTTCAGCTCCGGACCAGCAACTATAACGCTACGTCCAGAATAGTCCACACGCTTACCCAAAAGATTCTGGCGGAAGCGCCCCCCCTTACCTTTGAGCATGTCAGACAGAGACTTCAGTGGACGCTTATTAGGTCCGGTAATTGCGCGGCCACGCCGTCCGTTGTCAAACAGGGCATCCACCGCCTCCTGCAGCATGCGCTTTTCGTTACGGATAATAACTTCGGGCGCATACAAGTCCATAAGACGTTTCAGGCGATTGTTGCGATTGATTACTCTGCGGTACAGATCATTGAGATCTGAAGTTGCAAAACGACCGCCATCAAGAGGCACCAGAGGGCGCAATTCGGGCGGCAAAACCGGTAGAGTTTCAAGAATCATCCATTCAGGACGATTGTTGCTACGCAAAAAGGCGTTGACCACCTTCAGGCGCTTTGCAACTTTCTTTTTCTTCGCCTCACTCGTGGATTCGCGCATCTCAACCCGGAGTTCCTGCGCAATCTCTTCCAGATCAAGGGCTGCCAGCAACTCACGGATCGCCTCAGCGCCCATCCCGGCAGAGAACTGTCCGGAATACTCTGCCATCAGCTCGTGATACTTTTCCTCCGGCAGCACTTGTCCCACTTCCAGCTCAGTATCAGCACTGTCAAGGACGATATACGCCTCAAAGTACAGCACTTTTTCGAGCTCCTTCAGCGTCATATCCAGCAAAGTGCCAATACGTGAAGGGAGAGATTTCAAAAACCAAATATGCGCAACTGGACACGCAAGATCGATGTGAGCCAGACGTTCCCGCCGCACTTTGCTCGGGATAACCTCTACGCCACACTTCTCGCATACGATGCCTCGGTGCTTCATACGTTTATATTTGCCGCAGTTACACTCATAGTCCTTTACCGGGCCGAAAATCTTGGCGCAGAACAGGCCGTCACGTTCCGGCTTGAAGGTACGATAGTTTATGGTCTCCGGCTTTTTAACTTCACCAAAGGAGCGTTCACGAATCATCTCTGGCGATGAAAGCGACAGACGAATGGTATCGAAACTCAACGGATCCTTAGGACGCTCAAACAGGTTAATACTATGTTCCAAAACTCATCTCCTTAAGGGATGGCAGTATTATTCTTTTTCGTCTTCCAGCAGTTCCACATCAAGACATAGAGCCTGAAGCTCTTTTAGCAAGACATTGAACGACTCTGGCAACCCAGCTTCAAGGGTATGCCGCCCTTTGACGATGGCCTCATACATTCTGGTTCGGCCTGCCACGTCATCCGACTTAACCGTGAGAAATTCTTGCAGAGCATGCGAGGCACCATACGCCTCCATCGCCCAAACCTCCATCTCACCTAGACGCTGCCCACCGAACTGCGCTTTACCACCCAACGGCTGCTGGGTCACCAAGCTGTAGGGGCCAATACTTCTGGCGTGAATCTTGTCATCAACCAAGTGATGCAGCTTAAGCATGTACATGATGCCAACAGTGACTTTTTCCTTAAATGCATCACCCGTTCGTCCATCATATAGCGTCATTTGCCCAGAGGTATCAAACCCGGCTTTTTGAATCTGAGCCTTAACATCCTCCTCGCTCACCCCTTCAAACACAGGGGTAGCCATGGGAACACCATGAGATAGACGTTTAGCGAGCTTCTTCACATCCCGTTCCGACAGATTGTCGATGAACGGATCGAGCTCCTTATCTGAATACACATCCTTGATCTTCGCGCGCAATTCATCTATTCCCGCACGCCGATCAAGTTCCGCCTGAATCTGATTTCCCAGTCCACGAGCTGCAAGACCAAGGTGAACCTCAAGGATTTGACCAATGTTCATACGTGATGGAACCCCAAGCGGGTTGAGAACGATCTCAACGGGGGTGCCATCTTCAGTATAAGGCATATCCTCCTCGGGCAAGATACGGGACAGAACACCTTTGTTGCCGTGGCGTCCTGCCATTTTATCCCCAACCGAGAGCTTGCGCTTAATGGCCACATACACCTTGACCATCTTAATAACCCCGGGGGGGAGATCATCTCCGCGCTTAATACGTTCGATTTTCTCGGTAAATTTAGCTTTTATTCCCGCATCATGCTCTTTCAGATGCGTCAACACATCGGCGACTGTTGCCTCCGCTTCCGGCGCATCTTCCAGGGATATTTCGTTCCAGCGCTCCATAGGAAGTTGCAGAAGCTTCTCTGCTTCAATGGGCTCCCCTTTGGGCAACACGATGTTATCTTTTTTATCCGTAACTGTAACTGCGGGGAGCTTCCCTGCCAGAATATCAGTTAGCTTATTGCGCGCAGACTCGCGCACAATGCGAATTTCATCGTTTTGATCTTTAAGAAGTTTTTCTATCTCTTGCTGTTCAATTTTTTCGGTACGGGCATCTTTATCGGATCCCTTGCGGGAGAAAACACGTGCTCCGATAATTACCCCCTCTACACCTGGTGGCACGCGCAGCGAGGTATCCCGCACGTCTCCAGCTTTCTCACCAAAAATGGCACGCAGAAGTTTCTCTTCTGGCGACAGCTGAGTCTCACCCTTGGGGGTGATTTTCCCAACCATGATGTCGCCCCGCTTAACTTCAGCGCCAATGCGAATAATCCCACTTTCGTCGAGATCTTTCAGTGCATCATCGCCGAGGTTAGGGATGTCATCGGTGATCTCTTCCTTGCCGAGTTTAGTATCGCGGGCGACACACTCGAACTCTTCAATATGCACCGAAGTATAGCGATCATCCTTGACCAGGCGCTCAGAAATCAAAATGGAGTCTTCGAAATTGTACCCTTCCCACGGCATAAACGCGACCAGGATGTTCTGCCCAAGCCCCAGCTCGCCAAACTGGGTAGAGGGTCCGTCAGCTATAATATCGCCGGACTTTACCTGATCACCTACCTCTACAACGGGCTTCTGATTCAAACAAGTGTTTTGATTCGAGCGGATAAACTTAGTCAGATTGTAGATATCCACCCCAGTTCCTGCAGCGCCACTCTGCCCTTCACTCACGCGCACCACAATGCGCGATGCGTCTACAGAATCAACTACACCATCATTGTGCGCAACAACAGTGGCACCAGAATCGTGCGCAACTTTACGCTCCATACCGGTACCTACGAGGGGTGCATCTGCGCGCAGCAGTGGGACTGCCTGGCGCTGCATATTGGATCCCATGAGGGCACGGTTTGCGTCATCATTTTCGAGAAACGGTATAAGCGCTGCGGCTACGGAAACCAACTGCTTCGGCGAGACATCCATCAGCTGTACGTCTTCGCGGTTGAGCATAAGGAATTCACCGTTCTGACGCACATTAAGCACATCATTTACAAAACGGCCGTCCTCATCCAGCACCGCATTGGCCTGGGCAATAGTATTGCCTTCCTCTTCCAACGCAGAAAAATAACGAACCTCGTCCGTAACACGTGCATCTTTAACCACACGATATGGTGTTTCTACAAAGCCATGCTCGTTAATGCGTGCGTAGGTGGATAGAGATGCTATCAAACCGATGTTCGGCCCTTCAGGGGTCTCTATAGGACATACACGACCATAGTGGGTAGGATGAACGTCACGCACCTCAAAACCAGCGCGCTCACGCGTCAGTCCACCCGGGCCAAGAGCAGAAAGGCGACGTTTGTGCGTAATTTCTGACAGAGGGTTGGTTTGGTCCATAAACTGCGATAGCTGCGACGAACCAAAAAACTCTTTTACTACCGCAGAAACCGGTTTTGAGTTAATTAAGTCGTGCGGCATAAGACTGTCAACTTCCTGCAGACTCATGCGCTCTTTGATAGCGCGCTCCATGCGAACCAGCCCAACACGGTAGTGGTTTTCCAACAACTCACCCACTACCCGGACACGTCTATTGCCAAGATGGTCAATGTCGTCAATAGTACCCTGTCCGTTACGCAGGTCTATCAGGTAGCGAACTACCTCCAAGATATCTTCTTTGGACAGGGTCCGCTCTTCAAGAGGCTTATCCAGTCCAAGTTTATAATTGAGTTTCAAACGCCCTACGATGGAAAGATCGTAACGCTCTGCGCTAAAAAAGAGATTCTCAAACAGTGCATTCGCGCTTTTAACCGTGGGTGGATCTCCAGGACGCAAGCGCCGATAAATCTCGATAATAGCATCTTCGGGAGTGGTCACCGTGTCTAGCGCTAAAGTATCGCGCAGGTAGGGGCCTACATAATGGTTATCAATAAAAAGGAGCTCGACAGACTTAATGCCTCTCTCGCGCAGCACTTCCACCGCAGCTTCAGTGAGCTCCTGGTTGCATTCGAAAAGCACCTCACCGCTCTCTTCATCGACAACATCAGTGGCAAGGTAGCGCCCAACAACTTCCTCCTCAGCTACAGGAATTGTTTTCAGGCCGGCATCGGCAATCTTTTTAATTGCGGATTTAGTAAACTTCCGGTTGGGGCGCACAATCACAGTGCCATCGGCATCAACAACCTCAAGCACAGCGCGCTGACCAGAAAGAAGGTCAAGATTAACCACTTTCTCGAAGCTATCACTATCGATATTGACAACTTCAGTGTCATAGTAATAGCGCAACAATTCTTCACCGCTATAGCCAAGGGCCTGAAGCAGCACCGTTGCCGGAAGCTTGCGTCTGCGGTCAATGCGCACGTATAGCAAGTCTTTGTGGTCGAAATCAAAATCAAGCCAGGAACCTCGGTAGGGTATTACCCGCGCACTGTAAAGGAACTTACCGCTGGAGTGAGTTTTTCCCCGATCGTGATCATAAAATACCCCTGGAGAGCGATGCAACTGACTTACAATTACACGTTCAGTACCGTTGATAACAAAGGTACCGTTCTTTGTCATCAGCGGGATTTCGCCGAAATAAACCTCCTGCTCCTTTATATCCCGAATAGACTGAACATCGGTATCCTTGTCCACATCCCATGAAACCAAACGGACGCGCACCTTCACCGGCGCCGCATAAGTCATGCCACGCTGATGACACTCTTCTACATCGTACTTAGGTGTTTCAAGAACATAGGATACATACTCCAGCGAACAGGTCTCGTTGAAGTCTTTAATTGGAAATACTGAGCGGAATACCGCTTCAAGACCTATAAGCTCGCGCTGGTCTGGAGGGGTATCCTCCTGCATGAAGCGTTTGTAGGAATTTTTCTGAATATCAATGAGATTAGGCATCTCGATGACGCTTTTAACGTCAGAAAAACGCTTACGCAACAGCTGGTTATTCGTAATCGAATAAGCCATGATCACTCCTTAGGAAAAGAACGAAGAACAGCCAAGGCCGCAATGCGACCTTGGCTTTTTAACAGAGAATTATGAAGTTGTACGTTATTTGAGTTCGACAGAAGCTCCAGCTTCCTCAAGCTGCTTTTTGAAATCCTCTGCTTCTTCTTTAGAAGCAGCTTCTTTAACAGTGTTAGGTGCACCATCAACCATATCTTTGGCTTCCTTGAGCCCAAGACCAGTGATAGCACGCACAACCTTGATTACATTGATTTTCTTGTCGCCAACAGCTGAGAGGATTACATCAAACTCAGTCTGCTCTTCAGCAGCTGCAGCGCCCTCAGCAGGTGCACCGGCGGCAACTGCAACAGGTGCAGCTGCGGAAACGCCAAACTTATCTTCCAGCTCTTTTACCAATTCAGCCAGTTCAAGAACAGTCATGTTCTCAATAAACTCAATTACCTGCTCTTTAGTGATATCAGCCATTACTTGTCTCCATTATGTAAATCATTGCTTTATTTAAGATTTTGTATTCAGTTGCGCAACTAGGCATTCTTCTGTTGTTGAATTGCTCCAAGAACCTGCACCAGCGAACGAGGCACTGCTGCCAGAACACCAACAAAATTTGTTGTGGGTGCGCTCATAGAACCTAGCATCTTGCCCAGAAGCACTTCGCGACTCGGCAGTTTCGACAGCGCTTCAATATCGCCAACACTGAGGATATTGCCGTCTAGGGCCCCACTCTTGAGCTCAAAGACTTTGCTGTCCTTGGCGAACTCAAACAATACTTTTGCGGGTTGAACCGGGTCTTCAAGAGCCAATGCGAGTGCAGTAGGCCCTGTCAGATGCTCTTGCAGACATTCAAAGTCTGTACCTTTGCATGCCAAAGAGAGCAGGGTATTCTTAACTACACGATATTCAACCCCTGCAGCGCGCAACTTGCCACGCAACTCATTGGTTTGCTCTACCGTAATGCCTCTGTAGTTAGCCAGAAATGCTGCTTTAGAATTCTTAAGCTTTTCACTCAGCTCAGCTACCAACTGTTCTTTGTTTTTACCAGCCATTCATCTCTCCTCCTTTCATAGAATTTCTTATCCCCTCGATAGGACTGGGAGACACGAAATGGCTCCATTCAGTCTCGGCAGGTGCAGATAGTTACTTGCATTAAACCTGTATGTGCCTGCTGTCTACGACGAGGAATGTACTCTGCTTCGACGGCAGAGAAGCAATTCTGCTTCGGCTTCACAGCCAAAGCAGACAAATGTAACTTGTTATTTTACCAGAGCCTGAATATCGGGCACATCAACCTGCACGCCGGGACCCATGGTACTGGAAATGCTAATTTTACGCAGATAAATCCCCTTAGCGGAAGAGGGTTTAGCTTTGATCAGCGCATCCATAAGTGCAATAATATTGCCCTGCAGACTCTGCTCATCAAAGGAAACTCTCCCTACCGGAACATGGATGATACCTGCTTTTTCAGCACGATATTCAACTTTACCTGACTTAGCTTCACTTACAGAGCGGCCCACGTCAAACGTCACTGTACCTACCTTAGGGTTAGGCATCAGCCCACGAGGCCCTAGAAGACGACCAATTTTGCCTACAACCCCCATCATATCGGGAGTTGCTATGGCGGTATCAAACTCAAACCAACCATTTTGGATCTTCTCAACCAGGTCGTCGCCGCCAACAAAATCAGCACCTGCTTGTTCAGCTTCTTGCGCTTTCTCCCCTTTGGCGAACACCAGCACACGTACGGTTTTTCCCAAACCATTAGGAAGCACAACCGCGCCTCTTACCATCTGGTCTGCTTTGCGCGGATCAACACCAAGGCGAACTGTAAGATCAACGGTCTCATCAAAGTTGGCGTATGCCGCCTCTTTTACCAGTTGCACGGCCTCGCTCAAAGAATATTTTTGCGATCTGTCGACCTTTTCTTTAGCGATTACCTGTTTTTTACCTATAGCCATCAGCTTTCACTCCAACTTTATTCGATGTCAAGTCCAATACTGCGCGCCGTACCCTCTACAGTGCGCACAGCTGCCTCTTCATCGTATGCATTAAGGTCCGGCATCTTGATACGTGCAATTTCAAGCACCTGATCGCGCGTAACCTTGCCAACCTTCTCTTTATTAGGAACACCGGAACCCTTGTTGACCTTCGCTGCTTTCTTGAGCAGTATGGCCGCAGGAGGTGTTTTGGTTATAAATGAAAATGAACGGTCAGCATAAACGGTAATTACTACTGGAATAATCATACCATCATCGCCTTGAGTCTTAGCGTTGAAAGCCTTGCAAAATTCCATGATATTCACACCATGCTGGCCTAGTGCTGGTCCAACCGGAGGGGATGGATTAGCTTTTCCCGCCGGGATCTGCAGTTTAATCTGTCCTGCTACTTTTTTGGCCATCAGTTACTCCTTAATTTTCCACCCAGCCTAGCTGGTCTTTTCAACCTGTATAAAATCCAGCTCAACAGGGGTCACGCGGCCAAAAATACTTACCATGACCTTCAACTTACCCTTGTCTGGCTTGACATCTTCCACAACCCCGGTGAAATTAAGAAAAGGACCGTCAACAACACGGACCGTTTCACCCACTTCATACTCAATCTTGGGACGAGGACGCTCAGCACCCTCTTCCATCCGGGCGGTAATTTTTTCTACTTCGGCATCCGGAATTGGTGGTGGATTGGTGCCACCGCCTACAAAACCAGTGATCTTGGTTGTGTCTTTTACCACATGCCAGGTTTCGCTGTTTAGTTCCATCTGTACTAATATGTAGCCGGGAAAAAACTTGCGCGTGGAAGTTTTGCGCTCCCCGTCTTTGAGCTCCACAACTGTTTCTGAAGGTACCAGGATATCTCCGAACTGATCTTCCATGCCAAGCATGCGGATCCGCTCTTCAAGGTTTGACTTGACCTTGTTTTCGTACCCTGAGTACGTATGCACTCCATACCATTTCATTATCTATTCACCACTCTCTATCGACTCAGAATAGTTTTAATCAAGGTCGAAAGAATTGTGTCTACACCCCAGAGATAGACGGCCACCATAAACACAAATACGATTACAACCAAAGTAGATGCGTACGTATCTTTCCTGGTAGGCCAAGTGACCTTACGCAGTTCACCTTTGACATTACCTAGAAATCCGGTGACTTTTCCCACTATATGCCCTCTCTGGTTAATGGCAAAACTGGCAGGCCAGGAGGGATTCGAACCCCCAACACCCGGTTTTGGAGACCGGTGCTCTAGCCATTAGAGCTACTGGCCTGCAGTATCATATGCCTGAATTTACACTACTTCGTTTCACGATGCAGGGTGTGGCGGCGATCAAAGCGGCAATACTTCTTATACTCTAAGCGATCAGGAAGATTGCGCTTATTCTTGGTCGTTGTGTAATTGCGCTGCTTACACTCTGTGCACGCCAGCGTTACTATATCTGCCATTTTATATCTCCACTGGCTCCTAAATCACACCAGTCCTTACAGATTCTACTCAATAATTTCGCTTACAACACCAGCACCGACAGTACGACCACCTTCGCGA
>CAZDRL010000047.1:0-14953 GCA_964508035.1 uncultured Desulfuromonas sp.
TACCTACGTACCTGACTTTTCTTTTTCCCCGCCACATAAAAAGCTGTATCAACCTGGCCGATATCAAGGGGTAGTGTGTGTTGCCAAGCTGATTTTAATGTTGTTTTTTGAAACATATAATTTGCAAATCCCAACCTCTTCGCTAACTACTGCACCCAATCTGAACGGTTGCCAACCTGCTTTTGGCCCCACACGCATAGCAAGACGTTAACGTAACCTGTCCTCCACCTTCCTGCCTAAAATTTAGGCATAGCGGTGGAAACGTTGCATTGTATGACAAAGTTCTCCCCAGACCACAGAGTTTTCCACAGGTACCTGTGTAAACTATCCCCTGCTGACTTCATTAGAGCGTGTCCCCCTGTGGATAAGTTCAGCCTGCGCGTGCAGCGCGACCTAACGCATGCGCGCTGAAATAGCACCGGATACACCCAATAGAGCCCCGCTTGGGTCCTTATTGGGTGTATCTGTAGTTGCTGTATGAATTCTTGCGATTACTCTGGGTATGGATGTGTTTGCCGTGTCTATTGGCTTGGGCTCAAAGCACTGCGGCAACATCTGCTGGCGGGCACTTACAGGGAGCTGGAATATATTTTGGGGTGGCGCAGACGTTAATGCTGTTGAGCTAACTCCTCTTTCCCATTCTCCGCCTTCCTCAACCCGAGGTCACAAACTCCCTGAGATCAGAACTTAAAATATACTCAAGTTCGGCGAGGTTGTCTGGGCGGGTGGCGCTGAACAGAAATCCAAACACGTTGTAGCGTTTAAAATCGGTGCGGCGGAGCTCCAGCGTGTTCTCGAACATCTTCTCCAGACTGGCATAGTCAAAGGTGGCGATGTTATCTGCTTCAATGCCGGTGGAGTTATCCAGCACCACTACGCTGTGTAGCGTGGCATCCTTAGGCGCGAGGATGGCATCCCACACAGGAGGCTGACGGGTGAAATAGCTCAGGTAGGGATTGAAATTAAACGCCATGGCGGTTGAATCTGCCGTGCTACACCAGCCGCCAAAACGCATGGGGTTCACCTCGATAGGGAGAATGGTATCCCCCTGGCGGCGCAACTCTATATGCACGGGGATATTTTTAACCCCCAGCTGTTTCCCGATGGCAGTGGCAAACGCGCTGAATTCTGCCACATGATCCAACACAATCTGTTTCGAGGTGATATATACACGATCACTCACATCGTGGGCTGAGGCAAACAGGTGTTGATGAATTCCCACCACGACGGCGTTAGAGTCCTCATCAAAGTACGCATCTACCGCAAACTCCTCCCCATCAATACACGCCTCAATGATAAAGGTTGCGGTATCCAGTACTTCAACGGGGTAGATCGCCTGTTGCTGCGCAACTTCCGCATGGATGGCAGCGCGGACCTGCTCCCACATTGCACCTGAATCCACCTTGTGCACCCCCATACTGAAAAAACCCACCGAAGGTTTGATGATAAACGGAAAAGTAAAATTTTCTATCTCGAGGTTATCCAGTTCAGCGTATTCCACCCCCTGAAAGAAAAACTCCGGAAACAGCGCACGGGTACGCTGGCGAAACAGGAGTTTATCTTTGAACAGATTGATTGCGCCCGGCAATGGAGTATCTGCAAGATGGGTAACAATCCAGTTAATGGAGTTTTCTGAGGTGGTGTAGATGGGCGAATTTGCGCTGTTGGCATTAATATCGTTGCGCAACTGCTGTACCGCCGTGTGGGGCTCAACCAGAACAGTGCCCGGCAGCAGTTCCAACTCCAATGCAGCGGGTGTGGCCACCACTGGAATCTGATATTGTTTGAGGGTGTGGCGGAAGAAATCAGAGATATAGGGCTGATCAAGCAAGAACATTGAAATTAATCCTTTTGGTGTGGTTGGGTGATACTGTTTGCGGCGGCGGCGCTGGTGCCAGCGAGCCAGCCGGTGGAAAATGCCGCCTGCAGGTTGTAACCCCCGGTATCGGCCTGCAGATCGAGAACTTCGCCCGCAAAATACAGTCCCGGCACAAGCTGCGATTCCATGGTGCGCGGATCAACTTCGCGCAGATCGACCCCGCCAGCGGTTACAATTGCTTCTTCCATGGGGCGATGGGCGTGGATCTCTACGTTGAAGTGTTTGAGCCAGTGGCGTAGTTTTTTGCGTTGTTCCGCGGTAACACTGTGGCCGAGCTGTTCTGTATCTACCTGGGTTTGTTCGAGGCAGACTTGAACCAACTCCCGCGGCAGGAGGCCACGCAGAATACTGTGCAGCGGTTCATGGGTGCGTTTCGCAAAATCGCGGATGAGGCGGGCATCGAGCTTTTTATCATCCAGCGCCGGTTTTAGATCGATCTCCAGGTGTACATCTTCTCCGGCGCTGAGGGCATCTACCGCAGCAAGGCTTAAGGTGAGAATCACCGGTCCGGCCACCCCATCAGGGGTGAAGGTCAACTCACCGAACGCATCTGCCTGTTTTTTCCCTGCAACATACAGGCTCACCCCTACATTACGCAGCGCCAAGCTATTCAGGGCAGCGCAATCAACCCCAGAGCTGAGCAGAGGGATCAATGCCGGGCGCAGTGCCACTACATGATGCCCTACCTCCTGCGCGAGGCGATACCCCTCACCGGTTGAACCTGTGGCGGGATACGACGCCCCACCGCTGGCCAGAATTACCTTGGTAGCAGGATAATCGGTGCCACGGCAACGCACTCCGGCAATCCGCCCCTGCTGGAGCAGTAACGCATCCACACCCACGCCGGTGCTAATCTCCGCGCCGTTTTTTCCCGCCCAGCGCCGCAGCGCACGTACCACCTCCATCGCCTTCCCACTGGTGGGAAATACGCGTCCACCGCGCTCGGTGGTAACACTAACCCCAACCTGCTGCAGGAGGGTCAAAAGCTCCGTGCTGAAAAAACGGTGGAATGCCTGACGCAAAAAACGTCCGTTACGGCCGAAATGGGTTATAAACTCTGGGATTTGGGCGACGTTGGTGATATTGCAGCGTCCCTTCCCACTTATCCCCAATTTCAACAAGGTGCGCGGCATCTTTTCCAGCACCAGCACTTCAGCCCCAGCTGCGGCTGCGGTTCCCGCCGCGAGAATCCCTGCCGCCCCGCCCCCTATCACAATTATTCTGTTGTGCGTACTATTTTTCAAAATTCCACCCTCTACCAATATGCGGATGCGCCCCAGATGCGCAGTGTACAAAGTTATGTGTGCGCGCAAATATTTGACAATATATACCTTAATAACCTAGTATGACGCGTCATTTTATAAACTATGCTATTACAATTAGAATGACGCAAAAACATGGCGTCACGCTATCTAAACAGAGAAAATGCAGAGTCAACCTGCTGTATCTGGCAGGGGCGCAAACAGTGCGGAGTATACTTAGCTGCCCCGTACATGTACAGGCGCGATAAGGCAAAAGACAGAATTTGTTGTTCGAGCTCACTTAAAGTAAATCCCCAGCTGCGCAAAGACACGTGGCTGGAGACGCTTCTACAACATCCACCTCCTGACAGAATAGATGCTTATGTCTAGAAAACTACATGTGATCATTTCGGGCGACGAGGGGCGTAGCCGCGCGGTGTCTCTCAAAGTGTCCCGCTTGCGCTTTGGTGCTGTGGTTGGAACTGTGTTAGTGGCATTTTTATGTGTGTGCGCAGGCCTTGGGATGCACAGCTTAATACAAGGCAAAGATCTGAACGAACACTTGAGCTTCACACAACTCGAACTTGCTACAGTGCAAGAACGGGAACGCCTCATGCGCCATGAACTCGAAACTCTGCGGCGTGAAAAAGCCGAGCTCTTTCACCAGGAAGTGGCAGAACTACGCCAACGCAGTGAACAGATTCAGGAGATTCTCACCCAAGTGGGAGTCGAGGTCCCGACCACTGCAGATACAATGGTCACCGCAACAGCGCAAAGGCGGAATCAAGGGGGACCATACTATCCCGTCCCCCTGGATGAACCGGAACCGCTACTGGACTACGCCAACGATATAATCAAGCTTGCCAACAGCATCCCTCTAGGGGAGCCAACCAGCGGCTGGATCTCTTCCGGCTATGGCTCCCGCACCGATCCTTTCAACGGCAGACGGGCTTTTCACTACGGCATCGATATCTCCAACATGATAGGCACCCCTGTACTCGCCACTGCCGCAGGTAAAGTTGTGTTCGCCGGGGCCAATGGTGGATATGGCAATATGGTTAAGATAGAGCACGCGGGAAACTATCTGAGCATTTACGCACACCTACATCGAGTAAAGGTGAAAGTAGGCGATACCGTGGCGCGGGGAGATCGCCTTGGCACTATGGGCAACACTGGGCGTTCGAGTGGATCACACCTGCACTACGAGGTGCGCCATCAGGACAAACCGATCAACCCTTACCCGCTGATATATCTGAGTGAAAAGTAATGAAAGTGAAAACAATGGCACTTACCCACTTGCCATTTGTATTTTCTGCCTCCCCTTTTACCTAAAACAAACCTGCGGAGTTCCTGCCTATGTTTAGAAAAAAAACGAAGTCATCTGGCTCTCACGGCGGCGCACCCATCTCAACCATTTTGGGAGAGAAGACCCGCATGCAGGGTGAATTAGAATTTAGTGGCAGCATGCGGATTGATGGCTCCTTCGATGGGACCCTAACTGGGGAATACCTTATTGTGGGCAATTCGGGGACGGTGCAAGGAGATGTGCGCTGCAGCAGTTGTATCTGCCACGGCCAGATTCGCGGCCAGCTAGCGTGTGACAACATACAACTTAAGCACGGGAGTTATTTTGAAGGTACTCTCCTGACGCGCGAGTTGAGCGTTGAACCTGGCTCCACCCTCAATGGTGATATTCGCCAGCATGAAGATGAAATCCATCTGCTTGATGGGGAAACAATGGAAAAAATTGGCACTATAGAAGATTAGGAAGATTAGGAAAAACTGGGAAAGGTCAGGGAAACTGGGGGAGCGCAGGAAAGACTAACGGATTCATTTAGTCTATACTGGCGTTCTGGCTTAAAAGCAGCGCTATCTGATCTTGGGGGAGCGGAGGCGAAAACCAGAACCCCTGCCCGTATTTACAGTCTACCTCGCGCAAGAAGTCACGCTGCTCTTCAGTTTCTATCCCTTCGGCAATAACTTCCAGCTTCATATTCCGCGCTAGATCTGCAATCGCCGTAGCTATGGCGGCATCGTCACGATTATGGGTAATATCGCAAATGAAGGAGCGATCTATTTTCAGATACGTTATGGGGAACTTTTTAAGATACGCCAGCGATGAATAGCCCGTTCCAAAGTCATCTATGGAGAGTTGTATCCCCAACTGAGTTATCTGCTCCATGACACTGATAGAGTCCTCTATGTCATCCATAAGGATGCTTTCGGTCAATTCCAGATCAAGGTAGCGGTGTTCCAAACCCGTGTGCTGTGGGATTTTTTTAAGGGTTTCAACAAGCCCAGCCTGATGAAACTGACGCCCGGAGATATTCACCGACAGCCGCACCTGCGGCAATCCAGCATCATGCCACGCACGGACCTGCTTACACGCTTCATTGAGCACCCATTCTCCGATAGAGACAATCAACCCCGTCTCTTCCGCCATCGGGATAAACTCCGCCGGAGACATCAGGCCAAGGTGAGGATGCTGCCAGCGCAGAAGCGCCTCCACTCCAAACACTTTACCGTTTTGCAGGTCAAATTGTGGCTGGTAGTAAAGGAGCAGCTCATCTTTTTCAATAGCTTGACGTAACGCCCCTTCAAGTCTGAGGAGCTCGCCTGCGCGCTCATTGAGACCAGGAGTATAGAAACGGTAGCAGGCGCGTCCGAGGTATTTAGCCTGATACATAGCCGCATCGGCCGCTTTGAGGAGCGACTCGCCATCTTTTGCATCCTGCGGGTACATACTTATCCCCACACTTGCAGTGACAAAAAGCTTGTAGTCCTCAATCTCAATAACCTCTGCTAGAGTGCGATTAATCGCTTGGGCAAACCGCACCACCTCTTCTGAGTTTGTCACCCGATCGATTAATATTGCAAACTCATCCCCGCTGATACGTGCCACCGTATCTCCAGAGCGGGCAATGTTTTGGAGCCGCTCAGAAATACACTGCAACACAACATCCCCTACTTCATGCCCTAAAGAGTCGTTAATTTTTTTAAAGTGGTCGAGGTCAAGAAACAAAATCCCCACCTGCTGACGGGTACGGCGTGCACGTGACAGGGCATGCTGGACATGGTCACGAAATAATTTGCGGTTCGGCAAGTGGGTGAGTTGGTCATGATACTCGAGGAAGTCTAGGTGGTCGCGGTTTTGGCGTAGCTCTCTATCTGACTGTTGGCGTTCAATTTCTGCCCCAACTCTAGCCGCCATGATGGCCATTACATCTTCGGCGCGTTGCAAGTTATCAATGCGGGTGCGGGAAAGAACACTTAAAACCCCAATAATTTTGCCATCGCGATCATAGACGGGGGTGCCGGCATAGCCTTGCGCCTGCAGCTTCACTACCATCGGCGTATGGGGGAAACGCTGCAGAAGCCCTTCACTTGAGATAAACATCCCTGAATCGATAACCAACTGACACGGGGTGTTGGTGGGGTCGAAGTCATACTCTTCGTGATTTACTCCGTCTTGAAACGACGCCAAGGCGCGGATACGTCCATTGCTCAGGCACTGCCCCACAATGCAGCACGAAGCACCAAACCAGTCACACAACTGTTGTGCAACACGGCGGTAGCATGCGGTACCAGCATATCCGAGTGTCCCCTCCACCAGAGACTGAATCGCGGATTCTATCTGCTTAATGGTGGTTATATCCTGAATGGTGGCCACCAGCCCTGCAACCTGCCCACTGCTGTCGAAAAATGGTGCCTTGTTGAACAATACGTGCTTGAGCTCTCCCGAAGCACATTTTAAGCTGGTTTCATAGGTATGTGCCTGCTCCTCGGTAAACACTTTGGCGTCGGTGCGTGCCCCAAGCTCTGCGCGTTCACCCGAATACACCTGCTCGATACTGCTGTTAATCAGCGTTTGGCGTGAGCTGTCGGCAATGTACTCATAGCTTTTGTTACACCCAAGGTAGTAGCCGGCGCGGTTTTTGTAAAAAATTGGATTAGGGATAGCGTCCAACAGACTCTGGAGAAAGAAAACTTCTTCTTCGAGACGGCTTTCCACTTTGGAACGTTCCAACTCTGCCGCCGCTCGGATCGCGAACATATGCATCACGGTCTCGAGCTCATCTATGTTACTCATCTGGGTACGGCTAAATACCGCCATCGGTCCTAGAACTTCACCTTTGGAATTGACCAGGGGGATCCCAATATAGCTGTCAACTTCAAGGCTGATGGCGAGGTGGTCAAGGGGGAACTCTTTGATCAGATCGTGAGAATAGTACCTAATACCTTCGTTAAGCACGATATCGCAGGGGGTGTTTTTAAGAGGAAATTCAAAATTTTCCGCAATTTTACCGTCGGCATATACCACCTTGGTTAGGATGTTGCCTTTATCCACACCAGAAAACTCACCGATAAACGCGTAGTCAGCATCAGCGAAAACCGCCAGCTCAGTCAGCAGGTGGGCGAAAAACTCCTGCCCTACAAAGCTAGTGATCCGCTGGTATAAATCAGCCAGCCTTGGCCGAGCCAACCCCGATTGAATTCGCGCATCATTCACAAAAATATCCTGCCACAACTAAAACTCCAAATTGTTTTACCTGCGCGTATCCCGCACACATAGAACCGCGTTATATGTATCTCTACTTAAAGGCGCAGCCTGGTTATTAAAAACAGAAACCGCCCAATAGCGCAAGAGCGAATCGTGATATGGCGTAGAACTCCAGCATGTTGCCATTCGACTGCTTAACGGCGCACCCTCTGTTTGCGCGGATAATCTAGATGCTAAAGCGGATAACTCACAATCGGTGGGAAGACGCCAGTCGCTATGACCTTTTAAAACCAGGTTATCACAATACACTTGCGCTTCATCATGCTGATACACCTCTTTTTGCAGCAGAAAGGTGCTCAAAGCGTCAATGCTACATTCCCACTCCAGCGTCGCATCACAGGTGTGCTCTTTTTCACATCCATAGCTCCCCAACAGGACGCCTGCACTCAGGAACAGCAGGAGCATAACCCGCAGCACAGGTTGTGGGCGAACTTTAGCATATTTATTTTTTTCTGACTGCAGCATTAAAGATTCTTCCCTGATCTATCTGTTTTTATATATATTTTTACCTTGCGCCTCTTCTTGACCCCATCCTTAATCTCCAGGTTGCGGCAACGGTGAATCTATCGTCTTGAGGCGTAATGTGTTAGAGTGCCGCCTGACCAAACAGCTGAAATAATGAACGCAGTAGTGACGTTAAGACCGATATCTTTACCGTGAGCACAGGTGCGAATATGCAACAAGCAGACCATCGCGGGAGAAAACATGTATCAACTCCTGTTCTTGGGCTGTACTTGGACTGTTCCAGGCTGGGAGATGAATCCCAGAGGCTGTTGCATAGCACGCACCCCTTTTACCCACGCGAAAGTACTGAGCATGCATGATAAACAACAGCGGTTAAAAAACCTCCCCGCAGTAGACAAAGTTCTAGCTTGTCCGCAGCTTTCTACCTCTGCCGCCCCCCACTCTCTGGTGTTAGAAGCCGCCCGCGAAGCGGTCACGCATGCGCGCGCGGCAATCCTTGCGGCGAGTACAGACTTCGACACAGAGCTGGAATCGATCCGTGCAGATGCCGGATCGCGCCTGCAAAGAAAGCTTGTCCCGTCTCTGCGCGAAGTGATCAACGCCACTGGCACCCTGCTGCATACCAATCTAGGACGCGCGCCCCTGTGTGGTGCGGCGCTAGAAAATATCACCAGCATTGCACGGGGCTATTCCAATCTGGAACTTGATTTGGAAAGTGGGAAGCGCGGGCACCGTTACACCCATGTGGATGAACTGCTGTGCCGCCTCACCGGTGCTGAAGCAGCGGCGGTGGTCAATAACAATGCGGGTGCGGTTCTTCTTGCTCTTACTGCCCTCGCGCGCGGGCGTGAAGCTGTAGTTTCTCGCGGGGAGCTGGTGGAGATCGGGGGCGCGTTCCGGGTGCCAGATGTAATGGAAGCTGGCGGGGTACACCTGCGTGAAGTGGGGACGACAAACAAAACCCATGTAAGTGACTACAGTGCGGCGCTCAATCCTGAGACGGGATTACTCCTTAAGGTACATACGAGTAACTACCGTATTGTCGGCTTTACCCAGAGCGTCGGTGCGGATGAGCTGGTAAGTTTAGGGCGTCAGCACAATATCCCCGTGATGGAGGATCTCGGGAGTGGAATGCTCTTTGACCTCTCGGCCTTCGGTCTCCCACGTGAACCCACAGTATCAGAACAGGTGAAAGCTGGCATAGACGTTATCACCTTTAGTGGAGATAAGCTCCTGGGTGGGCCTCAGGCAGGGATCATCGTGGGGAAAAAGTGGGCAATCGATATTATCCGCCACCATCCTCTTGCGCGTGCACTGCGCATGGACAAGCTTACCCTCGCTGCGCTTGAGACCACGCTGCGCCAGTATCTGGATCAGGAGCAAGCACTTGAAAAGATCCCCGTCCTGCAGATGCTGAATATGTCTGCGGCCACTCTGCACGAACGGAGCAGTATGTTTGCGCAACAGCTGGACAAACTCTTGCGTGACACTGCTGGGAGCGCCTGCCACATCGAAATTGTGGAGGAGAGCAGCTGCGTTGGGGGTGGGGCTCTCCCCACAACCGCTCTGCCCGGCAGCGCAGTTGCCTTGCGCTGCCCTCGACTGAGCCTAGACGCGTTGGCTCTGCAGCTGCGCCGCCAGCAACCTGCAATTATAGGGCGGATTCAGGATGATGCTCTGCTCCTCAATCTACGTACTGTTTTTGCATTCCAGCTTGATACACTGGCGCAGGGGGTGGTCGCAGGAGTACACGCCCTGAATCAAAATAAGGATAAAGGCTTGTAAAGATGTCTTCTTCGCATAACAAACATATTATTGTGGGAACCGCCGGTCACGTGGACCACGGCAAAACAGAACTGATCGCGGCATTGAGCGGAATCAAAACCGACCGTTTAAAAGAGGAACAGCAGCGCGGCATCTCCATCGATCTCGGCTTTGCCGCATTCAAGCTCGACAGCGGAGAGCAGATCGGGGTTATTGATGTCCCCGGGCATGAACGGTTTATCAGCAACATGCTCGCCGGTATTGGTGGAATTGACATGGTGCTCTTGGTGATAGATGCCAATGAAGGGGTTATGCCCCAGACCGTGGAGCATCTGCAGATCCTCAATCTCCTCAATATCGCGCGCGGCATCATTGTAATGACCAAGATCGACCTGGTGGAAGAGGAGTGGGCCGATCTTGTAGAAGAGGAGATCCGCGATGCGATGCAGGGGAGTTTTTTGGCTGATGCCCCGGTGGCCAGGGTCTCATCCATTACCGGCGCAGGGATCAAGGAGCTCACTGCGCTAATTGCAGCACAGGCAGTTCACATCCCCGAGCGCGACGCGGATGGCCCCATGCGCCTACCTATCGATCGCCACTTTAGTGTCGCAGGGTTCGGTACCGTGGTGACCGGCACCCTTTTAACCGGAACCGCAACCATCGGGGACACTGTGGAGATTTTGCCTCTGGGCGAGCAGGTGCGTATTCGCGATATTCAGGTGCATAACAAAAAATGCTCTGAAGCACGCTGCGGTCAGCGCGTGGCCCTGAATCTGGCAGGACTTCAGCGCGAAAATCTTCAGCGTGGCTGTGTCGTGGCCACCCCGGGAATTTTTGCGCAGACCAGTCGCTTCGATGCGCGCCTAACCCTGCTGGAGGATGCAGAGCGTCCGCTAAAATTCCGCGACCCGGTACATCTGTATCTGGGCACCAGCCGTGTTGTGGGGGTGGTGGCCCTTCTCGATCGGGAACAGTTGGAACCGGGGGAAAGTGCGTTGGTGCAAATCCACCTCGATAAGCCGCTAGTTGCGCATCGAGAAGATCGCTTCATTATCCGCTCCTACTCCCCTATGCACACCATCGGTGGCGGTACCGTCATCGACCCGAGCGCAAAAAAGCATAAACGTTTTCGTCCTGAGATACAGCAGGCGCTCACAGAGTTAGAATCTGGCGAAGGCTCTTTTATTCTGCAAAAGCTCAGTGAGTTGCAATGCGCACGGGTGAAAGATCTGGAGCAGATCTCCGCCTTAAGCCGTGAGCGCATCAGCACCAACCTTGAGCACCTGCAAAACAGCGGCCAGGTTATTGCCCTTGGCGATCAGTGGGTCGATGCCAGCAGCATGAAACTGTGGCTCCACCGCGTAAAAGAGGCGGTTAACGCGCACCATGCAGCCAACCCTCTCCTGCCGGGGATGGGGCATGCTACCCTGAAAGCCTTGCTACCCAAACACCTGAGTAACAAAGCGTTTGAGGATCTACTCCAAAAAGCTGAACTGGAACGGGTGGGAGAGTGGATCAAAGAGACACAATTCACTCCGTATCCCAATGCAACGCAGGAACAAATAATTGCCGCCATCTGCGCTGAATACGCACACGCAGGGGTGCAGGTAAAAGGGCGCATTGAAATGCTTGGACGGATCGATTTCGGCGCTGAAAATCCTGAGGATCTGCTCGGCTACATCTTTTTTACACAAAAACTCCTTAAACTCACGGATGATATTTTTATCCATCCAGATGCATATACTCAGGCGCTGAATGCTCTTATTCAACACTTCGCCTCCCATTCAAGCCTAACCTTAGCAGAATACCGCGACCTCATCGGCAGTGCACGCAAGCCGGTGCAGGCACTGTTGGAACATTTCGATACGCAAAAATACACCCTGCGCAAGGGTGATGCACGTGAGGCCTGGAAGCTGCCTCCAGCGGCATAACCCCTTAGCAGTGGTGGTCTGTGATTAGTGAAAGCAACTGTTCAACATCCGGTACAGGTGGAGACTCGTGACACCCATTGCAAGGGATACTTTGCACCGCCTGGCGCCGTCCATGGCAACAGGCGCCCTCTCCATGGGCACCACAAGCCCCTACAATAGAGAATCGATAAGCAGTTAAAAACTTAAAAGGGATATATCTTTATGGATAGCAAGAAAATAGCTCTGAGTCAGATGGCGCGCAGCGCCGGGTGAGCGGCTAAACTGGGTCCCGAGACCCTGGCTCAGGTTCTGAGCCAACTGCCACCCAACACCAACCCAAATCTTCTCTCCGAAGATATTCCGTTTGCGGATGCAAGTATCTATCGTATCAGCGATACACTATATCTGCTGCAGTCAGTGGATTTTTTTACCCCGGTAGTGGATGATCCCTACACTTTCGGCGCTATTGCGGCGGCCAATGCACTGTCTGATGTTTTCGCCATGGGGGGGCAACCCATCACTGCCATGAACATTGTAGCGTTTCCACGCTGTCTGGATATGGATATTCTGACGCAAATTCTGCGGGGTGGAAGCGACAAGGTACACGAAGCTGGAGCGGTACTGGCGGGGGGGCACTCCATCGAGGATGATGAGCCAAAATACGGCATGGCAATTACCGGCACGGTACATCCGGACCAACTCATTACTACCCGCACGTGTCAGCCTGGAGACAAGCTGATCATGACCAAGGCGCTGGGGAGCGGCATTCTCACAACAGCGCTGAAAGCAGAGATTGTAACAGAGAAAGAGATAGACGCTGTAATTGCTGGAATGATGCGCCTCAACAAATATGCAGCCGCGGTGATGCTTAAAGAGGGTGTGCACGCATGCACCGACATAACTGGGTTCGGGTTGTTGGGGCACTGCAGTGAAATGGCGCAGGCAAGTAAGGTGGAGATCAGGATCGACTCCGCAACCCTCCCTGCATATCCAGGAGTTGCCGAGATGGCAGAGGTGGGGCTGATTCCCGAAGGAAGTTACCGCAACCGCCAACACTACGGAAAAAACCTGCGCGATCTAGATACGCTCGACCCCCTGGCCCTCGACCTGCTGTGCGACCCCCAAACCTCAGGGGGGCTTCTGATGACGGTGCCAGCGCCAGCGGCGCACAGGTTGCTCGAACGTCTGCGTGCAGCAGGAGAAGTTGCCACCCTGATCGGGGAAGTAATGCGTTATTGCGATGCAGAAGGACAGGTGGTTGTAGTCTGACACTCACCAGATCCCCTTACCGTGGAGAGCGTAACCCGGCTCAAGTATCTGCTCCTCTTCAAAGACAAAGAGGAGCAGATCCACCTGTGTATTGCATGAAAACTAGAACTCATCGTCAACCCACATGTGGGGTTCAAAGCGCACCACTTTGTTGCGCCCCCCTTCCTTAGCCTGATACAGTGCCACATCAGCATACTTGATCGCCTGCCAGAACGCCTTGGTATCGTGCGGGAATTCACTCACCCCGACACTGATGGTCTTCTTGATCTTCTCACCGTTGATAAGGAAGTTCTTTTCCTCCATCCCAATGCGTATTTTTTCCGCCACTGCTGCGGAATCGCCCGGCTCAATGTCAATAAGCATGATGAGGAACTCTTCTCCTCCATAGCGAATCACCAGATCCGACTCACGCACACTTGCGCGCAAGATATTGGTACACTCCTTGAGGACGGTATCACCTGCGTCATGCCCGTATTTATCGTTGACCTGTTTAAAGTAGTCGATATCACACATGAGCAGGCCGATATTTTTCTTGCGGCGCAAAGTCACGGCAATAAGATGAGACGCCTGATCCTGCATAAAACGTCGATTAAACAGCCCAGTCATGGGATCACGGAGGGTAGAGTCGTGTAGAGTTCGCATCAGACGCTTAGCCTCAATAACCGAAAGCGACTGTTTGATATACGCCTCTGCCTTGGCGACCTTTCGCTCGATTAGAGCGCGACTGAGTCCGTTCGCCCTCGGTTTCTCAAAAACAAACTGCACCACTCCGCCAGCATGCCCACCCAGAATCATGGGGATACATATATGGATTTTATCCTGACTGCAGATAAACTGTTTGCACACCCGCTCGTACATCAGCGAAGAGATATCATGTCCAGTTTTCACCGCGCGGCATAAATCGCAACTGCTGAGGATATCTGGATTACATTCAAGATCTTTTTCTGACAAGGTTACCGGAAATACCGGTTTCATAGTTTTAAAATCCTCCGCAACTTCGTAAATGCGGTAGTTTTCAATGCCAAGATTGGTATGGAATGCTTCACCCATACGCGAATACACATCTTCAAGGGTCGCGTCTTCTTCAATTACATTCTTAAATACCGTCATACCATGCACGGTATCCATCAAATCATTAAACTCTGATGCCATCTCCCCGATTTCGTCCGCAGAGCGAACTTCTATTTTACTTGTAAGATCTACATGGCCACTGGCGAGGGTGTGAATTTTGCTGATCATGGCACTCACCGGAGTTACAATTGAATCGGCAATCCAGAAAGTGAATACAGCCAACAACCCCAGCGCCAGCGCCAGAACTCCAAGTGTTATCCAGAATGCATAGCTGGTGGTCTTGGTAATTGCGTGGGAGTAATTTTCTGCCTGAGTAGAGATGTGAGTAAGGAATTCAGTGCTTAAGGTTTTAATGCTATGAAGATTGTCTTTCAGGCGTTGGATATATGTGGAATTTTTTGCACGTTGTTCCTGTTGGTCTGACGCCGCATCCGCGCGCATGAAACCGTAGCTGGTAGTGGTATCGAGCATCTCACTCACATTAGCGCAAATACCTTTCACAAACTCTTTATTGCGCTTTTCTTCTAGCCAGGTGGGTTTACTCACCCGTTTCCACATCTGGCGCATAGGTGATCCAGCTTGGCTCGTAAAGGTATCATCTAGGCAGATGTGCATCCCATGCAGAATAGTACGTATTTTAAGGACGTTAGCAGCAATAAGTTTTTCGCTTTGCTCACCTTCAAGCGCATCAACCCAACGCTCAAGCTCATAGGTCTTGCTCAGAACTTCGTTAGCCGCGCGGTCGTAGGGGAACAACACCTTGACCATGGCTGATGTTTTCATATTTACATCT
>CAZDRL010000048.1:0-14890 GCA_964508035.1 uncultured Desulfuromonas sp.
TATCGTAAGCAAGCTGAAGACATTGATACACGTATTCAGCGGTTGTTAGGCTAAGGCTAAGCTTTATAAAAACATGAAGTATATTGTGATAACGTGCCATATTAAGTGTATTAAGAAGCTCAGCGGGCAATAAGGATTGAGTAATGACTGAAGACCAACTGGAGCAACAATGCCTCGAATGGTTTGCTGAGGGCGGCTGGGAAGTGGGTTACGGCCCTGATATAGCCCATGATGGCCCAACCCCTGAGCGGACAAGCTACCGACAGGTGCTACTGCTGGCAGACGTGGAAGCCGCCCTACGCCGTATCAACTCACACCTGCCTGATACCGCCATTGAGCAAGCGCTGGCGGTGGTTAGCAAGCCAGAAAGCCTTGATGTGGTGGTCAGCAACCGCAGCTTTCATCGCCTCTTGCTAGAGGGTGTTCCCGTTGAGTACAAACGTGATGACAGGATTATTCACGACCATGCCTTTCTCATTGATTTCAATAGGCTGAGCAGCAACCGTTTCCGCGCCATCAATCAATTCACCATTGAAGGCAGCAAGCAATTGCGCCGCCCCGATGTGATCTGTTTTATCAATGGTTTACCGCTGGCAGTGTTGGAGCTTAAAAACCCCACCTCAGAAAACGTCAGCATTTGGGATGCGTTTAATCAGATTCAAACCTACAAAGACGAAGTGCCTGAATTATTCGCCTACAACGAGGCCGTTGTTATCAGTACCGGCTTTGAGGCGCGTGTCGGCTCACTCACCGCCAACCAAGAGCGTTTTATGCCGTGGCGCACCCTTCGCCATGAAGACGACAAGCCCATTGTGGAGTGGCAGCTGGAAACTATGGTGCGCGGCTTCTTTGACCGTGAACTGTTCCTTGATTACATCCGCTACTTTGTCATCTTCGAAACCGACTCCGACAAACTCGTCAAAAAGATTGCCGGTTATCATCAGTTTCATGCGGTGCGTGAAGCGGTAAAAGCAACTGTGATTGCCTCGCAAGTGCTTGAGCAAAATAAGGTGGCAGAAAAACGCGCAAGCTATGGTGATGAGTTACTCCCAGGTAGCAAAAAAGCCGGTGTGGTATGGCATACGCAGGGTTCAGGTAAAAGTATCTCCATGTGCTGTTATGCGGGTAAATTGCTGCAGCAGCCAGAAATGAACAACCCAACCTTGGTGGTGGTAACCGACCGCAATGATTTAGATGGCCAGCTGTTTGCTACCTTTAGTGCCGCTAAGGACCTTTTAAAGCAAGATCCCGCGCAAGCCGATGACCGTGAAGAGCTACGGCAGATGCTGGCTGCACGCGAGTCCGGTGGGATTATTTTCACCACAGTGCAGAAGTTTGCATTGTTGGCTGCTGAAACAGCACATCCTGTTTTAAATAGCCGCCACAATATCGTAGTAATTTCCGATGAAGCACACCGCAGTCAGTACGGCCTTAAAGCCATCCTCAGCGCAGACGGTACCTATAAGTTTGGTTATGCCAAACACATGCGTGATGCTTTGCCCAATGCCTCCTTTATTGGCTTTACCGGTACGCCGATTGCCAATGAAGATAAAGACACCCGTGCGGTGTTTGGTGATTACGTTTCCATCTACGACATTCAAGATGCGGTGGATGATGGCGCAACCGTACCGATTTATTACGAGTCGCGTCTGGCTAAGCTGGATATCAACCGCGAGCTGATTAACGAGCTGTCAGATCAGGTTGACGAAGTGGTGGAAGATGAAGAAGACGTTAGCCAGCGCGAAAAAACCAAAGGCGAATGGAGCCGTTTAGAAAAGCTGGTGGGTTCAGGGCCGCGTTTGCAGCAAGTGGCTGCAGACTTAGTGAAACACTTTGAAACGCGCACTGCGCTTATGGAAGGCAAGGCCATGATTGTGGCGATGAGCCGTGATATTTGTGCCCAGCTGTATAATGAAATTGTGGCGCTACGCCCCGATTGGCACGACCCTGACCCAGAGAAAGGCGCAATCAAGGTGGTGATGACCGGCTCTGCTGCGGATAAAGCATTATTGCAACCGCATATCTATAACGCACAAACCAAAAAGCGTCTTGAAGCGCGCTTTAAAGACCCCAATGATCCGCTCAAATTGGTGATTGTGCGCGATATGTGGCTAACCGGCTTTGATGCGCCTGTGTGCCATACCATGTACGTGGATAAGCCCATGAAAGGCCACAACCTGATGCAAGCCATTGCACGGGTTAACCGCGTGTTTAAAAACAAGCCCGGCGGTTTGGTGGTGGACTATATTGGTATAGCCAGTGAGCTGAAACAAGCTCTGAAAACCTACACTGATTCCAAAGGGCGCGGTAAGCCCACCCACAGTACGGAAGAAGCCTACGCTGTCCTGTTGGAGAAGCTGGACATCATTCACGGCATGTTTGCTAAGACCCCGCAACAAGCTGGCTTTGATTACAGCAACTATGTCACTGATGCGTTGAAGTTATTGCCGGCAGCGGCTAACTATATTTTAAGTTTGGACGATGGGAAGAAGCGCTTTTTAGATACGGTGCTGGCGATGAATAAAGCCTACTCCCTGTGTAGCACCATGGATGAAGCGCGAGCATATCACAAAGAAATCGCCTTCTTGTCTGCGGTTAAGTCAGTGATCAGCAACTCCACCAGTGTGGATAAAAAACTGACGCAAGAAAACAAAAACTCCATTCTCAAACAGATTTTGGATAACGCTGTGATTGCTGATGGCGTCGTCGATATCTTTGATACCTGCGGCTTAGAGAAGCCCGACATTGGCTTGTTGTCCGATGAATTTCTGGACGATGTGCGGCAAATGCCCTACCGCAACTTGGCCGTAGAGTTATTAGAAAAGTTACTTCAGGACACTATCAAAGCCAGAACCAGCAATAACGTGGTTCAGGAAAAGAAATACAGTGAACGCTTGGAAGCAACCCTGCGCAAGTACAACAACCGCGCCATAGAGGCGGCACAGGTTATTGAAGAGCTAATTGCCATGGCGAAGCAGTTTCAGGACGACTTGGCCCGTGAGGCAGAGCTAGGCTTGAATCCTGATGAGGTGGCGTTCTATGACGCGCTGGCCAACAACGAAAGCGCCGTGCGCGAAATGGGCGATGAGATTCTGAAAAAGATTGCTGTTGAGATTACCGAGCAGCTGCGTAAATCAACCACAGTGGACTGGCAGGTACGTGAAAGCGTCCGCGCCCGATTACGCATACTGGTGCGCCGAACCTTGCAGAAGTACAAGTATCCGCCGGATCAAGCTGTAGAGGCGGTTGAGCTGATAATGCAGCAGGCTGAGGTGCTGTCGAGTGAGTGGAGTCGTGCGGCTGGTTAGCGGTATGCCAGAGTGATAGGCGGGATATTTTGCGCCAGTGAGTACTACAAGATCACCCCAAGATGGTGAGCAGCTTGCGCCACCCCATTCCTGGCGTGGTTTCACTAATAATAAGGCAGTCCGCTGTACCCGCGCACCCTATCCAAGGTGCGGGGAGTTTTGTGCAACCACATCTGCTAGCACGACTTAAATACAGACTATTTCAACACATCGATCACCTGTTGTGCAGCGTTACGTGCGTTGCTCACGCAGTCATTAAGCCCAATCCCTCTGTAAGCATTTCCCGTAAGGATGATAGCAGGGTGCTGCACCAGTGCTGCTTCAATAGAGCTCAGACGTTGCGCATGCCCCACCACATATTGTGGAATAGCACGCTGGTGGCGAAAAATGCGCACAAACTCCGGCGCGCAGGTTATCCCCATGATCCGCTTCAGATCCGCCTGCACCAGGATCTGTACCTGCTCATCGCTGAGGTGCACCGCTTCGGGGTTTGTGGCTCCGCCCATCATGGAGCGCAACAACACTTTCCCCTCTGCCGCGCGACAAGTAAAGATACTTGAATCCCACAGAGTCCCCAGCACCGAGCAATGCTCCTGCCGTGGAATGAGATAGCCAAAGCCGTTCAAGTCACAGTTCAAGTCTTTCTCGGCATAGCCGAAACACACCACATTCATAGACGCATACGGGATTTCAGCGAGCAGATCCGCTGCCGCGGGGACCATCTCCGCCAGAAACGTCGCTGCAGCATACGCTGGAACTGCACTCACCACCGCATCGGCTTCCAAGCTTTCGCCACAATCGAGCTCAACCTTGTAGCTTCCACCAGCGTCGCGCTCTATCCGGCTAACGGCGCTACCGGTGATGCTTTTCCCTTTCACCTGCTGGTGCAAACTATCCACCAGCACCTGAATGCCGGCGTCAAACGAGGTAAGTACTCCCCCAGGCCCAGCCGCACTGGCAACCTGTTTGCCCGCTTTCTTTTCCTTGCGTTTCTGACGTGCCATCTTGAGCATTGCGCGGAGCAGGCCGCCGTAAGTGCGCTCAAGTTCTACGATACGCGGAAAACAACTCTGCACACTCATGGTCTCTGGATCACCCGCAAAAATCCCTCCGGCCATGGGAGCTATAAGCTTGTTGAGCGCCTCCGTTCCAAGGCGGCGGCGGCCAAAATCTGCCAAGGTTTCATCGGTGGCAGACTTTTTCGCAGGCACTGCAATTTCACCCACAAGGCGCATCTTGCCAAACCAGCTCAACAGCTCAGAACGGATAAACATAAGGCCATTTTCCGGCAGTCTATGTAGCTGCTTATCCGCATACACAAAACGTTTGCGCGCATTGTCGTTAGAACGCTGCAACTCCTGGGTAATCCCCAACTCTTCACATAACTCTAAAGTAGCAGGTTTATTATCCAGAAAACCGTTAGGACCCCACTCACACATATACCCGTGATCATGAATACTCCAGATTTTACCTCCACAGCGCAGTTCTTTTTCAACTATGGTTACCTCCAACTCAAGGTTTTCCGCCACAGCCAGTTGTTCCAATGCAAACGCTGTACACAGTCCGGAGAGTCCAGCTCCGGCAATAACCACTTTTTTCATAAATTCCCTCTTAAAAGACGCCACACCGCCCAGAAACCACACTTCCATTCTCAGGCATGTCCGCAAAACGTAAAAGATTCGCCAAACTTTTCAACTATCTGATTTTCCACCAACCTTGACGCTGACCAATAGTGTTACTATAGTAACATGCACGCTAGATAAATTTCTATTTCGATGTCAAACAGGAGCCAAGAATGGCAAAAGATTATTATGCAAGCCTTGGGGTAGCTAAAGATGCCTCAGAGCAGGATATAAAAAAGGCGTACCGGAAGCTTGCGGTCAAATTTCATCCAGACAAAAATCCCGGTGACGCTAAGGCAGAGGAGCGCTTTAAAGAGATCTCAGAAGCGTATGCAGTGTTAAGTGACCCGGAAAAGCGGCGCAACTACGATCAGTTCGGTGACGCTAGCTTCCACCAGCAATACTCGCAGGAGGATATCTTCCGCGGCACCAATTTTAACGATATCTTCCGCGAATTCGGCATGGGGGGCGGCGGAGAAGATATCTTCAGCCAGCTCTTTGGCAGTGCCGGCGGGCGGGGAGGTGGATTTCGCCAAACGCGGAGCCTCAAAGGGCAGAACTACGTGATGAAGATCTCAATCCCGTTTCGCCAGGCAATACTGGGTGGCGAGCGTTCGGTTCACTTCCGCCATGATGGGCGCGATGAACATATTCAGGTGCGGATCCCTGCGGGGGTGAACCATGGGCAGAAATTGCGCGTGGCGGGCAAGGGTGGCCCTGCCCCCCAGGGAGGCAACCCTGGCGACCTGTTGCTCGAACTGCAGGTGGAAAAAGACCCACGCTTTACCCGTGAGGGCGCAGATCTGCATCAGAGCATTACCGTACCGTTCAGCCGTGCATGTCTGGGGGGCACCGCTACAGTGCACACCCTAGAGGAAACCAAACGGATTAAAATCCCTGCTGGAACCGCAAGTGGCAGCAAAATCCGCCTCAAGGGGTTTGGAGTTCCAGCACACGGAAAATCTTCCGCTGGCGACCTGTATGTCACCATCCGTATCGAGGTTCCCAAAAAGCTGAAACCTAAACAGCAAGAAGCGATTGAGCGCCTCAAAGAGGTGGGACTGTAATTAACGCACCCGGGCACGGTTTGCCGTGCTCGGGAAACATTCCCCGCTTCCTTCACATCCCGCCACGTTTTTGCACCAACTGTACTAGCGCCTGGATAAAAGATGGGCGCGCATTGAGGGCCGGGACTCGATCAAACCAAGGCACTCCGTGTTTTAGGGCGTGGTCGCGAAACTCCACATCCACCTCTTCCAACGTTTCAATATGATCCGACACAAAGGACACTGGCACCACCAGTAGGGCGCGCTTTTCCTCCCCCGCCTGCGCAATCAGATCAAGCGTGTCCGGCGCCATCCACTTTACCGGCCCACTCCGGCTCTGATACCCTATTTCCCACGGGAGGTCGCCCACCCGTTCCATCACTCCAGCAACGGTCTGCTCCACGTGGTGTTGGTACGGATCGCCACGTTGGATAAATTTTTGCGGCAGCGCATGGGCGGAAAACAGCAAAGTCAGCGGCGCGACAACCCCTGCTTCCTTCACCAGTTCGAGCTCCTGAGTTACACACTGCGCTAGTGCATCCAGATAAAGGGGCCAGTCGTGCCAGCTTTCGATATAGGCGCACTCCAGCTCTGGATAGACCTGTGCCTGCGCCTGCTTAAAATCCTTTACACTGCTACCGGTGGTTGCTTTGGTGTAGTGCGGATACATAGAAAGCACTACCGCTTGCTCAATTCCATCCTGGCGCATACGTAACAGGGTTTCGTCCGCACGCGGATTCCAGTAGCGCATCGCCACATACGGGTGCCAGTTGTCCCCCAGTTGCGCGGTACTCTTTTCTGCCTGGAGCGCAGTCCAGTACAGCAAAGGGGTTTTCCCTCCGATACGGCGGTAGTTCTCCCGCACCGATTTTGCACGAAAATGGGAGATCAAACGTGCAAAGGGTTTTTGCAACACTGCCCCCAGAGGCAATTGAATCAGGTCTCGATCCGCAAACAGATTATATAGAAAAGGCTCCACCGCTTCGATGGAGTCCGGCCCCCCCATGTTGAGCAAAACCAGTGCGGTTTTCTTATCTTCCACGTTCCACCTCCAGGTTGAGTTTCATGCGCACTACTTCCCAACTTAAAACAAAAAAAGCGAAGCCGGGCACGCCACATGGCCCCGACTTCGCTTGGGTTTCACATGTTACTGAGCATTCAAGGTAACTACTTGCGGCTCAGGCGGTGCACTGCTTCCACCATAAAGATAGCGTTTTCTGGCGGCACCGTGGGGAGAATCCCATGCCCGAGGTTAAAGATAAACCCAGGGCGCCCAGCGTTCTCATCTAAAATACGCTGCACCTCTTTTTCGATGAAGGGTTGCGGCGCATACAGCACCGTGGGATCAAGATTTCCCTGCACCGCCACATCGTCACCGAGCAGATCGCGCGCCTTACCCAGATTCACATGCCAGTCGAGCCCAATCACATCACTGCCCGCTTCTTTAACCAACTCGAGCATGGTGCCAGAGTTCTTCACAAAATACAGAATCGGCACTCCACGCCCTTTAAGGCTTGCAATCAACCTTTTGGCATACGGCAACACATAGCGCTCAAAATCGTGGGGCGCCACTAATCCGCCCCAGGTGTCAAAGATCTGGATCGCCTGCGCGCCAGCTTCGATTTGCATCTGCAGATAGCGAATGTCAAGGGTGGTGATTTTCTCCATCAGCGCATGATAGAGTTCAGGATCTCCATACATCATCTGCTTCAGGCTCGCAAAATCCTTGCTCCCCTTCCCTTCAACCATGTAGCATGCCAGGGTAAAGGGCGCGCCACCGAAACCAATCAAAGGTACGCGCCCTTCGAAAGCCTTACGCAAACGCCCAATAATCTCGGGAATAAATGGCAGAGCCTCTGCCATGTCTTCCGGCACCTTCAGCGCCTCCACATCGGCACGAGTACGCACCGGATTTGCAAATATCGGTGCGGGATTAAAGTCCAACTCCATCCCCATGGGTTCTACCGAAGTAAGAATATCGGAGAACAAAATAGCGGCATCGGCATTCAAAATATCGATAGGCTGGATAGTTACCTCGGTAGCGCGCGCAGGATCTTTACATAGATCAAGAAAAGTGCCCTCCCCCTTAGCGCGTACTTCACGATACTCGGACAGGTAACGTCCTGCCTGACGCATAAGCCATACCGGCACCTGATCTACCGGCTTACCCCAACACGCTTTGATAAAATTGTACTCTGTTGCCATAGATAGAATCCTTTTTATAGAAAATAACGGTTCAACACCTTCAGAACCCTGCACCGGAACAAAACATCACTTTTGTTGCGCTGCTTCCTGTTCTAGCCGCTTACGGGTGCGTACCGGGATGTAATTGCAGAACGGCTCTTCTGCCATATAGTCGCCGTGCACCGCATCTGCACGCGCGCGACACCCCCCACACACATTGATAAACTCACATTCTCCACACTTGCCTTTGTATTTAGAAAAATCACGCAGATTATTAAACACCTCGGAGTTGAACCACAGCTCCTTAAACGGTATCTGTTTCACGTTTCCGACACTGGAGTGGAAGTAGGAACATGGCTTGAGGTTCCCAAAACAATCGATTAGACAGATGGACTGCGCTGCAATACACCCCTTACCTCCACCAGTAGAAAAGGTGAGGCTGCGGCGTTTGAAATCCACCCCTTCTGCCTTCGCCATCTGTGGCACAATACGATAGTAGTGTGGCGCACAGGTAGGACGCATCAGGATCTCCTCTTCGTTTTTCTCCTGCTCATAGTGCCACGCCAGGATCTCCTCGTAATCATCTTTATCTACTAACTCGCTCATAATCTCTTCCCCACGTCCGGTAGGAACAATCATGAACATATACCACGCGGTCGCACCGAGCTCTTTCGCAAGGTGGAAAGTGCCCGCGATGTCGTGCTGGTTGCGTTTGGTAAAGGAGGAGTTGATCAGAAATTTGATCCCGTTGCGCCGAAACGCCTCCGCAGCGCGCATCACCCCGTCAAACGCACCCTCGCACTGGCGGAAGTTGTCGTGGATCTCTGCGGTCGAGCCATCCAGAGATAGCGAAACCATCTTGATATCGGCTGCTTTCATCTTCTGGCAGATCTCGTCGGTAACCAGGGTGCCATTGGTGGCAATGCACATGCGCAGCCCCTTGTCAGTCCCGTACTGGGCAATTTCAAACAGATCTGGGCGCATCAGCGGTTCCCCACCGGAGAGCACCAGCACCGGTTTTGACACCTCGCAGATGTCATCAATCAGCTTGTACGCTTCTTCGGTGGTAAAATCGCCTGCTGCCGCTTCCATGTCGGAAGAACAGCGGCAGTGGACGCAGCTTAAATTACAGCGTCGCGTAGACTCCCATGCGATCCACTTCGGAATATATTCTTGTTGTTCAGACATAAATTATCATCTCCAGAGGTGCTTCTAAGAGGGAACAAGTTGCATGATAGTATATTAAAAACATGCCCCTGACAAGCGCATCAACGTTGATGCTGTGCCAGCCAATCCTGGATTAATTCTGCAGTGGTATCCCAAGTGGGGCCAAGGCGCTGATGCAGGAAGGTGTACAGCAGGGTATCGAATAACTGCATCCCCTCTTCGAGCACATGCATCCGCTCATAAAACACCGCCTGTTGCTCATCCTCAAGCGCGGCACTCTTGTCAATCTTCACTGCCGGACATTTGAACGAGCCGAGCTGAAACAACTCCCCTTTCAGGGTTAAACGCCATTGGTACTCGTATTTATCCAGATAGATGGTGGCCTCTGACATCTGTTTGCCGCGCCCCAGAGCGACACACACCTCCTCGAAGCTATCCTGCGGCCCGGACACGGTAACCTTCTGCACCCCTTCATTGCTATTGCCTGCGAGCACCATCCGCTCATCCAGCCAGGCTCTAAATGGTTCCCCCTGTGCGGCCGGGCCAGGGCATTCAACCCGATACGCCGAATCGCTGTTGGTAGTTTGATACATAAGCCAGAGGAGAAATTCGTGCCCCAACCATGCGTTCTGCTCAATCTGCTGGGTTACCGGCGCGTCCGCATCCGTGGTAAGGGTTTGTTCCAGCAGAGGCGCATACTCTTGCCCCACCACTGCACGTGCACGCGCCGCCGGATGGCGTACTACCAGACGCAAACCAGGAAAGCTTTTGCTAAACAGATCTACTACATCGTCAATGGCGCGCTTGCTCGTACTCGTAAACAAGAGCTGCTCTCTCTGGGTATCCCACAGCAGGTCCAACACCGTAGGGGACGGGAGAACTTTTACCAACAGGCGAGTGCGCACCAACTCTTTGAACTCATCGTTTTTATCCTTCGGCACACGCTGAAAGGTGGGGTTTTGCTGTAGAAACTTCTCCTGCTCGCGCTTCAGTTCCCCTTTTACCAGCGCAGCCGGAAGACGGCGCTGATCGCGCCGCAGCGAAAAGGTGACGTAGTTCTCACGCCACCACGCTCCGGGTGAGGTAAAGTCGCGCGCCTGGAAGTCATCCAGTTCCACCCACCCAAGGGAAAGCTCCTCGCTGCTATGTTCAATAGAACTGAACGCATGCTGCTTCAATTGAGCCTCAATCCAGGGGATTAACTCCTGTTGCGGCATCTCTCCCACTACATCAAACACAGTCAAACTCACAGTATTGGACAACAGCCCCATAAAGCTATGCACTCCTCAAATAGTTTCTATATGTGTATATCCACATTTTTTAAACAAAGACAGGCGGAGTTTCTGCCTGCGCAGCGCAGGACTCCCGAACAGGTTTGACTACCATGTGCCGCACTGTGCCGTCAATCCAAAGAACGCAAGCGAGAAAACTCACGCACAATTTAAGTTATCTCTCCAGAATGCCGAAACGTAACCACGAATGAGCAGCATTCAAGTGCGCGGTCCAACAGGCATAAGAGAAAAAGCAAGCTCCACGCGCGAGCCGGAAAGGAAAACCCTATGGGGATGATACAGTTTGAAGCGGCAGCACAAACGGCAGCACAAACCTCACTGCCTCGCAATGAGACGCAGCGCGGGAGCAACTTTGCCCACACCCTTGCGGGGATTCAAAAGAATATGGCAGAGGACACCCCCTTCTCTGCCGAACAGGCCCGTCTAGTTGTCCGCATGGTGGGAGCAGCTATTACAGGCCAGCTTCAGGAAGTCTCCGGCTGGAGTGGTGAAGAGGCTGAGGCTTTTTTTGCCCGTTTTGATATGTTGCGCTCCTATTCCACCATGAACCCAGGCTTGCCAACCTCAACAACCACCGCGCGGGCGCAACAGGTTTCTCGAGCGTACCAGAGCATGGCTCCCACTACGCCGCAGGACCCCTTCCACCCTCGCCACATTGCAGGAGAACAACCACAGAACCCTGTAGCAGCATCAACTTCCGATATCCACCAGCTGATCGACAGTGTAGCACAGAAGATGGATCTGCCTGCAAAACTGGTTCACTCCGTAGTCTTTGCCGAAAGCTCCTATCGTCCGGATGCGGTTTCCCCAGCAGGAGCGGAAGGGCTGATGCAGTTGATGCCCACCACCGCCACTGAAGTTGGAGTTAAAGACACCTTTGATCCCCTCGATAATCTCAGCGGCGGGTGTCGTTATTTGAAGGGGCTCCTGGAAAAATACGCTGGCGATCTTGACCACGCCCTTGCTGCCTACAATTGGGGACAGGGTAATGTCGACCGCAAAGGGCTCAGTCAGATGCCCGCAGAAACCCGCAACTACATTGCTAAGATAAAACAGGGTCTTGAAACTCAAACGTGATGGCATCTCTTTGAACCAAGGTAGCGTGAGCGTGCGCCCGCAGGGGAAAACACCCCGCCACCTTTCCCCGCCTGCCACAGTCAACCCATCTCTGCATGCGCGTCATTATAGCTAACACCCAGCCAAGCTAACAAGCCAAGGCACAATGCCCCCTATAGCAAAAAATGTCCCCTCGCTTGAACAAAACTGATCTGAATGTATAGTTAACAGACATGCATGGGCGCCACCCCGCACACCTGCCAACATGAGCATATTTGCTCCCATGCGGGGATTGCTGTGTGTGCAAGCTGGCGCCATTTTTTAGGGAGAGAGGCGGTATTGGTCCACTCAATGTGGATATTTTTTATCAAGTTCAGCAGCATAAAGGAGGCAAAGAGATGAAGAGGACGTTACTGCTCGTGGGGATCGCCTGCGTGGGGCTTATCCTTAATGTGGGGTTAGCCCTGGCCAACAATCGTTGTATCGACTGTCACAGCAAGAACTCGCCAGGGCAGGTTATGGACTGGGAAGCCAGCAGACATTCGCAAGTAGGGATAACCTGTGATGTATGCCACGGCAATGCCCACAAAAATGCAAATGACTACCAGAAAGCAATCCTGCCCGATGAAACAAAATGTGCTCAGTGCCATCGCAAGCAATTTACCGAATTCACCAAGGGGAAACACAATCACGGCTGGTCAGTGCTCAATGCCATCCCAGCTACCCACCTGGCGCCGGACGAGCTGATCGAAGGGGGACGCGGCTGTGGCGGTTGCCATAATATGGGAATTAAAACTGAAGCGCAAAGAGCCGACCAGGTAGCAAAAGGGTATCGCTACCAGAATAACTCCTGCGATGAATGTCATACCCGCCATGCATTCTCGCTCAAGGAAGCGCAGAACCCTCAGGCCTGCCAGACCTGCCATATGGGGTATGACCATCCCCAGTGGGAGATGTGGTCGAGCTCCAAGCATGGGATGCGCTATTTTGTTAAGCAGAGTGGCGACCTGCCGGAAAAAGCTGCGGCCCCTACGTGCCAGACCTGTCATCTGCCCGACGGTACCCACGAAAACCACACCGCCTGGGGCTTCCTTGGGGTGCGTCTGCCTCTGCCGGAAGATCCACAAGCTGCCGCAGATCGCGTGACCATCCTCAAGGCTCTTGGAGTTCTAGACCCTGAAACTGGCGAGCCTACCGCTATTCTGGATGCAGTCAAGGAATACGATATGGCAAGGCTGGATCAGGCTTCGTGGGAAAAAGAGCGCAACAAAATGCTCGACACCTGCACCCAGTGCCATTCGCGCCACTACGCCAAAGAGCAACTTGATATGGGTGATGCCATTTTAACCAAGGCTGATCGTCTGATGGCAGATGCCATCGAAACTGTCGCAGCGCTGTACAAAGAAGGGATCATTCAGAAGCCGACAGGTTATCCACACAACTATCCATTCCTGCTGACCTTCATGCATACCAACGGAGCCAACTGGGATGAGAACCTCGATGAGTTGTCCCATATCGACCAGATACTGGTGCGTATGTACATGAAACACCGGATGCGCGCCTACCAGGCATTTTTCCACGTCAACCCTGACTATGCCTACTGGTATGGCTGGAACATGATGACCGAAGATTTAGGGGAGATAAAATCTCTGGCTAACAAAATGCGCAAATTGCACAACTAAACAGGGATGATCAACACGAAAAGGCAATTACTCCAACAAACCCCATGCCAGAGCAATGCAGGCATGGGGTTTGTTTATATCTAAAGTCTTCTGCTTTAGGTGTTTGGTACCCAAAACATTGAAACCTGAGCCGCACGTTATGAATGTCAGAATGTTTTTTAACAACTCCGCATCAATGATCCGTCTTTTTCTTCTACCCCGATACAGCAGTGTCATTCATGTCAGCATAGCGAACATAGCGATTACGCCCCTCCTGCTTAGCGCGATACAGCGCCTTGTCGGCACAGGCTATCAACTGTTCCAATGATTCGCTATCACTGGGGTAAATTGCGATCCCGACGCTGGTTCCCACATGGAGCTCTTGCCCTGCGAGCGAAAAAGTGGATGAAAGCTCCCGAATCACTTTATCCGCTACGATATCTGCATCTTGGAGCTTATCGAGGTTACTGAGCAAAAGGATAAACTCATCCCCGCCCAGCCTTGCAACAGTATCAGACTTGCGCACCAGTTTTTCGAGTCGACGTGCTACCTGCTGCAATAGCTGATCTCCAGCTTCATGCCCCAAGGTATCATTTACCTCTTTAAAGTGATCTAGATCTAGGAACAATGCTGCCACTTTCTTGCCGCTTCTTTGTGCTAGCGCAACCTCCTGCTGCAATCGGTCTTCAAACAGCCTTCGGTTTGGCAGCTCGGTCAAAGTGTCTTTATACGCCATTGAGTGAACTAGAGCAGACGTTTGCTCCCGCTGGACAGCATTAGTAGCAACCTGATGTGCCAGAAAAAGCAACAACGCTACGCCAGCAGCAGATACAATTAAAATGACATTTACCAACCCATATATTTTGGCGTTTACCACCTGCGGTGGAACAAAGCTGATAATCTTCCAGAAATATTCATTCGAACTTATCGTGCTTCGAACCTCACCCTCTTCGGCACAACTTCCAGGGCACGACACCTGGCCACTCTGCAAAGGATAGATAGTTGCAAAGGTAAATAAGCCCTTAGCGCTGTGAAGCTGTCCTCTGTGAGACTGCGTGCATTGCTTCCACACGTCGGGAAACTTGTTTTGCATGGTGGCCTCATTCCGCTCAGAAAACATAAAGCCCCACTCCTCTTCTGGGCTTAACCCTTTCAACCAATAGCCTTCAGAATTGAGTAGCATAAGGCTAGAAACATCCTGACTGAAATATTTATGCAAGTGATCCAGCATAATTTGACCCAAGTAGTTCAATACAATCGCTCCACGCTTGTGTCCTTCATTGTCAAAGACTGGAGTGCTGACGCGAAGCATGGGCTTAAATGGACGCTCTACTGCTCCATTTTCGACGTTTAAATCGAACGGTGAAACATAAACTTCCCCGCGGTTAAGTTCAAGCGTGCTTTTGAAGTAATAACGCCCAGCTTTTGATTGAAGTTGGTCGGGCGGAACAACGGTTGAAGAGTGACCATCAAAGTTAATTCTGACAATCTCCATCCCTGAGCTATCAAGATATCTGATTTGATCGTAAATTTTGCGATGCTTGGAAAATAACA
>CAZDRL010000049.1:0-3183 GCA_964508035.1 uncultured Desulfuromonas sp.
TTCTTTGCCAACTGGGACTTCATGTACCAGACTGGTGATTTCATGAATGACTACGATTTCGGTGGCTATTTTGCCCACTTCGATGTCGGGATGCACATCGGTAAAGGGAAGCTCACCTACACCTTCTGGTATGCATCTGGGGATGATGATCCTACGGATACCGATCTGGATGCATTTGTCGCTACCGATGTTGACATCAACTCTGAGTACTCCGTGGTGCTGTTTGAAGGTTATACCGACGACGACTATTTCTCTGCCTCACCCTATCTGCAGGATAAGGGTCTTATCCTGAACCGCCTCGGCTACGACTACCAAGTGTCGGATAAGCTCAGAGTTGGGGCTGCAGCTCTGTATCTGATGACTGCAGAAGATATTGAGTACAGCGATAATAATGGTAAGTGGCGTAAAAACGATAAGATTGGGGTGGAGTTTGATGCGTATGCCAGTTATCAGCTGTTCAGCAATACCGAGATCGCTATTCAGGGGGGTTATCTGATTACTGATAACGCCATGGATTACTATGAGATCGATAGCGATGGTAGTTCTGATGAGGACATCTATATTATAAACTCTAGAATCCGCTATAAGTTCTAAGCAATGCAGTATAAGTTGGATTAAAAAAGGTTGGATTGAAAAAGCCGGGCCCATAGTGCCCGGCTTTTTTTGTTAGTTTTCAGTTTGGGTGTGGGCAGTCCCTGGCGAACGCGGTATAATTCGATAAATTATATCTTTGATGCGTGGATAAAAAATAGCGAACAACATGTTGAATTTGGCATATGGAGGGTTCAAGTTGAAGAACTTCAGTTTCACGGTAACGGCGTTGTTGGCAGGGATGCTGCTGAGTGTGTCTGCTCTTGCGGGTGTGGTTGAGAAGGTTGAGAAAGATTTTTCCCCCACCTCCGGTGTGGTGGTGATGGCTGCCAGTATCGATGAATATATTATCGATCTGGATGGCTCCACCGGAGTGGCAGTGGGGGATTTGCTGGCGGTGGTAGAGGAGGGGGCGCAGATAGTCCATCCAGTGACGAAGAAGGTCCTCGGTACGCTGGATAAAACCATGGCAGTGCTCCAGGTTACCCAAGTTAAAACCGGCTACTCTTACGCAAAGGTGCTTAACGCGGAGGCCTCTGCGGCCATCGACGCGGGGACAAAGCTGGAGCGCTTTAGCAACCTGAGTGCGATATTTAAAGATGAAACTGGTGTGTTCGAAGCGATGTACGCCGATCTGCGGCGCGCGCTGCCGCAGCTGGAATGGCAGGACAGCATGAGCGCCACCATTGCAGATCTGTTTTTTACTGTGACCCCCAATGGCCTTGAGGTGCGCGATAGTAAGGGGGTCTTGATCCGTTCTTACGCACCGGAGCAACCGGTCGTAGCGGCAGCGCAGAGCATACCTACTGATCTTATCACAGCTCCGGTGGCTACAGATGCTTCCAGCGCAACAGCAACCGGGACAGGGATGGCCGTCACAGGGGGCGCCGCAGTGAATGCACTTGCAACGCCGGGAGTGGGCAAGGGCGCAGTGCAATACGAAACGTTACCCTCAGGCGAAACCGCGCGGATCACTACGGGTTCCGATATTTTCAGTATGGAGTTCCCGCGCTTCAATAAGATTGGGCAATTCAAGAAAAAAACCGCCATGGCTGACTTTGAGAAGGTAAACGGCAAACTTCTCCTTGCTACCACCGATGGCGGAACCATTGAGGTGTTTAGTGTAGGAGAAAAATTGGAATCGGTTGCAACTGGTGACAGCATCACTATGGGGCAGATATTGTCACTGAGCTGGTATCAGCCCGAGCCGGGGGAAGCTTACCTAGCAGTTACGGTGTGGCATGATGAGCGGATCAACACCGATCTGCTCAAACTGGAAGGTTCTACCCTTGAGCCGGTGATTCGCGGCTACTCCCGTATGGTTGCAGGGTTTGATGTCGATGGGGACATGCGTTCAGAGTTGCTTTTGGGGCAAGAGTTTGAGCGCGAATCGTTCTACGGCAGGGGTGTGGATGCGCTGACGTTGCGCAATGGTAAATTTGAAGCATCGCCACCTCCTATGGTGCTGCCGCGCTCGTTTCAGGTTTTTGGTGCGCTTCTCACTGACGTAACAGGGGATGGTAAGGTGGAGGCGATATATATACGCAAGCGGCGTCTGTATATATTCCAGGGCACGGAGCAGATCTACAAATCTAGCAGCGAGATTGGAGGTTCGGTCTCTACCGTAACCTATGACGTGGACCCCGATGCCAAGAATCCGATGATCAACAATGCCAGTTTTGAAGTTGCGCCGGTGGCGGCAGATCTGGATGGCGATGGTAGACGTGAAATTGTGGCACCGGCTGCAGACGGCAACATCCTGCGCAGTGTAGGGGTAGCCTCTGCTATAGATAACAGTTGGCTTGCGGTGTTTAAATACCGCAACGGCATGATAATTAAAGGCTCCGTGGGAGATAAGCTCGAACGACCTCTCCAGGGGATCGGCATTGCCAACGGTCAGGCATACATGCTTGCAACCGACGTAGGCAATCTGCTCGACAGCAACGAAGCCAGCTACCTCCTCAGTATTCCCCTGCAGTAAAGACACATCTCCTTGAATATAATTTCAACGTAAGGGGTACGCCACAGCGTACCCCTTACGTTACCTCCTTTCCTACCACCACGCATTAAAATAGACCACCGCAATGTAGCGTAGCCCTTTACCCATGGCGACCAGCGGCAAGAACAGCCACATGGGGACACGCATGATCCCGCCGATCAGGGTGAGTGCATCTCCACCCACAGGGAGCCAGGCAAGCAGCAGGGTCCAAAAACCGTAGCGCTGGAACCACTGTTGCGCGCGCTCAATCTGGCGCGCATTAAAGTAGAACCAGCGTCGGTGACGAAAATGGAGGATATATATTCCCATCCACCAGTTGACCACGGCACCCAGAGTGTTCCCCATAGTCGCGACTGCAACCAACAAAGCAGGTGAGTGCCCTTCGCGCAGCAGTGCAAACAGAACCACTTCGGAGGAAAGCGGCAGAATGGTGGCGGCAAGAAAAGCCGTGCTGAACAGTATCAGCAGCGAGAAGAGCATTCAGCTATGGTTCGTGGTGCGGCACGTTTGTGCTCTGGATTCAGCTGTAGATAACTCAGATTCAGCAAGCGCAGGTATAAAATCAGCCCTATGTGGCATGGGTGGTAATCCTT
>CAZDRL010000049.1:3283-14141 GCA_964508035.1 uncultured Desulfuromonas sp.
TGAAATGTTAGTAATCTCAAGCTATTTTTTATTGGATGTAACTGAATTGGGCCAGGTTTTAACATGCTGCCAGATTTTAACATGCTGCTATAGCCATGTATGCCTGCGGCGAACTTTAAAGCTGGTTCCAACTCTATATTGCTCGCCAGAAGTGGGAGCATCTTAAATGTGGGAGCTATGTGTATGGAGCAAAACGATCGCAAAAACCCGGAAGAGGGGGGATGGTTTCATCTCGATGTGCACCCCTGGGTGTTTTTTATCTCTGCGGGGATGATTGTCGCCTTTGTGGCGTTGACCCTTATCTTCCAGGCCAGGGTTGATAATTTCTTTTCCCAAGTGCAGAACTTCATTGGTACGTATGCCGGCTGGTTCTTTGTGTGGACCATGAATATTGTTCTGGTGTATGTGATTTCGCTGCTGTTGGGGCGATTCTCCGGTATTCGTCTTGGCGGTGCCGAGGCGCGGCCGGAATTTACCACTCTGGGATGGTTCTCCATGCTGTTTTCCGCCGGGATGGGGATTGGCCTGTTGTTTTATGGGGTGGCGGAACCGATGTTTCATTTTGTCGCCTCCCCGTTGGTAGAGCCGGGCACGCCAGAGGCCGCACGCGTTGCCATGGATCTCACCTTTCTCCATTGGGGTCTGCACCCCTGGGCGATTTACGCCATTGTGGGGTTGTCCCTGGCCTTTTTTGCGTTTAATAAGGGGTTGCCGCTCTCTATCCGTTCCGTGTTTTATCCGCTCCTGGGTGAGCGCATCTACGGTCCCATAGGAAACATTGTCGATATAATGGCCACTGTGGCGACCTTGTTTGGGGTTGCCACCTCCCTGGGACTTGGGGTGCAGCAGGTCAATGCTGGTCTCAACCACCTGTTCGGGATGCCGCAGTCTGTGTTTGTGCAGATGATCCTGATTTTGTGCATTACTGCTGTTGCTACCTGGTCGGTTATCCGCGGCATTGACGGTGGGATTAAACTTCTGAGTCAGATCAACGTCTACTTAGCTGGAGGCTTGATGCTGTTTGTGCTCCTGATGGGGCCAACCCTGTTTATTATGAAAGCGCTGATGGAAAATATCGGCTTCTATATTCAGAATCTGCCCCAGCTCGCGACCTGGAATGAAACCTACGAGGCTACCGATTGGCAACAGGCGTGGACCCTTTTTTACTGGGGCTGGTGGATTTCGTGGTCCCCTTTTGTGGGGATGTTTATCGCTCGCGTCTCCTATGGCCGTACCGTGGGGGAATTCATTAAGGGGGTATTGTTGATTCCCACCTTTATCACTTTTGTGTGGATCACCGTATTTGGGAATAGCGCGATCAATATCGAAATGTTTGGTGCCGGCGGTATTGCGAAAGCGGTACAGGAGAATGTCCCTGTCTCCCTGTTTAAATTACTCGAACATTACCCCTTGCAGTCAGTTAGTTCGATGCTTGCGGTGGTAGTGGTGATCACCTTTTTTGTTACTTCGTCGGACTCTGGTTCGCTGGTTATTGATATTATTACGGCCGGAGGCAATACCGAGCCTCCCGTGATTCAACGTATTTTTTGGGCTATTCTCGAAGGGGTTGTGGCGACGGTACTTCTTTATGGTGGGGGGTTGGTTGCGCTGCAGACTGCAGCAGTTGCTACGGGATTGCCATTTTCGGTGATTTTGCTCGGAATGTGCGTGTCCTTGCATAAGGGGCTGGGGGAATACAAAGAGGGACAGAGCTTCGAGCTTTCCTTCGATGGGGCGAAAACCCGTGAGCTGAAGCCGCTGGCGGCTGAAAAGTTACCTACTTTCGGGCGGAAACGTCTGTGGTAGGTGGATTTATGCAATATTGGTCATCTGCGCACAAAACAGGAGGAAACTATGCTACACCCCATCACCAGATACTGTGTAATTGTCATCGCACTCCTTACCATTGGTTTTAGCTCCGCAGTGGAGCCTGTCCACGCGGCGCAAAAAGTTAAAATAGGTTATGTCGATTGGTCGTCCTCTATCGCGAGTGCCCATATGGTGCAGGCGGTATTGCAGGAGAAGCTTGGCCAGGCGGTAGAACTGCAGCGCATGGAAGCAGACGAAATGTGGGCTGCTGTTGCAGACGGGCGAGTTGATGCGATCCTGTCGGCATGGTTGCCGATTACTCATCAGGACTATATGGCGCAATATAAAGATCAGGTAGATGATCTGGGCCCCAACCTGGAGGGAGCACGTATCGGCCTGGTCGTGCCAGATGTCAGGGTGGGGCGCCAGACTGGGGGACGCGGGGAGCGTGCGCGTCCGTACATCACTGCGGAGTCTATTGCAGATCTGCAGCAGTACACGGATAACTTTCGGCGCACCATTATCGGCATTGATCCTGAAGCGGGGATTATGCAGCGCGCGCATGAAGCTCTAAAAGCTTATGGCTTGGAGGAGTATCGCATTGTCGCTGGAAGTGAAGTCTCCATGACCGCAGAACTTTCCAATGCTATCCGGCACCAACGCTGGATGGTGGTAACCGGTTGGGCTCCGCACTGGATGTTTGCGCGCTGGAAACTTAAATTTCTTGAAGATCCGCAGAATATATTTGGTGATGCCGAAAAGATTCACACCCTTGCCCGCAAGGGGCTTAAGGAGGATATGCCGCGAGTGTACGCAGTGCTGGATAAGTTTTATTGGAGTGTGGATGAGTCATCCCATTACATGATCTGGAATCAGGCGGATCACGGCATCTATCCGTATGAGAAGGCGCAACGCTGGATGCGCACCTATCCAGAGCGGGTGCAGGAGTGGCTTAAGCCTTGACATAACGTCATACCGCTCGGTTCTACACGAATAATTGCAGCTACAGATACGGAGTATTTATGCTTAAAACGGTATATCAGAAATTTTGTGGTGGATGCATGATGGTGTTCCGCAGCGAGGGGGAGGTGGTGCAGTTCCTGGGCTCGGCTTTTCTCGTGCACGAGGAGGGTTATCTGCTCACGGTATCCCATATTATCCCGCAGGAGGATGCACACCTGATTGTAGTGCCAGCCCCCCCGGGGAACGAATTTACCCCCATCAGCTATGAAACGGTGACCTCAATTCCGGTGAAGGTGGTAAGCCGCAATCTCGACCGCGACATAGCTCTGCTGCAGATGGAGCAACAGATTGAGATGCAGTTGCCGGACCATTTTATCGGTACCGCAGAGAGCACCATGGTGGGCAGTCAGGTGATGTCGCTGGGGTTCTCATTCGGGCATCAGGCGCTGCACTCCCTCATGGCGCTAAGCGCAGTGACCAGCGCCAAAGTGCTGTCGCGCAATGAGAGTAAAATTTTACTGTTCGACAATATGATTCACGACGGAGATCGTGGCGGCCCACTCGTAGGGGTAGAAGATGGGCTCGTAATCGGAATTGTCAACGGGCGTTTCGACGCAACCAGTGCAGCGCTGGACTACACAGATGGAAGTAAGACCGTGAAGGCTATGACCAATATGTCCTATGCGGTTGCGATCGACTATGGCATTGAACTTATGGAACAAGAGGGGCTCAAGGCGCTCTGATACAGAAGCTCCAATGCTACCTAAACGAAAAACAGACCGGATCCCAGCGCTGCGGGGGTGCGCCCTTGTTTGTTTCTATTGCAAAAACATTATTTGCTGCATGCAAACCCTCCTGTTATATTGATGTGGTTAGTTTTAGATAATTATCGTCAATACACAGGTGAGACATGCTTGCAAGTTTATATTCAGGGGCACTAATCGGTATCGATGCGTATCCAGTTGAAGTAGAGGTGGATGTAAGTCAGGGGATGCCCCAGTTTGCTACGGTGGGGTTGCCGGAAGGGGCAGTAAAAGAGAGTAAAGATCGGGTGAAGTCCGCAATTAAAAACAGTGGCTTCGATTTCCCGGTACGCCGCATTACGGTTAACCTCGCCCCGGCGGACATCCGCAAGGATGCCGCATCCTTGGATCTGCCGGTTGCGATTGGGATACTGAGTGCAACCGGTACTCTGAAGGAGAATGCGCGCCGCTATCTCTATATGGGAGAACTCTCCCTTGATGGACGCATCAAGCCGGTGCATGGGTGTCTGGCGGTGGCGTGTGCCGCACACCAATGGGATGTGGATGGTCTTATCCTGCCCCAGGAGAACGCTCCAGAAGGGGCGGTAGTGAACAATCTTCCAGTGTATCCAGTGCGCGATCTCAGCGAAGTGGTGGGGTTTCTCAACGGCGAGTGTCGCATCGAGCCGGAACCGATACCCGAGGTTTTTGATCCTGAAGTTGAGACCGGGATGGCGGATTTCTCTGAGGTGCGCGGGCAGCAGCATGTGAAACGCGCTCTCGAGGTGGCCGCCGCCGGCGGGCACAATATGTTGATGGTTGGCCCCCCCGGAAGTGGTAAGACTATGCTCGCGCGGCGTATCTCCACTATCCTCCCCCGCCTTACCTTTGATGAAGCGCTCGAAACCACCAAAATCCACTCTGTGTGCGGGTTGTTGGCAAAGCGCGATGCCCTGATAACCCAGCGCCCCTTTAGGGCGCCACATCACACCATCTCCGATGCGGGTATGGTTGGAGGCGGCAGTTATCCGCGCCCCGGCGAAACCTCCTTAGCGCATCGCGGCGTACTTTTTTTAGATGAATTAACAGAGTTTAAAAAAAATGTATTGGAGTTGCTACGCCAGCCCCTGGAAGACGGCATGGTAGTTATCAGTCGTGCAAGCATGAGTTTGACCTATCCAGCCTCTTTCATGCTGGTGGCGGCGATGAATCCGTGTCCGTGTGGCTATTTAGGCGATAGCCAGCATCAATGCACCTGCTCCATTGCCAACTTGGAGCGCTATCGCAACCGCCTTTCCGGCCCCCTGCTAGATCGTATCGACCTGCATGTGGAGGTGCCGCGCATCCCGTATCAGGAGTTGTCACAACAGCACCAGCCGGAGAGTTCCGCCACCATCCGCGCACGTGTGGAAGCTGCACGCGCCATACAGCAACAGCGCTTTGCCCAGCTTAACATCCACTCCAACAGCCAGATGGAAGCGCGGCATATCCGCAAGTTCTGCCCTATCGATGCCGAGGGGGATAAGCTCCTGGAGATGGTGACCGACCGTCTGGGGCTCTCGGCGCGGAGTTATGCACGAATTCTCAAAGTCGCCCGCACCATTGCCGACCTGGCCGGCGAGGACGATATCCATCAGCCGCATCTGGCCGAGGCGGTGCAGTACCGAGGTCTGGATCGCAAGCTGGTATCTTGATTATGCCGACCTGGCGCTGCGGCCAGACTCCAGCTGGAGCGGACCCTTGGAGGGTCCACTCCCTGGTAGTGAGGTTCGTGCTTAGCTCCTGGCGGGCAACATGGAAGCTCTCGTTCCTATTCCTTCCAGTGAATACATTCCACCGGGCATTGGTCGATCGCTTCGCTTTGAATTTCATCTTCGCTGGCACCGGCACTATCGAAGGCTTCAGCTTTGCCCTCATCGTTGTACTGGAACACTTCGGGAAGATTGTCTATACACAACCCGCAGCTGATACATTCTTCTTCATCAACCCATACTGTTTTGGCCATAGTTTTGTCCCCCTTTATGCTGGTGTAAATCAAAAGGTTGCACTGCATTGCTCAGTTTTAATGCCGGTGCAATATCTCCACTTTACCCCTGAAGCTTACCCTTAAAATTGACATCTATCAATCCAAGTGGAGTTTTTTCCAAAATTTTCAATCTATCTGGGGCTGCCAGTTTGTGCGCTATTAGGGGTTATCCTTTGCGCCAGTAGTGGCAACCTTATTTCTGCGGTTTCTGTTGTGCGGCGCCACCCCATATGGGGTCATAGGCAAACTGGTCGCGCAAGCGCGCTTCCGGATTCTGCTGGAATAGCTCCTCTTTACTGAAGTTGAACTGGTAGTTGGCGCAATACTCCTCCAGTACCGCGTATGCTTCATTGATACGCCGAATCATCTCTCCATCAACGTCTGCATTGTGATCTGGATGGTATTGGCGGAGCAGTTCCCGGTGCCGTTTTTTGATTTCGGCATAACTCGCTTTATCTTTCAGGCCAAAAACTGTGCATGCGTGCTCTAGATCTGTAAATTCCATGTTTTTTCCATATGCTGGCAAGTAAAATAAGCTTTAGCTTGGTTGCTTCATGTACATCCACTCCGCAACTGGTATTATTCTTTAAGTATCAAAGCTGTTACCCAAACTATTGTCAAGTTAGAGCGGGTTTTTTTGACTTCAGTCAAATGCAACACGGGTTTGCATCTGTAGAGTGGGCCGATAATAAATTTTTTTAACCTGTATCTCCAGGAGGGAAAAGATGTCTACAACGCTTGGTTGTAAAGAGTACATGCAGATTGTTCAACATGCGCCCGACGCGATTCTGTTTTCTGATCGTGAGGGGATTATTCGCCTCTGGAACGAAGGGGCCGAACATGTTTTCGGCTTCAGCGCTGCTGAAGCGATCGGTCAATCCCTCGACCTGATCATTCCAGAGCGTCTGCGCCAGCGCCACTGGGATGGATATAACCGCGCCATAGAAACCGGAGAGATTCGCTACGGCAAATACGAGTTACTTTCGGTTCCGGCCCTGCGTAAGGATGGCGGTCAGCTTTCCTGTGCCTTTTCCATGATTATACTGCGGGATGATGACAACAAAATTATCGGGATGGCCTCCATTTTGCGCGACGTTACCAAGGCCTGGAACAAGGAGAAGGAACTCAGGCAGCAGATCGCAGAACTGAAAAAAGATAACCCCGCAGTGAGCTGATGGCTCAGAAAGGCAACTCTATGCAGATTCAGATTAAACGCGCATATGAGGACCCCGCTCCTTCAGACGGCTATCGCGTTCTGGTCGACCGCCTGTGGCCGCGCGGGGTATCCAAACAGAAATTGGCTCTGGATGAGTGGAATAAGGAGATCGCCCCTTCGACGGAACTGCGTAAATGGTTTGATCACGATCCGGCAAAGTGGGAGGAATTTAGGGTGCGCTACCTTGCGGAGTTAAAGGAGAACAAGCTGGGCGCAGAGCTGCTTAAGGGCATGAAACACAAGCGCCTTACCCTGATTTATGGCGCGCGCGACCCGGAGCATAATCAGGCCGTGGTATTGAAGGAATATCTAGAATCCTGTCAAGGCTGAGGTTGTGCAGAGAAATGCTGCAATAAGCAACACGAAAAATCGGGCACAAGAAATCGGGCACATAGTAACTGTTATACATATACTATGTGCCCGATTTTGTTATCGGTGGCGCAGCGTATCAGGCTTTGCGCCCAAGAGCGTAGGCCCATAGCTGTTCTACTTGGGTAATATCGATCCCCGCTTCATGCATGAGCCAGTCCCAATGTGCGCCGCTGCGCACCAGGCGCAGATATTCGGGTGCGCTCTGTTTGCCATATTGCTGAAGCAGAATACTGGCAAGAAACTCCTTCGCACTTGGGTTGAGCACGAGGAGCTCTTGTAATTGGACGGTATCAGCAAGGTTATGTTGCATCAGAGCCTGCATCAGGGTTTCCTCTGTTATATTGCTTGGTTCTCCCTGCAGGGCGCGCTTGAGCTCAAGACTTAGGGCATCGGCTTCGATCCCTACCGCTTTCAGTGTGTCATTCCAGCTGGTATGTTGTAGTCTGGTTGTAAGCAATTGTTCCAGTTCGTTAGTGTGGTTTTGACTTAATGCAAATGCGAGCCACAGATCTTCTTCGTGCAAACCACGCTGGCGCGCACGCACGATTATTTTTTTGTTCGCTCCCCCAGCTTGTGCATAAAAGGCGTTGTGGGTGGTAGCGAGATAGTAGGCGTCTGCAGCTCCGGGTTTTTTCGTATCAAACATGCGCTCTTGGAAACAGTGGCATTGGATGGTGGAGTTGGCCTGTGCCACTTTGCTGCCGCCAGAGGTCAGGAGTATCAGGGTGATGAGGATGGCAATGCCGCTATAGCGCAACAGATTTGTGTACATGGTGAAGAGCTCCTTTAAAGGGGTTTTGGGATGGTGGGGACCTTGGTGCCTTTGGTGGTTTAATCGCTAAGCGCAACTACAGGATAAACTAAGGATAAACTACAATATGCCATGCTATGAAAAGATCGCCATTGATCCAGGTCAATTTTTGGGTGGATCTGGTGTGCGGTGGCTGGAGGTGTCGCTCCTCTGCTGTAAGAGGTTTATCCGGGCAAAAAAGAAGGTAACAGTTACTTTAAATTCGGGAAGGGGATATGGGGAAGCAAACACAAACACCGAAATCTGCGTCACCTGCTGAGGATGAAGCGCCCCCACTGTGGGAGTTTGTTTCACCGAGTGCATTTGTTGCACCTAAAAGTGGCACAGAGCATATTGTACGTCGCTGGGATGCTATCAAACGGATATTCAGGCGTGATTCAGCGGAGGAGGAAAGCCCTTTCAAGTCTGAATCTGAACTGCAGCGTCTACCTGCCGAGTTTTTACAACTCCTCACCGGTCCGGTGGATTGGAGCGGCGCTTTGTCAGCACTGGAGGAGGCCCTTGGCGGTTGGAGTGGGGCCGCTGGAGAGCCTAAGGTGGTTTTTGTGGTTGGGGCGCCGTGGAGCGGGCATGCCAAGATTTTACGTGCTTGGGCCGCGGCACGCCAGGCTTCATGTTTTGAAGCGCCCAGCTATGCTGATATTCTGCAGCGCAAGCGCACATGGGAACAAATTCCGCAACCTGGAGAGCAGCCTTGGGTGATGCCTGAGTTGGAGCGCTGCTATTTGCGCCATGCCGAGGGGCTCGATCTGGTGCGCCATTTTCTCGAACAGGCGCTGCGCGGAACTTACGGTGCGGGGATTATAGGGTGTGATAGCTGGGCGTGGGCGTATCTGCAACATGTGTGGCCAGCACAGTTTTCCAGCGTTCTTACCCTGCAGGCGTTTGATGGTGCACGTTTGACCCGCCTGTTGCGTCAGTTGAGCGTGACCCATATCAGTACCCCTTACACTTTCAAGAACGCAAGCAATGGCGACACGGTGCTCTGTGCCGAAGATGGGGGTGATGCACAGGCGAGTGCGGCGATGGTAAAACTTGCGGTGCGTACGCGCGGCAATGTGGGGCTGGCGCTGCGCTACTGGCGCGATGTTCTGCGCTCCGAACCGGAATCGGCGGAAACTAAAGAGGGTGATGCGGACGTTGATGAATCCAAGGAAGACACCGCCCCCACCGTATGGGTTGCTCCCTTGCCTGCCAGCCCGCTCCCTCCCGCGGATGGCACGGACAGTGTTGCCCTTATCCTCCACACTCTGCTTTTACATCGAGGGCTGCCGGAGGAATTGCTTCCCCGGCTCCTGCCCATGTCGCATGCGCGCATAATGGCAACATTGTTGCGTCTTCAGGGACGGGGAATTGTCGAGGAGTGTGAGCAGTTCTGGTATGTAGCTCCGCTCGGGTATGCTGGCACCTGTACTTACCTGCGCGAACGCAACTACCTGATAGATCAGTTTTGGGGGTAAAACAGATGGAAAAAGTAAAGATCGCGGATATGTTCAATTCCCTCGATCCATCCGCAATGCTGCACCTTGCTCTGATCTTGGCAGTTGCCATAGCCAGTACCATGGCACTGCAGAAAGTGTTCCCGTGGATTGCCGCGCGCCTGCACGATCAACGGCGGCATTACGTTTTAGCGCTGGTGCCGCTGTTGCGTCTAATCATCATAATACTGGCATTTCTTCTCAGCGTTCCTATCATTATCGAACCCTCGCTGCAGAATATGGTGGCGCTGTTTGGTTCTCTGGGGATCGCGCTTGGGTTTGCCCTCAAGGACTATGCCAGTAGTCTGATTGCAGGGATTGTCGCTACTGGAGAGCGCCCGTATCGCAGCGGGGACTGGATCGAGATTGGAGGCGTGTACGGCGAGGTAACCCATGTGGGGTTGCGTACGGTGCAGGTTACCAGTGCAGATGATACGCTGTATCACATCCCGCACCTGAAGATCTGGAATGAAGTGATCGCCAACGCCAACAATGGTACGCCCCGGCTGCAAACGGTAACCGATTTTTATCTTGATCCACATCATGACGGGGGCAAAGTGCGAGATATCCTGTACGACGTTGCTCTGAGCAGTGCGTACGTATCTCTTAACGAGACTATTGTGGTGGTACTGAAGGAGAAACCTTGGGGCACCCATTATAAGGTTAGGGCGTATCCAGTCGATCCGCAGCAACAGTTTAACTTCACTGCCGATATAAGTATTCGCGGACGTGAGATTTTGCAGAAGAATGGCTTTAAATTTACCTTGGCGGTATTAGATTCAGGGGCGGAGTAGGAAAATCGCCGCGCAGGGATGTGGTTCAGGCAACGGCTCCGGCCCAGCGGAGTGATTCTATACTAACCGCAGGCGGAGAGACTCGCGCGGGCTGGTGTGCGTTTTCCTCTGCGCTGCTTTGGGGTGCGGGGGTGGCAGAAGCAGGAGATGTTGCTGTCTGCGCAGGTGCTGCTTCACTTTGTTCTATACGCAGATCCATGCGCGCCTGCGCGGCAATCTGGGCTGCGCGTGCGGCAACACGTCGATCCTGTGCGGAAGGTTGGGCTGGCGCCAGGGCCGCAGCTTGAATCTGCTCCATCTTGGCGATGGTTTCCTGCGGGTTGTCTTTAACCTTGCTCAGGTCGATGTTTACTTTTCCCGCAACCGCATAGCGCTTTCCGTCTGGGCCAGTTTCATACTCCAGCGTCGGGGCGCCAGCATATTGCCCCCCCACCGCAGCGTGGGCTGCTTCGTGGGTGCGCACCTCCTGATCGCGGAGTTTAAGTTTCTGCACCTGTTGCAGCTCTTCTGGGGGCAGGTCTTCTACCCCGGTGGCAGAAGAGGGAGGTGTAGCGGTGCCATCCTGAGCGCCTTCCCCCTCAACTTCACCTACCGCATCAGCTGAAGCAGAAGATTCGCTCCCTGTGGTGTTAACCATACCTGGGGC
>CAZDRL010000050.1:0-12392 GCA_964508035.1 uncultured Desulfuromonas sp.
ATCTCCGCGCGCTGAAATCAGCATGCTCATCCCAAAAAAGTCGAGTTTTCCCTGAATGCCGCAACAGTTGGCTGCAGCCACAAACATCTGGTTTTCTATGGCGCGCGCCCGCAGCAGGGTACGCCAGTGTTCCTGCCGTGGTTTGGGCCATTCGGCAGGGATGCACAGAATCTCAGCCCCTTCGAGAGCCATTTTGCGGAACAATTCAGGGAAGCGCAGATCGTAGCAGATCGCCAGCCCTAAACGTCCCGCCGAAGTGGGGACTACGCAGGTGCGGTCACCGGGGCTTAAGAAACGGTCCTCTCCCATGGTGGAAAACATGTGCAGCTTGCGGTAGCTATCCACAATCTCCCCTTGGTCCGCAACGTACAGGGTGTTGTACAGGGTGTCATTCTCTTTTTCTGGCAGACTTCCAACAATGACCATATCGAGTTCGGCAGAAAGTTTTTTTAATAGCTCTAATATGCGCGGAGTTTCCTCCGCGAGGCTTGCAAGGTTACGATAATCGTAGCCACAGCTCCACATTTCGGGCAGCACCGCCAGTTGAACATTTTGGCTGGCTAGGCGCCGGAGCCCAGCCACGGCGGTGTCGATGTTAGAGTTGATATCTCCAAGCTTTATATTAAATTGTACAACCCCTGCAGTGACATCCTGTTTCATCTTTAGGCGATCTCCTGTAGATAACATATGTGGGAAAAAATCTTCTCGTTTCAAGCTGTTACGCCCAGCAGTATAGACTAGCGCATGCAGTTCTAGCAAGGGGGCAAAATGATTCTGCCATGCTGAAAACGCCTAATAATCAAGGGTATGCAAATGGAGCAGAAACCGGCGCAGGGGATTTGCTTTGTTGACACGTAGAGCATCGCGGTGATATTAAAGTACAATTTGGTACGGGCAAACCAAAGAAACCGTAAAATTGGTATGGGTGAACACAGCAAAAATTAGAATGAACACGTAAATAGCTTTTATTGTGGTGAAGTATCTTGCAGATTCCAACATCTTCCGCGTATGGGGGCTGTTGGGAGCGTATGTAGTATGTAATGTGTATTTTCTTGTTTTGTGTGCCGGCTCTGAAAAGGTCTGAGTACAGCTTCTCAGAGTTATTTTTCTGTTTATGTTCTATGTTTTTATTTTACGGGGGAAATTGTGAAAATACTTTTAACGTTGTTGCTCACCTTGTTTGCTCTGCCCGCTGTTGCCAGTGAGGGTGGGAGCCAAATCCTGAACATGACGGGCTCGACTCTGGGCATTACTGCCCTGGTTCTCTTTGTCGCAGCCTATAGTCTGGTCATCGCTGAAGAACAAATCCATCTACGTAAAAGTAAGCCGGTACTTCTTGCTGCCGGAATTATCTGGATTCTGGTTGCATTTAGTTACAAGTCTGCCGGAATGCTGGATCATGCGCATGGCGCGATCCTCCATAATCTGGTGGAATATGCGGAACTGTTTTTGTTCCTCCTGGTGGCGATGACCTACATCAACGCCATGGAGGAGCGCAACGTGTTTCAGGCGTTGCGTTGCTGGCTGGTATCGCGCGGTTTCTCTCTGCGGGTTATCTTCTGGCTTACCGGTGCGCTGGCGTTTGTCATCTCTCCCGTTGCAGACAACCTGACTACGGCATTGCTCATGGGTGCGGTGGTGATGGCCGTGGGGGGGTCTAACCAGCGTTTCGTGGTTATGGCTTGTGTGAACGTGGTAGTGGCTGCAAATGCCGGTGGGGCGTTTTCCCCCTTTGGCGATATAACAACCCTGATGGTATGGCAGAAGGGGATGGTAGAGTTTACTGAGTTTTTTGCCCTTGTCATCCCTTCTCTGGTTAACTGGTTAGTTCCTGCGGGTATCATGCACTTCTTGATCAGTAAAGAGAGGCCTAAAGCGGTAGATGAATCGGTTGAGATGAAGTTCGGCGCTAAGCGGATTATGATCCTGTTTTTGTGTACTATCGCTACCGCAGTATCGTTTCACAACTTCCTCCATCTTCCCCCTGCGGCAGGGATGATGCTCGGGCTTGGATACTTGGGTTTCATGTCCTATTACATCAAGTTTAATGAGCTCGCAGCCAATATGGCAGATCTTCCCCCGGGGCTTAGCGCGGAAGACAATGATGGCTTTGATCTGTTCCGCAGGATTGCGGCGGCGGAGTGGGATACCCTGCTGTTTTTCTACGGCATAATTATGTGCGTTGGTGGTTTGGGTCAGTTCGGTTATCTCGCCATGGCATCCCAGTTTATGTATCAGGACCTGGGGGCGTTTAACGCTAACGTCCTTGTCGGATTTCTTTCTGCCATCGTAGATAATATTCCGGTAATGTTTGCGGTTCTGAGTATGGAGCCAGATATGTCTCACGGGCACTGGCTCTTGGTAACATTAACTGCGGGAGCGGGTGGCAGTATGCTTTCCATCGGTTCTGCTGCAGGTGTTGCCCTCATGGGGTCAGCACGCGGTATCTACACCTTCGGACGCCATTTGGTGTTTACCCCGATTATCACTCTGGGCTACCTTGCGAGTGTAGCAGTGCACATGTTGGTGAATGGGAAATATTTTCACTAAACTTGTGAAATTAGCCAGCGGTTTGGCAACATAGGTTTCATCGAAGTTCTATCTCTGCGCCGGAGTGAAGGTAAACGCTCCGGCGCAGTGCGTTTAAACCCCGGGATTCTCTTCTCTTTTGTTGCTTCATTTCGTCTATCTTCGATTCTAGCGGCCTTATCATGTCTTCTGCGCACACAATCGCTCCAGCAACCTCTCTATATCTCCATATCCCATTCTGCATGTGTAAATGCCTCTACTGTGATTTTTACTCTGTCCCCCTGGGTAGAGCTGCGGTGCCGGATACCTATGTCGATGCCTTGTGTCTGGATATCCAGCGGTGTTTGCCGGCAGAGACTACGTTGGGTAGCGTGTTTGTGGGGGGAGGGACCCCGTCGCTTTTGAGTGTCGCTCAAGTGGGGCGCATTGTTATGGCGCTGGAAGCTGCGGCAGAATGTGATGCTGGCCTTGAATTCAGTCTGGAGGTGAACCCTTCTACGGCCTCTCCAACCTGGCTAAAAGAGGTGCGTGCGTTGGGGGTAAACCGCCTCTCTATCGGGGTGCAGTCATTTCAAGATGGTGCTTTGCAGCTGTTGGGGCGAAGACATGGCGGGGCGGCGGCGCTTGAGTGTGTTGCCAATGCACGTGCTGCGGGCTTCGAAAATATAAATATAGATATGATGTTCGCCCTCCCGGACGGGAGCGATACCTCTCTTAAACATGCATGGATGGAAGCGGATCAGAGCATGCTGGCACACCTGATGCCGGAGCACGTTTCAGTTTATGGTCTCACCTTAGAGCCAGAGACCCCCTTTGGAGTTCAGGCAGCGCAGGGACTCCTTGTTGAGAGTGATGAGGAGGAGTTTCGCCAGCAGTATTTAGCTTGGCACCAAGCTTTGCGCACCCTGAACTATCGTCACTACGAGATCTCTAACTACGCCTGCCCGGGACGGGAATGTTGCCATAATCTGGCGTATTGGGGGCGTCGCACCTGCTATGCGTGTGGTGCTGGTGCACATGCGTTCAACGAAGCTGGTTGGGGGGTACGAAGTGCATGTGCAGCAGATGTAGACAGCTATGTCGCCGCGCTGCAGCGCGGCGAGGATCCGCGCCATGAGGTGGAACGTTTTACCGCGCAGGGGGCCATGGCGGAGTGGGTTTATCTGCAGTTGCGCACGGCGCAGGGGGTGGATGAGGGGGAGTTTTACGCCCTCTTCGGGGTTGAGTTCCCCAACGTTTATGCTCATGCTATCCGCGCGTGTGGCGCCGCTTTACACCGGAGTGCAGGGCGCTGGTACCTCCCGCCACAGGAGTGGCTGCTGTATAATCACCATGTACAGGAGTTTTTACTCTAGAGACCCTTTGCTCGTGTCTTGACAAAGGGTAGAGGCGTTGTTATCTTCACCCTTGTTAGCACTCGCGCATATTGAGTGCTAATCAACACGCACGATCATTTAGTGTGGCTGCACTGTGCGCCATTGGGCGGCAGGAGCAAACACGCAGGGCAGGGAGCTATGGGACTGAATCAACGCAGTTTAGGCATATTAGAGGCAATCATTGAAGGACATATTACTTCGGGCGAACCGATAGGCTCGCGCACTATTGCCAAGCAGCACCAAGAGAAGATGTCGCCGGCAACTGTGCGTAATGTTATGGCGGACCTGGAGGAGATGGGCTTCATCGCTTCTCCTCACACCTCCGCGGGGCGAATTCCTACCGATAAGGGCTACCGTTTCTACGTCGATACCATGTTGCAGGTGCGGGACCTTTCCCCTAAGCAACAGCGCAACATCGAGTCTCACTGCACTACTGTGGATCTGCATGTAGAGGCGCTGCTGAAACGGGTGGGAAATCTCCTTTCAGACATGTCGTGTTACACCGGCGTTGTGTTGGTGCCGCGTTTTTCCGCTTCGCGCTTCAGACATATAGAGTTTGTCCCCTTGTCGAATAATCGCCTCTTGGCAATTTTTGTCTCGGGTACAGGGGCGGTGCAGAACAAGATAATCAAAGTTGGGGAGAATCTGCCCAGCGGAGATGAGCTGCAGCAGGCAGCAAATTACCTCAATCAGTCGCTGCACGGGATGACCATCCGGCAGGTGCGTAACGTTATCGCGGAAAAAATGCAAGAGGAGCGGGTTCAGCACGATCGCCTCATGCGGCAGGCGCTGACCCTCTCTAGCGAAGTTTTTGATTCTGACATGGATGACGATATCATCATTGAGGGGGCGACCAATATGCTCGATTACCCCGACTTTGCAGACCCTGCAGCGATGAAACGGCTGTTTAAAGCTTTTGAGAAGAAAAAACTCCTTATTGAGTTGCTGGATATGAGCCAAGCTTCGAGTGGGGTGCAGATATATATCGGCGGTCAGAATCGCTATCAGGATTTTAGCGGCTGCAGTCTGATTTCGGCGCGCTATACTAATGGCACTGAAGCGCTTGGCTCCATCGGAGTTATCGGACCTAGTCGGATGTTTTATTCCCAGGTGATCCCTGTGGTTGACTACACTGCCCGACTGATCAGTCGGATGCTTAAAAAAGAACTCGAATAATACAGAATAGAGAGGTTGCAATCGTGGCAGAAGAGACAAAAAAGCAGGAACATCAGGTGGAAGAGATTGAGACTATTGACGATGCGGCATCTGAAGCACAGGATCAGGCAGGTGCTGATTCCTCCACGGAAATGGTGCCAGCACACGAACTGAAGGCGTGTCAGGACGAGCTTGCGCAGATGAAGGATCAGTTTCTGCGCGCGCGCGCAGATATGGAAAATTATCGGCGCCGTATGCAGCGCGAAAAAGAGGAGATGGCAAAGTTTGCCAACGAAGGGATCCTTAAGGAGATCCTCGCCGTGGTGGATAATCTGGAGCGTGCCGTTGTCCACGCGCGCGAGCATGAAAACAAAGGGTCGAGCCTCCTTGATGGGGTGGAGATGATTCAGCGCCAAATGGATAAAGTGCTGGAAAAATATAATGTTACCCCTATTGAAGCGCTAAATGCCCCTTTCGATTCCGCCTGCCACGAAGCGATGGGTCAGTTGGAGCGGGATGACTGCCCGGCAAATACGGTAGTAGAGGAGATGCAGAAAGGTTACATCCTCAACGGGCGCCTGCTGCGCCCATCGATGGTGATGGTTTCCAAAAAAGGGTAATTTGTGAAAGAAAATGCGCAATAATTCACATATCCCTCTTGATATGTGCAAAAAGAGTTATAACTTACGCATGCAGTAAAACGCTGAGCAACACACTACACTTAACGCATTTTTAAATATTCCAATATGGAGGAGATTAGTTATGGGTAAGGTAATAGGTATCGACTTAGGCACCACGAACTCCTGTGTGTCTGTAATGGACGGGGGCGAGCCTGTAGTTATCGCGAATGCGGAAGGTTCTCGCACCACCCCATCTATGGTGGCTTTTTCCGAAAGTGGCGAACGTCTAGTGGGACAACAGGCGAAGCGGCAGGCGGTAACCAATCCGGAAAACACCCTGTTTGCAATCAAGCGTCTCATTGGTCGCAAGTATGATTCCAAAACCGTGCAAAAAGATATTGAGATCAGTCCGTTTAAAATTATCAAAGCCGAGAATGGCGATGCCTGGGTTGAAGCGCGCGGCAAGCAGTATAGTGCGCCGGAAATCTCCGCAATGGTACTGCAAAAAATGAAGCAGACCGCCGAGGACTATCTGGGCGAAGAGGTTACTGAGGCGGTAATTACAGTGCCTGCATACTTCGATGACTCGCAGCGTCAGGCTACCAAAGATGCCGGGAGGATTGCCGGGTTGGAGGTGTTGCGCATCATCAACGAGCCGACTGCGGCGGCGTTATCCTATGGTCTGGATAAAAAAGAAGATGAGAAGATCGCAGTATTTGACCTCGGCGGAGGTACGTTTGACGTCTCCATCCTGGAACTCGGTGATGGGGTGTTTGAGGTTAAAGCCACTAACGGAGACACCTTCCTTGGCGGAGAAGATTTTGACCAGCGCATCATCGACTACATTGCAGACGAATTTAAGAAAGAGCAGGGGATCGATCTGCGTCAGGACAAGATGGCGCTGCAGCGTCTGAAAGAAGCGGGAGAAAAAGCCAAGTGCGAACTTTCCACTTCAGTTGAGACTGAGATCAATCTGCCGTTTATCACTGCAGACCAGTCGGGACCGAAGCACATGAACATCAAACTGACCCGCTCCAAGCTTGAGAGCATCTGCGCCGATTTGCTGGACATGCTGGAAGGGCCGTGTCGCACAGCTCTCAAGGACGCTGGGTATTCTGCGTCAGATGTAGATGAGGTGATCCTGGTTGGAGGTATGACCAGAATGCCGGCGGTACAGGAAAAAGTGCAGAAAATCTTTGGCAAAGCGCCCAACAAAGGGGTTAACCCGGATGAGGTTGTATCCATTGGCGCTGCGGTTCAGGGTGGCGTGCTCAAGGGCGATGTAAAAGATGTGCTTCTCCTTGACGTTACTCCTCTCTCTCTCGGGATCGAAACCCTCGGCGGGGTTATGACCAAGCTGATTGAGAAAAACACTACTATACCGTGCAAGAAGAGTCAGATATTCTCTACCGCTGCGGACAATCAGCCGGCGGTATCGGTACATGTGCTCCAGGGTGAGCGCGAGATGGCAACAGATAATAAAACCATCGGACGCTTTGATCTTGCAGATATCCCACCCGCACCGCGTGGCGTACCTCAGATAGAGGTGGCATTTGACCTGGATGCCAACGGTATCCTTAACGTATCTGCCAAAGATATGGGCACCGGCAAAGAGCAGTCTATCCGCATCACCGCATCTTCTGGCCTGAGTGATGAAGAGATCGAGAAAATGGTCAAGGACGCGGAGTTGCACGAGAGTGAGGATAAAAAGCGGCGTGAACTTATCGAAGCGCGAAACCAGGCCGACAGTTTGGTTTACAGCACAGAAAAATCGCTTAAAGACAACGCAGACAAAGTCGATGCAGAAACCAAGAGCAATATCGAGGCTGCACTTGAGGATGTGAAAAAAGCGATTGAAGGCGATGACACTGAGGCGATCAATAAAGCGGTCGAAACACTGTCGCAGGCGTCACATAAACTCGCAGAGGCAATGTATGCGCAAGCACAGCAAGAAGGTGAAGCTGATGCAGGGGCGGAACAAGCTGAAGCCGGAGGGGATGAAGACGTAGTTGACGCCGAATTTGAGGATGTCGAGGACGACAAGAAGAAGTAACCCTACAGGTGCCGCAGGGGGTGCAGCTGGCAATGCAAGGAGCTGCTTCCCCCGCTTGTTTGTTTAGATAGAGCGAGCGCATGATGCCGGTGCCGCAGGCATCCTGCGGATTTAGTTCCACCGGGTTGGCATAGCTTGAATATCCGGCAGAGGTTACCCTTGTAGCCACTGCCGGATGTTCTTTGTACACCCGTTGTTTGGAAACGTGAGGATATCATTTTGGCTAAACAAGATTATTACGAAGTCCTTGAAGTCCACAAAAAAGCAAGTGAAGCTGAAATAAAAAAGGCGTATCGACGTCTTGCGGTAAAACATCATCCAGATAAAAACCCTGGGGACAAGGAAGCTGAAGCGCGTTTTAAAGAGCTTACGGAAGCTTACAGCGTGTTGGCCGACCCTCAGAAACGTGCGACCTATGATCAGTTTGGCCATGCAGGAGTGGACGGCAACGGTGCCAGTGGTTTTTCCTCCGGTGGCTTCGGCGGCAGTCCGTTTGAAGATATCTTCGGAGACATCTTTGGCGATATTTTCAGCTCGGGTGCTGGCAGCCGACGTGGCAGCCGCGGACAGCGTGGAGACGATCTGCGCTATAACCTGACAGTTACTTTCGAAGAAGCAGCCTTTGGAACTGAAAAAAATATCAAGATTCCGCGCCACAGTGCATGCGAAACCTGTGACGGCAGTGGCGCGCGCCCTGGCACTAGTCCAACTACCTGTTCCACTTGTGGTGGCGCAGGGCAGGTGCGGATGCAGCAGGGGTTCTTCCAGCTAACGCGGCCGTGTCCCGACTGTAATGGGGCAGGGAGCAAGATCGAAGATCCGTGCCCCGACTGTCGCGGCAGCGGGCGGGTAAAGGTGAAGCACGAGATGGACTTGCGGGTCCCCGCTGGTATTGAAGATGGTACCGCGCTGAAGCTTGCCGGTGAAGGTGAAAGTGGTCTCAACGGTGGGCGTCCTGGCGATCTGTATGTGGTTATCTCGGTTAAGGAACATCCGATTTTCCGCCGCGAGGGGCGCAATGTGATATGCGAAATCCCCATCTCCTTCTCCCAGGCCGCACTTGGAAGTGAAATTGAAGTGCCTACCCTCGACGGGCGGGTGAAAATGAAGATACCGGCGGCAACACAGTCGGGGAAGGTGATGAAACTCAGTGGTAAGGGGATTCCCGATGTGCATGGACGGCGCCGCGGAGATCAGCTGGTAGTAGTACGGGTTGAAACCCCCACCAAGCTGACCGCACGCCAGAAAGAGCTTCTAGAGGAGTTTGCGCGCGAGTCTGGGGACGAGGTTCATCCCATGGGCAAAGGATTCTTTGATAAGGTCAAGGAGTTGTTCGACTAGCCCCACGTAGAATTAGACCCAGGCGCATCCCTTTGTGGTGTGCGTTCCTGCCGATATGTTACTATGCAGCTGCATCTTTTTTGGGGGATGCAGCTGTTCTGTTTTCTAGCGGAGATTAAACGCTATGCCGATACGCATGATACGCAATATGCTTGGAGTTTTTATCGTGAGCGCTGCAGTTTTGTGTGTTGCTGCGCCGTTACGCGCGCAGGAACCGCAGGAACCTGTGGTGCTGCAGGACATCGTGGCGCAGGCCGATGCGCTGGTCCAGAGGGGAGAGAGTGCGCGCGCGTTGTCGCTGCTGCGCCAGTTTGTGCTCGAATCCCCTGATGCAGAGCAAACGCCAAGTGCTTATGCGCAACTCAGCCGCATTCTGCTGCAAGAACAACGTCTGGAGCAGGCGCGCCTGTATGCGGAACGGATCCCCGCAGCGCAAAGACCCCACGATCTTGCCCTGCTGCTGGTGCGGGAATATATACAGCAAAATGATTCTGCGCGCGCACACCAGCTGCTCACGCAGATAGAAGAGCAAGACCTTAGCGCAGTACAACAGGCGGAATATGTGTATCTTCAGGCGCAGATAGCACTTCAGCGTGGCGAATTGATGCAGGTGTTGGTGTACTGTAATAAGGCTCTGCAAAACCGTGCGGCGAAGCAGGATACCCTCGCACCTCTTTGGGATACTGCATTTGAGGCTCTAACGCAAATGGGACCGCTGGCGCGCGAAGAGAGCGCCTTTATGTTCGCAGATACCCCAATGGGAACCTTGGTGCAGCTATGGCATCTTGAGGAGCACGACCCTGCAAGGGTGGAGCCTGGCTCAGAGATTCAGCGTGACGGGGAAAGTTTGGCACGTACCGCCACCGCCGAGTGGATACGTCAACGCACCCTGGCTTGGCTCGACCGGGTCGCGGGACGCCCGTGGCACCAGCGCACTCTGGGGGTAGTCATTCCGCTGAGTGGACGCTACGCCCCCTTTGGACATATGGTTCGGCAGGGGATCGAGCTGGCGCTCGAACAACAGGAGGACACCAATATCGAGCTTGTTGTACGTGACAGTCGCGCGGATGTGGCACACACTGAAGAGGTGATGCACGATCTGCTCCGTTCGCAGCGGGTCATAGCGGTGCTGGGGCCCATGATGGGAGAAACCGCTACCCGCGCCGCAGAGATAACACAGGGCTACCAGGTGCCAACCCTTCTCCTCTCACATTGGGAAGGGTTGCCGCAACTGGGTCCGTACGTGTTCCGCCATTCCCTTACGGCCAAACAGCAGGCGCAGGCTCTGGTTGGGTATGCCGTGCATAATCTTGGATTGCAGACCTTTGCAGTGCTGCAGCCGCAAAATAAGCTGGGTGATGATTTTAGCCGCTTCTTCCGCTCTGCTCTTGCACAAGAGGGGGCAGAGGTGTTGTACCATCGCCATTATCCCCCGGGGAGTACCGACTTTCGTGCAGCACTTAAACCCATGATGCCACCGGAGGTGAAAGAGGGTTCAACCGAGGAAGTTTTGGCTGAAGATGCCGTTGCAGAAGATCTGCAGCCGAAGGTTGAGTTCGATGCACTTTTTATCCCTGATTTTTCCGACACCATTGCACTTCTTGCGCCGCAACTGGTGTTTTCTGATATCGAAGGGGTGCAATTATTGGGGATAAATGGGTGGAACTCCACCGATTTACTCAACCAGGCGGGACGCTACGTGCGCGGTGCGGTGTTCACGGATGGATTTGATCCTGACTCCGACGATATTTTTGTGCAGAGGTTTGTCACTCAGTTCCGGCAGCGCTATGGCGAAATGCCCACTATTCTTGCCGCGCAGGCCTATGATGCCGCAAATATACTTCTGGAGGCGTTGCGTGACCCAAGCGTAACCGATCCGCGCCTTTTGCGTTCTTTGTTGCAGGAGATGGACTACATTGGCGGCGTGACTGGACTGCGCGGTTTCGATGCTGATGGGGAAGCGTTGCGCGATATAGCGCTGTTCAAGTTTGGACGCAGGCACATTGAGCGCATAGATCCAGCGGCGTTGCAGCCGATGATATTGGAGGAGTTCACTGCGCCGGAGTTTGAAGAGTAGCTGCTCCGCAAGCGTTTGGTAATCCGCGGCATTGACAGGCGTCTTCTCCATGGATGCCACAAGTAACTGCAGGCTTACGCGTAGGATTAAAGCGGTACACTAAATTTTAACCAGCTAGGATTTTATGGCAAAATTTGTTTTGCACAGTAACTATAAGCCCGCAGGGGATCAACCCACGGCTATTGCGGAGTTGACTGCCGGGCTCAGGGAAGGGGTGTCCGATCAGGTACTCCTGGGCGTCACCGGGAGTGGGAAAACCTTTACCATGGCCAACGTGGTGGAGCAGGTACAGCGCCCCACCCTGGTGCTGGCGCACAACAAGACCCTGGCAGCGCAGTTGTATGGGGAGTTTCGCGAACTGTTTCCAGATAACGCGGTGGAATATTTTGTCTCCTACTACGATTACTATCAGCCGGAAGCATATGTCCCCAGTAGCGACACCTTCATTGAAAAAGATTCCTCCATCAACGAAGAGATAGACAAACTCCGCCATAGCGCCACGCGTAGCCTTCTGACGCGACGCGATGTGCTTATAGTTGCCTCGGTGTCGTGTATCTACGGCCTTGGCTCCCCAGAAGCCTACTACGGTATGCTGGTGGGGCTCGAAGTGGGGAACACCATGGAGCGCAACGCTTTGCTCCAGAATCTGGTGGATATTCAGTATCAGCGCAACGATGTAGATTTCCATCGCGGGACCTTCCGCGTGCGGGGCGACAGTGTGGAGATCTTCCCTGCCTATGAGGAAAACCTGGCGCTGCGCATCGAGTTTTTTGGAGATGAGATTGAGGCGATCACCGAGATCGACCCCCTCACGGGCAAGGTAATTGATACCCTCCCACGCACCAGCATCTTCCCCGCGAGTCACTATGTCGCCACCCGTCCTACTCTGGAGCGCGCCGTAAAGCAGATCCAGGATGAACTGCAGGAGCGTATCGCCTGGTTTCGCGCGCACAACCAACTCATCGAAGCGCAGCGGATTGAGCAGCGCACCATGTTCGATATCGAGGTGATGGAGGAGATGGGCTACTGTCAGGGGATCGAGAACTACTCGCGCTACCTGGATGGAAGAGATCCGGGCGATGCCCCCGCAACATTATTTGATTATTTTCCCGATGATGCGTTGATGTTCATCGACGAAAGCCATGTGAGTGTGTCTCAGGTGGGCGCCATGTATCGCGGTGACCGTTCGCGCAAGGAAACCCTGGTGGCGCACGGATTTCGTCTCCCCTCCGCGCTGGATA
>CAZDRL010000051.1:0-11972 GCA_964508035.1 uncultured Desulfuromonas sp.
AAGGGACTTAAAATCCCTCGGGATCTAATCCTGTACGAGTTCGATTCTCGTCCCGGGCACCATAAAATAAGAGCCAAATCAGCAGCTTAGCTGGTTTGGCTTTTTTGGTTTCTATATTAATCCTTCCTTGTAAATTCAAGTTAAGTCCGTATTAGTGCTGTAAGTTTATAAGGTCATCGTGGCCTCTATCTCGTGGGGTTGGCGTCGGGGAATCAGTGGAAGCGTCCCTGGAGTCAGTTGAGGCGCCTTTTTAACAGCATAATGCGCTCATAGGCCTGATCGATGCGTGCTTCACTCAGAGTGCCGTTGCGTACCAGCTCTTTGATTGTGGCAATAGCGCGCGGGACGATAGTTTCATCGTAGTGCAGATTGTTGCCAAAAACCAAGATATCCACCCCGGCTGTAAGTGCTTGAGCGATGGCGGTTTCAAAGCCGTAGTGATCAACAATTGCCCCTATCTGCATATCGTCGGAAATCACCACTCCGTTGAAGCCAAGTTGCTGGCGCAATATGCCCTCGATGGTTGCACGCGAGAGCGTTGCGGGATATTCAGGGTCTAGTTGAGCGTTAAAAACGTGCGCCGTCATCACCAGGTCGGCCTGCCCTGCCGCGATAATGTTCTGGTAAGGGAGCAGTTCAACCTCTGACCAGCTCTGCGTGACATCCACCAGACCGAGATGGGAATCGTGTTGTGAACTCCCATGTCCGGGAAAGTGTTTCAGCGTGGTTAACACACCATATTGGTGATGCGCAGCGATGTAGCTTAAGGCATGCGCTGTAACTTTTTGTGCGGTGGCGGAGAAACAGCGCTCATAGGCGGCGATAACAGGGTTATCTGGGTTGATACATAGATCGACCACCGGCGCCATGTTGAGGTTGAATCCGGCGGCGTTCAAGGTGGTGGCGAGCGCGCTGGTTGCATCCGAAGTTAGATTCAAATCACCCTGCGTTCCCAACTCCAGATGTGAGCGGGTAGGGGGGAAGCCGTAGCGTTCCTTCAGGCGGGTGATGATGCCCCCTTCCTGATCGACACTAACAAGTAATGGCGTGGCTGCGACCTGCTGAAGCTGGGACACCAACGCTTTGACTTGTGTGGGCGACTCAATATTGCGGCTGTGTTCTGCGTTGACCACATCATAGTCAAATAGAATGACACCACCCAGGTTGCGCTGCTGAATGTCCTGCACGATAAAGTGCTTGGCGTCGATCTTCGTTCCGCGAAAGCCGACCATTAGCATCTGGCCGATCTTTTCATCCAGGGTTGGAGCAGGGCTTGTGGCAGAAGATGCGGGCGCGACACAGCCCCACATCAGCACTGTAATGATGATGGACAGCTTCAGGGCGGTGTGTCCGCCTGAGATACCCCTGAGGCTCGTGGAAAAATAATTATTGTGCATAATGTCTCCAAATCTTGCGTAACAGGTGAAATCCATTGCCCTGGCATCGTGCCGCCCTGAATCAGCGTGAATACGCGTTTTTGCTTCTTTAAGATCGAAAAAGCTATACCATAACGAGATGATCGGGGTTGTTGACCAGGTCTTAAGCTTGAGCCAAAATAAACGTCACACAAACGGGGTCAGACCGGGCTAACTAGCTAAAATTAAGACGATTAAGTTCAAGGCAACGTAGCTTTGTTGTCTTAGAAACCCACTTAGCTGGTTTGCAAGCGTACTTTAAGAAATTTGTCATGCGTGGCACAAGTCGACATAGCTGGTCATCTCTACCCTTACACAACAGGCTTATAGCTGATATACATCTGATAATATATCCTACTTAACTGTAGAACTTTTGGACGCAAAATTATGGAGCGTGGTGGTTTTATCCTGCTTAAAGCTCCAGCTACTTACAGTGACCATTTGAGTCACTAAGAAGTGCCTTTAAGCGCTAAAACCAGCTATTGTTAATCCAAAAACTGTATCTATTCAGGCGGATAGTCTGAGCTTGACAGAGGAGCTTACGTGGCAATGGAACAGCAAGCACAGGGTGAACAGAAGTGTTTGGTGGAGAGCATGCTTAATCCGGCAGTTTATGATCATCCGGTGGCGCGGGTTGATCTGATTGAAACCCATATCTCGTGGGTTTTTCTGGCTGGAGAGTTTGTCTACAAAGTCAAGAAACCCGTGGATTTCGGTTTCCTTGATTTTTCCACCCTGGCACAACGTCAGCATTTCTGCGCAGAGGAGTTGCGCCTCAACCGCCGCCTTGCCCCGGAACTCTATGTGGATGTGGTGAGCATAGGCGGTTCGGCGGACATGCCCCGGCTCCACGCCCATCCGGTCCTTGAGTACGCCGTTAAAATGCGCCGCTTTCCCCAGGCGCAACAACTGGATAAGATGCTCAGCGCCGGCGCTCTCACCCCTGGGCACATGGAGCGCTTTGCTGTGGTCATGGACGAATTTCATGGCCGGACTCCGGTAGCAGATGCCGCAAGTGATTACGGGAACCCCGCGCAGGTCTTTGCACCAATGGAGCAGAATTTTGAGCAGATCAACGCCAACCTACCTGACCCTAAGATGCAACAGCAGCTCAATCAGCTGGAACGCTGGAGTCGGGCAGCGTACGCGCAGTTGCGCACTACATTGCAGGAACGCAAAGATGCTGGCTTTATTCGCGAATGCCACGGTGACGCCCATCTGGGTAACATGGCCTGGTTCAATGATGCTCCGGTGCTGTTTGACTGTATCGAATTCAACCCGGCTCTGCGCTGGATTGACACCATGAATGAGGTCGCTTTTCTGGTCATGGACCTGGATTATCGCGGTAGACAGGATCTCGGCTGGAGTTTTCTCAACCGTTATCTGGAGTATAACGGCGACTATTCAGGGTTGCAGGTGCTCGATTTTTACAAAGTCTATCGTGCGCTGGTGCGGGCCAAGGTGACCTGTATGCGTCTGGCCCAGACCGGCCTGGGCCTGCAGGAACGCCGTGCGGACATTGATATGGTCCGCAGCTATCTGGAACTTGCCCGGCGTTATACCCGCCCGCGGCGCGCACAGCTGATTATCACCCACGGATTCTCCGGGTCGGGAAAGACCTCTTTTATCGATGAGCTCGCTCCGCTGTTGGGGGCGATCTGCGTGCATTCAGATCATGAGCGCAAGCGCCTGTTCGGGCTTAGCCCTGAACAGAGTAGTCGCTCGTCGGTGCGCGGCGGCATCTATTCTGCTGCCGCGAGCCGCAAAACCTACGCGCGCCTGCATGCTCTGGCCGAAAACCTGCTGAATATTGGCATCACCACCATTGTCGATGCGACCTTCCTCAAACAACAGGATCGCTGTGTGTTCGCGACTCTGGCTCAGCGCCACAAGCTGCGCATGACCCTGCTGGATTTCTGGGTACCCGAAACCGAACTGCGCCGCCGTATCCGGCTGCGCCAGAGCCAGAACTCCGCAGTGTCGGAAGCCGGCGAGGAAGTGCTTGATGAGCAGATACTAACCGCTGAGGAGATGGGGGATGCAGAGGTAAAGCATTGTATTAGGATCACATCTGCAATAGATGTTCACCAGGTTGCCGCAGTCCTCAACAAGACATGTTAGCCGCTTGTGCACTGCCTCTCTGCCCGGTTTCCTGGCGCATGTTCAGACATAGGGTTGATAGGATAAAGTTCTATCTCTTGCCCCAGCGTTTGCGATATACATGGAAATACAGAACCGGAATCAATACCAGCGTGATTGGCGTAGAGATCAGGACGCCGCTGGCGAGGCTCAGCCCCAGGGGTTCTAAGGCGGGTTCGAAGATTAGTATCCCACTCCCGAACATCACTGTGGCAGCAGTGAGGAGGATAGGGCGAGTCCGCTCAATTCCAGACTGAAGCACTGCTGCGCCGATCTCCATCCCCTCTTTTTCGCGCTGTATTACAAAGTCAACCAGAAGAATAGCGTTGCGGGTGACAATGCCGGCAAGGGCGATTAACCCCAAAACGCCGGTGCCGGAAATATCTACGCCCCAAATCCAGTGTGCCGGGAGCACCCCGATAAAGATCAGAGGGATCGGGAGCATTATGAGTAGCGGCAGGATATAGGAACTGAACCATCCTGCGATGAGAATATAGATCAGCAGCATGGCCACCACACTTGCTACCCCCAGATCGCGGTACACGTCGCGTGTCATTTCCCATTCACCAGACCAATAAACCGCGGTCCCATCTGTGCTGGATATTTCTCTTTCTTTGGGGATGTCAAGCCAGTACACGGGGATATCACTCCCCCCAGCGTCAATGGTGTTGCCCTGTACCAGACTTTCGAGTTGAACACTTAAGGGCAGCGCTATATCCCGATCCAGATCTGCCGCAACCGTGAGCACGGGGCGCAGATCGCGGCGCTGCAGAGCAGGTAACCCGTCTGAATCTTTGAATTCCACCAAGTCGGTAAGAGGCACAGCGGTGGCAGTCTCGCTCGCAACATATAGGGCGGTGAGGGCGGTTCTATCTTGGCGCTGTTTTTCATCCAGGCGCAATATCACAGGGATTGCGCTGCGCGCCGCTGGATCGGGCCAGGTCCCTATCTGCTCGCCGTTGAGGGCCAGGTTCAAGGTGCGAACAAACGTATCCGGTCTCACTCCGTGGAGTGCCGCACGTTGAGGATCGAGGCGCAGAGTGAGATTGCGTAACGGGGCACGTGGGATCTGCTCTGTCCCCATTACCCCTGCTCTGTGTCGAAGCCACTGTTCCAGCTGTGTTGCCGTGTGTTGGCGTGCGCTAACGTCTGCGCCATATATTTCTGCGGTTATATCCCGATCACTCGATGGACCCGAGGGGATCCTGCCGATATGGCCCCATCCGTTGTAGGGCTTCAGCCAGTCACTTAGGCGGGAGTTTATCTCTTGACTCACTTTATAGCTGAGGCGATCGCGCTCACCTTCTGGAAGCATCTGTACATGAATAACCGCTCTGTGGGGTCCGCTCTGTGCAACTGGATCAGGAATCTCGGAAGGGGGAAATATCGGCGGTGCGCTGGTTCCTACATAAGATGATAGCGATTTAATCTCTGGGTAAGATTTTAGTTTCCGGTGCAGGGCACTTACCACCTCTAAACTTTCCTGGCGGGTTTTCCCCGCAGGAAGCTCGATATTGATGGCAAAGGTTTCGCGATCGAGTAGAGGAGTGAGCCCAACTTGTACCATCCGCATCGCGGGGAGGAGGAAACAGGCACCCAGCAGCACAAGTAAAGACAGATACATGCACCAACGCATGCTGCTGCTTTGCCCTAAGAGTGGCCGCATGATGGCGGCGTATAAAGTGGCACTCCTGGAGGTTTTATGCCCGCTGTTCGGACTCACCTCTGCGACAGCGGTGTTTGGTTGAGACTGAAGGTCTGCTCCTTCTTTGGCGTGTGGGGGTAGCTTGAGGAGGCGAAAGCCAAAATAGGGGGAGATAAGGAGTGCGACCAGCAGAGAAAACAGCACCGCAGCCGAGGCTCCTATCGGGATCGAGCGCACATACTGCCCCATCTCTCCAGTTATATATGCGGTGGGGAGCAGGGTTACAACTATGAGGAGATCTGCGAGGATTGTTGGATTGCCCACTTCGTTTATAGCATCGATGGTGAGGGCGCGGCTCTTTTCTCCTGCCATGCGGTAGCGGCGCGCAATATTTTCCAGCAATACCACCGCATCGTCCGAGAGGATCCCTATAGCCAGGATCATAGCTGCAATTGATACCGGATTGAGACTGAAATCAATCTGCTTATATAGCCACGGGACAATCGCCAGCGATGCGGGCATCATCATGGCGATGATCAGCCCGGCGCGCCACCCGAGTCCGAGCCAGATAATCGCTACCACCACCAGGGTACCGGTGAGGAGCTGGTTCAAGACGCGGTACACCCGTGCAGTGGCATCAGCGCCTGCGTCGTAGGTAGTGGAGAGCTTTACATCTGCAGGAAGCTGCGACACTGCGTACTGCTGCATGTGCTCGTTAAGCGCACGGGTAATATCACTGACGTTTCTACCGTCGAGGGTGGTAGCCGCTATGGTTACCGAAGGCCAGGCTTCATCCTGACCTTGGTGCCAGTACAGCGCGGCATCATGAGTTTTTACACTTCCATCCCGAATGGTGGCGACATCTTCAAGGTAGATGGGACCGCTAGCCCCTCTGCCCACGGGAATGCGCGCCAGAGTTTCGATCCTGCCGATATGGGAACCTGCGCGGATGAGGGTTACCGGAGCGCTCTCCAGCCGTCCGACTGGGAACTGGCGCGTAGCGATACCGATCGCATCGGCTATGGCACTCAACGTAAGGTTGTGTGCCGCCAGGGACTGGATGTCGGGAAGAATCTCTATCGCGCGCTGATTACCCCCATATACGCGGATATTTCGTACCCCTTCGATCTGTTCGAGTTCAGTCGCCATCTCGGTGGCGAGGAGTTCGAGCTCGGTAGCAGAACGGGTTTTGCTACTCAAACTTGCAGAGAGCATCACCAAATGGTCATCGCCATAGGTTTCAATCTGGGCTGGACCGGCTCCCTGTGGAAGCATGTGGGCATGGGCGGAAAACACCTCTTCGAGGCGCGCAAAGGCCAGCGCTTGGGCTGTTCCTGGAGTAAATTCGATCTGCAGAAGGGTAGCATCGTCCGTGCTGCTGCTGCGCACCTCGGTGACATTTGCCAGCCGGCGTACCCAGGTTGCGCTGCGCCGCGCAAGTTGATTGTCAATCTGCTCTGCTCCGGCACCGGGCCACGGGATAATGACGCTGGCGGTAGGAATATCGATGTCGGGGCGATCTTCACGTGGAATGACCATCAGGCTATAGATGCCAAAAACGAAGCACGCAATGACAAACAACGGCACCAAAGGGGAATCTATACTGCGCTTTGCGATACGCCCGGCCAGACCCAAGTGTTCCATCAGTTGGACTCCACCGTAAGGTTTACCACCTGGCCGTCAGCCAGTGCAGGAGTGGGATTGAGTACCACCAGCGCTCCTGGTTGCAGCCCCTGGATCACCTTGACCATGGGCTCAGATGGTTCTCCGGGTTGAGCTCGGGTATCAGCAGAGGCGGTGACGATCCAGCGTTTTTGCACTGTGGCGGTGTGTGCTGAAGCTGAATCTGAATCTTTTACAATGAGCATTACGCTGGTGAGCTGTCCCTGATGGATTAGCGCAGAGCGGGGCACAGCTGTTGCTGGGTCTGCAAACGCCGTGTCCTCTGCTGCCTCCTGAGATTGCGGGTTTTCGAAGACTATCTCCACTACCTGTCCGGGGCGGATTTTGTCATGCGCTGTTTCGAGTTGCAGACGTAGAATCTGTCCGACTCCTCCCTGCTCCATGGATGGGACAATGTCCTGATATGTAGCCGTTAGAGAGTGGCGCAGAAAGGGGGCTTTAACCAGAAAGGGGGAAGTGTTTTCCCTGAGGGAATTGGCTACACCTGCAGATATGGGCACATCAATGCGGAAAGAGGAGCGATCTTCAAGAACCACCAAGGTAGTGCCGGGACCTACAAACGAACCCTGATCTATGGGTACTTCACTCACAACGCCACGGAATGGAGCACTGATGCGGGCATACTCAAGATTGGTTTGCTGCACACGCACCTGTGTACGCGCCTGTTCCAGCGCGGCTTTAGCTCTGTCGCGTTCTATCTGAGCACGTTCGAGGCTGTTACGCGCAATCAGGTCGTCAGCGTAGAGACGTTCCAGGCGTTGCACGTCAAGGTGTGCTTTGGTGTATGCGCTTTGCGCTGCGTTCAGGTGTGCCTGCGCTGCATCCAGTGCGGCAATAATATCGCGCGCATCAACCTGAGCCAGTAGCGCCCCAGCTTCAACCTCGTCTCCGGCGCCAACATACAGGTGGGTCAGGGTCCCGCTCATGCGCGTACTCAGCAGGGCGCGCTTCTGGGGGCGCACTACGCCACTGAAGTGCTGTTGAATATCCGCACTCCACAGGGCTGAACTCCACAGGGTTACCTCTGCAGTTTCTACTTCGGGGATATTCTTCTCGCTCGGGGCAGATGTGGGCGTAGGCTGAGCAGGTGCACGTTGCTCTTGTTGGCACGCGCACAAGGCAATGCTGCACAACATAAGCACAAAGAGGTACATTGACCTGTGCACCTTTTTCCGTCTGTCCCTAGCCAAGGTTATCCGCTGCGGCAAGGTGCCTGTGAGCCATTTGGGGTGTGAGAGGTACATATACTGTCTATCCATTGGTTGTATGTATGTTGTGGTTGTGCGCGGAGGTTGTTTCGGTGCGCGCCAAAACTATCTCATCTGTGGCGGCAACCCCTGCAGGGGGCTGTAGCCGTGATGCAGATAGTAGCTCATCCCCGCAAGAAGGGTATGATACTGATATCGGCTTGTGTTGACCTGATGCTGATACAGCTCCGCGCGGGTCAGGAGCACCTCGGTGAGATCTCCCAACCCTTCAGCGTAACGGCGTATTGCCAGGTCAGCCGCTGTTTCTGCTGCCTCCACTGCAGAGCACGATGCTTGCCACGCACTCCAGGAAGCAACCCAGTCATTTAAGCTATTAAGCTGCTGGGTGCTGGCGTCACGCATTTTCTCTGTTTTTTCAACCCGCGCCAGATCTGCATGTGCTTTAGCTTCTTCGACCTCGCCTTTGCGATCCAGCCCTTCGAATATATCCCACTTCAGGTTAGCGCCTACAAACCACGCGTCAGCATAATCTTCAAGTGGCGCATCCCCATTAACCCATTGCTGGCGTGCAAAAAAGTTTACCTTAGGGAGGATGCGTGCTTGTGCTCTTTTGACCCCTGCAGTTGCTGCTTTTTGCATGAGTTCCGTCGCAACTATATCTGCGCGTTGCTGCTGCGGAAGAGGGTATTCAGCGGGTGGAAGAGGGCGGGGTAATGGGGTGGTAACCCGAATTGGCTCCACCGGGTTTAGCCCGAGGAGGTTCGCGAGTTCGTTTTTGGCTCTATGTACTTCGGCTTCAGCCGCAAATACGCGTGCCTGCGCACTTTGAAATTCAGCCCTGGCTCTGGTAACATCCAGCTTCCCCGCCAGTCCTTGCGTATAGTTGGCACTGGCGTGTTCAAACACCTGCCGCGCTGCGCGTAATGCCTGTTGCGCTGCGTCTAAAACCGCTCCCTGTATATGTACGCCAAAGTAGGCATGTGCGGTTTGGAGCTTCAGCACTTGCGCCCCCCACTCGGTTGAGGCAGCCTGCGCCTGTGCAGCGGTACGGGCTTGGGCGTGACCTATCCAACCTTCTACATGAATAAGTGGCTGGATGATGTTCACTCCACTTATTATCCCTTCTACGGGGCCATAATCGTAGGTGGTTATGTTTGGGGGGGTAGCGTGCAGATCAAGCCGCGGAGTATATTTAAGCGCATCTGCGTCGGAACGTACCCACGTGGAATCAGCACTGATATGGGGGAGAAAAGCTTGCTTAGAGCGGGTGTGGGTAGCACGTGCGAGTTGCTGTTGTTTTTGCAGCCGTTGAAACTGTGTCGCTTGGTCAGAGGCGCGCTCCAATGCAGCGCTAAGGGAGAGATCCACGGCATGGGCTGGGGCTATCAGAAGAATAGTAACTCCAAAACTTAAGAACAGAAAACATATCAACCGCAGCCAAGGTGAACATATGTATGCTAAGGGCTGCGTCCTTGATTGTTTTGCGCTGCTAAAGGCGGTTAAGTTCTGCTCTTTGGTTAGAGTCTCAGCTTTAACAGGATGTATGAGTAATTTATGGCTATAAGCTGTGATATATGACATGTATCCTCAGTGGACGGCTAGTCGGGGATAAGTGGTGTTCCATGTTAGCCTAAAGCTACCCTCTAACGTGGTACAGGCGCAAGTCCAAACAGAGCTTGGCACACCATCAGTTGGCGTGATAGGACAGCTCTGCGTGTAATCGCGCTTTGGCTTGTAGTTAAGCTCTGTTAGAATCAGTGCAGTACTGCAGGGTGCAAGTGTTTCTGACTGCTAACCATGAGCTGTTGATTATAGATTTTCTTTGGAGAAAAGAGTTATGAAATCAAGTTGGAACAGGGTTGTACTGTTTATGCTCGCCATTATCGCCCTCAACGCAGGATTTGTATACCTGTTCCCCTCTACCCCGCAGGAGCCACAGGCACTTATCTCCTACAGCCGTTTCAAGCAAATCCTCAGTAGTGGTCAGATAGCGGAAGTTACTTTGGAGAATAAACGGGTTAACGGGCGGTTTAGAGATGCAGTTACCTTGGAGCAACCCGCGGCGGCGAAGCCGTTATTGAGCGGGACCGAAGGAGATAGGCAAAGTGAACTGCGTGAATATGTGCGCTTTAAAACAATCCTCCCTCCTGTGGATGATCCCACCTTGCTGCCGCTCCTTGAAGAGCATGGAGTGCAGATTGAGGCTAACATAGTGGAAGACTCCCCCCTGTGGGCGAAGATTTTGCTTAACTTGCTCCCTTGGGTGCTTATTATTGGCGTGTGGTGGTTTTTTATTGCACGGATGCGGCGTCAAGGGGGGATGGGCGGCAGTGTAATGGGTAAGGTTGGGCAGTCTGGAGCGGAACGCTATGTAAATGAGCAAACCGGTGTAACCTTTGCGGATGTTGCTGGGTTAAAAGAGGAAAAAAATGAGTTGTCTGACATCATCAACTACCTGCGCGACCCGCAAAGATTTACGCGCGTCGGTGGCAGGGTTCCACGCGGAGTGCTGCTCGCTGGCCCGCCTGGTACTGGGAAAACCTATCTTGCGCGTGCTGTAGCTGGAGAGGCGGGCGTTCCGTTTTTCAGTATTTCAGCATCACAGTTTATTGAGATGTTTGTGGGTGTAGGCGCAAGCCGGGTACGTGACCTGTTTAAAAATGCCAAGAAAAACGCCCCCAGTATCATTTTTGTAGATGAGCTCGATGCAGTTGGACGTGCACGTGGAACCGGTCTAGGGGGCGGAAATGACGAGCGCGAGCAGACTCTGAATCAGTTATTGTCGGAACTGGATGGTTTTACTCCCAACGATGAAGTTATTGTCCTGGCCGCAACCAACCGCCCCGATGTCCTGGACACTGCACTGTTGCGTGCCGGTCGCTTTGATCGGCAAGTGATAATCGGGCGCCCTGACTGGCGCGATCGTGCCGAAATTCTGCATGTGCATACCCGGAACATCCCTACCGAAGATAATGTCGATTTTGAAGCTATTGCCAAAGGGACCCCGGGGATGGTTGGGGCTGATCTGGCGAGCTTGTGCAATGAAGCCGCGTTGATTGCAGGGCGGGAAGGTTGCGAGCGTGTAAGCAATTCCCATTTTGAACGCGCTAAAGATCGTCAGCTCATGGGGATGGAGAGAAAGCTGTTTCTGTCTGTGGACGAACGCCACCTCACTGCGGTACACGAAGGGGGACACGCGCTGGTGGCGCGTCTGATTCCCGGTTCCGATCCGGTGCACAAAATCACCATTATCCCCCATGGACAGGCCCTTGGATTGACCCAACAGCTTCCTGATGATGACGTGTACTATTATCAACGCAGCTACCTGATGGGGCGGATGTGTGTGATGCTCGGGGGGCGTATGGCCGAGAAGGAGATCTTTGGTGAATATTCCACTGGGGCACAGAATGATTTGAAACAAGTGATGGACCTGGCCGAGAAGATGGTATGTCAGTGGGGGATGAGCAACGTCTTGGGCGCTCTTAGCTATCCACGTGGAGAAGAACATCCATTTTTGGGACGTAAGCTCGCAGCGGAGAAGAACTTCAGTGATAAAACCGCGTGGATAATTGACCAGGAGGTGCGCAATCTGGTTACACAGGCAGAGAAATGTGCTGGCGCAATCATAGCGGGCAACCGCACCGTTCTCAGTGAATTGGCGGATCTTCTGGTAGCAGAAGAGACCCTGGATCGGGCAGCATTTGAAGCGTTTATGGCCGAAAAAGAGTTAACCAAGCCGGATGGAGCCTGCGCGGAAGCTATGCCTGTAGCTGCGGCTAAAGATGAGACCTGAAATAACTCGTTTGGCACAGGGATATTGTTCTTTATTATTAACGCAATTCTGAGCCTACTACACCTTGGCGCTAAGGAGATCGCAGCAAT
>CAZDRL010000052.1:0-11940 GCA_964508035.1 uncultured Desulfuromonas sp.
GACCTTAAAAAACACGAAAAACGCTTTGAGTCCACTCTGGCGCAGGGGGCCAATCTACAGGAGGCATTGCGTCCCTTCATCCGCGATGCATGCGAAGCCGCTTTGACTCCAACGATTGCCGCCACGGCCACGATAGGGCTGGTAGCGCTACCCGGGGTAATGACTGGGGTGATCCTTGGCGGCGGTGACCCCATGGTGGCAATCAAATATCAGATAGCCATCATGATTGCCATTTTGACCGGTACCGCCATAACTGTTGTGTTGGCAATGCATCTGACGGTCAGAAAGAATTTTTCTGCCGGAGGGGTTCTGCATAAGGATACGTTCACTGCGGCAAATGTGGGAAGACCCTAAACCCGCACCACGTTAACGCGGCGAAGTTAAACCTTGCCACAGTCACCTCGATCTGAACTAAGCAGCAGCTAATAGTGCACGGGTTTTTTTGGGTCGAGATCTGTTGAGGATACAGATTCTGTGAAAGCAGATTGTGCGGGATGCTTCTGGCCGAGCTTAAAGATGTTCCTTATTGTTTCAATAGAACCAGGATATACCCACCCTCAACTCGTCACTTCTAACATTGTAGTCGCGGATTACTTCGCCATAGCCGGTGAAATACTGCAGGTAAAGGGTGGGGTTGAACGTGGTCCAGCGCTGGATCCGATATTGTAACCCCACAGTGGCATTCCCTTTATCAAAAGGGATACCGTGATTACCGGAGCGGAAATTGAATTGAAAATCCAACCCGTCGCCCGATTGGTGTTTAAGGATGTTTTTCAGCCGAAATCCGAAATCCCACCAGCCGAGATAGCTGTTAATATCTCTATTTTCTCTCCCCTCATAGAGGGTTATAGGCCAGATGTGGGCAGTCCAGTACAAATCTGTATCGAATATTTTTGTGATCTGCTGCAACCGGACAAACAATCGATCCCATGAGCGTGCGTCTTCCCCCGACGTACCGTTGGAGAGGTGCCAGTATCCGACATCAGCTGATAGAAACCACTTATTCTCTTTTACAAAGCGGTAAAAAAGTTCAGGTTGATAGTTGTTGTCGTAGGCCGGATTCTGATCTTCATAGATATTCCAGAGGATGAGATTGGTAAAAGACCCATACAGGTCGGCTTTGGTAAAGAAGCGGTACTTAAAGCTATACTGAAGTTTCAGGTCATTGTTGCCAATGACGGCGTAGTTCAGCTTATGCATAGAAAAGGGGGTAGCGCGGTAATTTCTAAACACCCGCTCTTCAATTAATTGGTGACGTTTTTTCGCATTCTCTGTTTCTGCACAGACCGACGTCGACAGAACACCTCCCACTAAAAGAATCAGCGCCAGAAGTGATCCCACCCGCAGATAGCGCGGTACTGGTAAACTACACTTAGATTTCTGAACCTTGCTCATAGTAAATAGCCCTTGGATCAAGTCGTGAAAGTTGGAACCATTAAAGTGTTGACTGCAACCCGCCTGAGGGTGGTTTTAGGATCGATGTTTTTCTGTAAGCAGTGTGACTAAAAGCTGTACCCAGCTTCCGTAACAAGAAAGATAGCAGATTTATCTCATGAATGCAGCAGGCCATAACCAGGCTGAAGTAGCGCACGTTTTGGGTGCCACAAACTCGTCACTCCAGGCTGGCAGGTTTATCCTTATGCCCAGCTTCAGGTGGTAGTCTGAGTGCAAGGTACAGGTTTTTTGAGGGTGAAATGGGTGATTACTGATGCAGTTCACTCCACACGAGCAAACGAAGGGGTAGTTTTAACTGTATTATAAAAAAGAGGCAAGCCAATTGGCTTGCCTCTATCAATTTAATTCCAGTTTGTTGCTTTAGCTATATTACTTGTTTTTGCGCCGTGCATAGAAGCCAAGTCCGAGTAATCCACCACCTAAAAGCAGAAGGGTGGAAGGCTCAGGAATGGGGTTGATCTCTTGGGTTGAGATAGTAAAAGCGAAGGGCAAGGTAGTGCTTTGATTTTCTTCAGTTGTAAACCCTAAGGTCCCCTCAGGTACGTTAACTAAATCAGCATATTCTCCAGTAAGCAAGCTCAACACAGTTCCATCACTGGGAAACAGGTTAACAAAATAGGGAACATCACCATCGCCATCTCCGGCGTCGTAGTTAAAGTTGAAGTTGGGGAATCCACTTAACACCGCGAACACATCATTCTGGAAACTCCCAACGTTTGGCGTTTCAATGAATTTTATTTCAAAATCAAACACTTGGGGTGGCAACGCAGGGTTGTCCGGAATAAATGGGTCCAAGGTTACAGTACTGCGCAGAACAGTGCTCAGTAGTGAAGTGCCAGTTATAACAAAGTTGTTGTGGGTCAAGGAAGTTGAATCCGCCCAGTACGTGCTTGGTGGCAATCCTCCTACATAGGTATCAACGTCACCTGTGACTGTTGGTGTATCGATAACAAGGCTACTGCTATCAGCTCCTGCTCCCCATGTTAACTCTGTGGGGGTTGAAGAGAAAAATGATCCACTATAGCTACTGTTAATAAATTGAGACTCAATCGTGTAGTCCCATGTGGTAACAATGGCCATGGCAGAAGAACTAAGCACAAACATAAAGATAACGACTAGAAACAGCGCTTTTCGTAACATAATAATGCCTCCTTTTCGAGTTTTACATCCCTACGGATGGTCAATGGAATTGACAATGTTTTCTATCTTGAACTAGTTCAGTACAAGACAGTTATGCAAGCACTGTTCCAACTTATTTTTCCCCATATATACAGTATGTTACATTGTGATGAAGTGTTTGTCTGCTTAAGTGTAAAAGAAATCGTCAACCTCTGCAGCGCAGCTCTTAAGATATTCGACAGTGTTAAAGTTGTTGTTTCACCTCAAACGTTGGGGAGGTCGGTGCTGGGGCAGAACACTTTAGCATGAAAAAATAGTATGAACAAAAATATGCACCAAGCTGGACTTGCCGCTTATTCTGTTTCAATTACATAAATCAAGTCTGCGCCCCTTGTCTCCGTGGCGGATTCGGTCATGAACTTCCAGTGTTTGCTGATGGTGTAATGCAACTGGAGCGAGGATGTCTGGTTGAATAATCCCAATCCGTAACTGATATACAGTTTGGGGGAGAGGTATTTCCCAATTACAAAAGAGGTGTTTTCTGGACTGGAGTCCGAGCCAGCTTCGCCTGCGTCAATGCCGAACTGATCGAGTCCCATACTGCCACCAATTTTTTCTGCCACTACATTGCCTCCCCTTAATCCCAGTGCCAGTGAAGCGCGGCTCAGGGCGGAGCCTTCACTCCCTGAGGTTCCGCTCAGGGGGCGACCGAGTACGAGGTAGGAGAGTTGGTTACCTTGAGTCATATTTGGATCAGAAAATAACCTGAAGTCGGGTTTTTTAAGACTGCCTCTAACCTGAACCCCAACGGTAATCCCCTCTTTGGGGCGCCGTACTGCTCTCACATCTAGCCCTGGCTGATTGATGGGGCCTCCAGAAAAAAGGAGCCGCCCCTTTTCAATAACCAGCCCCTGCCCATAGGCCCGATATTCTCCATCTTCAATGTGAAGCTCACCGCTGGCGGTGGTGGCTTCCCCGGGGCGGTCAATAACCAGGAGCTCTCCTTGAATGCGCGCCTTAAGGCCGAATCCGTTAAAGCGGACGTTGTCGCCCAGCACGGTGCGCACGCGCGCATGGATTTCACGTTTCCTTGATGCCTCATCTTGAGTTGTCTCTGTGGCTTCAACTATTATCTGATCTTCGGATACCTTGATTGATGCTTCAGGCAACTCTTTAATGGTGATTTGTGCCTTGGGAAGGATCAATTCTCCTCCAACATCGATCCTGTTTTGGCGCATGGCGATAGATAGGTCTGGGGATGCGTCGACCTGTGCTTCAAGGGTGTTGATTACTCTAAAGTTTTTTCCCTTTACGCTAATATCTGCATTGGCGCGGAAATCGGAAGTGGCGTCAATATTTAATTTTCCCTCGCCGGAGAGAGCATGGGCATTTAAACGCACACCCTTAGCCCCTGTGCCACTTAATTCGATCTGAATATCCTGCAGGCTCAATCCCGGACGTTCCAACTCGGCTGCCCCTTCGCGCAAGGTCAGTTTCCCATAAAATAAAGGTTCTGCCAGACTCCCTGTGATAGACATAGTGCCACTGAGTGCGCCGGAAAGCTTTTGCACTTCAGGGAGCAGATCTGCAATAAAGTCGAGGTTGTCAATGTTTGCAGTTATCTCTGTCTCTAGTGCGCGCTCCATCAACGGGCTTTGTCCCTGGGAAATATTTCCTTTGATGGCGATGATATCTGGCGCGGACAACGGTATTTCCAGCTGTGCTTGAAGAGCACCATGCTCCATCAGTACACGAAAATCAGCAGGCTCGAATTCCATTATCACCTCACTTTTTTCCTGCTCTGTGGACTCAGTGTGCGCTAAGAGCCGAACTGCAGAGGTGGTGAGGGCAATCTGCACGAATGGATCACTTTCTCCTCCTTGGGCAAACAACCCGTGTCCATTCAGGTTTCCCTGCACTTCGAGCTCAGGCGGGATGTAAGGGGATAGATAGGAAAAGGGCAGATTGGATAAGGTGAAATCTGCTTCTACCTTGTGTGTCGTACGTGTGCCGTTCAGGCACAGTAGCGCTGCGCCAGAGCCCCAGCAGTTTTGCGCAAGGGTAGCCTTGCTGGCAGAGATGTGTCCCGCAAAAGGGTGTTGGAGTATCCACGGGTCGAGACCGGGGTAGCTGAGTTCAGCCTGATTCAAGGTGAAATTCCAGCTGATCTCCGGTTGTCCCAGGTCATTGACATCACCCTGCAGAACGATGTCCGCTCCTCCTGCGGAGGTGTTGGCTTCGAGGGTAAGGGTATGTGCCGCTGGGGTTCCGTAGGCGCTAAAGAGCAAGTCTTGGAGCTCAACTCCTGCCGCATGGGCATCATTTGCCTTGAGCACAATGTTTGACTGCGTCTTCCCCGCCACATCCACATCCGCATCGAGGCTCAGAGAGTTCAGGCGGTAGTTTTGATAGGCCACGCCAGCTGCGCTCAGAGTAGCTGTAATACGCGGTTCTTTAACTGGCCCCGCCAGGGTTCCTGCGCCATTGAGGCGCCCCGTGGCTGTTGGGAGCAAGGAGTCCAGATCTTTACTCTGAATCTGCCATTGCACATCCAGGGTTTCACCCAGGGTGCCGCTGACTTCAACCCGCGAGGCACCTGAGCTCAGATCGAGGCGTTTCAGGGTTGCGATACCCTCCGCATATGAACCGGCTCCTTGCAGAGCGACTGCATAATCGCGCAGGTGTCCCTGAGTGGAAAAGTTTTCCACCTCTACATGTGGAGTGCCGTCATCCATGCCACCTTGTGCGCTTAACGAAAACTCTAGCTTGCCCGGCCACTCCTGCAGAACCCCTGCCGGATTCAGCCCTTGTCCAGACAGGTGGATATCTCCTTGCAGTTCAGGGGCCCAGCGAAGCCCGGCATCACCTGCAATACTGCCGTCGAGGGTGCTGATATCAATGGTTGCCACCTGTGCTCCCTCGAGACTGCCCTGACCTTGAAGGAGAAACTTGGCCTCTATCTGATCCGGCACCGCAACATCTGCCTGCGCATTGAAGGTATAGGCATTTATTTCGCCCCCCAGCGTAATGTGCCCAGTGGAACTTTTAACCTTGGGTTGGTGCAGAGGCCATTGAAGAGCGTGCCACAACAGAGCGATATCGAGCACATCATCCTCTCTGTCCGCGTACCCTTCAATGCTCCCCCTGTCTCCCACCGCGATCTCCAGCGCGGCGTGCAACTTCTCCCATGTTCCACTTAGTTGCAACGCCCCCAGGGGACTTGTGAGCAATGGATCGCCGTGTAACGGCCATTGGAGTTGCTCCCATCCAAGGGTAAGGTCTAAGATTGGTGAGGTGCTTAACTCTATTGTCCCTCTGGCTGTTGCCTGTGCGGGTTGGTGTGCAACCCCCATCTTGAGTGCATCAATGGTTATTGTCCCAGCCTTGAACCCTCCCGCAAGGGTAGTGTTGATGCGGCCCATATCCGGTTTTTCTGCCCAGCCATCAAGGTTAAAGGTGATAGCGCCAGGTGTCCCTTTCCCTCTGATTTCTATCTGGGTGGTTACGGGAGGGAGGTCTGCATGAAGGCTCTGCAGGAGCAGGGGGTTGAGCAGCGCTGAGCCTTCAAACGCAAGGTTTTCGACAGGGTTGGTAAGTTGCACTGTGGCCTGGATAGCATATGGCGGGGCGATGTTGTTGGAGATGGTTATCTCACGCAGGGTACCGTTTATGCGCGTGTTTCCATGCAGGGTAGGGTAGTCAGGTACAGGAACCTGCCACTTTAGCTCAGCCTGAAGGGGAAAGTCTGCGTGGGTATGTAGAAGGGCGTTACCCTCTACCTCGTAGAGTGATGATTCTACAGCCAGGCTCGTTATCTCAAGTGCCTGATTATCCATGTCAGCTTTCAGCTGCGCGGAAAATATCTCAAAAGAGGTCTCCTCTGTGGCAGTGTTAAACTGAAAATCGTGTAAACTTGCCGCGCCGATGTGTACTGCAATACCGAAAGGAAGTTCAATGTTCTTCGGCAGTGTTGCTGGAGGTGTTTCTTTCTTAGGTTTTTCCGTGCCATCCTCTATATGGGTAGAACCCAGATGTGTATAGCGCACCCCATGAAGCGCGATACTCTCTACCTCCAGCACCCGATTCCACAGCCGCCATGGGTGCCAATCAAGTTCGAACTGGTCTATTTCAAGCAAAAATGTGCTATGGGTAATTTTCACGCCCCCAACTTCAAGAGGACCGGCAAGACGCCCTTTCAGAGTTCGTATTTCCACACTTGGGGGTAAAAAAGTGCGCGCATGCCGCCACACAAAGTGGGTCCCGCTTTCAGTCTCTACACTCCATAGAAACGCTGAGAACAACGTTGCCAGCAACATTGCGCCCACTCCACACGCCGTGAGCAAAGATATTTTCAGGGCGCGCTTCATAGGTCTGCTCCGATACTGATATGTACCCGAAAGCTGTCGGTACTATCATCTAGTGGGCGCGCAACATCGAGGCGGATCATCCCAACCACAGAGCGGTAGCGCAGACCAATCCCCACCCCTCTTTTCAGATCGGAGAGGATTTTACTGCCGGCGTTACCGATATCAAAGAAGGTTGCGACCCCGAAATTTTTATACACCAGATAATCTGCCTCAATACTTGCGACGGCTAAATGTTCCCCCCCGATTGCATCGCCATCTTTGTTTTTGGGGCTCAACTCCTGGAATCCATACCCGCGCACACTCTGGTCGCCACCGGCGAAAAACCGTTGCGAGGGGGGGAGGTCGGAAAACGCGTCTGTTTGGATGGTGCCAAGTTCACCGCGCACCAGCACGCGCCCCCGCCGCGCAACGGGGAACACCGAGCGCACATTGATGCTGGTGCGCAGAAATGTTGTCTCAGTTAATGGGCTCCTTACCCCTCCATGGATATCAAGGCGCATGCTATAGCCAGAACGGGGGAATACAAGGTCATTTGCATGAGTACGGGAGAGTTGGAGGCCGGGTACCACCAAGGTCGATGTTTGGGTTCCCGTGCCGATATCAAAATTTTCCCGCTCAAGGGTAAGGGAGAGCTGGCGCCGGAAGCCAAACCATCTTTGATTGATTCTGGTACCAAACTTGTACTGGCGCGTATCGATATCGCCTATCTGGTTCTGCGCAGCATACGCAGTGAAGGCAAGATAGTCGGTAGTGACGTTCAGGATAGGGATCAGGTATTGGCTTTTGATCGATTGTTCAATGCCAGAGGCCAGAAGGTCAAAACGGGTTTTGTGCCCGCGCCGATTGATGCGCCGAAACTCTGCTCCAGCAGTACCGCGGGGGCCAGTATCGGTGCCGTAACCAATCCCTGCGGTATAGCGGCGTGGTTTGTTAGCTGTGGCTTTGACAATTACTGGTATTTCGGTACCGATTGCACTGGTACGCTCCGCCAGGATCTCAACCTCGCTAAAATAGTTGCTGTCAGTAAGGGCAAGCTGGTAGTCAACCAGTTTGCTGTAATCAAAACGTTCGCCAGGCTCAAAGGTAGCGAATTTGTCCACAAAATTCTGCTGCAGAATGTCTTGCTCGACGCTGACCGGACCAAAATGAAACAAAGGCCCCGAATCAGCAATCAAGTAAATATTGGCTTGTTGTTTTAGGGGATAGACTCTTATTTCATTGCGGATGAAACGCGCATCTATATATCCGGCGTCATACAGCGCATCCGCGAGCTGATCTTTGGTTTGTTCATATGCATGATGTTTCAGCTTCTGCCCCGCAACTACTTTAGTTGAAGCCAACACCTGGATAACGGAGGGTTCTTTCGCACCTTCGCCCTCAACGCGGATTTCAACGTGCTCCAGGATGGTAGGGGGGCCGGGATCAATCTGGTAAACGGCCTGCCATCCATCCGGGGTCTTTTCAAGCTTTGTCGCAATGATGGGGGCATAGTAACCAAACGGCTGCAATGCTTGGCGAATTTCTTTTGGTGCGATGCGATGCAGACGTTTGATATCGGCTCCAGACAATGGCGGAGTTTTCTTCTTTTTGCGGAACCCCAAACTTTTGAGTACCCCCAGTTCCTGCTCTTTCGCTGCAGTGTGAGCACTGAGTTGCAGCTCAACATTTTGGCGCACATCATGTGTAACCCCTGTGATTTCAACGGTAAGTTTTTCCCCGTCCAGTGCCCACCCGCTCGATTGGATATACAACAGAGCCACGCATGTCAGAAGCAGAATTCTGAACATTGATGTCGGTGCGGGGGTTGGGATACCCCAACCAAGTATGCATCTTTTCATATAAAGTCACTTGCAAAAGCATGTGCAACAGTTGGATGTGAAGAAACGGGGCGGGCTGGTAGAGCGTTACCTAGCAGAACATCAAGGCGCAGAACATCAAGGATTCTCCTCCATGTGATGTATGGTGGCTGGTTGGTTAACCCTTGGAGGCCCCGAGGAGTATATTAGAATATTAAATGAAAATCGCCTCTGTGGATAGTGAAACTTCAGAGGCGATTTCATGGATTAGAGGTAAGTATCCGATATGCAGGCGGTTTTAGTTCGCCACCTTCCGGATCTGTCCCTTTTGTACTTTTGGAGCTGCGTTGACATAGGAGTAGGTTTCCCCCAGGTAGTTTTTCAGGATAACTGCGCTACCAAGTGCCTGCAGGTACTCCGGCAAAAGCGGAATCTTGCCGCCGCCCCCAGGGGCGTCGATAACAAATGCCGGCACTGCCATCCCCGAAGTGTGCCCACGCAGAGCGCGGATCACTTCGAGCCCCTCTTCGACGCTGGTGCGAAAATGGTCGGTCCCCTGCACCAGATCCGCCTGATAAATGTAGTAAGGGCGCACTCGGATCGCCAGCAGTTTCTGCATCAGCAGTTTCATCACCTGCGGATCATCGTTGATGTCCCGCATCAACACCGTCTGGTTGCCAAGAGGGATCCCCGCGTCGGCGAGGCGAGCGCACGCTTTGGACGATTGCTCAGTGATCTCGTCCGGGTGGTTGAAATGGGTGTTGATAAACAGCGGATGGTGTTTGCGCAGCATCCGCACCAGGTTCAAAGTGATGCGCATCGGCAACACCACCGGTACCCGCGTGCCGATACGGATGATCTGTACGTGGGTGATCGCGCGCAGACGCGTCAGAATCGAATCGAGCTTTTCGTCCGCGAGCAGCAGCGGATCTCCGCCCGAGACAATGACGTCACGGATCTGCGGGTGGTGGCTGATATAGTCGATTCCGGCGCTGATGGTCTCATTTGTAATCCGCATGTTTTCGCCGCCAACTTTGCGTTTCCGGGTGCAGAAGCGGCAGTACATGGCGCACTCCGAAGAAATCAGAAACAGGACGCGATCCGGATAACGATGCACCAGATTAGGCACCGGACTCTGATTTTCCTCTTCGAGGGGGTCGTAGATGCAGACACTATCCTGAATTTCCAGCAGGTCAGGCACCGCCTGTTTCCAGATCGGGTCGCCCACTTCCTTGGTCAAGCCAAGATAATAGGTGGGAACCCGCATGGGATATTTAGCCACAACCTCTTCAAGCGGGCGGGGGTCAACGCCGAAACGTCGGGTTAATGTGCCGGGGCTGGTGATGCTTGTCTGTAGCTGTTTTTGCCAGGTTTCCATGGCGTGCTCCTTCCCCTAGTATTGAAAGCGTTTGACATAAGTGATGCGATCGTCTCCGGGGCGGTAGAAGTCGCGAATACACGCTTCCTCCAGGTAGCCGGCCTGCTGGTAAAATTTACGCGTACGGGTGTAGCTGCCCTGAGAAGAGGTTTCCAGGCAGAGCAGTCTTGCCCCTGCAGCGCGCAGACGTTTTTCCACTTCCAGCATCAACTGGCGGCCAACTCCTGCGCCGTGCAGGTCGGGGTCGGTGGCGATCCAGTAAAGGTCATAAGTTCCGAGCGTCAGCGGCACCGGGCCGAACAGCGCAAACCCGGCCACGGCCCTTTTGTAGTCAGCGACGATCACCTGGTAATCTTGTTGTTCCGGGTCGTTGAGGACTGTTTCAAGCAGTTCCATGGCGCAGTTGACTTCTATCTCGGTAAAGACCTGGGTGGCGACCAGGATCTGGCGCAACGGGAGCAGGTCGGAAGCAAGCAGTTTACGCATCGGTGTTCTCCAGACGGGTAAGAGATAACTCCAGAATTCGGCTAACCAGGGCTGGATAGTCCATCCCTGCAGCATGGGCCGCGCGGGCAAAACCAGCACCTGGTGAGATGTCGGGGTTGGCATTTACTTCGAGAATGTAAGGGATGCCGGCGCGCATGCGGATATCCACACGGGCGTAGTCGCGACAGCCGAGCAGACGGCAAGCGCGCAGTGCCACCGCGCGGATCACCTCTGCTTCCTTTGGGGATACGGGCGCCGGACAGACCGGTTCGGTGGCAACATATGCGGCGGAATCTTCCAGCCACTTCCCTGCGTAGCTGACAATCTGGCACTCTAAGCCGGGTTGGAAGCAGATCTCCGAGATTGGCAGTGCTTCGAGGAAGCAATCCCCGATCACCGCCGCGTTAAACTCGCGCCCGGCAATAAACTCTTCCACCAGCGCCCCCTGCCGATACTGGGCGTGGATGTATGCGATGCGGTTGTGCAATCCCCTCACATCCCTGACGACACTCTCTGTGCCGATCCCGATGGAGGCATCTTCGAGGCAGGGCTTGACGAGCAGCGGCCAGCTCAATTCCAGCTGTTGCGGCAGCGCCGCGCCCGGCTCAATCAGCAGGTAGTCCGGCGTCGGCAGCTTGTGCTGTGCCAGCAGGTCCTTGGTCAGCCCCTTGTTCTGGGTCAGACCGAGGGTCAGGGCAGGAGAACCGGTGTGGGTCAACCCGAGCAGTTCAAGCAGCGCAGCGACATGTAGCTCGCGGTTGCTTTGCCCCCAGTAGCCTTCACAGAGGTTGAAGACCAGTTGCGGTTGCAGCTTCACCAGCGCATCGATAAAAGTGCTGATCTGTGCGCCGAGAGGTACCAGGGTTGGGGCGTGTCCAAGAAGCTTCAGGGCCGCTACCACCGCTTCGGCTTCGAGTTCGGCACCAGCCTCGGAGATACGATCTTGCTCCTCACCGTATAGCGGCACTGCAGGAGCTAAGTTAAAGCAGACGGCGATATTCACTGGCGTCCCCCTGGTTGAGCTGCAGGCGGGCACAGGCAGCGTCCACCACGCTAAGGATCAGTTGGGTATAATCGAGTCCGGCGGCGCGGGCAGCTTTAGGGAAACAGCTGTTCTGTTCCGGCCGGGGTAGAATACCGGGGAGGGGGTTGAGTTCGATGATTTGCGGATATCCGTTCGCATCGAGACGCACATCGATGCGGCACCAATCGCGGCACCCAAGCGCCTTAAACGCCTTGCGGCACACCTCTTCGATCTGGAGTTGCAACAGCGGTTCGAGCGGGGCCGGGCAGCTGAAGATCTGCAACGGCTCTGCTTCGGTATCCCAGATCCACTTGG
>CAZDRL010000053.1:0-10916 GCA_964508035.1 uncultured Desulfuromonas sp.
TATATCGGTACATAGCCGAGGCCCTGTTTTATGCCTTCATGATTCTGACATTTATGGGTGCATTTATGGCAGTGCGCTCACAGATGCTGATGCATGCAGTTGTAGGTTTAGCAGTATCTCTGCTTGGAATAGCGGGCTTGTATTTTCACCTGGGTAGCCCTTTCCTGGCGGTAATGCAGATCCTGATTTATGTTGGCGCAGTCTGTATCATAATAGCGATGGGGGTTATGCTTGGAAACACGCCACGCCAAATTGCAGAAAAAAATCTCAAGGGTCGTAATCTTATCCTTGCGATTGGCTCTTGTTCTGCGGTGTTCATGTCTCTTTTCGTGGTTCTGGCTCAAACAGGTTTCGCTCCTGCTGCAGAGAGAATTGACGATATGTCGATACGTTTAGTCGGGGAAAACCTGTTGTTACAATACTGCCTCGCATTCGAACTAATTTCAGTCATTCTACTGATAGCCATCGTTGGTTCGATAATTCTTGGGCGCGGCGGCAGAGATGGAGCTGTAAAATGATAATAAGTGATAATCTCAATACATATCTTATTATTGCGGCAATTCTGCTAGTGATCGGACTCTACGGTATGATTCAGCACCGATCGTTGATCGGGATGCTCATTTCGAGTGAGTTTCTGATGAATGGCGCAGCGCTTAACTTTATGGCGTTCAATACTTTTACTGCGCCAAACCCTGCCGTAGGCCAGATCTATACACTGTTTATTATGGGTCTCGCCGCAGCAGAAGCAGCGATTGCGGTCAGTATTATCATAGTTGTCTATAGACGTTTCCGTGACGAGGATCCGGCTATAGTACAGGATATGAAGCACTGATTTGTCGATAAGGCTAAAGTAAACTGTAACGGCTGTTTCAAGTACATTTTGAAACACACCACCTGAGAAAGCGCTTGCAATGAACACGATAATCACAAGCAAGATAATCATAACCATGCTTATTCCCATGATTACAGGCCTGTTGGTCATGTCTTCAGGGAAAAAGCCAAATTTGCGCGACAGCTGGTCAACGCTGGGAGCCATACTAACTTTTGTGTCGGTGCTAAGCTTTATTCCGAGCATTATGGATGGCAACCAACTTAAGTACACGCTTTTTGAGCTGTACCCAGGTGTGTCGGTAATGCTTAACCTAGACGGGCTAGGAGTTATTTTCGCTCTGGTTGCGTCATTTCTATGGATACTGGCGAGTCTGTACTGTGTCGGCTATATGCGTGGACTTAACGAGCATGCGCAGACACGTTTTTATGTGTGCTATGCGGTTTCAGTTGGCGCAGCCATGGGCGCGGCATTTGCTGGTAACCTGTTTACCTTGTATCTGTTCTACGAAATTGTATCAATCTTCACCTACCCGCTGGTTATGCACCATCAGGATGAGGAGGGCTACGCTGGAGCAAAGAAATACATCGTATATCTGATGTTTACTTCCAAAGCGTTTCTTCTTCCAGCTATGGTTCTTATCTATGTCTTGGCAGGTACCCTCGACTTTCAGACCGCAGGTATTGCGCAGGGGATTTTTCCTGCTGAAGCAAACCGGATTGCAATTGGGGTTGCGTACCTACTGTGCCTGTTTGGCTTTGCAAAAGCAGGCATTATGCCACTCCATAACTGGCTTCCTGATGCAATGGTTGCCCCGACTCCTGTCAGTGCGTTGCTGCATGCTGTGGTCGTTGTTAAAGTTGGCGTGTTCTCAATCTGCCGCGTCATGCTGTCAGTGTTCGGTGTAAATGTTCTTGCTGATACGGGGCTCGGAATTTTCACAGCTTACTTTGTATCGTTTACGATACTTATGGCCTCAGTAATCGCTTTAACTAAAACCAACCTAAAAGCACGCTTAGCCTATTCAACTGTAAGCCAGTTGTCTTACATTGTCCTTGGTGTTGCAATGCTAACTCCTAACTCTATCACAGGGGGTTTGATCCATATTGCAAACCATGCTTTTGCCAAGATAACTCTGTTTTTTGCCGCTGGGTGTATCTTTGTCGCAAGTGGCAAGACAGATATTAGAGAGATGGGCGGTTTGGGTTATAGGATGCCGTGGACAATGATCGCGTTTGGTGTTGCTTCCCTCGGCATGATTGGGATTCCACCCGTCGGTGGCTTTGTTACTAAATGGTACCTGGCTCTTGGTACTCTCGATATTCATAACTGGATATTGCTGAGTGTCCTCCTTGTTAGTAGCCTTTTGAACGCCGGTTACTTTGTCCCTGTTGTCCTGCAAGGTTTTTTCGGTAAACCTCTACCTGAAGATGTCGGAGTTACGGGTAGTCTTGAGAAACAGCCTTTAATTATGTTTATGGTAGTTCCCTTAGTAATTACAGCGGCTTTTTCTGTGATTTTTGGTGTCTACCCTGATTTGTTCCTTGACCTTATTAATCTGATGGTGAAGTCATGATCGCACAGGTGATAACGTATCTGCGAGAACGCTCGGATATGATGAAATGGATCTTCTTCGCGTATCTAGGTTTTGCGCTTGTATTCGATTTTTTTGCGGAAAGGCCTGATGCCCACTTTTGGGGGGATCCAGTCATTAGTTTTTGGGCGATCTTTGGTTTAGTTGGTTGTTTACTAATGATTGTATTCTGCAAAGGGCTGTCACACGTATGGCTGGAGAGGGACACGGATTATTATGACAAGTAGTATCTTTATGCATCCGGCGACGCTGTTTATTGTCGGCGCGCTACTGCTACCCTTATTCAGAAAATTCAATGCCCAAAAGATTTTGCTGGTAGTAGTGCCTTTGCTGGCTTTTATCCAGATAAAGTATTTGCCAGAATCTTTTGGAACAGTTGAATGGCTTGGTTTTGAGCTCCAGTTTGGTCGAGTTGATCAGCTGACCATGGTTTTTCTTCATGTCTTCACTCTCATGGCTTTGATCGGAAGTATTTTCGGTCTGCATGTCAAAGAGACGGGACAACATATTGCCGCATGGCTCTATGTTGCCGGTTCCCTAGGGACAACTCTTGCTGGAGATTACCTCACTGTATTCATTTTCTGGGAGCTTATGGCGTTATCCTCCGTGTTCCTGATCTGGTACCGGAAACGGAAAAAGTCAATTGAGGCCGGGTATCGTTACCTGCTGGTGCATACTGTGGGTGGACTGATCCTCTTAGGTGGCATTGTCTTGCGCTATCAGAACGTACACGATCTTAGTTTTGAGCTTATTGCGCCTGATTCCGCTATGTTAGCTGATTACCTTATAATGATCGGCTTTATGCTCAATGCGGCTGTCCCTCCCATTCATGCATGGCTCCCGGATGCCTATCCCGAAGCGACAGTAACTGGTGCAGTCTTTATGTGTGCATTTACAACCAAGACTGCAGTGTACGTGCTTGCGCGTGGATTCGCCGGATATGAGATCCTGGCAATAATGGGTGCCATCATGACTCTGTATGGAGTTGGGTACGCGGTCATTGAGAACGATGCACGCAGAATACTCGCCTACCATATAGTAAGCCAGGTTGGATATATGGTGTGCGGTATTGGTATTGGCACCGAATTAGCTATGAACGGAGCATGTGCACATGCCTATGCACATATCCTTTATAAGGCTCTATTGTTCATGGGAGTTGGTTGCGTTCTGGAGATGACTGGACGCTCAAAACTCAGTGAGCTGGGTGGTTTGTATAAATATATGCCCCTCTCCATGATATTTACCGTAATTGGTGGGATTGCAATCTCGGGCTTCCCTCTTACGAGTGGGTTTGTGAGCAAATCCATGATTATCGCTGCTGCTGGAGCAGATCATCAGACCTTTATCATGCTGATGCTTTCTCTTGCTGCTGTGGGTACGTTCCTGTCTGTTGGAATCAAGCTTCCGTATTTCATCTGGTTTGGTCCCAATAATCCGGGCATTAAGCCTAAGGAAGCATACTGGAACATGCAGGTTGGGATGTTTATGGCCGCATTTATGTGTATCTTCCTTGGGATTTATCCAGAATATCTCTACAACATGTTGCCCTACGCAGTGGAGTACCACCCTTACACTAGCTACCATCTCGCTGAAACATTCCACCTCTTAGGCTTTACTGGCCTTGGTTTCTATATCATGGTGAAGTACTTGAAGCCACACGATGTGTCCAACCTTGATCTCGACTGGTTCTATCGTAAAGGCGCCCTGGTCTTCATGTGGTTGGCACGTAAACCGATCAATGCAGCAAATGAGTGGGTTAGTAATGTGTATCAGACTGTGGGCTTACGTTTCACAATGGCTGCCGCACGTGCCCTTTCCTGGTTTGATTGGGAGGGTATTGACTGGGCTCTCGATGGCAGTGCCAAAGGGATTGTTAAGGCCGGTGATCAGACACGTCTGTTCCAGACGGGTAAAATGCAACACTATATTGGTGCTGCTGCTGGCTTGGTGTTTGTCGTTCTGATTGTAGTGGTGCTGGTGTGATCATCTGTATACGCTGCGCATTAACCCATACGAGACAGTAGGAAGTCATGGAAAAGTATCTTATCCTGAACACGTTGAATTACCCGATCCTATCAATGCTACTGATTGTACCGGTGGTCGGGGCTGTAGTCGCCATGTTCCTGCGAGGGGACACTTTGATAAAATATTGGAGTCTGGCCGTAACACTTGTTACTGCGCTGATTTCTATTCCACTGTGGACTTCCTTCGACAGGACCACAGCCAAATATCAGTTTGTGGAATTGCGCCACTGGTTCCCGGAGCTAAACCTGAACTATGTAGTCGGTGTGGACGGGATCAGTGTGCTGCTAGTGCTTTTGACTACATTTGTCATGCCGCTATGTGTGCTCTGTTCATGGACCTATATACAGACGCGTCTCAAAGAGTTCATGGTGGTACTCCTGTTGATGGAAACAGCGATGATCGGGGTGTTCTTGAGTCTGAACACCGTGCTGTTTTATATTTTCTGGGAGGGTATGCTTGTCCCAATGTATCTCATCATCGCGATATGGGGTGGGGCACGTAAAGATTATGCATCAATAAAGTTCTTTATTTACACCTTTGCTGGCAGTATTTTCCTGTTAGTTTCCATCATCGCGCTGTACATAAACACTGGAACATTCTTCATCCCTGAGTTGATGGCGCATACATATAGCTTCTCATTCCAGATGTGGGTTTTTATCGCGTGTGCTCTGGGTTTTGCTATCAAGATGCCAATGTTCCCGTTCCACACCTGGTTACCCGCAGCCCATGTTGAGGCACCTACTGCTGGTTCGGTAATCTTGGCAAGTATCCTTTTGAAAATGGGCGGTTATGGATTCTTGCGCTTTTGCCTCCCAATCGCTCCAGCTGCAACGTATTACTGTGTCCCGATTCTACTTGCGATGTCTTTAATAAGCATTATTGTGGGTGGATACCTAGCCTTGGGGCAGACTGACATTAAGAAGCTGATTGCATATTCTTCTGTAGGTCACATGGGTTTCGTCACTCTTGGAATATTCCTTCTCAATGCCGGTGGCATCAAGGGTGCAATGTTGCAGATGATTAACCATGGCGTTACCACAGGGGCACTATTTATCCTGATCGGTCTCATCTACGAGCGCACCCACAGCCGCGAAATTGCAGATAATAACAAGCTGGGAATGGTGATGCCTATCTATGTCACTTTCTTGGGTATCTTTTCCCTCTCGTCTCTAGCTTTCCCAGGAACCAACAGTTTCGTAAGTGAATTTCTGGTACTTTTTGGCGCGTTTCAGAAGTATCCCCTGGTTGGTGCAATTGCAATTCCGGGTGCTGTTCTTGCTGCTGCGTATATGCTACGCTTGCTGCAGAAAATGGTGTGGGACGATTCAGACGGGCATGCGCACCATGGAGATTCCAGCCATAAAATCGCTGACTGTAACGCGCGCGAAGTTGTTCAGCTTGCATTTCTGACGGTCTTTGTGTTCTGGATCGGGCTGCATCCTACGCCGATGCTGGATATTATGGACACCAGTGTTGCTCACCTGATCGAGCAGGTAAATGCCGGAAGTATATTGTCTGACGGCGCCAATCATGGTGAGCACCATGCCCTGTTGCAAGACGCAGGTGCGTGGATTAAAAGTATCGTAAGTTTCTAACATAAGAATCGGATCAATTATGCTAAACACAGTCTTTATGCCGGAACTGGCACTGATGTTAATGGTCCTGGTTTTGTTTTTCATGACCTTGGGCAATTTTCGTACAGGAGTAGTGCAGGGGGCTACTCTGGTGATGTCAGCACTGACGCTGGTAGTGGCTATTGCTAGCTATGGCGCAGAGGGCATGTTGTTCTTTGATGTGTATCAGGTAGATGCCTTGTCCCAGATGTTTAAGGTTATCATTCTGTCTGGACTTTTCTTGGTGTACGCTTTAGGGCGCGGTATGACCGGCATCGAACCTAAGTTGCACGCTGAATACAATATGTTCGTCGCGATTAGTGCTCTCGGTTTGGTGCTTTTAAGCAGTTCAGTCGAGCTGCTTACTATACTCCTTAGCCTTGAGATTTCATCCTACGCTTTATATGTAGTTATCCCCTTTCGCCGTGGTCAGGGGCGTCTCCCTGCCGAAGCGTGCATTAAGTACATTATGTTTGGTGCCGTAGCTACAGCATTTACCCTTTACGGCATGGGTTACATCTTCGGCCTTGCACACACCACGTACCTAAGTGAGCTTGCAGTGGCGATGCCGGCATTGATTGCTACGCAACCGCTTGCTGTTGTGGCAATGGTTTTAGTCCTTGTATGCTTCATGTATAAGTTGGCTTTGTTTCCTATGCACTTCTGGACTCCGGATGTGTATCAGGGTGCAGCAAACGAAACCACAAGTATTATTGCTACTCTTCCAAAGGCAGGTGCTGTATTACTCCTGCTGCGCTTGGTTTCCGTAGCTGGTGCAGACATTACCCAATATACGTGGGTGCTGGCCGCTTTTGCGGTGTTATCCATGACCTTTGGTAATCTCACAGCGCTTGTACAGAATGACCTTAAGCGGCTTCTGGCTTATTCAAGTATTGCCCATGCTGGGTATGTAATGCTTGGCATTCTAACTGCCGACCTGCTTGGCATGGCTGCCGCTGTGTACTATATCATTGGCTATCTGCTCATGAACCTTGGATGTTTCTATGTAATATACAACATAGCCCCTGAGGGGGAGAATGTGACTTTCGATGACCTTAAGGGGCTCTCAAGGCGTTCACCGCTGTTGGCTATGACACTGCTGGTGTCTGCATTTGGAATGGCAGGAATTCCACCCACTATCGGTTTTGTAGGTAAGTTCTTAGTATTTACCGGTGCAGTTAACAAAGGGTTCTACGCTCTGGTTATCATTGGTGTTATCAATGCAGCTATAGCCATTTTCTACTACCTGAAGATGGCGCGCGCGGCTTATTGTGGCGCCGACGACGAAAAAGATCCAATCCTAATGCCTGCAACCGCACAGGCCCTCGGGGTGTTTTTTATCTTTGCCATAATTATGATCGGCGTGCTTCCGCAGGAGTTTATGGCTGCAGCCAAACAGGCCGTATCATCTCTGCTGTAGCAGCAAATACGCAATACTGTTAAACGCAAAAGCCCGCGTCACCTTTAAGGAGACGCGGGCTTTTTTGTGTCAAGCAGATAGGAAAATTAGTTTGCCTGGCTGATTGCTTTCATCCCATGCATGGCGGAGCGAAGCTCGGCGCCAACCTCTTCGATGAAGTGGCTGCGAATAGCTGAGTTGATACAAACTAGAGTTTTGTTATCAACGCTAGTGTCGCTCAAGTCCATCCCCTTACCGATAACATCAGTTGATATTTTGGCCATGAAATCGTCCAATAGAGGGACGCAGGCGTGAGCGAAAAGATAGCAGCCGTATTCAGCTGTGTCGGATATAATGCGGTTCATCTCGTAGAGTTTTTTTCGTGCAATAGTGTTGGCGATAAGCGGTGTTTCATGCAAAGACTCGTAGTATGCAGATTCCGGCTCAATTCCAACCTCAAGCATCGATTCAAACGCGAGCTCGACCCCAGCCTTAACCATGGCAACCATCAGAATGCCTTTGTCAAAAAACTCCTGCTCAGAGATCGTACCTTTCGCTTCAGTTTTTTCAAAAGGGGTCTGCCCAGTCTCTTCGCGCCAGCGTAAAAGATCTTTATCGTCATTGGCCCAGTCTTGCATCATGGTGGCTGAAAACTTACCAGTGATGATGTCATCCATGTGCTTCTGGAATAAGGCATGCATGATATCTTTAAGTTCTTCTGCAAGAACGTAGGCACGGATTTTCGCAGGATTGGAGAGGCGGTCCATCATGTTGGTAATGCCACCTTGTTTCAGCGCCTCGGTGATGGTTTCCCACCCGTACTGCACAAGCTTGGCTGCATATCCAGCATCAATCCCCTCTGCAACCATTTTGTCGAAGCATAACAGTGAGCCAGTCTGAAGCATGCCACACAGAATGGTCTGTTCGCCCATAAGGTCGGATTTTACCTCGGCCACAAATGAAGATTCGAGGACTCCAGCGCGATCTCCTCCTTGCGCAGAACACAACGCTTTCGCAATTTCTAGACCATCCCCTTTGGGGTCGTTGTCTTGATGCACTGCAATCAGGGTAGGGACACCGAAGCCGCGGGTGTATTCAGCTCTTACTTCGGAGCCGGGACACTTTGGAGCAACCATAATAACGGTGATGTCTTTGCGGATCTTCACACCTTCTTCCACAATGTTGAAGCCGTGAGCGTAGCTGAATACAGCCCCTTCTTTCATCATGGGTACGACAGTATTTACTACGTCAGTGTGCTGCTTGTCCGGCGCAAGGTTCATTACGATATCTGCATGGGGGAGAAGCTCTTCATAGCTACCAACATTGAAGTTGTTTTCGGTTGCATTTTTGTATGATTGGCGCTGCTCTTCAATAGCTTCCTTGCGCAGGGTGTAGGACACATCCAGACCGCTGTCACGCATGTTAAGACCTTGGTTAAGGCCCTGTGTGCCACAGCCGACAATAACGATTTTCTTCCCTTTGGCGTAGTCACAGCCGTTGCTGAATTCATCAGCATCCATAAAACGACAGGTTCCCAACTCTTCTAGTTGGCGCCGCAGAGGCAATGCGTTGAAATAGTTTTGTTCCATACAGTTACTCCTTTTCATATTGGACATAGGCACTGACCGCTAGATCAGCGGTAGAAGATAGTGTGTATCTAGGCTTGCAGGTTAGGGCATTTTTACGAAAGTAACATAAAATGCCAGCAAAATTACTCCAATTAACCTCCCATCTTATCCCATAAGCGGGTGCAGGTAAAACAGATAATCAGGCGAGGACTGATCTTCTTCTCTAAGGTCAAGAAGGGATGGGATTAGGTGGGAAGAGAAGAGTGGAGTAGCCTTTCAGGTTTTGGGAAAATGTTACGCGGCTCTGTTGGGTCGCACATAACAATAGAGTGCCACTGATTTACAACTCCGGGCATAAAATTGTACTGTTTCACTTTACGCAAAGCTTTCCCATGCTAGAGTCTAAGGCAGTGTTGGGTGCGTGAGCTAAGTATAACACTGCCCTCCTGCACCAGGCTGAACTGGTAGAGCGTGAAAGTCTGAGCAGGTTGTTCCGGGCTATGCTCAATAAGTACCAGCAGGGGGGGTGACACAGTTATTCTCTGCTGCTTAACGGGATAGACTTTCCGGCGAGTTTTATCCGGAAGCTTTTGTGCTTGTAAGTAAAAGACAACATAAAGCATTTTATTATTTTAAAGGAGTCTCGAATGACAAACACCAAGGCGAGCAAAGGTAGAATAGTTGTCATAGGTGGCAATGCTGCCGGAATGAGCGCAGCCGCAAAAATCAGGCGCGCGCAGCCGGAGCGGGAAATCTTAGTGCTGGAAAAAACACCATATACCTCTTATTCAAGTTGTGGGATCCCCTATCTTATCGGAGGCTTGATCGAAAAAGTTGACAGCTTAATTGTTCGTTCCCCGGAGAAATTTCGGGAGAAATATAATATTGACGTTCGCACGGGGCATGAAGTTACGGAGATAGATCTCGGGGCGCAACGCGTCAAAGTTCAGGCGCGTGAATCGACCCGTGTTACTGAGGAGTCCTACGATCAGCTCCTGATTGCCACCGGAGCTCGCCCCTTCTGCCCGCAGGTGGCGGGGATGGATGCCACTGGGATTTTCGGCCTGTCAGGCCTGGCAAGCGGGGTGCATATCCGCGAATTTCTGACCAAGGAATCCCCCAAAAATGTGGTGGTGATTGGCGGTGGCTACATTGGCCTCGAAATGGCGGAGGCGTTGACGCGCTTGAAGCTCAATGTATCCCTGGTACAAAAAAGCCCCGAAGTGATGGATACCCTTGATCCAGATATGGGTGCATTGGTATCCGAAGCACTCAGAAACATCGGAGTTAATCTTTTCCTCTCTGAAGGGTTCGAAGCGTTTGAGGTTAAAGAAGGTCGTGTCACCGGTGTGGTCACCCCTGAGCGTACCCTGCCGGCGGATATGGTTGTCCTGGGTCTTGGAGTGCGGGCAAATTCTCATCTCGCCAAAGCGGCAGGGATAGAGTTGGGTCCAAGGGGGGCGATCAGTGTGGATGGGCGTATGCAAACCGGCACGGCGAACGTCTGGGCCGCGGGAGATTGCGCCACATCACTGCACCGCGTGACCGGTCAGCCGGTTCATATCGCCCTTGGCACCATTGCCAACAAGCAGGGGCTGGTAGCAGGGACCAACCTCTCTGGTGGAGAAGGGTGGTTCCCGGGCGTGGTAGGGACTGCCGTGAGTAAGATATGCGCGGTAGAAGTAGCGCGCACCGGGTTGCAGGAAAAAGAGCTGCAACAGCTCGGGACTGACTATGCCACGGCGACGATTAAGACGAAAACTCGGGCCGGATATTATCCCGGCTCAGGCGCCATTACAGTCAAACTGCTGGGCGAGAAGGGCAGTGGGCGTCTGCTCGGAGCGCAGATTGTGGGGATGGAAGGTGCCGCCAAGCGAATTGATATTAT
>CAZDRL010000054.1:0-10495 GCA_964508035.1 uncultured Desulfuromonas sp.
TGGCGGGAGTAGATGGGAATCGAACCCACCGAAGACGGGATACGCCTTCCATCGGCTTTGAAGGCCGTGAGCGCCACCAGGCTACTAACTACTCCCATTAAGGTTTAATCGCGCAGGTTATATATCAGTTTTGCCTTGTTGCTTCAAGCTCTTTCATGGCAGATCAGGGCTGGATAACCTTATGTGCCGCGCGCATTGTCTCCAGGATTTCGAGCATGTTGGAGACAATCCCCACCTTGAGTTTGTCTTTGAGGTTGAAAAATTCGAGGCACAGCCCACACGAAGCTATCTGCACCCCCTGTTGCTCCAGGGTGTGGAGCGCTTCGAGAGCCTGAGAGTCTTTGCAGGTAAGCTTCACCCCGCTGTTGACGAAGAGGATTTTCTGCGGCAGGGGGACCACTTCTCCAAGAGTGAAGATGAAGTTGCGCATCAGCACTTCGCCGAGTTCGTCGCTGCCTCTGCCCATGCAGTTGCTGGAGATATACACAATGTGGGCGTCTTGGTGTGCGCTGGGACTGCTTTTTGTTAGGGCTGAGTTTTGGCTCTGCTGCGCGGGGATGTGGCATTCGAGCCCATCCTGCAGGGTGAGGGTAAGGCGGATATGGTCATCTGCAGGCTCACTGCTGACGTCGTATCCCTCTTTGGTGGCAAGGCGGGTGACGTTGGCTTGAGCAATTTCATCCCCAACCAGAACAATGGCACCGCTACCGGGGTTGGCAAGCAGGTATTTGCGGGTTTCCAGCACCGGTTTGGGGCACTGCATCCCACGACAGTCTATAGTCTCCATAAGGTTCTCTCCTTTATCCCTTGGTTTTACTGTGGTTGTCTTCCCCTTCGTACTGCAGCCTAAGCGTTGGTGCCAGGAGGCGAAAAAGATGGACCGCCTGTTTGAGCGTCAGCGAGTTCAGGTCCATCCGCCGTATGGCAGCATAAGCGTAGGGATCCCGCAGAGCTGCGGTGCAGGGGTGTTCTTCCTTTGCTTACCGTGCTTGGACACGCAAGGAAGGTAAGGTGGTGTGCCCCACCGCCCACGTCATGTGGGTACCAAAGACCAGCACGCACTATCAGGTTGTTTCATCATCCTGACAGAATAAACCGTTTTGCTTGTTTTCTCAGGCAGATGTATTACGCACCAGGCGCACCAACGTCTCTACGTGTGGAGTTTGCGGAAACATATCTACCGGTTGTACGGTGTTGATGGTGTAACCGTTTTTATGCAGATGGTGCAGATCACGTGCAAGGCTGTTGGGATTGCAGGATACATACACAATCTGCTGCGGTTGGATGCTGAGGAGCGCATCGAGCACCGTCGCATCGCAGCCACTGCGGGGCGGATTGATCACGGCGAAATCTATGCGCCCTGTGGTTGCTGCAAGTTCAACCATGGCATCTTTGGCATCGGCAGCGATAAAGGTGCAGTTGGGTAGATTGTTGAGTGCGGCAGCAGCTTTGGCGTTGAAGATCGCCTCGGGGTTAATCTCAATGCCGGTAACATGAGCACCGCTGCGTGCTAGATGCATGGCGATCCCGCCAACACCGCAGTAGATATCCAGCGCGTACATCCCCGGCTTAAGTCCGGCCCACTCTGCAATGGTGGTGTAGATAAAGCGCGCCTGCTCGTGATTTACCTGAAAAAACGAACTGGGGGAGAGGCGCAGGGATACCTCGCCAATCTGATCGATGAGGTCATCTCCACCGAGCACCTTCACGGTGGTGGGACCGAAGACCACACTTCCCGTAGAGGAGTTGATGTTCTGATGTACGCCGATAATTTCGGGCACCTTTTTACGCAGCCACTTGGCGAGGTGGGTGATTTCGCGGTAGTTGCGCTCACTCGTAACCAGAGTCACCAGCGCTTTGTTGAATTGTGGACTTACCCGCACGGCAAGGTAGCGCAGCAGGCCGCGCTGTGATATCGGGTTGTATACATATACATCCTGCTTTTCGATCTCTTCGCGTAGCGCCTGGGCAATGGTGTTGATTAGAGGATGCTGCTGGGGACAGTTGCCGATGTCTACAACCTCGTGGGTGCCACGCTTGTATAACCCCACCATCGCCTTGCCCCCAACCTTAGCTAAGGCCAGCTTCGCGGTGGTGCGGTATCCCAGCGGATTTGGAGCGCGCCGCACTGGGGAGACCGTGATGTTTTTAAGTTCTGGGTATAGTTGCAGCGCGTTTTTAACCTGTTCCTGCTTGAACTGCGCCTGATGGTAGTAACCCATGTGGATCAGGGGGCAGCCTGGGCAGGTGTCGGCGACAGGGCAGGCTGGGGTAGTGCGCTGTTGGCTGCGGCGCATCACTTTTACCAGTTCGCCCACGCGACGCCGTTGTCCATCGTGGAGAATGCGCACCTTTACGTGCTCTCCCGGGAGGGTGCCGGCAACCCAAAGCTCTTTTCCGTGCTCGCGCACTACGCCGATACCATCCCCATTCAGGTACTCAATGGTGGTTTCGTGGGGCGGGGCGAAGGTTTTTTTGTGTGTGGGGCGCTTGCCCCCTTTTTTATGTGTAGATGCCATGTGTAGGTAAAATCTTTCTGGGCAGAAGTTGTGTTGAAGCTGTTCAGTCTGGGCTTTTAGTTTCCCTGGAAAGGGTGGCGAAAGCCCCGGTTGGGGATAAGTGCTCATGCCTGATTTGACAGATGATGCCGCAAGTTAGCGCCTTAGTGCGGGGGTGTCAATAAGGATGGTGCGTAGCTACGGCTCGCGCCTCCTTGGCGCTTGACCCCTCTAACTGGGTGTGGCTTTATATGTGGCAATAAAATCTCGTAGGATGTGATGAGCTGCAAACCGCATCGGGGCTGGAAGGTTTGATGCGGTTCTCTTCGATCCCCAGCGCCCTGCGGTGATGGGTAAAAGGGCGATTGCGGCTCAAGTCTGCAATGACGTGGTGGCTTGGATGGCATCCCTGCCATTATTCCGTACATATTTGCTGTAAATTGAAAGAATATCCCTAATGATTCTACCCCCGGCTAAAGGCCCTACGCAAAACTATACCACCCGCGTGCTGCGGGTGGGGGATGTAAGTGTTGGTGGTGGTGCGCCGGTGTCGGTGCAGTCTATGTGTAATACCGACACCCGCGACGTTGCCGCGACGCGCACGCAGATCATGGCGCTGGCAAGTGCTGGGTGCGAGATTGTGCGCTGCGCCGTACCCGATATGGATGCCGCGGTCGCGTTGTCCGAACTGGTGCGCAGCAGCCCCATACCGCTGGTAGCGGATATTCACTTTGACTACCGCCTTGCCCTGCGCGCATTGGAGGCGGGGGTGGATTGCCTGCGCATCAATCCCGGCAATATAGGGGCGCGCTGGAAGGTAGCAGAGGTGGTGGCGGCGTGCGCAGAACGCCAGGTGCCGATCCGCATCGGGGTCAACGGCGGTTCGCTAGAGGCGGAACTGTTGCAGCGCTACGGTCACGCTACCCCTGACGCCATGGTGGAGAGCGCCTTGGGGCACATCCATATTCTGGAGGAACTTAACTATCCGAACATGAAGGTGAGCCTGAAGGTTTCAGATGTGAGGCGCACCGTGGAAGCGTATCGGATGTTGGCGCAGCAGGTGGATTACCCCCTCCACGTGGGGATCACCGAAGCGGGTACCACCTGGAGCGGAACCATCAAGAGTGCCGCAGGTTTGGGGGCACTGCTGGTGGATGGTATCGGCGATACCTTGCGCGTGTCTCTCACCGGAGATCCGGTGGAGGAGGTGCGCGTCGGGTGGGAGCTCCTGAAGGTGCTGCGTTTGCGCCAGCGGGGGCCGGTATTTATCAGCTGCCCCACGTGTGGGCGCTGCCAGATTGATTTGATAGAGGTAGCCGAAGAGGTGGAGCAGCGTCTCGCCGGACTTCAGAGTCCCATCACCATTGCAGTGATGGGGTGTGTGGTCAACGGCCCTGGCGAAGCGCGGGAGGCCGACCTTGGTATTGCTGGAGGGAAGGATATGGGGCTGTTGTTTCGCCATGGGGAGAAGCTGCGCTCTGTCCCTCAGGGGGAACTCGCCGATGCGTTGGTAGCAGAGGCGTTGCTGTTGGACGCACAGTTACGTGGGCACTGACAACGCTGTTTAATCTGTGCAGCATGGTGGCTAAAAGCCCTTGTTATGAGTCAGGCGCTCGCGTCACTTGCAGGGACGGCGCGTTTAAACGCCCATGCCTCAATTTTCTTGATCTGCTCTGCCATGGTGACCGAGATCGGCACGGTCTGCCCCAGGGCCTCCATAATATCTTTCTGCGTCATGGCGCGCTTGCGCGCCAAAGCTTCAAATTTTGCACTTGCCACTGCCTGCTCAATCTCCGCACCGGAAAATCCTTTGCTTGAATGTGCCAGAGTGTCGGACTCAAACTCTGCCGCGTCAAAACCCATACGCTGCAGATGGATGGAGAAAATCGCCTTGCGCTCCTCCAGGGCGGGGAGGGCGATATAGAAAATTTCATCGAAGCGTCCTTTGCGCAACACCTCTGCAGGGAGCATCTCGATAGCGTTCGCCGTTGCGGCGACAAATACCGGCGCGGTTTTTTCCTGCATCCAGGTGAGAAAGTAACCCAGCACACGTGAAGAGGCGCCCCCGCCGGACTTGAACCCCTGGGTTGAAATCCCCGATTCCAGTTCATCGATCCATAGCACACACGGCGACATCGCTTCCGCGAGGGAACATGCCTGATTGAGGCTGTGCTCGGGGGAGCCGTAGGTGCCAGCATATACGGTAGCCATATCCAGGCGCAGGAGGGGAAGTTTCCAGCGCGCTGCGATCGCCTTTACAAACAAGCTCTTGCCGCAGCCGCTGATCCCCATAAGGAGCACCCCACTGGGGAGGTTTTCCCCCGCCGCCAGCTGTGCTGCGCCGAAGGCACGTTCGCGTTTCTCCATCCAGTGTTTGAGGTTTTGCATCCCGCCAATTTGAGCTTCATTGAGGTTGTTGTCGACAAATTCGAGCACACCAGATTGTTGCACGGCGCGTTTTTTATCCAGATGTAGCGCCGAAACCACCTCTTGCAGCTGCTGGGTGCGCGTAACCCGCGCAAGGCGCAGGGCGCGTTCGAGGCGGATCATATCGAGACCGAGGGCGGCGCGCACCATATGTTCCAGCGCGTCTGGCTCTTGGAGAAGCTTATCCAGAAACGGATCACTGTGACGTAACTTTTCCAGAAAAGTAGATATCTCACCCGCATTGGGAAGGGGATGGGTGAGCTGCACCACATGGTTTTGCAGGGGCGCGGGTATTTCCAAATTGCGCCCCAGGAAGATCAGACATTTGCGTCCACTGCGAGCGCGCTGCTGCGAAAAATCGAGGAGGAGGCGCTGAATTTTGGCGCTATCGTGCCAGAACCACTGCATATCCATAAACATATGAACACCTGATGGGGTCTGGATGGCGCGGCTTAAAGCCTCAGCCGCATTTTGCTCTCCGGCGTGTGCTCCCTCCAGGCAGTTCCACTGCTCAACGCTGCCAACATCCTTGACTCCACGCTCGATGGCGCTTTGAATCAGGCGGATGCTCCGGCTTTCATTGCTGGTGCTAATAGCAATAATAGGGGTGCCGGCGATGATATGTTGTAACAGATTGTTTAGGGTCAGGGTTTCCTTCATGCCTGGGATATCCTTTTATATAGTTGCGATCACCTGTGAGAAGTTGGGATCACCTGTGAGGTTAAACCTGATATTAAGCTAGAGGCACCAGATGCCCCTAGACTTTATTGCATTTTACACTAAAACAAGCTAGCTTTAGCGTTTCTAGCGACATTCTACCAGTTTTCAAATCTAGCTTCAGGGATAATTTAATCATGCGTCTTAGCCAGTATTTAATGCCAACCCTCAAAGAAACCCCTGCAGATGCGGAAATCGTCAGTCATCAGCTCATGCTGCGTTCCGGCATGATTCGCAGGGTTGCCGCCGGAATCTACACCTATATGCCTCTTGGGCTCCGCAGCGTGCGCAAGGTTGAGCATATTGTGCGCGAGGAGATGGATCGCGCCGGTTGTATCGAACTCCTGATGCCCATGGTTATCCCGGCAGAGCTGTGGGAGGAGAGTGGGCGTTGGGAAGAATATGGGCGTGAGCTGTTGCGCTTGCGTGATCGCAAAGATGCACAGTTTTGTCTTGGCCCCACCCATGAAGAGGTGATTACCGATGTGGTACGCAACACGGTGAAGTCGTATCGTCAGCTCCCGCTCAACTTGTATCAGATTCAGGGCAAGTTCCGAGATGAGACCCGGCCCCGCTTTGGACTGATGCGCGGACGCGAGTTTATCATGAAGGATGCGTATTCCTTTGATCTCGATTCTGCCGCAGCTGATGGTGCATATGAAAAAATGTACACCGCATATCAGAACATCTTCCGTCGCTGTGGTCTGAACTTCCGCGCGGTGGAGGCGGATACCGGCAATATTGGAGGTTCGTTCTCGCACGAATTCATGGTGCTGGCCGATTCGGGCGAAGATGCCATCGTTTCGTGCGATACGTGTGATTACGCCGCCAATGTGGAAAAGGCGCAGGTGCGTATCTCTGAACGGGAGCGTCCACAGCCGACACAAGAGTTGGAAAAGGTGCGCACTCCAGGGCAGAAAACCGTGGCCGAGGTGGCGCAATTCCTTAAAGTTGAGGCAGCGCAGATGCTTAAAACTTTACTCCTGGAAAGTGACACCGGCGAGCAGGTGGCGGTGGTGCTGCGTGGCGATCGTGAACTCAATGAGATCAAGCTGTGCCGCAAGTTGGGGTGTAACGAAGTGACCATGGTGGATGACGCGACCGTGGAAGCGCTGAGTGGAGCTCCATGCGGCTTTGCTGGCCCAGTGGGGCTGAAGATGAAGATATTCGCGGACAACGAAGTGGCGCTGATGTCCGACTGTGTGACGGGCGCCAATCTGGCGGATTTCCACTACCGCGGAGTTAACTGCGGGCGTGACTTTGAGGTGGATGAGTTTGCCGATCTGCGTCAGGCCGAGGCGGGCGACGGGTGCCCGCGTTGCGCTGGCACTCTCCAGAGCTGGCGCGGCATCGAAGTGGGGCATGTGTTCAAACTCGGTACCAAGTATTCCGAAGCTCTTGGAGCTACGGTGCTGAATGCAGCGGGGAAACAAGAGCCTCTGGTGATGGGATGTTACGGGATCGGCATTGGGCGCAGCGTGGCCGCCGCCATTGAGCAAAATAACGATAAAAACGGCATTATCTTCCCCATGCCCATTGCCCCGTTTCAGGTGCTGATCACCCTGCTCAATCCCAAAGATCAGGAGGTGGCTCGCGCTGGGGATGAACTTTACAGTTATCTGCAGGAACATGGTGTTGAGGTGCTGCTTGATGATCGAGATGAACGCCCTGGAAGTAAGTTCAAAGATGCAGACCTGATCGGGATCCCACTGCGGGTAACCGTGGGGGCACGCGGTCTAAAAGAAAGCGTGTTTGAAGTCTCCTGGCGCAGTGATGGGGAGAAAAAAATGATCCCCATCGCAGAAGCTGGAGCGTGGCTCATCAATGGGGTTCATGAAGCTATGCAGGATAAGCGCTAGATTATGTATCAGGTTGAAGTGGACGACAGTGGACGTGTTGCCCTGCCGCAGCGGGTAGTAGCAGGGCTGAAAAGCCGGGACATGGTGGTAGAGTCTTGGTCGAGTACACATGTGATCCTTGGGGGGCGCGGAGAGGATACTCCGACGGTTAACATAACTCTCGGTGATATCGGAATTCCTGATGTGTTGTCGTTCTTCAACATGTTCCGGAAGACGGGAATTCTCCATCTGGATCTGGATGACGGATATCGACGCCTGTTTTTTCAGGATGGAGAGATCATTTTTGCTACCAGCGACCGCCTTGAGGATGATCTGGGGGAAGTGCTGTGCGAAATGGGCAAGGTGGAGCGCAGAGATCTCCAGGCGGTATGTTCCGAATTGCGCGTCGGAACAAATCTGAGTCAGATGCTGGTTAAGCTCGGCCTTGTAGCGGCGCGCGATCTGTGGCTTGCTACACGTCAGCAAGTTGAGTCTATTGTGTATGCGCTGTTTACCAGTAAAAGCGGAAGCTGTTATTTTGTGCCTAACAATCTGGAGCAGGACAACATCGTACGTCTATCCATGAGCACCCAGAATCTGATAATGGAAGGGCTGCGGCGTGTGGACGAAAAAGCCCTGTATTGGCGCAGACTGCGTTCTCCCGATGCGATGCTCTCCTATACTGGACGTGACCCCAGCGGGCTGGAGGCAGATGAAAAACATATGATGCGCCACCTCTACACGCAGGAGCAGACGGTGCGTAGGCAAATGGCCATCAGCGATATGTCTGAATACGATGCCTTACGGGTCTTGCATCAGTTGGTGGAAAAGGGGCTGCTTGAGGTTTCAGCCGCACAAAAACAGGTGCAGTCCCTTCCGCCGGAACTTGCAACCGTTTGGGCGCTGTTCAACGAGATGCTGGCACTTCTGTATGAGGAGATTAGCCCCCACTGTGCAGAAATGCGTGAAGAGGTGGATCGGTTTATCCGTGAGTTGCCTCACCCGCATACATATGTGTTCCGAGGCGTGCGGGTTAGTGCTAAGGGCACTTTGGACATGGACACCCTGGCGGATAATCTGCTCGGCCTCGAACTGGAGGAACAGAAACGTCTACTGGTGGAGGCGCTTACCGAAGTGGTGTATATGGAATGTTCCATAGCGCGTAGAGTTCTCGGTAGTGACGCAAGCTCTGATATGGTGCGCAGGGTGCAAGAGTTCACCGTACGTGCACGCAAGCTTCTCGACTAGAGATCCGTAAGCCTCTCGACTTAGCACTATCTTCCGACCGAGGATTAACGTGGTTTCGCATGCATGTGGAGCTTCCCAGGCAGGAGAAAAATATTGAAGGTAAAAGACAAGCTCATATTTGCCCTAGATGTAGACACGCTTGAGGCCGCAACCCGCTGGGTTGAAACCCTTAAAGGCGAAGTGGGGATGTTTAAGGTGGGCAAACAGCTGTTTACGCGCTGTGGGCCAGAGGTGGTACGCATGATCCGCGCTGCTGGGGAAGAGGTTTTTCTGGATCTTAAATACCACGATATCCCCAATACTGTAGCGGCGGCGGCACTCGAAGCCGCGCGCCTGGGGGTGAAAATGTTCAACGTGCATGCACTTGGGGGGGGCAATATGATGGCCACCATGCAGGAACGGGTGCGTGCAGCTGCCGCAACCGAGGGGTGGCAGCTCCCTATAACTCTGGGGGTGACTATCCTTACCTCCTCTTCTGGCGCAGATCTACGTGCCGTAGGGATTGAGCGCTCTGTGGAAGAGATGGTTGAGCGTCTGGCGCTGTTGAGCAAAGAAGCCGGGCTTTCTGGTGTAGTTGCTTCCGCGCGAGAGCTGGGTTTGATTCGCGCCGCGTGTGGGCGCGATTTTGTGGTGGTGACTCCTGGAGTGCGTCCCGCCTTTGCAACTGCCGATGACCAACAGCGCATTGTTACCCCCGCCGCAGCTATAGAGCAAGGGGCAGACTATATTGTGGTAGGACGGCCAATATCCAAGGCGGATGATCCGGTAGCTGCCGCTCGTGCTATTGTTGCAGAGATGGAAGGTGGCGTTGGCTAAGCAGCGAATAATTTGTGGCATCAACGCGGTTGCTAGCGCAGTGGCCTCAGGTTCTCCGATCCACACCCTGGTGTGTACGAGCGGACGCCCCAATGCGCGGATTCAGAAACTTGTCGATGCGCTACAGAAACAGCAGGTCGAAGTGAAAGAGGTGGAACGTTCTGCGTTAACTCAGCTGTGTGGGACCGATAAACATCAGGGGGTTGCCGCATATACAGATGCCGTGGCACACAAAAGTCTGGCGCAGCTCCTGGGCGAAACCGTGGCAGGAGAGCGCTTCTTTCTTCTGGTGGATGAAATCACAGATCCGCACAATTTTGGCGCATTGATCCGCTCTGCTGCGGCGGCGGGATGCCAGGGGGTGGTGTACGCCAAAGACCGGAGCTGCCAGATCACTCCGGTGGTGGAAAAAGCTGCTGCAGGCGCCCTTAACTTGGTGGCTCTGTGTCAGGTGACAAACCTTTCACGTGCGATCTCTACCCTGAAAGATGAAGGGGTGTGGGTATATGGCCTCGCGCTGGAGGAATCGGCCTCCATATATGCAACTGATCTAAGGGGTGACATCGCATTGGTTGCAGGGAGTGAGGGGCGTGGAATTCGTCCTGGTGTCCTTAAGGCATGTGATGGGGCCGTGCATATCCCCATGCCTGGTCAAGTTGAGTCCCTCAATGTGTCTGTTGCAGCAGGGGTCGCGCTGTTTGAGGCGGTGCGCCAGAGAAATAATGGAGCGAAAGTAACCTCCAGGTAAAAAAAGCTGGGAAAACGGTTGACACCCCAGCTTAATTCAATTATAACCCACATCGTTCTTGCGCATCGTTGTTTATGTGTGAGAAAGGGGTTGCACCAAGTGGCAGAATAGTGTACACATTGCAACTCTGCGCTGGCGTAGCTCAATCGGTAGAGCAACTGACTTGTAATCAGTAGGTTGGGGGTTCAATTCCTCTCGCCAGC
>CAZDRL010000055.1:0-10271 GCA_964508035.1 uncultured Desulfuromonas sp.
GTGCCTTCAAGCCATTGCTTGTACCGCTTGAGCAACGTAGCAGCTTCGGCGAGGCATTAACGAGCACACAGACGGCGTCGGACATCTATGAACTCAAGGCTAAAAATATCGACCAGCCCGATCACACTTAGGGATAGGTACTACTACAGCTTCTTCCCAATCCATTGATAGCGACTTTCTACCTGTTTTCAACCTTATGTGGTCCGTTTAAACATCGTCGCGCAGGAGCTGGGTGTTAAAACTGCCATCAAACTGATTAAACCCGGTACGAAAGGTATTGATAGCACCCGTAGAACGGGTGCTATCAACCTGAGGGGTAAAAACCTCGTGTATGTTAATAGTTACTCCTCGAGAAACCCGCTCAAATCCGCGCTATTCTGTCGCGCTTGGGAAACTTAATCCCCCCTTCCGGCAGGCGCTGCAGGGTAAGCGCCACCGGGAAGGGTTTGACCTGCCATATTTTGCGGCAATAGGCGTCAACTGAACGATCCGAGGAGAATTTGCCTATGCGCGCCACGTTGAGAATGGCCATTTTGGTCCATCCCTGCGGGTCTTGAAAAGCCTCCCCCACCTGCTGCTGACAATCCACATAGGCCTGGTAATCGGCAAACACCATAAACGGATCATCATAGAGCAAGGAATCGAGTAGCGGACGGAACAGGTCTCGATCGCCATGGGAGAAATGGCCCGTGGCAATCAGCTTTATTACAGCTTGGAGCTCTTCGTTCTGGTTGTAGATTGTCTGCGGGTTATAGCCAGCCGCTTGCCGCGCCTCAACTTCTTCCACGTTCATGCCGAACAAAAAGAAATTTTCCGGCTCAACCTCCTCGCGGATCTCCACGTTGGCTCCGTCCAGGGTACCAATAGTCAAGGCGCCGTTCATGGCAAACTTCATATTGCCGGTACCCGAAGCTTCTTTGCCTGCAAGGGAGATCTGCTCACTAAGGTCGGCCATGGGATAAACGATGTGACCAATCTTCACGTTATAGTTGGGGATGAACAGCACCTGCAGGCGTTTGTTGACGTCAGGATCACCATTGATCACCTCAGCCACGGAGTTGATCAGCTTTATGATGAGCTTGGCCATAAAATAGCTTGGTGCGGCCTTCCCGCCGAAGATGAAAAGACGAGGCGGGATATCGAGCGCGGGGTTATTCTTCAGGCGGTGGTATAAAGTGATAATATGCAGCAGGTTAAGATGCTGGCGTTTATACTCGTGGATCCGCTTGACCTGCACATCAAACAGAGCATGCGGATTGTAGCTCGGACCATGTTCGCATGCGAACATGGCACAGATATCCTGTTTGTTGGCAAATTTGACCTGCTGCCATTTCTCACGAAATGCGGGATCTTCCGCCAGCGGCTCCAGCGCGCGCAGCTTCTTGAGGTCGGTAATCCACTCATCCCCGATGGCTGAACTGATAAGCTCGGTGAGGCGCGGATTGCTCACTACCATCCAGCGGCGCGGCGTTACCCCGTTGGTGATATTGATCACTTTCTCTGGCCACAGCCGATGAAAATCGGCCAAGACGTGCCTTTTGAGCAGCCTGGTGTGGAGCTCGGCCACCCCGTTAATTGCATGACTGCCGACACAGGCGAGGTTGGCCATGCGCACATAGCGCTCGCCGGTTTCATCGATGATCGACAGCCGCCGCACCACCTCTTCATCGCCAGGATACTTAAGACGGACCTGGTCAAGAAAGCGGCTGTTGATTTCATAAATAATCTCCAGATGCCGGGGCAGCAGTTCACCCAGCATCGCCACCGGCCATTTTTCCAGCGCTTCGGGAAGCAGAGTATGGTTGGTATAGGCGAAGGTGCGGGTGGTAATTTCCCAGGCGGGGTTCCACTCATAGTGGTGGACATCGACCAGAAGCCGCATAAGCTCGGGCACGGCGATAGCCGGGTGGGTATCGTTGAGTTGGATAGCGAATTTGTCGGAAAAGTTGTCCAGATTATGAAACTGAAACAGATGGATGCGGAGCATATCCTGCAGTGAGCAACTGACAAAGAAATACTGCTGGTAGAGACGAAGCTCCCTGCCTTTAAAGCGTTGGTCGTTGGGATAGAGCACCTTGGTGATGGTTTCGGCCAACGCTTTTTCACGCACCGCACCTAAATAGTCGCCAACATTGAACTCCTCAAAGTCAAAGCTCTTTGGAGCCTCGGCACTCCACAGCCTGAGGATATTGACGGTATTAACCCGATAGCCAAGGATCGGTGTATCGTAGGGGATACCCATGACCAGCCGCCCCGGGACCCAGCGAACCCGCAGCATACCATGCTCGTCCGTGTACCGTTCAGTATGCCCGCCCGAGCCAACCTCCACCAGCATGTCCGGTTTTTTAAACTCCCAGGGGTTGCCCGGTTGCAGCCAGCGATCACTCAGTTCCTTCTGCCAGCCGTTCTCAAACTCCTGATCAAACATACCGAACTCATAGCGGATCCCATAACCAATGGCGGGAACCTGCAGGCTGGCGAGGGACTCCATATAGCAGGCCGCCAGCCTGCCAAGGCCGCCGTTGCCCAAGCCAGGCTCTTCTTCGTGATCGATGATCTGTTGCAGATCGAGGTCTGATTCCGCCGCTGCCCGGGCTACCTGATCATACATCCCCAGATTGACCAGATTATTGTGCAAATGGGGGCCCAGCAAAAACTCAGCGGACAGATAACTGACTATTTTGCTGTCTTTCTCCTGAAACGTCTGAATCGTGTTGATAAACAGCTGCTGCATGTGGTCCCGCACCGTATAGCTCACGGCGAGGTAGTAATCGTTCAGCGATGCGTTCTGTGCCCATACGCCCAGCTGATAAAAAAGTTTATACGCAAAACTGCGTTTCAGTTTCTCTACGGTCTCTCGCGCATTGGTTTGACTGGTATCGTTGTGTGTGTGTTCTTGAGTCATGGCATCCTCCAAAGATTGTCAGCTAAAAGAATACCATGGAGTCTGTAACTCGCAACAACTGCCCCCCCTGCTTCCACCTCTTGGGCGCAAACTACCAGAACTTCCAGTTCTTTTTGAAATCCAGGGAAGTGATAAACTGAGAGCTCTGATAACGTTCCCCGGTTTCCCCCTCGTTATAAAAAAAATACTTATGCCGGAAAGAAACGCTCATATAGCTGTTTATAGCGGCCGATATCCCATTGTTGATTTCGCTTCGTGTCTGCCACGGGCTCCCATTTTCAACAAGGGCTCCAGTAAACGTGTCCAGATCAAACGTATAGGTAAAGTGGGATAAAAACGGGAAGCTGGCGTCTATAATAAGCTCAACCCCGTACATTGCGGCTTCGGAGGGATCCTGCAGCTGCTGCTCAAAGCCCAACCCAAGCTTGCCGTTGAAATACTTATACTCCGCGGAGATCCCCATAGTTTCACGGAGAAAGCTGGGACGAAGGCCGTTCTCCTCCTTAACAACCGTATCGTAGCGCAACTTATTGTACGGCTTATAGGTATCGGAAAGGTTGTACTCATACAGGAGAGTGCCGCGAAGAATATTTTTCAGGTACCTTTCATCCTGGCGGGAATAAAACATATACGGAGTGAACACAAAGCGATGGTATTTATTATAGAGAGTAAAATCGATGCTGTTTTCAAGCCCCCACTTGGTATAGCTTTTTGAGGGTTGTCCCGACGGAGTATCGATATTTTTCCCCCTGGTGACGTTGCTGTCTTCAATAAAGTTAGACAAAGAGGCATCAATCGTGGTGCGAAAACGTCGATCAAGGTAATCGAAATCCTGGCGCAAGATCGTTTGTTGTTCTTTGAGATCCTCTACCAGCAGTTCGGTAACTGTCATCCAGGTATTGCTGTAATCAAGCCGCTTCTTGAGGAGGCGTTGCATCTTTTGCATAGCCAGCTGAGAAGCCGCAATCCGATAGTGTCTGCTCCCCGCCACCGCAGTTCCTTGGATCTCCAGCTGCTCTCCCTCTTCCAGACCGGCAATAACCAGCTCCTCGCCATGCTTAGACACTTTCTTTATCTCTGCACCCGTTAGGGAAAGGACAAAGACATTATAGTCTCTGTTGACCATGCTCAAAAAATCCGCGCGCCGAACCGCCTCTTTTACCGACACCCGATTGATGGTGTTTTCTGCGACCACGCCGAGCTCACAATTAAACCGATCCCGCAGAAGGTGGGCGAAATTCAGATCGTTCACCCCATATTCCATGTCGCTTAATTCAGCAACCAGGCTCCCCTCCTCCTCCAGAAACTTCTCCTTCCAAAGCGTCAGACGGTTCTTGAATTCCGCATACAAAAAATCATTGGTAGGGATAGGCTGGATCTGTTTGGCCTCAAAGGTTTCCACCTTCAGGGTAGCGCCGAGCACCAACTTAAGGTGATAGTATTCGGCTCTGTTGGCCGCCATCACAATAGATCTGCCGTCGGTCAGATCTATCCGCGCGGCTTTACCGCCAAGGAAGCGATCGCTATAGTCACCCCCGCACAACGCCAGACTGATCTGCGGGTAGGTTTCGAGGATTTGTGCCGTATCCCGTAAGGTATGCCCGGAGAGAAGCACAAGGTGCTCAATCCCCTCTGCTTGGATCTGGGCTATTGGCTGAGCAAGAGCAGCTGCCGCTTCGGCCAGGCTGAAATCGTAGAGCTCTTTTTCGGCCATATCGAACCTGACCTTTGGCGAAGATATCCCTAAAAAAGCCACCCGAGTCCCCTTGATATCTACGCTGAACCAAGGGGCGAACAGGGGTTTACCTTCCTGCATAATATTGGCTGACACAAAACGTATGTTTTTGCTTTGCTGCATAAACTCAAGATTTTTGGCCCCTACCTGCAAGTCCTTCGAGGATATTAAGAGCGCGGCACAAGAAAAATAATCCAGAAAATCAACCATAATTGCACCTGAACTATATTTTGACAGGCTGCCGGGGTACAGGGCGTTGCCCAGATCAAGATACAGTTCCGCGCCCTGGTTGCGATCCGCGACAATATTTTGCCCCAAGACCAGCAACGGGTCTGTAGTGTCTTGATTTTCCAGCTCAAGTGAAAATTTCCCCTGCAGATTTGATGTAATCAGGATAGAGAAATTCGTCTCAGCGTAGAGATGGGTGGGAAACAGAAAAGAGGCGGCGGCAAAAAAACATACCCAAAATATCGAAGTCTTTTGCCCCCTCGTTAAGCACATCGTGATTGACATAATGAGAGTATCAAGCAGTCTACTTAATGGGCAGCTTCGGCTGCTGCGGGGGCAGAGATCGGCGTGCTAGTTAAAGTCCGAACCTCGTCTTGCTCCGAAGTTGATCCGTGCTGTTCAGCGCCAACCGATTTAAGCAACAATATCTCCTTCTGCTTGGCTTCTAGTTTTTCACTCAGGATATCAAGCTCGGCAGCCAGAGCCAATTCCCTTTGGGTATTTGCCTGGATAATTTTCTCTCGCTGTTCGTTGCCTGCCGCTTTTATCGTGTTGATTTGGTCATTAAAAAATCGTCTCTCCCTAACTATCTGTTCTTCCAGAGCTTTGTTCTCAGCTATAAGAGAGTAGATTCTTTCGCTGGCTTCATGTTTAACTTTTTCAATCGTGGTTTTAAGTGAGCTGCTTTGCTCTGCACTAATAAGCATCTCAATGGCGTGTTTCTCCTTCATGATATCCAGTTCCTGTCCAAGCTCTCTATTCTGCGTCTCCAGCTCCTGAACCCGTAATCTATGCTGCCGATTTTCCTTTTTCAGGACATCGTCTTCCCTTTCGATCAACGACAAGCGTTTTTTCATCATGCGGTTCTCTGCCAGCAGCTGCTCGTTATTAATCACTCGGCTGCCATTGCCTGGTCGACGCTCCTGTTGTTTGGTAACTGCCGTGCAGGAGAGGAGAAATAACGAAATAAACACAGCCGTTAACACCTTTACGGTAAAAGCGCGGCTACGGAATGTACAAAGTGTCGCCCACAACATTGGAGTAGCTCCGGAAATTAAGCACAGAAAGTGGTTCTTTTTGTTCACGAAGTGAAAAAAGCTTGGATGGAAGATGACTCTAGGGAAATTTAGCTCTTATCTCTCTCTGCGTCCACCTTTTCTTGCCCCCTTCAAGTATTTGCAGATTTTCTTTACTGTTCAGGGTGAGATTTTTCCGCACCCTTTAGCTTGGTTGGGTGCAACGGTGCCGGGCTGCAGCCTGAACATTGGTGCCTTTCCGCAGGGGAACAACAATCTGCGCAGCCCCCTTTTATGAGCTTTCGCCATAAAAAAACCACTGCCACACCAAGGGCACCGATAAGAATTACATGTTTCATAGGTTAATCTTTCTGTAACTGGCAAAAGCTGAAGGTAACACGCATAACAGGCTCAAAGGGTAGATAGCAGTGCTACCCTTTGAGCCTGTGCTTATATAGATATATTGATTGGGCATGTTACCGGTTAACGCATCTCTTTTGCCTGCACCCAGATAACGGCATCCTGGCTGAGTTCTTTGCCCTTATAGCTGATATCGCTCCCAACTCCCAAAGCGCAGAACCCCCACCAGCCCGCACGCGGGATCCCAAAGGTAAACTTGCCGTTTCCATCTGCTTTGATCCCTAAGGTGATGAAGCTGTCTTGCGGTGCTTCAACAAAGCTGGGGCCCATAGCATTTTTTTCCAGATCGACTGCGCGGTTAAGATACTCCACCTCTATTTCGGCATATGGTACCGGATGCCCATTACTCTTTACGATGCCGGTAAAAGTGGAACCAGCCCAGATGGAGTAAGGTTTCACCAAGGGGACAATCTCAGCCTTCAGTCCCAGTTCAGCATCCCAGTCGCTGGGGGCTCCGGCAACGTTTACGATGGTTTTGGTAATCTGCTGGATGTAGATCCCCTCACCTGCTTCATAGTAGGGCGCTGGATGGATCACCAACACATGGTCGCCCATGCGCTGTGCTTTGTAGGTTGAGCTGTATCCTTTGCCACGGTTGCTCTGTCCTTGCCATTCGAGCGCCTCTAAGGTTTCGGTCAAATCCTTCTTTTTCCCTTTATTGATTACGTAAAAATCTTCCACCGTCGCGAGTTTCTCGCTGTCATGCTGAAGCCCCATGTCCATGGTATGCTCATCGGCAAAGGGGTGGGTAAACACGTGGCGCAGTTCAATGGTTTTGCCCGTTGGCAGCGCTGATTCCGGGGTGTAGAGCATCTGAAAATGGGCCCAGGCGGAAGAACTGCACAGCAGGATCGCCATAGCGCTAAGAGCGGTAAAACGTTTCATTGGGTACTCCTTGTCTAAGGTGGTTTAAGTTAAAAAATATTGGCGCCATCTATCCGCACTTCATGCCCTTTACCGGCATAAAATACTGCCGCATAAGGGTGCTCAGGCTTAGGGAAGTTCACCTCTCCGTAGGCGTTGAATTTGGTTTCAAGAAGCACTTTTCCATCCTGTTCAAGACGAAACTCAACCCCACTGGCGCTACTCCCATCGCTGAACCCCCCTTCGCAAGTTATGCTGCCGTCCCCTTCGTCAAAGCACGACATAAGAGGAGTGTGTGCCCATACTGGTGCTGCGCTTGCAATACCAACCAGAGCCAGGGTTGCAATAATAATTTTTCTCATGCTTAAATCCTTTCTGATAGTTAGGTGAACGGTTGATTTTCTCTGGCGCTACTGCCCAACTTCCCAGTTGGCGCGGCGCGGCTTTAGTAAGGCTAGAAGTAACGTCAGGACAACGACACTGACATAAAAAATACGCATCATTTCGATACCGCTCCATCCACAGGTGAAGGCAAGGGTGTAAAACGCGCTTGAGGTTATAATCCCCAAGGTTATGGGGAAAAAGGTAGCAAACAGCATCCAGCGGTATGAATTGCTCTGAAGTTTAACTACCACCATGGTGGCAATACACGGTGGGCTGAGGATCATGAAGATCAGCATCGCCACCGCGTGGATGGGGGTGTAACTGCCATCAGCAGCGATACTTTCCTCCGCGCGCTCATCAACCTTACCCTGCTCATAGATCGAACCCAGGGTAGCGACCGCACTTTCACGTGCGGCAAACGAACTTAAAAATGCGACATTGACGCGCCAGTCAAACCCGCTGAATTGGGTTAGCGGCTCCAGAGCGCGCCCAAACATCCCCAGATAAGAGGCATTAACTTTCTCCTGTTTGATCTGCATACGCAGGTGCTTGCCACTTCGCTCCAGCTTGCGCAGCGCACGGTTAATGGTGCGTGCAGCGTCACCATTCCCCTGTATGAGGATAAAGAACTCGGGGTTGAGGGTCTGAAATTCAGCGTTAAGCGCTGCGAGCTGTTCCGCGCTGCGCGTCTGCATGCGGCGGTTGCGGTACGCATCATACATATTGAGCAGGGTGAACACCTCTGTGGGCTCGTCTACCAGATGGTATAACTCGGTGGGCATCACCTGAGTGTCAAAGGTCTGCAGAGCGGCATCTGCCTCAGCCTGTATCAGCTGCATGCGCGATTCCGGCACCCCGGGGTATTGCAACAACACAAACAGCACCACTGCTACCGCCATGACAATGGTGACCACTTTCTTGACGTACAGCCACACGCGCTGCAATGCGCGCAACATCACCCCCTTAAAGGTTGGCAGGTGATATGGCGGCAGTTCCATAATGAACGGCGCGGTTTCATGCTGAGATAAAAAAGTAGCCGTGAGCAGGCGCGCAATTATGAGGGCGATAAAGAGGGTTACTGTTGATATGTAGAACATCATCTCCGACATGCTGGCGGCAAAAAAGGCTCCCAGCAACAGAGTATAAAAAGGGACTTTGGCCAGACAATTCATGTATGGCACCGTCATAATAGTGGCTAAACGTGCACGTTCGTCCGCAATTCCCTTGGTAGCCATAACTCCGGGAACCGCGCACCCACCTACAAATGCTCCTCCGAGCACCAGCGGCAACGTAGACTGACCGTGGAGTCCGAAGCGTTTAAACACCCGATCGAGAATAAATGCCATGCGTGGCATATACCCCACATCTTCAAGCACAGCCACTAGAGCAAACAGAATAAAGAAAATTGGCAGATAATTAAGCAGCGCCATGGTGCTGTTAATCATCCACAGGGCAAACTCGCTCACCAGTGGTACCGCTATAAAATCGGCTGATGGCATAACGCCCATAATGTTACGCCGCGCCCAGGCGAGTAACGGCCAGGTATAGTCAGTTATCTTGTAGCCCCACACAATAGCGAGCTGATAGATAAGATAAATCACCCCTGCCAGGATGGGGAATGAGACCCAGCGATTAAGCACCCAGCGGTCCAGCTTGTCGGTGATGGTAGCGCGCTTGGGTTTGGTTTGCTTAACACAACGGTGGTAGGCGACATCTGCATTTTGGTAGCGGATGCTGGCAAAACTCTGATCCACATCCAGATCGAAGCGGACATGAATTGCATCGTTTATATCTTTAATTTTCTCTGGCGGGATCCCAGTACGCTCCAGTACAAGCTCATCCCCTTCAAGCGCCTTGATCGCCAGCCAGCGCCTTGCCTCCTCATCTTCGGGCACATGCTGTTCTATCTCTTCAATATAGGGTTCAAATTCGGCGTAGTTAACCCGAAACGGAGTCTTTATCTGTTCCGCCGCGGCAGCGGCAATGGCATCTAGGATTTCCCCTCTACCCTGCTGCTGTGTCCCTACTGCGGGGACTACTTTGACATTGAGAATCCGTGCCAGTTCCCCAATATCAATGTCCAGATCACGCCGCTGTGCTACATCCATCATATTCAGGATCAGAACCATCGGCTTGCCCAGTTCGAGCAATTGAAAGGTGAGATATAGATTGCGCCGCAGGTTGGAAGCATCCACCACGTTGACAATCACATCCACCTCTTTATCGAGGAGGTATTCCTTAGCAACCCGCTCTTCGAGGGAAAACATGCTGAAAGAATAGGTGCCGGGCAGATCTACCAGAGTGTAGCAAACACCCTGGTGCTGCAATTTAGTGGAGTACTTGTCCACCGTAACACCAGGATAGTTGGCGACATGCTGGTTCATGCCGCACAACATATTAAAAATGGTGGACTTGCCACAATTGGGCTGTCCAGCAAAGGCGACGTGAATCATCGGAGCAGGCATACTCGGGCTTTCACTGGAAATCATAACGGAGTAATTTTTATGCAGGCGGCTTCAGAACGACGCACTGTTAGAAAAAAGTTCTGAATTTCAATCTCAACAGGATCACGTAAAGGCGCATTGCGCACCATCAAGACCTCGGCCCCGGGGATAAACCCCATATCCAGAAGTTTTTGTTTTAAGGCTCCTCCGGCACAACATTTTTTTATCACTGCGCGCTGGTTTTCACTCAGTTCGCTCAATAAGGTTTTTGCTTC
>CAZDRL010000056.1:0-10247 GCA_964508035.1 uncultured Desulfuromonas sp.
AGTCGGTCTCTAAAATGGCGCGTATAGTCAATGTAAAAGACATTAAGTTAAGTAAGCCACAGCAAGATGGTAGTGCTACTGTTTTGTCGATATCGTGTAGGGCTGTTACTTATCGTTTCCTTGAATCATCCAGTGCAGAGAAAGGGAAATAGTTATGCGATGTTACGTACTTTTCTTCCTATTGCTGCTGCCTTGGATGTTAAGTGGATGTTCGGAAGACAAGCCACAACAGTTAAAACCGGTCCAAACTCGAAGTAGTGTTCCACCTGGTGGTTCTGCTTCAGAAAACCAGGTTGCTTCTGTAGAAGAAGAGAAAAGACCTGAAGAGCCTGTGTTTGTCTATGCAGAGGATGGTCGCCGCGATCCCTTTACCTCACTGCTCGCAATTAAAGATCCAGTGGAAAGCGGGACAGAGCCACTGACTCCGCTGCAGAAGTTTGGCCTTAAAGAGATCCGTTTAATTGCCATTGTCATAGGGAAAGGGGAGCCGCGGGCTATGGTTACGGCTCCCGATAAGAGAGCTTATACCATTACCCGTGGGATTAAAATCGGAAGAAATAAAGGGGTTGTACAGGAGATCACCCCGGAAGAAGTAATTGTAGAGGAGCGTTTTCGCGATTTTGTTGGAACCACGCGTACTGAAATCAAACGTATGACGCTTTCTCAGGGAGAAGGGGAATAAATATGAAATATAGAGCTTGTCTGCCAACAGTGTCCTTTGTTCTTATGCTTGCACTCCTGTTGCTACCTAATTTGCAAAAAAATGTACACGCGCAGTTGAATACCGTTACGGCAGTGCAACTTGGGGTGGACACCGTATCTATTCTCACTGACACTGCGACTCCGAAGTTTAATACCTATACTCTGGGAGCACCGGAACGCCTAGTGGTAGATGTTATTGATGTAACCCCAGCTTTCTCGGAGCGTTTATATAGCATTAACTCGGGATTCAGTAACGTCAGAGTTGGGCTTTATGCGGATAAAACCCGCTTCGTGTTCGATGCCAGTGGGGAACAATTGCCCGAGGCAAAGGTGTATGTGGATGGAAGCGAGATTGTAGTGGACTGGTCTGGAGCAAAGAACACTCTAGAAACAGAAAATCTTGCCTCTCGCACCGCAACCGGAACTTCCTTGGTGTCAGCCCAAAGGGCATATTCCCCTCAACCTGGAGCCCCTGCAGTCGCTACTGAGATTAATTTTAACCTGGTTGGTTCCTCATCTGTGTTTAATGCCAATTTCGGCGGCGACACCAACCAGCTAGAGCTTATTCAGCCACGCACTAAAGAGGGTATTATCCGTTTCGGAGTAGCAAATGCTGCTATCCCCCGCAGTTTGCGCCGTGTTGTCGATGCTTCAGTCTTCCCCAGTTCCGTGCTCCAAATTACCCCCTATTCCACCATTATTGACGGCACTCGGAACGTAATGTTTGCCGTACACCTCAAAGGTGATGTGGAGTATTCTGTAAGACTAAACGGGGACACGTTAGAGTTTAGCTGTGCAAATGCAGAGTTTGCCGACATGGCGGCTGAGGATGCGCAAGTTGCAGTAGATGTGCCGGGGGCGGATTTGGAGTACAGCACCTTAAGTGCAGCACCTATAACAGACCGTTATTCTGACACAAAAGATCTTACCGTAGGGGAAGTGCTTGAGTCGCTTTCTGCAATAGGTGAAGCTGATGATGCAGACATGTTTGCAGAACCGGCTAAAGTCTACACCGGCGAACCGGTCAGCTTGGTGTTTGACGATGCGGATATTCGTAAAGTATTGCGTCTCATCAGTGAGATAAGTGACATCAACCTGATTGTATCTCAGGAGGTGCAGGGCAGCCTCTCTCTGCGCTTGCAGGACGTTCCTTGGGATCAGGCACTGGATCTGATTCTTGATATTCAGGAACTCGGTATGATTCAAAAGGGCAATGTGGCGCGCGTACTCCCGCTGAAAAAAATTCAGGCAATGGAAACGGAGCGGCTACGTTCCAAACAGGAAGTGAAACGCTTAGAAGACACTAAAACTGAGATTTTTTCTATAAACTATAAAGACGCAAATTCCTTTGAAGATGTAATTAAAGATATTCTCTCAACCCAGGGCGAAGTACGCGCAATCAAAGGGAGCAAGAAGATCATGGTTAATGATATCCCTTCGAAGCTTGAAGAGGTGCGCGACCTTTTAAAACAAATTGACGAACCACTTAAACAGGTGATGATTGAGGCACGTATCGTCGAAGCCAACACCTCCGATGGGTTGGATTTAGGTGTAAACTGGGGTTTTAGCTATCAAAACGACGAAATGGGTGGTCTTACTAATCCAACCGGTGGGGTAGGAATTGAGAATATGGATTCGGTTGGAATTGGCCTTGGCGGAGCTTTCTTGCTGCCGAGCACCATAGGAACCGCTGGTTTTGGAGGGGATTTTTCCTTTGGCAGACTTGGTTTTGACGATAAAGTTTTAAATTTGAGAATTGCCGCGCTGGAAACTTCAGGCAAGGGCAGGGTGGTTTCCTCGCCAAAAGTTCTAACCTTGGATGGTGAGACAGCCAAAATTGAACAGGGAACATCCATTCCCTATCAATCAGTAAGTCAAGACGGTACTTCTACCCAATTTGAAGATGCGACCTTGGCTCTTGAGGTAACTCCTGAGATCAATCCAGATAATACTATTATTCTTGAGATTCTTGCTTCCAACAGTACCGTAGGAAACACAGTGTCCACGGGTGCCGGAAGCGCTCCAGCCATTGACACTAAAGAGGCAGAAACAAAATTGCTTCTCCAGAATGGCGAGACTACTGTAATTGGTGGAATTTACGTGGAGAATGAGCTGAGTAGCGAAACAGGAACACCTTTTCTTAAGGATATCCCGTTGCTGGGTCATCTGTTTAAATCTCGCAATAAGAGTAATACCCGCAGCGAGTTGCTTATTTTCATAACTCCCCGCATTGTTGAGTAAAGATCTACGTAGTTGGTTCAACCAATCAAAAAGGACAGGTGGATGCCTGTCCTTTTTGATTGGTACTCCCGCTGGATTGTTTAATGAAACATAGACATATATTTTTAACTGGCTTTATGTGTGCAGGAAAGTCTACAGTTGGTACACTTTTGGCGCGCACTTTTGGGTTGGATTTCATCGATACGGACCAACTTATCATGCAGCGACAGTGTATGGATATCAATTCGATATTTGCTCACTACGGTGAAGAATACTTCCGTGTCTGCGAAACTTCGGTATTGCAGGAGCTGGACGCTGCCCCTGCGGCGCCACCGAAGATAATATCTACCGGTGGCGGGATAGTAAGTAGGGACGAAAACCTGCGTTTGATGCATCAACTCGGAACCGTAGTCTATTTGCATGCTCCATGGGACACGTTGAAACAGCGGCTGGAAAATGTATGTGATCGTCCTCTAGCGCGGCAGGGCTGCACCGAAAGACTGGCAAATCTGTGGCAACAGCGTTTACCCCTATACCGGAGTGCCGATATTGAGATTGACACGAATGGATTGTCCTCTCACCAGGTAGTAGCGCAACTCATTATGCACCTGAAACCCTTTGCGTAGATGGATAAGTCTGAAATTAAACCTAATTGCGACCTAGCGAACCCCGCCATGCAAACATTAAACGTAGATCTAGATAACAGAAGTTACTCCATCCATATTGGTACTGGGATTTTGTCCTCTGTGGTTGAATTGCTCGAACCGCTTAAGCTTTCCAAGCATCTGGTTGTGATAACCAATGATGTTGTTGCGCCATTGTATCTTGAGCAGGTGGTGAATTTATTGCACAATTCAACCTATGACGTTGATTGTGTGATCCTCCCTGACGGAGAGCAGCACAAAGATGGTGCGAGTCTGAACTCCATTTTTACCCACATGCTTGAAAAAAACTGCGATCGCAATACCACTATCGTGGCACTCGGCGGTGGAGTTATTGGCGACATGGCTGGTTTTGCAGCGGCGACCTATATGCGCGGCATCCCGTTTGTGCAAATTCCCACCACCCTCCTGGCTCAGGTGGACAGTTCAGTAGGGGGCAAGACGGCGATCAACCATCCCTTGGGGAAAAACATGATTGGCGCCTTTTATCAGCCACGCAGTGTTATTATTGATATTGCGACCCTAAACACTCTGGATGAGCGTCATTTCCGCGCTGGGCTAGCTGAAGTGATCAAGTACGGGGTTATTGCTGATGCTGAATTTTTCTCGTGGTTGGAACAAAATGTGTCTCGTTTGCTGGACAAGGATCCCTGCACCCTTAAATATGCGATAAAGACCTGTTGTAAGATCAAGGCCGGGATAGTAGCGCAGGATGAAACCGAGCATTCAGTGCGCGCTTTGCTGAACTTTGGCCACACCTTTGGCCATGCAATTGAGCAGTTGTGCGGCTACGGAACTGTCCTGCATGGCGAAGCGGTCGCAATAGGCATGGCCGTTGCTTCACGGATGTCGGCACAAAAAGGATTGTGTTCTAGCGTAGATGTTGCCAGACTGGACCGTATTTTACTCCAATATGGGCTGGATATACATATTCCCCAAGGCTTTACTCCGACTCAGTTTGTTACTGCAATGATGCGAGACAAAAAAGTGAGCTCCGGTGTTTTGCGCATGGTGTTAGCGCACGGTATAGGTGCGAGTGCAGTCCATTTGCTTCTTGACCCTATGCGTGACTTTACTCAACTTTTAGCAGATTTCTCTCTTGGTAGCTAGGTAACCCATGCCCGACACTGAACTAAAACAACTGCAGGAGCAGTGGAAAAGTGCGCCCCACTCTGAGGCGTTCTATCCTCTTGCGCGCGCTTATTTTGACATTGGTCTCCATGATGCAGCGGCGGACGTGTTGCAACAGGGTTTGCGTAATTATCCCACCCATGCAAGAGGGCTTACGCTGCTGGGACAGATCCAATATCAGCGCGGGGATGAGGATGAAGCACGCGATACGTTTCAAAAAGCCTTGACTGCCGATCCCTGTTGTAGTGATCCATTATGTGGTTTAGCAGAACTCGAAATAGCGACAGGCAATTGCGCACGTGCAGAAAACCTGCTCAACCGTGCCGAATCGCTTGCGCAGTCAGCTTGGAGTAAAAAGCTGCGCCTTCACTTGGAACGTAAACAGGCTGCAATCCCAGAGGCTGAGGTGGATCTTCCCTTTGTTACGCTAACCATGGTTGAGCTTTATCTTAAGCAGGGGCTGGAGGAGAAAGCTATCGCAGCTTTGCAACAGTTGGTAGCGCAAAACCCGCACGATAATTTGTTGCGCCAACGTCTCAATGGACTTCTGGCGGCGCGCGCTTCTCTACCTGAACTGCGCAAGGATAACATTTTAAATGTCGAGGCACGTCTACATGCTTGGTTGCGTGCGGTTGAGCACCGAAAACAACGGAGATAGTATGTTTAAACCTATTTTGCAAACTATTCTGCACGAAAGCAGTGGTGCTTTAGGCGTTTTTTTACTTGGTGACGATGGCATTATTATCGATCAAGTACGTGCAGATTTAACTTCAGCGGATGAACAGCTGGCTTTGGTGGTTGAGCTCGCCGCAGGGATTAAGGGAATTCGTCAGACTGCTGAGGTTCTTGAGGCTGGGGGACTGAATGAGGTTGTAATTCGCTATGAAAAACTTACCTTGTTGGTTCATGTTCTAAGTGAGGAGTATTTTGTGGTATTGCTTCTCCCGCCCCGGATACTGAGCGGCAAGGGCTCCTATCTGTTGAAGCGCGAGGCACCAAGGTTGCGTGCTGGGCTGAATCAGGAGATGTAAATGTATATCAAGGTCATCCACGGTCCCAATCTTAATCTATTAGGTCAGCGAGAGCCCGAACATTATGGAGTTCAGACCCTTGCTGACATTAATAGGGCCGTTGCACTGCGCGCGCAAGAACTTGGAGTAAAGGCAGTATTCTTTCAATCTAATCACGAGGGTGAGTTGATTGACGCTTTGCACCAAGGTGCGGAAGATGGTGTGGATGGAGTGATTATCAATCCTGCAGCCTATACTCACACTAGTGTCGCCCTGCGTGATGCGGCCACAGCTATCCAACTGCCAGTAGTTGAGGTGCATTTGTCAAATATCCATACCCGTGAAACCTTCAGACATCATTCCTACCTTGCTCCGGTCGCTATAGCTCAGCTGTGCGGTTTTGGAGGCTACGGATATATTCTCGCCCTAGAAGGTCTGGTTCAGCACCTGCGTTCGCGTTAAGGTGTTTTGTCAATTTTACTCTCGCTGAAAATTGTTGATTATGTTAGGTTTGCGACTAAATCGGCTCAGAAACGAGCTGAAAAAGCACCAGCTTGATGCGATTTTGCTCTTTGATCCCATTCATTTGCGTTATTATGCAAATTTTAGTGGTAGTGAGGGAGCGCTTATAGTTACCCACGCACGGTGCTTTTTTTTCACTGATTCTCGTTATACTGCCCAAGCTACAGCGGAAGTGAAAGTCGGCTCTGTTGCAGAGTACAAAGTAAAACACCCTGAGCTGCTATCTCGCATGGACGATTTGCACTTGCGCAGGATTGGGTTTGAAGCTTCAACCCTCTGTGTAGCAGAGTTTAATAAACTATGTGCTCTCGAGCCTGAGTTTGAGTGGATTGGGCTGGAGCATCTTGGTGAGTTGCGCCAGGTAAAAGACTATGCCGAACTTGAGTTGCTTGAACAAGCCTGTAGTATAAATGCAGCTGCATTTGAAAAAATAGTCCCACTGATTCAACCCGGAACAACCGAGCGTGAAATAGCTCTGGGGCTTGAGTATGCCTTGCGTTGCTGCGGGGGTGAAGAGAAAGCTTTTGATTTTATCGTTGCGTCTGGCTGGCGCGGCGCTTACCCGCACGGAGTTGCATCCGATAAAACAATTAATGCAGGAGAACTGATCACCATCGATTTTGGCACCCGCAAGGGGGGCTACTTTTCTGACGAAACTGTGACCCTCGCACTGGGGGAGATCAGCTCTCAATTAGATGAAATATATGCCTGTGTTCTACAGGCTCACGACCTTGCCCTGGAGGCACTGGTACCTTCGATCCCGGCGCGCGAAGTGGATCGTATTGCGCGCGCCTATATTGCTTCTTGTGGCTATGGCGAGTATTTTGGCCATGGGCTTGGGCATGGGATAGGACTTGAAGTGCACGAAGGACCGACACTTTCGCCCCGTTCCGAGGTGATCCTTACCCCCGGAATGGTTTTTACCATTGAGCCAGGTATTTATATCCCCGATCTTGGAGGGGTACGTATTGAAGATACCGTTCTTTTGACAAATGATGGCTACAGAGCATTGACATCTGTGCCTAAAACTCTACGCACACTACCGATTGACTAAACAAAGACAGGAGAAATTATCCATGGATATTAAAGACATTAAGACCCTGATAAAGCTTATTTCTGACACTGATATTTCTGAATTTGAGATGGAAACAGATGAGGATCGCGTATTTATAAAGCGTGGTTCTGAGCCGGAGGTAATACATGTAGCCGCTCCGGCTCCTGCTCCAGCAGTTGCTCAATCAGCTCCCGTAACACCCCAGGTTGCTCCGGAAGGGTCTGCGCCGCCTGCTGAAGCCGTCTTAGGCGACAGGCAGGAGCGGGTTGCTTCACCTATAGTGGGAACTTTTTATGCAGCGCCGTCGCCGGAATCTGATCCATATGTGAAAGTAGGGGATGTGGTTGATTCTGGTCAGACCCTGTGTATTGTTGAAGCGATGAAGCTAATGAATGAGATTGAAGCAGAATTCAAATGCAAGATTATCGAAATTGTTAAAACCAACGCCGAGCCGGTCGAATATGGCGATGTTCTTTTTATTGTAGAAAGAATTTAGATTTCATCCCAAGCTGCAGTTTTACGCGCTTAAATTGAGCTGACTGCAGTTTTGTTTTCAGGAGTGACTATGATTCACAAGGTTGTTATTGCCAATCGTGGGGAAATTGCCCTGCGAATTATTCGCGCCTGCAAAGAGCTGGGGATAAAGACTGTTGCGGTTCACTCTGACGTTGACAGTGAGGCGTTGCATGTGAAGCTTGCAGATCAGAGTGTATGCATCGGCCCCGCAGCAAGTGTGGATAGTTATCTCAATATGAAGGCGATTATAAGCGCCGCAGAGTTGACCGATGCAAACGCTATTCATCCAGGCTACGGTTTTCTGTCCGAAAATGCCGAATTTGCTGAAATATGCAATAACTGTGGCCTCACCTTTATAGGTCCCAGCGCTGAAAACATGCGCCTGATGGGAGATAAGATAACTGCCAGGCAGACTGTAACCAAAGCAGGAGTACCTATTTTGCCAGGTACGACTAACGCGGTAACCAGTGCGGCAGAAGCATCACGGATTGCTGCTGAGATCGGCTGCCCCGTAATTATAAAAGCCACCGCAGGCGGCGGTGGACGCGGAATGAAGATTGTCCATTCCATTGCCTCAGTTCCCAATGCGTTTGCTGCAGCTCGTTCTGAAGCAAAAGCAGGCTTCGGCAATCCCGAAGTGTATATCGAAAAATATTGCGAGCGCCCACGCCATGTGGAAATTCAGATTATGGCGGACAAGCATGGCAACGTCATCCATCTTGGAGAGCGTGATTGCTCTATCCAGCGTCGCCATCAAAAGCTTATTGAAGAGGCCCCATGCTCGATTCTGACCGAGGAGCTACGCCAAGAGATGGGCAAGTGCGCGGTTGCGGCCGCAAAAGCGGTTAATTACTCCAGTGTGGGCACGGTTGAATTCCTTCTTGATAGTGATATGAAGTTCTATTTTATGGAGATGAACACCAGGGTTCAGGTAGAGCATCCCGTAACCGAGATGGTAACTGGGATTGATATCATCAGGGAGCAGATACTCGCCGCTGCGGGGGAACCCCTGCGTTATAAGCAAGAGGATATCAAGATTACCGGCCATGCTATTGAATGTCGCATTAACGCCGAAGATCCGGTGACATTCACCCCGTGTCCCGGCAAAATTGACGGCTACCATACTCCGGGAGGCTTTGGCGTACGGGTCGACAGTGCCGTATACGACCAGTACAAGGTATTACCCTATTACGATTCAATGATTGCTAAACTCATTGTGCATGCAGAAACGCGCGAGCAGGCGATCCGCCGCATGGACCGCGCTCTGGAGGAGTATATTATCGAAGGGATCAAAACTACGATCTCTTTTCATCGCAAGGTGATGAACAATAAGGATTTTATTGAAGGGAATATCGATACCGGATTTCTGGAACGTACCACCCTGTAAAGGTTGTATCTCACGCACAACATGATAAAAAGCGGCAGCTTCGGTTGTCGCTTTTTACATGGCGGAATGTCAACGCGGAGAATTGTAGATGAAATTAACTCTGGGTCATATTGACTATTTGAATTGTGTACCGTTTTTCCACTATTTGCGTGAGTGTGGGTTTCGCGGCGAAATAATAAAAGGGGTGCCTGCACAGTTGAACCAGATGTTAGCAGAGGGTGTGGTTGACGTTAGTCCGTCCTCCTCGTTTGAATATGGGCGTAACTTTACTAACTATGCTCTGGTGCCGGGGCATTCCATCAGCGCCTTTAGTCAGGTGCAGAGTGTTATCCTCTTCAGTAGAAAAAGTCTTGCAGAGATAAAACACCAGCCTATCTATCTAACGGGTGAATCAGCAACTTCTGTGCACCTGCTTAAAGTATTGCTGCAGCAGTTTTACCATTGGGATGGGGTAGAGGGGGTTGTGCCAACAGAACCGGCAGAGTATATGCTGGAACAGGGGCACCCAGTGCTTCTTATTGGAGATAAAGCCCTTAAGTACCGGACTAAACTTATTACCTCAGAGTGGCATTGCTATGATCTTGCGCAGCTCTGGGCGCAACACACCGGCCTCCCTTTTGTGTTTGCCCTGTGGATTGCGCGCCGCGATATCGATCCGTACAAACAGGTCGCACTTCAAAAGCTTCCCCAACAACTAAATTGTGCACGTCAACGCGCAGAGCAGAACATAGATTTTCTGGGTCGTAACCAACCTCAAAGCGCATGGATAACCCCACAACAATTGGTTGATTACTGGCATGCCATGTCATACGATCTTGAGGAGTTGCATCTACAAGGGTTGAAGCTGTTTTTTAGCTACTGTCACAAGTTTAAGTTCTTGCCCCACAGCCCCGAGCTAAACTTTATCTCTGCATCATAGGACAATGACAGGTAAATCCTAGATGAACAGTATTTTTGTTTGACACCCATCACTGTTTTGCATTACAACTACCGATTGCAAAGCCCGGGTGGCGGAATTGGTAGACGCAAGGGACTTAAAATCC
>CAZDRL010000057.1:0-5190 GCA_964508035.1 uncultured Desulfuromonas sp.
TGCGGGGGGAACCCGCGCCGCCGCATTCCTGCCAACGTCGGCATGCGTGGGTCATCCCAGTCACTGACAGCTTCACTGGTTACCAGCTCTTGGAGTTTGCGCTTGCTTAGCACCGTATAACCCAGGTTGAGGCGCGAATACTCGTACTGCCTGGATTGGTGCAGATCAAGCTTTTCGATAAACCAGTCGTACAGGGGGCGGTGATCCGCAAACTCGAGAGTGCACAGAGAGTGGGTGATCCCCTCTAACGCATCGGACTGGCCGTGAGCGAAATCGTACATGGGGTAGATACACCATTTGTCCCCAGTGCGGTCGTGCGGTACATGAAGAATGCGGTACATTACCGGGTCGCGCATATTCATATTGGGGGAAGCCATGTCGATTTTAGCGCGCAACACCTTTGCGCCATTGTTGAATTCTCCCGCACGCATGCGCTTAAAGAGTTCCATATTTTCTGCCACGCTGCGGTCGCGATAGGGGCTGTTCTGACCTGGCTCGGTCAGGGTGCCACGCATTTCGCGGATCTGGTCGCCGCTGAGATCATCTACGTACGCTAAGCCAGCTTCAATCAACTTCAGCGCCATGCGGTACAGATCGTCGAAGTAATCGGAGGCGTAAAATTCATTCTCGCCCCACGAAAAACCCAGCCACGCTACGTCGCGGCGGATGGCGTCAGCATACAGGGCTTCCTCTTTAACAGGATTGGTGTCGTCAAAGCGCAGGTGGCAGCGTCCGCCAAATTCTTGCGCTACATTGAAGTTGAGGCAGATCGCCTTTGCATGGCCAATATGCAGGAAGCCGTTGGGTTCCGGTGGGAAACGGGTAACTACCTGAGCATCACTTTTGTTTGCTTTGACATCTGCAGCTATAATCTGGCGGATAAAGTCCTTGCCGGCGGCTTCTGTGTTCATGTGCGGATACATCCTTGGTTAGATGAAATAGTTGGGAGTTGGATTTAAAGATATGTGGGACAACTTATGTCGCTGTGGCAGGGTTCTGGCGTTGCAGCACTACAACAGCATGTGCGGAGATCCCCTCCAGGCGTCCTACAAATCCCAGTTTTTCGGTAGTGGTTGCTTTTACATTTATTTGCGTATTCTGGCAGCCACACACAGTGGCAATGGTTTGCACCATGGCGGGTATGTGTGGAGCGAGGCGCGGTTGTTGGGCGATGATGGTAGCATCCAGATTGCCGATTGTATAGTGGTTCTGCTGTGCAAGAGCGATTACCGCGCGCAACAGTTCGGTGCTGGCAATCCCGGCATACTTCGGATCGGTATCAGGGAAGTGGCGTCCCAGATCACCAAGCCCGAGAGCACCGAGAATAGCATCGCAGATCGCATGCAGGAGTACGTCAGCGTCGGAGTGCCCTAGTAATCCATGGGTGTGGGGCAGAGTAACACCACCTAGCACCAGGGTGCGTTCCTCCCCTAGGCGGTGGACATCGAAGCCGTGGCCGATCCGTATCATGTTTGATCCTTTGTGTTGTTGCGTTCACGTAGCAACGCCTGGGCAAGGAGCAGATCTTCCGGGGTGGTGATCTTAAGGTTCGCGTAGGAACCCTCAACAACCGCTACCGGATGCCCGTACCACTCGAGCACCGAAGCATCATCGGTGCCGCTGAAACCTTGAGCCAAAGCCTGTTCGTGCGCAGTTAAAATTAAGTTGCACCTGAATCCCTGCGGGGTTTGTGCTGCCCACAAGCTGCTGCGCGCGGGGGTGGATTCAACCATCCCATTCTGTACGGTTTTCAGCGTGTCTTTTACCGGCACCGCAGCAATGCAGGCGCCGTTTTTTTGCACCCCGGCGATCACCGCATCAATAGTCTTTGTGTCAACCAGCGGACGCACCCCATCGTGGATCAGGATGATATCGTCTGCACTGCACTGACATGCACGCAGACCATTGCGCACCGAGTCCTGGCGTTCTGCACCGCCGCGTACCAGGGCGGATACCTTGTCTATATTGTAGGCGTGTACAATATCCCAGCGGCAGAAATCAAGTTGATCTTCGGGAATGACGATAATTATTTCATCGATGGCGGGATGGGCGGCAAAGGTTCGGAGGGAATGCGCCAGAATAGGCACCTCGTCGAGGCAAAGATATTGTTTGTGGGTTGAGGTCCCCATGCGCCGCCCTAGCCCGGCGGCGGGGATAATAGCAATGACTTTGCTCTCATGTGCGTGTCCGCGGTGTGCTGTGCTAGTTGGCATATTTGCACCATGAAAAGAAAAAGACCAGGTTTGCACCTGGTCAATATTATTTGCGCCGATGTTGCACTTTCTTTGTTGATTACACCCCCGCCCCTCTTCTTGGTGTAGAACGTTCTGCGCCTAAAAAGGTTATGGCGTAGCAACGCACCAAGTGCAGGGGTCAAATGCAGGGAGTGTAACGGGCGAGGAGTATATCAGTCGCTGAAGGTCTGCTCCACCCTCTTGCTCACTTGGTCTTCTTCCATCCCCTCGGCAAATGCGATCTCTTTAATCACTAAACGCCGCGCTAGATCAAGCATTTTTTTCTCTCCGTACGAGAGTTCCTTGTCTACTGCGATCACATAGAGCTCGCGCAGCACTTGGGCTACTTCATACAGATCGCCTGTTTTTATCTTTTCGGTATATTCGCGCTGACGCCGGCTCCATGATGCCAGTCTCTGGGGGGCGGGAGTTTCAACTTCTTTGAAGAGCTCATAAACGCGGGAAAGGTTTTTTTTGTCCACCAAGCCACGCATCCCTACGTTCTTAACATTCCGAGTCGGAACCATGATGGTCATGTCGCTGTCGCAGATACGCAGCACATAGAAGTCATGTTTTTGCCCAGAAAACTCCTTGGTTTCAATTGCTTCAATAATCCCAACGCCCTGAGCCGGATATACGGCTCTGTCTCCAATGTTGAACCCCATAATGTCCTCACGCATAGCATTAAATCGGTTATCACAATCCCCGCGCTCGGTGTCTTCAGCGCCTACCCTGTGCACACATGCAACTTTTTTGTATGTGTAAGAATTGTGTCAAAGGTACAAGATACAATAAAATCGCACAAAGGTCAAGAAAAGGCTTGGAGTACGTCGTTGAGCTGTGCTAGCTTACAAAGTTTTTGTTTTTCAAGTGGGGTAATTCACATGAAAAAAGTTGAGATTTAATAGGTGACTAAAACAGGAACGATTCAGGTGGTTTTCGCCTGTATTGGTGGGTTCGGAGTTTGAGTGTGGATACCATAACAAGGAGGTTTTCTGTGCGGCACCGAATGCGAATCATTTTATCCATTGTGCAGATTCTTGCCCTGGTGGGGCTTGGGGGCGGCGTGCGCCCTGTTGCAGCATTTCAAGCTCCGCAGGTGGATGATGTGCGCAGCGGAGATGAAGCGCGCCCAGAGGAGCTCGGCTTTGCGGATACGTTGTTTGCGCAGCAAGACTTTTACCGCGCGGTAACGGAGTATAAGCGTTTTGTATATCTGAATCCCGGGCATCCCGAGGTGGCACGAGCACGCCTGAACATGGCTCGTGCGACTATCGCTGCGCAGCGCTGGGAGGACGCGCGCGTCATGCTGGAGGACCTCTTAGAAAAGGATGTGGCAGAGCATATAACCGCACCGGCCCACGTGCTTGTGGCGGAGATCCCCTATCAGCAAGGGAAGTTTGACGCCAGCTTTCGTTATTTGGAGCAAGTTGTGCGGTTGGAGCTAGATCCTGCTTTTACGCAGCGCGTACGCGAGCTGCAGTTGTGGAGTCTGCTGGAGGGGGAGCGCTTGCAGGAGGCACAAACATTCCTCTGTGCCCACGAGGTAGAATTGCGTCCCAACCTGGAAGATATCCTGACCTTGGAGGAACTGCCGCGTAAATCGCCACGCCTTGCCGGAACCCTGTCGGCGCTGTTGCCGGGAGCAGGGCAGCTTTACAACGGGCGTTACCGCGAGGCAGGGATGGCGTTTGCCCTCAATGCGGCGTTTATCGCCGGCGGGATCCAGGCAATCAACACTGGAAATACAGTGCTGGGCGGAATTCTGTTGTTTTTCGAAGCTGGCTGGTATGGGGGCAATATCTACAACGCGGTAAATACGGCACATAAGCGTAATCGCCGCGCGTATCGCAGTGCGCTAGAGCCGTTGCGCAATAAGTATCAGTTCTCTCTCCTCAGTGCCGAACGCGGCCCTATGTTGCAGTTGCGTACCCGCTTCTGATCCGCGCATAGGTGCGCCGACAAATGCGCTTATAGCTGCAGGGTAAGTGCGTATTCCCGACTCAGAGGCTTTACTTCGACAAGCTCTGGTTGTGGTGTGCGATTTTCGATACGCACCTCCACCTTCTCTTCATCCTTCCCTTTACCGTATGCTGCCACCAGTGCCGCTCCCAGTTCAATATCTTCCTGGGTTGGAGCACCGGAGAGCACCCCAGCCGGACCGGAGAAGTTTTCGTTGCGCATAATGATCAGATCGGTAGCGGCGAGGGCGCGCAGCGCTTCGTTGTCACTCTTTTTGCGTCCCAAACTAAGTTGCGCCCTCTCGGAGAGGCGAAAGGCACGCCCATGTTTGAGCAGTTCTACCTCGCGCGGGGTGCAGTCCGGTTGATGTTGAAACAGATCGCGGAGGCGGGTGGAAAAAGAACTTTCCGTCAGGAGGCATCCACCCCCAGCGGAGGGGAATTTATCCACTCCAAGGCGTTGTGCAAGCTGTTCCTGCCCCTTGCGAGAACGCCCTTGAATGCTTTCGAGCTGCTCCCGATTCACCAATCCGTTTTCCTCCATGGCGGTAATGGGGAGGCATTTGGCGCTCAGCGGGCGCAAGATCTTATCTCCACACCCTGATGCTTTGTTTACCGCCTGCAGTGCCGTGCGGTTCTGGCTTTTAGGGCGCTGCCCAATAACTTCGCCGGAAAACAAAAAATCGTACCCTTCGCGCTCCATAATTTGTGCCGCCATGCTGAACATCTGCGCATGACAGTCGATGCACGGATTCATATTGCGTCCATAGCCGTAACGTGGGTTTTTTAACATCGCTAAGTGGGGGACGCTGATATCTTGAACCTGGAGGGGCAGGTTGTAGCGGTGTGCCATTTCGGTAGCTTTTTTAGCATCAAAAAACGGGGTGACGAAAGTGACACAGTGAACCTCGATCCCCTGTGCACGCAGCAGCAACGCGGCTAAAATGCTGTCGAGGCCGCCGGAGAAAATTCCAAGAGCTTTTACATCGGTACGC
>CAZDRL010000057.1:5290-10224 GCA_964508035.1 uncultured Desulfuromonas sp.
CCAAGAGCTTTTACATCGGTACGCATATAGTCTTTAAAACCTTGTTGACACAAATAAAAGCAGGTGGCACCGGGCCACCTGCTTTTATTTAGTAATTACATGTATAAATGGTGAGAATCAGGAGGTAAGCACTAGCGCTTGTGGCACTGGTTACAGTTGCCCATAGCGGCGAAAGCATCTTTGCCGTTATGGCAGATACCACACTGCTCCCCAGCGTAGATTTTATCCATGGTGATGGCTACACCACCTTTTTTCATCTGCGGAAAGGTGTCAGGGTTGTGGCACGTGCGGCACCCTTTGTCTGCCGCTTTATTGTGCAGGGTTCCGTCAAACTGTACGGGGCCCAGGGCAGCCTGGTCAAAAGTCAGGTTTTTCCCTGCAGGTACCGCAAACGCGGGGATACTTATAAGGGCGAAAAGCAGGGTCAGAGTTATGATTCTAAGCATGTGTGTTCTCCTTGAGTTAGATTGGACCTGCATCCGTTGTCAGGTACTGAAGTTATTTATTTAAGTCCCCTGTTGGGGGGAGTGCTTGAGCAATTAATTCGAGGACATGGCACGCGCGTTGCTTGAGTCCAGCGTGGTTTATGCTGTCTTGGAGCTGCATTATACAGCCGGGACACGCAGATGCAACCAGTTTGGCAGCGCTGCTTTTTATTCCATCCGCTTTGCGCGCGCCGATAGTGCGGCTGGTGTCGTAGTGATACACGGAAAAGGTTCCCCCAAGGCCGCAACAGCGATCTGCTCCTTCCATCTCCACAAACTCTATCCCCGGAGTAGCCTGAAGCAATGCGCGTGGTTCCGCCGTTATCCCCTGGGTGCGCAGATGGCACGGGTCGTGATACGTGACTCTGGTACTTGTTTCCACCTGGGGCAGGGCGCGTAGTTTTTCCACCAACCCTTGGCGGACTAAAAACACCAGCACATCCTCAGCCTGCTTGCCGAGCTCGGCGTACTCCCCTTCCATGGCACGGTAGTGCTTGCCGATCCCCGCATTACATGAGGCGCAGGCGGTGATAACGGTAGCTACGCTTCGTGCTCCAAACGCACTGACGTTGGTATTGGCCAGCTGATCCACCGTGGCGGCATCCCCCGCAGCGTGGGCGGGGAGACCGCAACATCCCTGGTGTGGCGGAATCCATAGAGGTAGATCGAGAAAGCGGAATATCTTAACCAGAGCTTCGCCAATTTCAGGATAGGTGAAGTTGATCATACATCCGGTGAAAAACGCGCTCAAAGGTTTCGTATCGTTGTCACTGCGCGCGGGGATGTACTCCGGCACCCGCTCCCGAAAAGGTTGCGGCGTGATCTCGGGTATGTAGCGATCTTTAGCAATAAACGGCACCGGAAAGCGCAGGCGCAATCCGCTGTGGTCCGGCACCTTGCGAAAGATAACTTTTTCGAACTTGGCTCCACTTTTTGCAAGCAGGTTCATCAGTTTGGGGCGCTTGATCACGCCGGTAAGCGCTTTGCCGAAAGAGCTTAGCCCTTGGCGTTCGGCAATTTCGCGCCGTGCCGCCATCACTATCTCATCTGTGGGGACCAAATTCGGGCACTTGTCGTGACACGAGCCACACAGCAGACACTGTGACATATCCAGCACAAAACGTTTATCCACCGGCGCTTGTTTGTCCAGCAGGGCATGTGCAATCGCTATCTTGCCGCGCGCCACGGTTGATTCCCGTTTCATCGATTTGTACACCGCGCACTGCGCCTGACATGCGCCACACTTGACGCATGCGTCAATCTGCTGCCTGAAATCTTCCAGAGTTTTGTGGCGCCCTGTCCCTTTGGGTTTGTCCAGGGTTGTGTGCTCGCGCGCTGGTTTGTGTTCACTCATAGCTCTATGCCAGTTCTATTGGGTGTTCCAGCAAAATTTTGCCGGGATTGAGGATATTCTTCGGGTCCAGCGCGTTCTTGATGGTCTGCATATACGCCACCGCCGCAGGGTCAAGCTCCATGGGGAGGTACGGCGCCTTGGTGTTGCCCACGCCGTGTTCGCCACTCATGGTCCCGCCTAGCTCCAGCGCGGCGCTAAATACATCTTTGATAGCGCTTTCCGCCTTCTCCAGTTCCCCCTCTTGTTTGCGATCCACCATTATGTTGACATGGATGTTGCCGTCACCAGCATGGCCGAAGTTAACGATGGGGATGGAATAGCGTTTCGAGATTTCATCCACACGTCTGATCATGTCCGGCACCTTGCTGCGGGGCACGCAAATATCTTCGTTAAATTTATCTGGATTTACGTTGCGTAAGCTCGCAGACACGCTGCGGCGCACTTTCCACAACTCTTCGCTCTGCGCCGGGGTTTGTGCAATGCGGGTCTCCACTACGCCCAGGGGTTGGACAATCTCCGAGATGCGCGCGGTGTGGCGATCGAGCACTTGCGCTTCTCCGTCCACCTCTACTATCAGTACTGCCTTTGCGGTTGCAGGCACGTCCAGATCGGTGGCCTTGCGCACACATTCAATGGTGGCGGCATCCATAAATTCAAGGGTGGTGGGGATAATTTTGCCGCGGATGATGGCAGAAACCGCCTGCGCCGCACCGTCGATAGAATCGAACATGATGAGCATAGTTTTCTTGGCTTCCGGTAGAGGCAGAAGCTTGATAATCAACTCGGTCATGATCCCCAGAGTCCCTTCGCTTCCCACCATCAGTTTGGTGAGGTCGTAACCCACTACCCCCTTCATGGTGGCGCCACCAGTGCGGATAATATCGCCCTGCGGCGTCACCACCTCCAGCCCGATGATGTAGTCCTTAGTGACTCCATATTTGACACAGCGCGGTCCCCCCGCACATTCAGCGGCGTTGCCACCTAAGGTGCTGAATTTGAGCGATGCCGGATCGGGAGGGTAGAACAGGCCGAGTTTTTCCACCGCCTGCTGAAAATGCCCGGTAACCACCCCGGGCTGCACCCGCGCTACAAGGTTATCTTCGTCGATCTCAAGAATCTGATCCATGCGCGAGGTCACCAGTACAATTCCGCCAGAGAGGGGAAGACTGCCACCGGTAAAACCACTTCCTGCTCCACGCGGATATACCGGTATATTTTCCACGTTTGCCAGTTTCATAATCAGGCTGATCTGCTCGGTATCTGCGGGAAATATCACCGCATCGGGGAGAAAACTCTGCTGAGTAGCATCGTAGGAGTAACACAGCATGTCGGTAGGGTGGGTGGTGATATTTTCAGGGCCGACAATTTCTTCCAAGGTGCGAATCACGCGCTGATCAAGCATGGTATATTAATCCTTCGGTTGTAGTTGCCTGCGGTAATTGTGCGGTAATGGTTACTATACGCTTGCTGTGGATTTGCCACGCGCAATCTAAGCTATAAGGTATTTATCTGCAAACACTCTACGTTAAATGCTGCAAGTGCATACTTAAAGTACGTAAGCGCCAATTATACACCTTTTGCGCTGCAGATAAAACCCCTAAATATGACTGTATGACTCATGATTGGCCGCGGAGTAATTGACACACCGCCACAGGCACTCTAAAATCGGTGCGCAATTAAAATTCTTAAAACCTTTACGCAGAATTGACATCTTATGGCCCAGCGCAAACCGCGTACCATTTATACCTGCACTCAGTGTGGCTACCAGAGCCCGAAATGGCTTGGGCGCTGCCCCGACTGTCAGCAGTGGAACACCCTGCAGGAAGAAGTGTGCCTCGCAGAGAAAAAAAGTGGTACCAAGACCACGCTGAGTACGGGAGCTACGCCAGTGAAGCTCAGCGCCATCGCTGCAAGTGACGAACGGCGCGAACAGATCGGTATTGGTGAACTGGATCGAGTCTTGGGCGGCGGCATCGTCCCAGGTGCGTTTACTCTCATCGGGGGTGATCCGGGGATCGGTAAATCGACGCTGCTGCTCCAAGCGGTGGGGCATGTGGCCCACCGCCAGCGCGTGCTGTATGTCACGGCGGAGGAATCCACCCTGCAGATCAAACTCCGCGCTGAACGGCTCGGGGTGGTGGGGGGTGAGCTCTATCTGTTGGCGGAGAACTCCCTGGAGCAGATTTTTTCCCACACAAAAGAACTCAAACCACAATTACTGGTTATTGATTCCATCCAGACCATCTTTACCGCCGCCCTTGAATCGGCCCCCGGCAGTGTAAGTCAGGTGCGTGAATGTGCCGGGCAGCTGATGCAGTGGGCGAAGGGGAGTGGCGTGCCCACCTTCATAGTCGGACACGTAACCAAAGATGGCAGCATTGCAGGACCGCGCGTGTTGGAACATATGGTGGATACGGTGCTGTACTTCGAGGGGGATGCCAGCCATCCCTACCGCATTCTGCGCGCGGTGAAAAACCGCTTTGGTTCCACCAACGAGATTGGGGTGTTTGAGATGGCCGACATCGGTCTGCGCGAGGTTTCCAATCCGTCGGAAATCTTCCTGGCGGAACGTTCCGAAGATGCAGCCGGCAGTGTGGTGATTCCTGCGATGGAGGGGAGCCGCCCGATTCTGGTGGAGTTGCAGGCTTTGGTGGCTAGTGCCCCCTACGGCACGGCACGCCGCACCTCCATCGGCACCGATCACAACCGGGTTTCGCTCCTGGTGGCGATTCTGGAAAAAAAGGTCGGGTTGTCGCTGCTGAGCCATGATATCTTTGTCAATGTGGCCGGCGGGGCAAAAATTGATGAACCCGCGGCAGATCTCGCCATCATGGCCGCCCTTGCTTCCAGCCATATGAATAAGTGCATTTCTGCGCGCACCGTGGTGTTTGGCGAAGCGGGACTGGCAGGGGAGATCCGCGCAGTATCGCGCCCAGAACTGCGCGTGCAGGAGGCGGCCCGCCTTGGATTTGAGCGCTGCCTTCTCCCCGCAGGAAACTGCAAAAATATTGATCCCCCTGCAGGGCTGAAGCTTGTCGCGATCCGCTCGGTGCAGGAGGCGCTGGAACACCTGTTCGACTGATATGCACTGCTTC
>CAZDRL010000058.1:0-1236 GCA_964508035.1 uncultured Desulfuromonas sp.
AATGTCACCTGCGCGCCAAAGGCCTGATACATGCTGGCAAATTCACATCCGATAGCGCCACCACCCACTACCAGCAGTTGCTTAGGCAACTGGGTGTTGTCTAGCATTTGGGTGCTGTTGCGCACTAAGTTACCATCGGTAGCTAGTCCACGTATCTCGCGTGCGCGGGAGCCGGTGGCAATAATAAAGTTTTGAGCCTGCAGGCGGGTGCGCGCACTTCCGTGTATCACTTCAATCTCGGTTGGAGAGATAAACGCGCCATGACCTGGCTGCACATGCACTTTTACTTGGGCAAACATCTGGCATATTTGGCTGTTGAGCATCTGTAGATGGGTGTTTTTACGCGCCACCGCCTGATGTAGATCAAGAGGTTCCACCTGCGCTTGTAGCCCGTACTCGCCAGCTTGGCGCAGTTGTGTGTATACTTCCGCGGTTTTGAGGAGAGATTTGGTGGGCATGCACCCTTCATGCAGGCATACTCCACCCAGACGTTCAGAGCCTGCATCCACCAGACATACCTTCTTTCCGGCCATCTGCAGTTGCAACGCAGCGATAAAGCCTGCGGGTCCTCCCCCTAACACCACAACATCCCATGTGTTTGTCATTCTTTATTTGCTCCTTATTTGCTAGATCCCTTTGATGCTGCGGTGCAGCAGCGGGTACAGTTTGCACGCTACGCAGAAATTAAACCCTGCCTCCAGCGTGGCGAGCAGGGCGAGTGTGGCGGCGAAAATGGTGGCAAGCGGATAAAAACCTGCTACCCAGCTCAGCGTAATCAGTGTGGTGAAAATAAATCCGATTTTGGCGGCAAACAACTTGGGGCCAGCATTGGTTGGCACTGGAGTTACGTTACCCCAGCGCAAAACGGCTGTGCTGCCTATATTGAACAGGCTGTAAGAAGGTTGCCAGAATCCGCGGATAAAGAGATCTGCCGCCAGCACCACCATTATCCACTTAGCGCTGGTAAATAGAAAAATTGCGGCGCAGAACACGGTAAGCGCTGCATTCGCTTGCGCCACTTTAGCGTTAACTTGTTGAAACGAGATGGGACATACCTGTGCCATGGATTTCCTCTGTGTAGGGTTAAAGGCTGGAAAGGATAAAGATGTTGGAAGATACTGTTATCCAGATATGTGCATAATCATATGTCAGTGTGGGGGTTCATGTCAATGGGTTGTGTGTAAGGCTTGGATTGTGCTGAAGGATATTGCAGAGATGGTGCAGGAATGGTGCAGG
>CAZDRL010000058.1:1336-6658 GCA_964508035.1 uncultured Desulfuromonas sp.
ATGGTGCAGGAATGGTGCAGGGTGAGGTGCTGATGGAGCTGAATGGTCTGGGGCGAAGATGCTATCTTCGCCCCAGACCATTTCCATTTTATGTGCTACTGCTTGTTTTTTTCTGCTTTTTTCCGCTCGTTGGCATCGAGTATCTTTTTGCGCAGACGAATGGATTTTGGTGTGATCTCCACCAGCTCATCGTCGTCGATATATTCTAGCGCCTGCTCCAGAGTGAGGATGCGCGGCGGGGTGAGGCGGATAGCCTCGTCAGTACCCGAAGAGCGTACGTTGGAGAGCTTTTTCCCTTTGTTGGTGTTGACCACCAGGTCGTTCTCTTTAGCATGTTGCCCTACAACCATTCCTGTGTAAACCTTGGTGGCCGGATGGACAAACAGGATGCCCCGATCCTGCAGGTTGAACAGGGTGTAGGCGGTAGTTTCCCCCGGTTCAATGGCAATCAACGAGCCGTTCTTGCGTCCACTGATCTCCCCTTTGTAGGGGGCGTAGGTGTCAAAGCAGTGGGCAATGGTGCCGGTGCCGTGGGTGTCGGTCATAAATTCGGTGCGAAACCCGATCAGTCCGCGCGCAGGGATGGAGAATTCGATGCGATTGACCCCGTCGAGTTGTTTCATGCTGAGCATCTCGGCTTTGCGCTGGCCAAGTTTTTCGATGATGGTGCCTTGGTATTCTTCCGGTACATCGATGGTGAGGCTTTCCATTGGCTCAAGCTTTTGCCCGTTTTCTTCGCGTAGGATCACCTGCGGTTTCGACACTGCAAGTTCAAACCCTTCGCGGCGCATGTTCTCTATAAGGATCGACAGATGAAGTTCGCCCCGCCCAGAGACTTTAAAGGTGTCGGTGGACTCTGTCTCTTCTACGCGTAGGGAGACATTGGTGCGCAACTCACGTTGCAGGCGCTCATAGATGTTGCGCGAGGTGACATATTTCCCCTCTTTGCCTGCGAAGGGGGAGGTGTTGACCATAAAGTTCATCGACAGGGTGGGTTCGTCGATATTCATATACGGCAGCGGTTCCGGTGCGTCGGTAGCGGCGAGGGTTTCGCTGATGCTGATGTCGTTGAAGCCAGCGATGGTGACAATGTCGCCTGCCTCGGCTTCTTCGATACTCACTTGTTGCACCCCTTGATAGCCGATAAGCTTCGATATGCGCCCCTGGGTTATGTTGCCGTTTTTGTCGATCCGCGCCAAGCTCTGCCCATCACGCACGCGTCCGTTAAAGATTTTGCCCGTGGCGATGCGTCCGATGTAGTCGTTGTAGTCGATGCTGGTGACTAAAAACTGAAAGGGCTTGTTTGGATCGCAGTTGGGGGCGGGCACGTTTTCTTTGATGCAGTCGAAAAGTGGCTCCATATCGGTGTTGGTGTCTTCAAGTTCTTTGCGCGCATATCCCTCTTTGGCACTTGCAAAGATGATGGGGAAATCGAGCTGCTCTTCATCTGCATCGAGTTCGCAGAACAGGTCAAATGCCATGTCCACCACTTCTTGTGGGCGTGCCCCGGGGCGGTCAATTTTATTGATAACTACAATGGGGCGTAACCCCAGGTCTAAAGATTTTTTCAGCACAAAGCGGGTTTGCGGCATCGGGCCATCAAATGCATCCACGAGCAGGAGGACCGATTCAACCATTTTCAAAACACGTTCAACTTCGCCGCCAAAGTCGGCATGCCCGGGGGTGTCAACGATATTGATCTTAACGTCGCCATGCTGGACGGAGAGATTTTTTGACAGGATGGTGATGCCACGCTCCTTTTCCAGGTCGCTGCTATCCATAATGCGCTCGGTTATTTCCTGGTTGGCGCGAAACACCCCGGATTGTTGCAACATAGCATCGACTAGTGTGGTTTTGCCGTGGTCAACGTGTGCTATGATGGCGATGTTTCTGATCTGTTCTGTCATGTAGTGAAATCTCCTTGATCTGTTCTTATTGAAGTTGCAAGGTTGGTTCTTGCGCAAGAGTGTAGCAGATGTATCAGGCACAATGGCTGAATTAAGCCAAAGTTGAAGTTCGAAAAACGTGTAACTATACACGAGCAGCAAGGTGCTGGCTACTTTTTTCTCTTTTATGCCCGTTTTTGTACATGCTCTCGGTGATGGTGTGCTGAGCGGGGTTGCCGTTTGTCAGGACGTTTGAGTATCCAGGAATGTGTAAATCAGGAATGTGTAAATCCCGTTGTGTTATAGATATCGGTACTGAAGCCTTGCTGTGGCAGGGGCGTCCGGCGCCACGCTGCTATACTCTGCGCCACTGGCGCCGTGCCCTGCGTTGGGCACCGGTGTTTGTGGGTGCGCTCCTCTGGCAATGGTGGCTGTGGCATGCTCGAGGTGCGGATGGCGCCTGGGGGACGGTTTTCCTCCCCGCATCCCTGGTGGTGGTAGCGTTTGCCTTAAGTTGCGGACGCCTACTGCGTGCACGGCTGGAATGGGAGCACGTTTTTTACCTTATTAGTGACGCAGGTGTGCGTATTCAGGAGGGAAGAAAAAACCAGATTACACATTATTCCTATGCTGAGCTTAAAGATGTGCGTCTTGAACTGTACCACAATGATGTTGCCACAGGGCTTGGATGGGTCCATGCGCAGTTCGGTGAGCAGAAAGTGACCCTTGAATGTCTTGAAGATGCGCCCAGAGCCTATGCACTTCTGGCGGCAAAATTGGAGCGGCAGAGTGGCAGATAGCGGGTAGAAAAAAGCGAAACAACGTTGTAAAAATAAGCGTTGACTTTTGCTGTTCCTTTTGGTCTATTCACTGGATTTACCAAGTGTTTTAGTCAGTGTTTTAGCCAGGTTGGCCGAGGGTAGTATGAGTAGCAAGACATGTAAAAATCTTTATTTGGAAACGTTTGGGTGTCAGATGAATGTGGTGGACTCCGAGTGGATCGTCACCATGCTTGCCGACCTCGGATATCAGCAGGTAGACCAGCCCGATGCAGCCGATCTTATTATCCTCAACACCTGCTCTGTGCGTGAAAAAGCGCAGCGCAAAGTCTATGGCCATTTGGGGAGCTTCAAACCTCTGAAAGCTAAAAACCCCCACATAATTATTGCTGTTGGTGGGTGTGTGGCTCAGCAGGAGCGCGAACGCCTCCTCCAGGAAGTGCCCCATCTGGATATTGTGTTCGGGACCCACAATGTGCATAAACTCGCACAGATGGTGGAAGAAGTTGAAACTTCGCAACAACAGCGCTGCGAAACCTCCTTCAACCACAGTGCTGCGCGCTTTGATAATTTCCCCGTCCGCAAGGATGCGAATGCGGTGAGCAAGTTTGTCACCATCATGCAGGGGTGTGATAATTTCTGCACCTACTGTATTGTCCCCTATGTGCGGGGGCGCGAGGTGAGCCGCCGCAGTGACGAAATAGTAGCTGAGGTTCAAGCGCTCGTAGAACAGGGGGTGCGTGAAATCACCTTGCTGGGGCAGAACGTCAATTCCTACGGCCATACCAGCGCGGACGAAAAAAGTTTTGCCCACCTGCTGCATACGGTACATGCAGTTGAAGGGTTGGAGCGGATCCGCTTTACCTCTTCCCATCCCAAAGATCTGAGTACAGAACTCATAGAGTGTTTTGCTGCGCTACCCAAGCTGTGCCCGCAGATGCATCTGGCACTCCAAAGTGGTTCTGACCGCATTTTGCATGCGATGCAGCGGGGCTACACCCGCGCTGAGTACCTGCAACGTGTTGACGAACTGCGCCGCCGCTGTCCCCAAATCCGTTTGAGCACCGACATCATTGTGGGATTCCCCGGGGAGAGCCATGCCGATTTTGCGGACACCCTCTCAATGCTTGAGGCGGTGGGCTTCAGCGATGCGTTTACCTTTATGTATTCCCCCCGCCCCGAAACCAAGGCGGCGCACTTCGATGATCCAATCGCTAAAGAGGAAAAACAGCGGTGGTTTGATACTCTGCTCGAGCGCCAGAAGCAGATAGGCACCAAGATCTGGGCTCAGGATGTGGGGACAACGCAGCAAGTGCTGGTGGAGGGGAAGAGTCGCCACGGCGCCGGGCAGGTGTTCGGGCGCAATGTATGGAACCGGATTGTCAATTTTGATGCTCCGGCAGAGCTTATTGGTACCGAAGTTGAAGTGGAGATTGTGCGCACCCTTAACAATTCCCATCTGGGGACGTTGAAACGTAAGAAATAAGAGATATTTGCACCAGAACACCCATAAACAGGAAGGCAGGTCTTAACACTATGTACCCGATGAGCGACGAACATTTTTCCCTTCTGCGCGAATTTTCCAATACCCCCAGCCCTTCAGGGTTTGAACAACCCCTGCAGCGCATTATCCGCCGTGAGGTTCAGGCGTGTGCTGATACCCTGGAGACCGATGTGATGGGCAACGTTATTGCGTGTAAACGCGCCGAAGCCAGCACCTCTGAGGGGGAACGCGCACCGCGGGTAATGCTGGCGGGGCACTGTGATGAGATCGGCTTTATGATCCACCACATCGATGAGCAGGGGTTTCTGTTTTTTACCCCCATCGGCGGGATTGATGCCCACATCGTTCCTGGGCAGCGCGTCCATGTCCACAGCAGCAACGGGCGTATCCTTGGGGTGGTTGGAAAAAAGCCGATCCATCAGATTGATCCGAAAGAGCGCGATAATGTTATTAAGTTCAAGGCCCAATTTATCGATATCGGGGTGGAGGATCGGGAGGCAGCGCTAAAACTGGTTAACATTGGTGATCCGGCAACGTTTGTTCACGGAATGGAGCGTCTCCAGGGTTCTCTTGCAACTTCACGCGCTTTTGATGACAAAATGGGCGCTTTTATCGTCACCCGCGTAATGCAGGAAGTGTGTGCACGGCGTAATAATAAAGTGGATCTGTTCAGTGTTACCACCGTGCAGGAGGAGTTGGGTCTGCGTGGCGCAATCTCCAGCACTTATGGGGTGAACCCCGATGTGGGCATTGCAGTGGATGTAGGTTTTGCTACCGACTATCCCGGGCAGGACAAGAACGAAGCGGGTGACTTCAAGGTGGGAAAAGGGCCTATTCTCGCACGTGGGGCCAATATTAATCCGGTGCTGTTTGACCTGATCAGGGCCACCGCGCAGGACAAACAAATTCCGCTTCAAATAAGTGGGCATGCGCGTGCTACCGGTACCGATGCCAACGCTATGCAGCTCAGTCGCGGTGGCGTGGCGGCGGCGCTATTGAGTGTTCCGTTGCGCTATATGCATTCGCCGGTGGAGGTTCTCTCCCTTGACGATATTCAGGCAGCAATCGAATTGCTTACCGAAGTGGTGATGCGCATCGATTCCACCACCTCGTTTATTCCGACATAGATATTTGAAAAGCACTAAGCACTAAG
>CAZDRL010000058.1:6758-10022 GCA_964508035.1 uncultured Desulfuromonas sp.
ACTAAAGTTCTAAAGCACCAACCACCACCCAACCACCAGTACCAGCACATCTATAAGGAGAACACCATGTTTGATCCTGAGCTACGTGAAGGTCTCACATTTGACGATGTCTTGTTGATTCCAGCGCAATCGGACATCTTGCCAAAGGACGCAGATCTGACCACAAATTTGACGGAAAAAATTAAGCTGAATATCCCCATTATGTCGGCGGCGATGGATACTGTCACCGAGGCACGCTCTGCCATCTGTATGGCACGCGAAGGGGGGATCGGTACGATCCACAAGAATATGTCGCCGCAGGAGCAGGCGCTCGAAGTGGATCAGGTAAAAAAATCTGAAAGTGGCATGATTGTGGATCCGGTGACGGTGGAGCCGGAACAGAAGATCTACGAAGCGCTGGCGCTGATGGAGAAGTACCGTATCTCCGGGGTGCCGGTAACTAAAAATGGAGTTTTGGTGGGGATTCTCACCAACCGCGATTTGCGCTTTGAGCCCCAATTGGACCTGCCGGTGGAACAGGTGATGACCAAGGAAAATCTTGTTACCGTGCCGCCGGGGACTACACTCGAAGAGGCGAAGTTTCACCTGCACAAGCACCGCATTGAAAAGCTGCTGGTAGTGGATGATGATTTCACCCTCAAGGGGCTGATTACCATCAAAGATATTGAAAAAGTGCGCAAGTACCCCCTCGCATGTAAGGATGAGTATGGACGTCTGCGCGCCACTGCTGCTGTTGGGGTAGGGGGCGACAGTATGGAGCGGATTGAGCTGTTGGTGAAGGCTGGAGTTGACGCCATTGTAGTAGATACTGCCCACGGACATTCACGCGGCGTTATAGAGAGCGTAATTGAGATCAAGCGCTGCTATCCAAATCTGCAGCTCATTGCGGGAAACATCGCCACTGCGCATGCCGCTACCGATCTGATCAAGGCTGGGGTGGATGCACTCAAGGTTGGGATCGGTCCTGGTTCCATCTGTACCACGCGTGTGGTTGCCGGGGTTGGGGTGCCGCAGATTACCGCTATCGCTGATGTTGCCGAAGTTACCAGCCGTGCGGGGATCCCTTTGATTGCCGATGGGGGTGTCAAGTTCTCCGGCGAGATTCCAAAGGCGATCACTGCGGGAGCGGATGTGATCATGATCGGCTCGCTCTTTGCTGGTACGGATGAATCTCCCGGCGAGACCATCCTATATCAGGGGCGTACCTACAAATCCTATCGTGGGATGGGAAGTTTGGGTGCAATGAAGCATGGGAGCAAGGATCGGTACTTTCAGGGCGATGTGGAAAGCGACGTGAAGCTGGTTCCCGAAGGGATTGAAGGGCGTGTTCCGTATCGGGGCACTCTGTCCGCCAATATTCATCAACTGGTGGGTGGGTTGCGCGCAGGCATGGGATATACCGGCTGTGCGAGCATTAAAGAGCTGCAACAAAAAGCACGCTTTATCCGCATCACCAACGCCGGTTTGCGCGAGTCGCATGTGCACGATGTAAATATCACGCACGAGGCCCCCAACTATCGCATTGGGCGCCAGATTTAGGAAATATGCAATCTGTGTAGCAAGGTCTTATGGCACCCATGCCAGGGGAGCCATAAGACCTGAATGCTCACTGGTCCTAGCCAGTTTAACAGCTACTATCTAATAACATCACAGGAGTAATCATGGCTGATCTTCACAGCGAACGGATCCTTATTCTGGATTTCGGCTCACAGTACACCCAGTTGATTGCGCGCAGGGTTAGAGAGGCGCATGCCTACTGTGAATTGCATCCCTTCGATATGGATCTGGAGAGTATTAAGCAGTTTAATCCCAAAGGGATTATCCTCTCCGGCGGGCCTAATTCAGTGTACGAAGACGATGCTCCGGCAGTGGATGAGGCGGTGTTTGAACTCGGTGTGCCGGTACTGGCGATCTGTTACGGCATGCAGCTGTTGGTACGCCACTTTGGCGGCAACGCGGTTTCGGCAGGGAAGCGTGAGTACGGACATGCGGTGCTTGAAGCTAAAGGTGAGCCGGGGCCGCTGTTTGATGGGTTCTTTGTGGATGGCAAAGCCCATGTGTGGATGAGTCACGGCGATCATGTGGATGTAGTAGCTCCGGGGTTCGAGGTCGTTGCCGGGAGCAAGAATGCGCCGGTATGTGCAGTACAGAATGTAGAACGCAACCTGTATGGGGTGCAGTTTCACCCCGAGGTAAATCATACTGCGCGTGGAGGGGAGCTGATCAACACCTTCGTGCGTAAAATCTGTGCCTGCACCGGCAAGTGGACGCCTGGGCGCATTATTGAGGATGCCGTGGCGCGGATTCAGGAGCAGGTTGGGGCTGAGCACGTAGTGCTGGGGCTTTCCGGCGGCGTAGATTCATCAGTGGCGGCGGCTCTGATACACCGCGCCATTGGAGATCAGCTTACCTGTGTTTTTGTCGATAACGGCTTGCTCCGTCTGCACGAAGGGGACCAGGTTATGTCCACCTTTGCGGAGAATCTGGGGGTAAATGTTGTGCGCGTAGATGCGCAACAACGCTTTATGCAGGGGTTGAAGGGGGTTACAGATCCGGAACAGAAACGCAAGATTATCGGCGCCCTGTTTATCGACGTGTTTGATGAGCATGCTGCCAATCTGCCTCAAATAAAGTGGCTCGCGCAGGGAACCATCTATCCCGACGTGATTGAGTCTGCCGGAGCGAAAACAGGCAAGGCGCACAACATCAAGAGTCACCATAATGTGGGTGGTTTGCCTGAACATATGAAACTTAAGCTGCTGGAACCGTTGCGCGAGCTGTTCAAGGATGAAGTGCGCGCGATCGGAGAAGAGCTCGGTCTACCGCGGAGCATGGTGTGGCGCCATCCGTTCCCTGGTCCCGGCCTTGGGGTGCGTATTCTGGGCGAAGTCAAGCAGGAATATGCCGATATTCTGCGCCAAGCTGATGCCATTTACATTGAGGAACTGGTTACCAGCGGACACTACGATAAGATCAGCCAGGCCTTTGCAGTATTTTTGCCGGTAAAAAGCGTCGGGGTTATGGGTGACGGACGCAGCTACGAATATGTGGTGGCGTTGCGTGCCGTAGAAACTAAGGACTTTATGACCGCAGGTTGGTACCCTATGCCGTATGCCGATTTGGCACGCATCAGCAATCGCATTATCAATGAGGTGAAAGGGATCAATCGCGTAACCTACGATATCTCCAGCAAGCCACCGGCAACGATAGAGTGGGAATGATTCCGCGTCTGGCACAGCCAGGCACCTGATGGCATGAAATGCC
>CAZDRL010000059.1:0-9859 GCA_964508035.1 uncultured Desulfuromonas sp.
CGACCTCTAGCTCCGGAGGCTAGCGCTCTATCCAGCTGAGCTAATTGCGCATGCGCAGGATGGTATAACGTATCTGCACGCGAAACGCAACTGCTAATCAGTTTAGTGACTGGTGGAATGCGCTTCTCCCCTGGCAATGCCCTGCTGTGGGTCTATATGCCTAAAAACTCGGCCTCGGCTTCTAACACTTCCTGTGGGATCTCCCTTCCAGCTTCATGCGCCATTTTGAGGGTGTGCAGATACATAGATCTAGCGTAATGGATGCCCACCTGATCCAAGGGTTTATCGCGGCCGGCGATCACATACCCTTCCCAGGAAACCATACTGCCGCCACAGTGACACAGTTCTAAACACTTCTCCCAAGTCAGGCGCCATAATTCTGGAGATTTATGTACCTTGACCCATGTTTTAAAATCAGGTTCTTTCTCCTGCAGTTCATGCGCATCCCACAGCTCGCCCTGTTTCTCTTGCTGTTTGTCTGTTGGCACCTGGCGCTACCCCAATCGTCCGTTTTAGTCTAAGGAATATCTTCTTGGTCAATCTTGCAAAAAGTGCTGCACTAATTTACACTCGACGACGCTGCATTTCTACTCTTAATGGGCATCAAACTCAGATCTGTACAAAACCAGCACCACAAAATAAAACCACCCACTCATTCAAAAGCTAAAATGCAGTTGCAAACCATTTAACATCTTCAGATAACGGGGGTCAATTACGTGAATACTTCAGCAGACCAGCAGGAAGTAGTAAAACAGTTCCGCACCAAGCTGCTTCAAGCGCAAAAACTGTTCAGCGCGGAAGCCAGTTCCGACGCTGAATTTAAGCAGTTTAGTACATTTATCGACCTGCTGCACAACAATGCAGTTCCGGCTGACCTCGCTGCACTGGAGCCTGCTGAACTGAAAACCCTGTGTCTGCAAATACTGGAGCGGATCAAACAACGCAGAGGTGCATTGGATGTCCACTTTTTCCCTATTAATCGGCAAGATCAGGGAATTCTGGTATGTAGCAGCCTTGAAGCACCTTTTCTTCTAGACTCCCTGCTGCTGCTACTCCGGCGCGAGCGTCTATACTGGCAGCTTATTTCCCGCCTGCGTCTGAAAATTACCCGTAGCGCCGCCGCCATAACGGCGCTGGAGGATGCAAAGTTTGGCCAGGGCAACGAATCACTGCTGATCGTCCAGAGCGAAGAGGCAGCTGGTGCCGAAGAGATACTGGATAAAATTCGGCAGATATTAGCGGCTGTGCTTCAGGTTGAATCCGACCGCGAGGCGTTGCAAAACACCATGATACAACTCCAGTCTCAGGCTGAGAAGATCGGACAAGGATGCTTCTGGAAATGGCTGCTAAAAGACAATTTTGTCCCCCTGTCTTACCGCCAGCTTCATCCCGGAACCCTGGAGTCCGTCCCCGCAACACACGCAGGTGAGAAAACCATCCTCGGAATTGGCGCTGATCCATCCCATAGCCGCCTCACCCTCCCCCAGAATTACTCCCTGTGTGATATGGACACGCAGGCATGTATCACCCAAAGCGGTACGCTGGCGGTCACCCAGAGCGCTAAATCAAGCCCGATCTGGCGCAAAGAATTGTTGACCTACATCTCGCTATGGGGGCAGAACAGTGCCGGTGAAGATGTAATTCACGACATTGCCGGTCTCTACACCCAGCATTCCCGCGGGGGCTCACCTCTGGAGATCCCCGAGCTGCGCGCCAAGATGGAAGAAGCCATGCTAAACCTTGGTATTCAACCAGATAGCTACAACTACAGCAAAACCAAGGATCTGCTCTCGGCGTTTCCCATTACGGAGCTGTTTTTCTGCGGGCAGGAACAACTTCAGGACATCATAAAATCGTTGCTATTTTCGCACCCATCGAGTGTAAGAACCATCTTACTCGACCACGATTCCAGACGCCTGAATTTGCTGCTTATTGTACCGCACTCGCTGAACCCCAGCGTTGATTTCCCCTCTATTGAAGCGTATTTAAAACAGCTCCACGGCGCTGAGGTTATAAGCTCGCGAGTGCTCCACCTCGATGCTGAACACTTTATTGTGCAGGTGCAACTCATCGGCGCTAACATCAACACCAATATTGACCTGCCATTGCTCAGCACAAACCTGACGGAGAACATCCTTAGCTGGGAACAAAAACTGCGCCGCGAGCTCATCCTGCACAAAGGGAGTAAAAAAGGGATGGAGCTGTGGAAAGTATACCGCCACGCTTTTTGTATAAACTATCGCACGCGGGTCTCACCCAAAATGTGTCTGCACGACATCGACATGCTGGAGCGCTTACGCGCACACAAGGGTGAGCAGATAAATATGTGGAAACCATCCCACTCCGATTCACGCAGCTTTTTACTGTTTTACAACACCGAGCACGACCACCTTAACGAGTTGATGCCGCTTCTGGTAAACCTCGATTTAACCATTAGCGACGAAGTTGACTTTATTGTACAGCTGCCTGATTTTAAAGCATATATCAAGAGTTTCGGGGTGTTGGACAACCTCCCGGATTCTGCCGATCTGTTTGAGCTTAAAGATATACTTATCGAGTCTTTAAGCGCTATGCGCGCAGGGCGTAGCGAAAATGACTACCTTAATTGTCTTACAGTGCGAACTGGTCTTGACTGGCAACAAATCGACGTATTCCGCGCCTATCGCAACTACTATTTCCAACTGGGTTCCCCTTTTACCAAACGAACCCTGGAGGCTACCTTAATCAACAACCCACGTGCCGCGCGGGCACTGTACTGTTATTTTACCGCGCGCTTTAAGCCTGAGGAAAAATGGGCCGATCCAATGATGCGCGAAGAGGAGGGTCTCTCTCCGGCACGCCAAGAACTGATTGAAAGCTTAGCTGACGTCCATGATGTCAATGAAGATCGCATTTTACGTACCATGTTTAACCTTATCGACTCCACCGTACGCACCAACTTTTTTATCCGGCGCGCACAGGAAGATTACTTTATCGCCCTGAAAATAAGTTCTATCGGCATTGCAGAGATGCCAACACCACGTCCGATGTACGAGGTATATGTCCACAATGCGTCCATGGAGGGGATACATCTGCGCGGTGGGAAAGTGGCACGTGGCGGGGTACGCTGGTCGGATCGCCCCGACGATTTCCGCACCGAGGTGTTAGGGTTACTTAAAACCCAGATGACTAAAAACACCCTTATCGTCCCTATGGGTTCTAAGGGGGGGTTTGTGGTCAAAACTCCTTTTGAGGAGCGCAACACCGGGATGGAACTGTCTAAACATGCGTACCAGACGTTCATTCGCGCCTTGCTCGACCTTACCGACAACCGTCAAGGGGCAGAGATTATCACGCCGGAAAACATGATCTGCTACGACGGGCAAGATCCATATATGGTAGTGGCAGCTGACAAAGGGACTGCACACTTATCCGACACCGCCAACGCCATCAGTGCTGAGTATGGATACTGGCTTGATGATGCCTTTGCCAGCGGCGGCTCCCAAGGGTACGACCATAAAAAACTTGGAATTACCGCACGTGGAGCTTGGGTTAATGTTAAGCGCCATTTTCGTGAAATGGGGATCGATATCCAAACTACCCCCTTTACGGTGGTAGGGATTGGAGATATGAGCGGAGACGTTTTCGGTAATGGGATGCTCCAATCTACCCAGATCAAGCTCTGCGCGGCCTTCAACCATCGCCATATATTCATCGACCCAGACCCCGACCCAGCTACCAGCTTTGCTGAGCGCAAACGCCTGTTTGAATTGCCACGTAGCAGTTGGGACGACTACAATCCTGAACTCATTTCCGCGGGTGGAGGGGTCTTTGACCGCCATGCCAAGGAGATCCCCATCTCTACGGAGGTGCAACGCTGGCTCGGGGTACGTCACACCTCAATGTCTGGTGATATCTTAGTGCAGACGCTGCTCCAGGCTCCGGTCGATCTCCTCTGGAATGGTGGAATTGGCACATACGTCAAACACTCGCTCGAAACCAATGCTGATGCAGATGATCGTGCCAATGACAATGCGCGCGTGGATGGCAACAAACTAAGAGCCCTGGTGGTTGGGGAAGGGGGGAACCTCGGCTTTACCCAACTGGGACGGGTTGAATACGCCCTGGGGGGTGGACGGATAAATACCGACGCGATAGACAATTCCGGTGGGGTGGATTGTTCGGACCATGAAGTGAACCTCAAGATTTTCATGCAGCACCTCAAGAGTCATGGGATACTGCAAGATATCAATAAACGAAATCTTGAATTGCAGAGTCTGACCAATCAGGTGTGCGATGCAGTTCTGCACAACAACTACACCCAGAGCCTTGCTCTATCGCTGGATAAGCTCCGCAACAATCAAGAGATTGAGCCATTTAGTGACTTGGCTATGCACCTTGAAGATACAGGGCTGTTGGATCCAGTTAGCGAGGGGTTACCCAAAGCCAAGGAGGTCTTCGGACGCAAACAGGGCTATACACGGCCAGAGCTGGCTATTTTGCTGGCCTACAGCAAAATGCACCTGCTCAGCTCCATGCTCGACTCCACTTATATCGACGGCCACTTCGCCTTAGCATATCTGGCAGGATATTTTCCTGAGAAGATGCAGATTAAATACGCTCATCTTCTCAACGAACATCCGCTGCGGCGTGAGATCATTGCCACGGTGCTAACCAACCACATCATAGATCAATCTGGATCGACCACCTGTTTCCGTCTCGCACGCAGGCACAACATCCAAGTGATCGATACCGTACCGCCATACCTGATTTACGATCGGATTTTAGACGGTCCCCGACTCCGTGCACAACTGTATGAGTTGGACAATAAAATGGTGGTAGAGGAGCAGTACACCCTCCTTCTACGTCTTGAAAATACCATCTCCACCATGTGCGACTGGGCGCTGCGCCACAAAAATAGCACCACCCCGGAGGGGATCTCCGTAAGGAGGGAACAACTGCACGAATACCGCATTTTGCTGAGTAGCATCCTAAAACCGGAACAATGGGAAGCATGCCGCGCCGAAGCAGACACCTTGTGCACGTACGGTATGGATGCGGATGCTGCGCTGGAACTGGCAACCCTCTCTTACCTGGAAAACTTTATCCCTCTAGTTCAATTGCATGAAAAAATCGGCGGAGAGATGTATCCTCTGGCTGCAACTATGGCAGAAGCGATGAAAATGCTGCAGCTCGAAGATCTGCTGCAGGGCTTAAACCAAGTGCCGCTGCGCGACAGCTGGGACAGACACAGCCACCGTATGCTGAACAACAAGTTTCAGCAGGAAATCTTCGCCCTTACTGAAGAGGTTATGCGCGAATGTAACGGAAATATAGACAACCTGCTTTCAAAGCAACGCCCCGCTTTTATGCGTTATAAAAACTATGTGAAAATGGTCGATGAAGGGAGCAATGCAACCTTTCATCCCTATATGGTAGTACTTGATCAACTGCAAAAGCTGCGGTAACGTTGCGCCCGATACCGATTCTGCATACAGCGCTACTGCAACATAACTTATAAAGCTACGGAAAGATTGCCATGTCTGAACAGAAAACCACCGCACAAAAAAAAGCGAAGCAAAAAACAATTGTAGACATTCAGAAACTTTATACTGAAAAAACTAAAATCACCGTTCTTACCGCATACGACTACCCTTTCGCTCGCATCATGGATGAAGCTGGTATCGATATGATTCTGGTGGGTGACTCCCTCGGCAGTACCGTGGCCGGGTACGACACCACCCTGCCCGTTACCATGGAAGAGATGCTCTGCCATACGCGCTACGTGGTACGCGGCAGCAGCAGCGCTCTGGTTATTACCGACATGCCCTTTATGTCGTATCAGGCAGATGTGCGCGATGCATGTATCAATGCCGGGCGTTTAGTCAAGGAGGGGGGCGCGCATGCGGTTAAGGTTGAAGGGGGCGAAAATATCGCCGCCACCATCGCTGCCATCGTCAATATGGATGTGCCCGTGGTGGGTCACATTGGCCTCACCCCGCAGTCAATCCACCGTATGGGGGGCTTCAAGGTGCAGGGGCGTCAAAATGAACAAGCCAAGCAACTGCTCGCCGATGCCAAAGCGGTAGAGCAAGCCGGAGCCTTCGCGCTGGTACTCGAAGGGATCCCCGCCGCGCTGGCACAAGAGATAACCGAAAGTATCAGCATCCCCACCATCGGCATTGGCGCCGGAGCCGATTGTTCCGGCCAGGTGCTGGTGATCCATGACATCCTGGGCTTGTGCGAAAAATACTCGCCCAAGTTTGTCAAACGCTATGCAGATGTAACTGCGATCATCCGCACCAGTGTTGAAAGCTACATTCGCGATGTGCGCAAGGGTTCGTTCCCCAGCGAAGAGCACTCCTTCAAATAGGCATGGGCCACGCCGTCACAGGGATCAACAGAGGAAACAAATGATGAAAACGATACGTCAGGTGGATGAAATGCAGACGTGTGCCCTCGCCCTTCGTGCCGCAGGGAAACGGATCGCCTTCGTCCCCACTATGGGATACTTGCATGCGGGACACTTGTCGCTAGTGCGAGCAGCACGTAAGCATGGTGAGGTGGTGATCCTCTCGATTTTCGTCAACCCCACCCAATTCGGGGCTGGGGAAGATTTTTCCAGCTACCCGCGCGACTTAAGCCGTGACAGCGCCATGGCTGAAAAAGCAGGAGTTGATATCATTTTTGCTCCGGAAGCGGCAGATATGTACCCATCCGGGCATGTCACCAGCGTACATGTAGGGGGGATAACTGAAACTCTATGCGGTGCCAGCCGTCCCGGCCATTTTGACGGCGTCACTACAGTGGTGAGCAAGCTTTTCGGCATTGTTCAGCCCCATGCCGCGCTGTTCGGGATGAAAGATTTCCAGCAACTCGCGGTGATACGCCGCATGACTGCAGATCTCAACATCCCGATACAGATCATCGGTATGCCCATTGTGCGCGAAGCTGATGGTTTGGCTATGAGTTCACGCAACAAACATTTAACCACGCAGATGCGCCACCAAGCCCTGGCATTGGCGGATGCAATCCGCATCGCTATAAATACTGCGCGCCAGGGAGAAACCGATGCCACAAACCTTGTGGAATTAGTTAAACGTAGAATTACCCAAGAACCTGACGCGCGCATCGACTATGTGGAAATTTGCCACGACATCTCTTTGCAGACGATGGAGAACGCAGATAAACACTCGGTCATCCTAGTGGCGGTATTCTTTGGCACCACTCGCCTTATAGATAACCACTATCTTCTTACCCCCATGGACTGATGCCCATACACCTGTACAGCAGTCACTACCTTGTCCCCATTGAGGGTGCCCCCTTAGAACAAGGTGCCATAGCGGTTAAGCACGATCGCATCCTCGCCCGCGGAGAAAAAACACACCTTGTACAGCGCTACCCGCATGCGCCATGCACCGATTTCGGCGCTTCGATCCTCCTCCCAGCGTTGATCAATGCGCACACCCATCTGGAGCTAAGTCATTTTCCTCGCTGGCAGGAGCAGACCGGCGCGGTTACCGCCCCAAGGGAGCTCAAAGGGGAGCAGGGGTTTACCGCCTGGATTATACGCCTGATTGAAATTAAAAAGGCGCTGGGGCACAATCCGGAGATTTACCGGCGCGCATGGCTCACCGGTCTGCACCTGACTCAGTGTGCTGGCACCGGCTATATCGGGGATATCCTCACCACCCCGCAACTATGTGCTACCGCAGCAGAACATCTACCCGGGCGCGGCTACGTTGAGATCATCGGGCATGATCCAACCCAGGTTCACACCCGCCTCAGCCACCTTGAGCACTGGGCTGAACATGCACCACACGCCCTCTGGGGTGCCGCGCCACATGCGCCCTACACCATGAGTCAAGAGATGCTCAAACTCAGCTTCCGCACCACGGCTACACACTGTCTGCCCAGTTCTATCCACCTGGCAGAATCTGACGAAGAGGTGGAATTTCTTTCCACTGCATCTGGCCCCATGGCGCAAGAGTTCTATCCCTACGTCAACTGGAAGCACCACCTCAAGCCTCCGCGTCGCATGCGTCCTCTCGCATCGCTGCAACAAGCGGGGGGTCTGCGCCGGGACACCCTTCTGGTGCATGGAGTTCACCTCAACAAAAGTGAAATTAAAGCAGTGGCTGCAAGTGGCGCCAGCGTAGTCTTGTGCCCACGTTCCAATGCCCATTTACATTGCGGCAAAGCCCCAGCTGGGGAATATGTGCGCGCGGACGTTCCACTTGCGCTAGGCACCGACAGTCTTGCAAGCAACAACTCCCTGTCCATTTGGGATGAGATGGCCTTCGCCCTCCAGTGGTTTAAGGGGGAGTTATCCCCTCAGCAACTTCTGCACATGGCTACCCGCGGCGGGGCCCGCGCACTAGGGCTGAACGATGTCGGCACCTTGGCACAAGGTCAGCGCGCTACCTTTGTGGTCGTAACCCCACCTGCCCTCCCCCCCTTGGCGGAGGTGGCAGAATTTCTGTGCCATTCGAGCCGCAGCGGAGAAGTAACTGCCCTGTACCGAGACGGCACCAAGGTTGATCTCTCCACCTGCAATGAGGATAAATCGATATGAAAGATGCCATTAAATATTTTTTTCACCAGCTTCTCCACCCCCAGCGCATCATCAGCGAAAGTGGCACCGTAGTAGAAATAAAGCCAAAACGCCTCGCTCTGGTGGAATGCGCCAGCAAGAGTGGCTGTATTGGTTGTGGTGCCGCTGGAAACTGCTGCGAAAAAGGCCCCGGCACTGACACCCGCCGGATCCTCGCGGACAACATCCCATACGCGCGCGTGGGGGATAAAGTGAAGGTAGAGATAGAAACCAGTGCTGGCATCCTCGATTCCGAATCTGTTCAATATATGATCGCATTTGTTATGCTTGCACTCGGACTTGGGCTCGGTTATGGTATCGCTTCGGCAATAGCCGTGGGGATATCCGCAGCGGCACTGGCCGTACTTTTAGGTGCGGCTTTCATGACCGGGACTATAGGTGTGCTGCGCTTTGGGCGACAGGCTATAGTGCAGACTGCCCTCGCAAAAATTGTTGAAATACAACAGACTACCTCGGAAGACAGGCCATAACTGCCATGGGTATTAAGATCATTGCCAAAAACAAAAAAGCCTACCACGATTACTTCATCGAAGAAGTATACGAGGCAGGCATCGCCCTGCAGGGCACCGAAGTAAAATCTCTCCGGCTAGGCAACGTCAACCTCAAGGAAGCGTTCTGCCGCATTAAAAATGGTGAAGTATTCATCAACAACATGCACATCAGCCCTTACGAACTCGGGAATCGAGAAAACCACGACCCCACCCGCGTACGTAAACTTCTCCTTCACCGGAGTGAAATCGACAAGCTCACACGGAAAAGCGATGAAAAGGGGTTGACACTCGTACCTACCAAGATCTACTTTAAAAACAGTATGGTTAAGCTTGAAATAGGGGTAGGCAAAGGGAAGAAACACTACGACAAGCGCGAATCCCTGAAGCAGAAGCAGGCAGAGCGCGAAGTGCACAAAGCGATCAAAGATAACCTTAATCGTTGACAATAGGATAAAAAGATGCCAGAATGCATCATCTAGCGTCAAACTTGAATACACATCTCAATGGGGGTGCCAAGGTTTCGACGGGGATTGGAAGCGAAGGTTGCATGTCGGGGACGCCAGTTGGCCTCGTTAAAAAACTGGCAACAATACAAACGCCGATACTGACGTTTCGTACGCACTGGCAGCTTAATAGTTGCCTCGTCTCTGATATACTTTGTCTGTGAGTTTTTAGAGACGTCATTTTAGCAGACTAGTTGCTGTTCGTGTCCGCAGCTCAGCAGCGAAACTTTAGTGGAATCGCCAGTTACTTGACCCTGTCCGTGGGGGCTGTA
>CAZDRL010000060.1:0-9581 GCA_964508035.1 uncultured Desulfuromonas sp.
AGGGAACCCTGCGGGGCTGTTTTGTTGGTGCGGAACTAAGGAAAATACTCCTTAGAACTTGTAGCCAATGGCGATGTAGCCTCTAAGCATTTTGCCATCTTCGTCACCATATACGTAGTCTTCGTTAGATTCGAAGATGTCGTACGTAGCTTCTACGGTGGTGTAGAAGGCCGCGGAGAAGTTATACGTTGCTCCGAGGGTGAAGGAGTACTGCTCATACGAAAGATCAGAGTACTCGTCGATGTTGTTGTTTTGTCCCCAGGTGTCGTAGTTAACTGCGGCATAGGGACCAGGTGATGCAACGGTGGACTCCGCCAGTGGAGTGCTGGGGTCATTTTCTAAGTAGACCCTGCTTCTTTCACTGAAGTCCCAATCCCAGCTGTCATCAGCCAGATTGAAGGTAAAGGAACCGTTGAGTTTAAGTTTTTCTGTCGCCTGATAGTCTGCACTCAGAGACAGGGTGTGGACGGCTGACGTGTATTCGGCGATGCTGCAAACCGACCCAAACTGGGCCGAAGATACATCGTTCGCTCAGCCGTGGTACCATCCAACGCAGGCGCGATTTTCTGAATCCTGGTTGCTGAAGGAGTACGCCATAGTCAGGTTGAGTTTATTGCTCGGGGCGTACCACAGGGTGACCCCGGGGACAATGGTCATGCGCTCGTACTTAACCGCATCATTCTCCTCATAGCGCATCCGCGCATAGAAGGTTGCCGCCAGATTGGGTGCGGGTGCCCAGGTTGTACTGAATTTGGCTTCGTGCACATCTTCAGGGCGATTGGTGGAGCGGAGTTCCCGATTGGGGTAAACACTGTTCCAGTAGTAGGTCTTGTCGAGACCCTGATCGATGAAGTCGCTGGTTTCCAGATAGGCCAAGCCGCCGCCGCCATCTGTGCCAGAGAGCTGAGCGATACCAACGTCAGTACCGGAGAAGGGCTCGTCAATGTCCTGGTACATATAGCTGATCCGTCCAGACAGAGTCTTGCTTATGCGACTTTTGAGGGCAGCTTTGAAGGTGTGGATCTCGGTTTCCCCTAAGTATTCAACATCGCGCTCGATCTCTTCGTACTCGTAGCCGAGGCGCAGAGTGGTAGCCCTGGCAAGACGGAACACAATGTCTGTCCCAAATTCGATAACATCGCGTCCCGCTGCAGAATGGTACGTGTCGGTAGCGCCGAAGGGGAGATTGAAAGTGGAGGTTTCCCGATCCGCAAAATAGAGGCGATTCTCATCCACATCAATTTCGTATACTTTGGTGCGGAGAGAAAAGTTGACATTTTTACCGAACTTGGTCGCAAATTTAGCTGCGAAAGAATCGTATTCGGTTTTCAGTTTGTTGCCATCCAAGAGCACATAGCCATCTTGAACTGCGGCTGATTTTGAGCTTTCGATGTCAGATTTTACGTAGCTCGCCGTAAGGCTGGTATTGCTTGGCATATCAATGCGCGCCTTCAGCAGGTGGGTCTCTTTCTCCGAGTCGGGAGTTTTGGCGAAGTCAAGCACGTTGTTGCCGCCAAAGGGGTAGAGCATCTGATTCTGCGCAGATCCATTCTGCATTTCGTCGTAGAAGCGGGAAGGTGCCGCGGCATCTTCATCAAAGTCGCGCGTAAGGTACTCATAATCCACGGTGAGGACGCCAAATTTACCGGTAGCACCAAAAGTGTATTCCTCGGTGCGCTCATCGATCTTTTTGCCGTGCGCACTCACATGGCAACCATCGCACTTAGAGAGACCGATAGCCTGCTCCATCCCCTCGCGGGTTTCAATGCGAGCCCCCGCTTTGAAGGTGATATTGGGCAACTGCGGAATTACCAGCTCTGCTTCGTTTTTCCATTCGCGTCTGGTTACAATGTAGTCATTGCTCACTTCCTGGTACCAAGCTTCTTCGGCCTCGGCTGCAGTCTTATCAAGTTGCGCGCCACCTATCTTGGTACCATCGGGATATTGGGAGAATATCCAGTCAGTCGTAACGCTAGGCTGGCTACCACCAATGTCACTGCGTCCGGTTGCGCCCATCTGACTCAGGGTTTCGTGGTCTTTGCGGTGCTCAAGGACATTGAGTGAACTCTCCAGGCGAAACACCCGCCCCGCATCGATGCCAATTTCGTGCATCTGATCGCGCGGACCCATGGTTTCGCTTTTGGCATCAAGGATAAAGCTCCCCTTTTTAAACTCCAAATCCAATTGCGGTGCCAGTGCAACGCCATCGTCGCTGCGCACCGAGGTATATTCATTTACACGTGCTGCATTGTCGTCAATGCTGACGCCGCTCATGCCAATCTCCAGGGAACCACTGACATGGACATCATCTTCTACCGCCATGACAGTTGTTGCAGTCATGCACGTCAGAATGGACAACAGTGCTAGCAGCCATAATTGGCTACGCTTCATAACAATTGCCTCCTTCTAAATTAACGATTCAAGCCGTGGCCGCTCATCGGCTGGGACGGGTAGTCGCTGCCATGAACTACCTTATGGCAAGTAGTACATTTAGTTCCAAACGAGGTCTGGAACCCTTCGCTACCATGGACATTCACCGCATCTGCGGAACCCGCGGTAAACTCATCCGCTTCAGGTCCGGCGAAGTTGGACTCACGCAGCAGGTGGAAATGACCTTCGTGACACTGCAAACACAGGAAAGGCTCGTTTTGCACCAGCAGATTGTTGGCTACGCTACCGTGCGGGTCGTGGCAGATGGTGCAGTCGTCTTCAACGGGGGCATGCCCGAATACGAACGGACCCTGGTAGCGGGTGTGACAGTTCAGACACAGGTCGTTGAGGCGCTCATCCGTGTTGAGGCTCTCCCCTACGGCACCGTGTACGTTGTGACAACTGGAGCAGTTCATCTTCCCCGCTTGAAGCGGATGGGTAGAAGGGAAGTGGGTTTTGGCTTGCTCTTCCTGGTGGCAAGTGAAGCACAGCTGCGGGTCTTCTGCCTTGAGGCTGAATTTTCCTACACCGGCGTGAATGTCGTGGCAGTCGACACAACCTACATCGCTCAGCGCGTGCTCACTGTGGGCGTAGTCCATCAGGTCGCCGTCGCTGTGACATTTGACACAGATGGCAGAGGATTGATCTGAGGTTAATTGGGTGGGACGGATGATGTAATCCGCATCACCGTAGTTTTCCACGTGCAGACTCCCCGGTCCATGGCATGCTTCGCAACCTTGCTCGGCACCCATGAGTTCCCACTCGGCCAGTCGCCCGTGAGTGGTGTTGGCAAAGCCCTCTGCACCGGTAGATGCGGCAAACATCTCACCGGCCATGCCATCATGGCAGCCGTAGCAGGAATCCGCACCCACATAGGTCGCCCCCTCAATGACCGGCATTGTCAGCACTTTCTCCCGGATGCTCCCTGTGGCGCATGCGCCCAGAACCAGCAACAGGGGAAGAGCTTTCACCAGCCACGAGGCTTTGGTGTTGAACTTCCTTCGCATGTTCTCTCCTTTCGTTCTTCCCAGAAAAATAGATGTTCCCACTCTGAAAGCTTAATTAGCGTACGTACGCTTGCGTACAGTGCGCCTCTACTTCAGAGTGAGAATTCCGCCTGCATGTAATTACCCCTGTGTGCAAAGCCACAGGGGTGATACAGCGTTCTTACCCTTGATACGCTGTGTACAATACTTTTGCCGAATGGTAGTGTAAAACGAATCTTTCTTATGTTCACATAAGCAATTCTTATAGCATTAGGCTGGTGGCGTTCGAGGGACCTTAATGAGGGCGTAGAATATGGAAACCCAATATCTCAGTACTCTTGTAATGGTTGCAGAGCAGGGAAGTTTTTCGCGCGCGGCAGAGAAGCTCCATCTGACCCAGTCGGCGGTTTCGCAACGAATTAAAAATGTAGAGGAGTGCTGCGGGGTACAACTGCTGGACCGTTCCGGACCGCTGCTCCGCCCCACGGCGGCGGGACAGCATGTGCTGAAGGTGGCACGCCAAATTGTAGCGCTTGAGCACACCATGTTCGCTGGTCTTGCCCAGTTGGCGCAGCGGCGGAATCTCGCCATCAGCTGCACGCTGGCGACAGGGGTCGCGCATATGTCCGAACTGGTGCAGGGGTTCTCCTCCCTGTACCCCGATGTGGAGGACTTACGCCTGTTGTTCAATACGCCGCAGGAGGCCCTGGATGGATTACGTGAAGGGATATTTGATGTCGCCATCATAGAGCATCTGGCCGATCAGGATTTCAGCACGCTACGCCATGAGGCGCTCCCACCGGATCGGATGGTGTATGTTGGCTCGCCGGAGTTGGGGCCGCCCGCAGGGGAGGCTGAGCTGGAACAGTTGTATCCGTTCAAACTTTTTACCCGCCGCGATGGATGTAGCTGCTACGATCTGTTGTGCCGCAACCTTGTCAGAGCAGGAGGCAGTATCGGGAACTTCAAGCGCGTTATGATGAGCGATGACTATGGGATGATGTGTAAAGACCTTCTCGCGGTGCGCGGTATTGCATATATATCGGAAGCGGTGGTGGCAAAGTATTTGCGTAGTGGAGAGTTGGTGGAATATAGAGTGGATGGATTTAATAATGTGCGCCCACGCAGTATGGTGACGCGCATGGGTGATCTTTCTCCATTGTTAGAAGAGTTTATGGATTTCGCGCGCAACTTCTACGTGAAGCACGCATGAGGGGAACGCGGGTGAAGTATCTTTCCGCAGGGGAATCGAGCGTGCCCCGTCAGTAGGGGGAGAGCGCGCCTACCAGCACGTTGACTCGCCCCGACACACATAGGTTTATGCATACACAATCTATCCTTAATATATATGAACGCCTGCACACCGCGTATGGACCCCAGCAGTGGTGGCCCGCTGATACGCCGTTTGAGGTGGTGCTGGGTGCGATTCTGACTCAGAACACGCGCTGGGAGAATGTGCGTATGGCGCTGGACAATCTGCGTGGTGCCGAAGCCCTTACGCCATCCGCTCTTGCCTCTCTTGCTGAGGAAGAGTTGCAGGCGCTGATTCGCCCAGCCGGATTCTTCCGCCAGAAAAGTGCCACCGTGCGGCGGGTCTTGGATGTGCTGATGGGGGCGTATGCGGGTGATCTTGACCTCATGCTGGACGGAGAGACTCCAGCGGTGCGTGCGCGCCTCCTCGCGCTTAAAGGGATTGGACCCGAAACCGCAGATAGTATTCTACTGTACGCAGGTGAACACCCGGTCTTTGTAATTGATGCCTACACGCGCCGTATCTGCAGCCGTGTTGGTCTGTGTGATCCGCAGGCATCATATGCCGCCCTGCAACACCTGTTTATGTGTGCCCTGCCGCGGGAGGTACCGTTGTACAACGAATATCATGCGCTGCTGGTGCGGTTGGCAAAAGGTTGTTGCACCAAAAACCGCCCCACTTGTGAGCTCTGCCCTCTACGGGAGATGTGCCTCCACCTGCACTCCCTTCCTTTTGCTTGACTTTCTTCCTTGTTCTGGTAGGTTTCGAGCCTTGTAAAACTACCTGTAAAGCACCTGTTTAACGCCATAAACTGACATAAACATGTGCTGCCTGCCGTGCAAGGCTAGCGATTGCCCACCCGTTTACTTTCGATGCTACAAGTTCACATACGTGAGGATTACATGGAAAACAGCAGCGATACCAGCACTCTGGACTATAAAGATACTCTCAACCTGCCTAAGACCAGCTTCCCTATGCGCGGGAATCTGCCCAGACGCGAGCCACAGATGCTTGAAAAATGGGCGCAGATCGATCTTGATGGGATAATTGAGCAGGCAGAGGGAGATAAGCCACGTTTTGTCCTTCACGATGGTCCTCCGTATGCCAATGGTCACACCCATATCGGGCATGCGCTGAATAAGATTCTGAAAGACATTGTAGTTAAGAGTCGCCGCATGCAGGGCTTTGCTGCTCCCTATGTCCCCGGATGGGACTGTCACGGCCTCCCCATTGAGTTGATGGTGGATAAAAAGCTGGGCAAGAAAAAGCGGGAGATGTCGAAGGCTGAAATTCGGCGTGAGTGCCGCAAATATGCCGCAGAGTGGGTAGATATCCAGCGGGATGAATTCAAGCGTCTTGGGATTTTTGGCAGCTGGGATGATCCCTATCTCACCATGAATGATAGTTACGAAGCCACCACCGCGCGCGAACTGGCGCGCTTTGCCGAACGCGGCGGGCTTTACAAAGGAAAAAAACCGGTGCACTGGTGCCCCTCCTGCGTGACCGCTCTTGCCGAGGCCGAGGTGGAGTATGCAGACCATAGATCTACCTCAATCTATGTGCGTTTCCCCTATGTGGATGAGGTGCCAGAAGAACTTGAGAGTCTGAAGGGAAAGCAGATCTCTTTTGTGATCTGGACCACAACCCCGTGGACCATTCCGGCGAACCTCGCTATCTGTCTCAATCCGCAGCTCGAATATGTGGCACTGGAGATGGAAAATGGGGAAGTGCTGATGGTGGCCGCAGGGTTGCAGGAGCAGGTACTGGAGCAGGTAGGGCGCAAAGGAACCGTTGTTGCCACCTTTAATGCCGCTATCTTTGAGAACAAACGCTGCCGCCACCCTTTCTACGCACGTGACTCAACCCTGGTATTGGGCGAGCACGTTACTCTGGAGGCGGGTACGGGATGTGTCCATACCGCTCCGGGGCACGGTCAGGATGACTATGTAGTTGGGTGCAAATATGGGCTGGATATCTACAATCCGGTGGATGACTACGGGCGCTACCGTGATGATGTAGAATTGTTTGCAGGGATGAAGGTAGATGAAGGCAATCAGGCGGTGTGTGCGAAGCTTGAAGAGGTGGGCGCGCTGCTGCACCAGAGCGAGATGAGTCACAGTTACCCGCATTGCTGGCGGTGTAAGAAGCCGATCCTGTTTCGCGCCACGGCGCAGTGGTTTATCTCCATGGAGGAGAATGACTTACGCCGCAAGGCTCTGGACCATATTAAAGATGTGGAGTGGATCCCGGAGTGGGGGCGCGAGCGCATCTATGGCATGATTGAGAAACGTCCCGACTGGTGTATCAGTCGCCAGCGTACTTGGGGCGTGCCCATTACGGTATTCTACTGCGCCAAATGTGATGAGGCGCTGTGCGACAGCAAGATTATGCACCACATTGCGGATCAGTTTGAAGATGGAGGCAGTGATCAGTGGTTTGAAAAAAGCCCCGTCGAGCTTCTCCCCGCCGGGACAACATGTCCTGCGTGTGGACATGCGGAGTTTACCCCCGAAAGCGATATCCTCGATGTGTGGTTTGATTCCGGCGTCTCCCATGCGGCGGTACTGGAGCAGCGCAGTGAACTCCACACCCCGGCAGAGTTGTATCTGGAGGGGAGCGATCAGCATCGTGGCTGGTTCCACTCCAGCCTGCTTGCCTCTGTAGGTACCCGCGATGTCGCACCGTACAAGGCTGTACTGACTCACGGTTTCGTGGTAGATGGCAACGGACGCAAGATGTCGAAATCGCAGGGTAACGTCGTTGCGCCAGAGAAGGTGATTAACAAATTTGGAGCTGAAGTGCTGCGGCTGTGGGTTGCGGCACAGGATTATCAGGATGATATCCGTATCAGCGACGAGATCCTGCAGCGCCTCTCCGATGCATATCGACGCATCCGCAATACCGCGCGCTATATCCTGGGCAATATCCACGACTTTGATCCTGCCACAGATACGGTAGCACCCGCGCAGATGTTGGAGCTTGATCGTTGGGTGCTTTCCCGTCTTGCGCATCTGGGTGCCAAAGTGGATAAGGCGTATCGCGAGTACGATTTCCACGTCATCTATCAAGTTGTGCACAATTTCTGTAGTGGGGAGCTCAGCGCTACATATCTGGATATCCTCAAAGATCGTCTATATACCGCACCACCGCAGAGTTTGGCGCGGCGCAGTGCACAGAGTGCCATGTACCGCATTCTGGATGAACTGACGCGGATGATCGCGCCGATCCTCACCTTTACTGCAGAGGAGATCTGGGAGCAGATGCCAGGGGAACGGGAGCAGAGCGTGCACGTGGCGCTGTTTCCCGCAGTGGAGATGGCACTGGTGGATGCTGAACTCGATGAGACCTATCAGAAGTTATGGCAGGTGCGTTCTGAGGTGGCAAAAGCACTGGAGATTGCGCGCGCCGAGAAGTTGATGGGTAACTCTTTAGAGGCACGGGTGTGTGTAGAGATCGATAATCCGGAGTACCGTCCGTTACTGGAAAAATACGCCTCCCAGCTGCCAACCCTGTTTATTGTGTCAGCGGTGAAATTGGCGGAGGTGGGCGCAGCCGCTTATGTGGCAGAAAAGGTGGCGGGGCTGAAAATAAAAGTTGAAAAAGCTGAAGGGGAGAAGTGCGAGCGCTGCTGGAATTACTTCCCCAATGTGGGGGATGACCCCGCGCACCCCACCATCTGTGTGCGTTGCCTGCAGGCGCTGAAAGAGATGCATCTTGTTGCCTAAATTCAATCTGCAACGCTACGGGCTCTTGCTCCTGACATGTGCGGTGATCCTGCCGCTGGATCAATGGACTAAATATCTAGTCCTCCAGCATATGGAACTCCATCAGAGCCGTACCCTGGTGCAGCACTACCTCAATCTGGTGTATGTGCAGAATCCAGGTGCGGCCTTCGGTATCTTTGCCGACAGTGCCCTGCGCGTTCCGTTTCTATCCGGGATAGCATTGTTGGCTGTGGCGGTTATTGTGTGGGTTCTCCCCCGCCTCGGGGCAGAACAGCGCTGGCAGAAACTGGGGCTGGTCCTGGTGGTGCCGGGGGCGCTTGGGAATCTCATTGATCGTCTGCGTTTCGGTTATGTCATCGATTTTATCGATGTGCACTGGTATCAGTATCACTGGCCTGCATTTAATGTGGCTGATTCCGCCATCACCGTGGGGGTGGTGTTCATGCTCGTGGATATGCTGCGCCCAGCGCGCGACACGGTAGAGGTGAGGCGCTGATTTGTGTCGCCACGCACCCTGCTCTTTTTCTGGGAGCGGGGACACTTGTGCCCTTTCAGGCCCTGCAGCGCATGCAGATTGAGTTACTCACCCAGCGTACTTCTTTTTATTTGAGCCCCCAGCGCTGCATGGTCGCATCGACATTGGCGCGCATTTGTGGGGTGATAAAGCGCTCGAGATAGTTCCATCCCATGACCAGCAGTGCCACATCATCGGTGATCCCGAGCAGGGGGATCATATCGGGGATCAGATCTATAGGTGAGACGATGTACAGCACCAGCCCCACCAGCAGAAACTTGATATGGGTTGGAGTGTCACGCTGGGTGAAGAGCTCCTTTGCAAGGAGAAAATGCTCAACAATGAAGCGCAGGGCATTTATGGGGATGGCGGCATACTTACGCCAAGTGTTTCTGTTGTTGCCTCTATCTTTGTGGGTATCCAATCGGGCCTCCAGTTTTTATTCGCTTCAGGTTTTACGCAGCATGCGAAATTTATACTGACTAAGCTGCAGGGGTTTGTCGAGGGTTTTCTGTTTGTTGTTGGTTCCAGAAACGATCTTGCGTTTTTACTGCGGGCGTGGTACAAACCCTGCGCGATAAAATAGATCGGGCAGATCGGGATGTAGCGCAGCCTGGTAGCGCACCTGCTTCGGGAGCAGGGGGCCGGAGGTTCAAATCCTCTCATCCCGACCA
>CAZDRL010000061.1:0-9541 GCA_964508035.1 uncultured Desulfuromonas sp.
CTGTTATTCATGCTTGCGATTATGCATCGCTCAGTGATTGTTCCATTGCGGCGCCTTACTTTCAGCGTACAAAAGATCCGGCATAGACCAGAGTGGGTAGAGCTGCCGCAGGATTTGAAAGGAACCGATGAGATTGGGGTTTTGGCGCGCGAATTCGACCGTATGCTCGAACGCATTCGTTTGCAGATTGAGTTCAAGGATGGCATTTCAGCGAAGCTAGAACGTAGCCGGGCACGCACTCGCTTGTTGCTGGACACAGCTCCGGATGTGATTTTGACTACGACCCTTGACGGCACCATCAAGACGTGTAATCGCGCGATAGAGTCGCTATTGGGGTATGATCCCACTGAGGTGCCAGGAACAAAAATGTTCGCTTTGATGGCAGATCCATATCGCGAACGTCTAAAGCAGCACATGGTCGCAGGGGATAGCGTAGCTTGCCATTGTTTTACAACCGGGTGTGAAGCAAGTGTCCTTAAAGCCGATGGTTCAGAGGTGCCTGTACATATGCGCGGATGTCCTATCGAGGATCCTTCCGAAACCATATTGCTGTGGACCTTGCGCGATATATCGGAACTAAAAGAGATGCACGAGAAGGTTGCTCACCATGAGCGTCTGGCTGCTATCGGCCAGATGGCCGCATCGGTGGCGCATGATGTGCGCAACCCTCTTACAGGTATCAGCGCCGGAGTGCAGTTGCTTTTGAAGCAAAACGAACTTAGCCCGTCGCAAGAGATGGTGCTGGGGGAGATGCTGTCCTTAGCGGATCGGATTGAGAATACTGTAACTCAAATGCTGGCATTTTCTAAACGCTGGGAACCCACCATCCAGAAGATAAATCTGGTCGAGTTTCTGGAGAAGATCGGCGCTGAGCTCACCACGTACCCAGGATTTGAAAACATAGATTTTGTCTTCAGTGGTGAGAAACGCCTCTTTGTTATGGCTGATCCAGAATTGATGCGTCAAGTATTCAATAATTTGTATCAGAACGCCCAAGAAGCGATGGAAAACGGGGGGACGATCGGAACTATAGTTACCCGCGAGGCTAAAATGGCAAAGGTGCTGATAAAAGATAAGGGCGCAGGGATACAAGAGGATATTTTCGGCAGGGTGCTGGAGCCATTTTACAGCACCAAGAGTTATGGAACAGGCTTGGGGTTGGCTATCAGTCAGAAAATCGTAGACGCGCACGGCGGCAGAATCCGTTTTACTAGCAGGTCCGGTGATGGAACTACCGTAGCGATAACATTGCCCATCGGGAATCATGCGCTATTGCCGCAACAGCACGCAGGTAGGCTGCGTAAGAGTGATGCTGACGCATAGATGGATGAAAGATAGGGCCTGGTTCAAATCGCACTTAGAGCTAGCTAGAATAAAAATTAAATAAAAAAACGCCTGTATCTCCTTGCTTTCAAGTGGATACAGGCGTTTTTTTATCGCGTATTGTGCTTTAGCGTTGCAGGAGTTGGTGTGCTTGATTGATAACATTAGCACTAGTAAAGCCAAAGTGTTGCATGAGTTCGTTGCCGGGTGCACTGGCACCAAAACTGTTCATCCCCACGATAGCACCATCAATGCCAACGTAGCGTTCCCATCCCATGGGAGAGCCAGCTTCAATGGCAAGGCGATTCCTGCATGAGCGCGGGAGGACCTCTTCGCGATAGGTTTCATCTTGCTTCTCAAACAACTCCCACGAAGGGAAGGAGATTACGCGTGTGCCAATTCCTTCGTGTTGCAGGGTTTCGCGTGCAGAAAGGGCGTGTTGTACTTCGGAGCCACTAGCGAGGAGAATCAACTCCAGCTCCCCCTGCTCTTTAGCAAGGATATAGGCACCGCGCTCGAGCATCTCTGCTCTGGCGTATTTGCTCCGGTCGAGGGTTGGTAGTCCTTGGCGCGTGAATATCAGTGCAGTTGGTCCGGTAAGCTGCAGGAGCGCACACTTCCACGCCTGCGCAGTTTCGTTGGCGTCGGCTGGGCGGATGACAGTTAAGTTGGGTACACTGCGGAGTCCGCACAGTTGCTCTATAGGCTGGTGTGTAGGGCCATCTTCGCCAACTCCGATAGAGTCATGAGTGAACACATATATTGGTGCTAGTCCCATCAGGGCAGCCATGCGCATTGGAGGGCGCATGTAGTCGGAGAAAATCATAAAGGTGGCGCCAAACGGCAATAGACCACGGGTGTGACATAAACCATTCAGGATTGAGCCCATGGCGTGCTCACGGATGCCAAAATGGATGTTGCGCCCAGCATGCCCGGGACGGAAGTGATCTGCCCCATTAAGGTGGGTGTTGTTGGATGGTGCAAGGTCGGCAGACCCGCCGAGGAGAAGAGGCAATTCCTGTGCGAGGGCGTTAAGGGTCTTGCCGCTTGCGGCGCGGGTGGCCAGGCGCTGTCCCTCTTCAAATTTCGGAAGGAGGGCGTCAATCTCAGCTGAGCTTAGGGGCTTATCTTCAAGCCAATCCTGCAATGCAGGGTTGCTCTTGGCTTTAGCTGTGCACGCCTGTTTCCACGCGTGCTCTAGTTCCGCTCCCTTGGTCTTAAGCGTGGCCATGTGGGTATACACAGCGTCCGGCACTGCAAACATTGCTTCCGGGTCGTATCCTAGTGCTTGCTTGGTGAGCTTCAGCTCGTCTGCCCCCAGAGGAGCGCCATGGGCAGCCGCTGTGCCCTGCTTGTTGGGAGAACCCTGTCCAATATTAGTGCGCGCAATAATCATGGATGGGCGCGGATCGAGCTTGGCGCGTGCGATCGCTGCATCAACTTCGAGTAGGTTCTCTCCGGTGACCCGTTCTACATGCCAACCGTAGGCCAGATAACGCGTTGCAACCTCTTCACTGAACGCTAGGGAGGTATCCCCTTCAATAGAGATTTTATTGTCAAGATAGATGTAGATCAAGTTTCCCAGTCGTAGGTGCCCTGCTAGGGAGGCAGCCTCAGCCGAGACACCTTCCATGATGTCACCATCAGAACACAAGGCGTAGATATTGTAGTCGAATAGTTCTGCATCAATCTTGTCTGCGAGAAATTTTGCACCCATACCCATGCCAGTGCCAACGGCAATCCCCTGACCTAGGGGGCCGGTGGTAGTTTCGACCCCGGGGGTGTGAGCAAACTCAGGATGGCCCGGAGTTTTGCTCCCAAACTGGCGAAATTGTTTGAGATCTTCAAGGCTTACATCGTAGCCACATAGATGCAAGGTACTGTATAGGAGCATGGAACCGTGCCCACAAGAAAGAATGAAACGGTCGCGTCCTGGCCAATCAGGATTTGCCGGGTTGTGGCGCATGTGGCGGGTGTAGAGCAGGTACGCCAGTGGCGCACCCTCCATAGGGGTGCCTGGATGTCCAGAGTTTGCCTTTTCTACCGCGTCGGCGGAAAGGAGGCGGATAGTATCAATGGTCTGAGCTGCGTGATGAAGGTCAATCTTTGGTGCGTGCATGTAGTGGGGCTCCTTAGCTGTTTACAGCCGACTTGGTCAGGATTCGGACTTAAGATAGGCGGTAATACTTTTTGCAATAGTTTTGAATACGTGGGTAAATTCTTTTTCATCCCGCTCCAGTAACGTGATGCGGAAACCCTGCTCCGGCGTAGAGAAGGAGCTTAGGGGTACGGTGCATATCCCCGTGGAGGCGAGGAGGTAGTAAACGAAACGCTTGTCTGGTGAAGTGGCTGGATCTTCAAGCAGTTTTTCAATCATAGTGCGCACCTCGGCGTTCTCTATGGGTAGGGTTCCATTAGACTTTAGAAGATCACGTTTGAACGCAATGCTCATATAAAACGCACCGTTTGCACGGTTTACTTTGATGCCCGGGACATCTTTAAGGATGTTGTACGCAATGTTGGAGTGCTTTTCGTATCGTGACGTGCGTTCCTTCAGATATACAGGATATTGTTCATGACTGAGTATTTTAGGAATCGCCATTTGTGGCAGCGTGGTAGAGCACACCTCCACCATTTTGGAATTCACGATGGACTGAATGTACTGCGCAAACATCGGATCTTTGTCACGATTGTAGATTTCGATCCAACCACAGCGGGATCCGGGCCAGGGGAAGTCCTTGCTGATCCCTTTCATAGCAATAGTAGGGATATCTCCAATCAGATCAGATATTGGACGTGTTGACTCCCCATTATATATGATGTTGTGGTAGATCTCGTCGCAGATAACGAACAGGTCATATTTGCGTGCCAGTTCGAGCATTTCCACTAGAATACGCTCCGGATATACTGCACCGGTGGGGTTGTCTGGGTTGATGATGAGCAGACCGCAGATGGCGGGATTGTATTTAATAGACAGGCGTAGATCGTCAAGGTCCGGATACCAGTGGTTGTCCGGATCAAGGCGATACGAAACCGGTGCCTGTCCAGCATGTGCTGCCTCACCAGAGGAATGGGTAGAGTATGTCGGTGAGGGACCAATGACACGTGCTTCACGCTTCAGAAAACCGTACACTTTCTGGATTGCGTCCCCCAGACCGTTGAAAAACACGATGTCGTCAGCAGTGATCTGCACTTTGCCACGGCTGTTGGTGCGTTTGGCGAGAAACTCACGCGTTTCGAGCACTCCTTTGGTGGCGCAGTAGCCGTAGGAACAGTCCTGCATGGCAAGGTCAGCGACAATCTGCTTCATCCAGTCAGGGATTTTTTCCCCCTTTGCAATGGGGTCGCCAATGTTTTCCATGTTTGTTTTGATGCCGAGTTGGGCGAGCTTTTCCGCTATATCTACAATAGCGCGGATTTCATATGTAAGTTTACCAGCACCAATGTGAACAATGTTGTTGCGCATGTTGATGTCCTCTGTGCTTCAATGCGAGTGTCTGCAACCGATTTGGATGCAGGAGTGATTGAAGGCACTATTAAAAGGTAATATAAGCTTTAGGTTCGGGTTGCTAGGCGGTAAGTTTTCAATAGAATTTCGACAGAATGAGATAAGCCTACGTGCGTACCATGCGGTGGAGGCAAAGTCAAACTTAAATTAGAAGAGGAGGATACGTCGACAGGAATAGCGCCAGTTATATATAACAGGGTTTTAGGATAAGGTAACTGTGGCGATCTGGTTTGCAGCTTTCAACTTAAATGATGCATAGAAATTGTATACAGTATCCAATGTGACCCATAAACTGGCATGGCGATGGGTCACAAATACTTCTTTAATTACGGGAGCTTGCGAGAATACGTAATTGTGAGTGTGTTTTTGCACTTATAATGATCTTGACAATGTTTTGCCATTTCGATACAAGGTGCAGGTCGGTATTGCGCTCGCATTAAGTAAGAGGCAGTCCGGTGTAGATAGATCGGTGTCGCGTAGATACCGATGGGTTGTCTTGGCGTATTAAGAGAACGCACGTTACTAGCAAGCAACGTGCAATCCCATTGAGGGAGGCAAGAGGGTATGATCGAACACTATCTGGTCGATTACATGTATGTTCTGGTGTTTCTGACCGTAAGCGTTGCCAGTGCTTTGGCGATGCTGATAATTTCACGGCTGATAGCACCGAGAGGTGGTCTTAGTAAGACGCATGAGACGTACGAGTGTGGAATGGACACCTATGGTACTGCCTGGAACGTCCGTTTCGATATCTCATATTTTCAGTATGCGTTAATCTTTCTGGCATTCGATGTAGACATTTTGTATCTGTTTCCCGTGGCGACAGCGTTTGATACGGTTTCGGCCGTGCGGGGTATCAGTGAGATATTTATATTTGTAGGTATTTTGTCTCTGGCGATTGTGTACGCCTGGGTCAAGGGAGTCTTTACGTGGCCGAGCAGAAGAAAAGTTTATTAAGGGTTCACTCCTACGCCAAGGAGTGTCAAGAGCGGAGCGAGCATGGATATGGTGATGGTATCCGTGCGGGCCAAGAAGCAGGACTTATTCAGCTGGATCTAGCTGATAAGGTCCTCAATATGTGTCGTGCTAACTCACTCTGGCCGATGACGTTTGGTATTGCCTGTTGTGCTATCGAGATGATGGTTTCCGGCATGGCCCGCTTTGATATCTCGCGTTTCGGAGCCGAGGTTTTTCGTCCTTCACCACGTCAGTCAGACCTTATGATTGTGGCAGGGACGGTAAACAGGAAGTTGGCACCGGTACTGCTGACACTGTACGAGCAGATGCCGGCGCCACGTTACGTGATTGCGCTGGGCAATTGCGCTATTTCCGGTGGCCCGTTCGATGTTGAAGCCAACTACGAAGTCGTGCTTGGGGTGGACAAGCTTATCCCTGTAGACGTGTATGTGCCCGGTTGCCCTCCTAGGCCTGAGGCGCTGATAGAGGGGATCCTCCAGTTACAGGAGAAGATTGCAGGGACACGCAATCCATTCCCGCAGAATAGAATGCCGAAGGGAGCCTGATGCACCATGGATATCAAAGCATTAAAAAATAAATGGCTCAGTGTAGGTGCGCAGGTTGAAGAAACTGAATACTCTCAGTGCGGGTATGATTACGATATAACACTGCAGGCGCAGCAGATTCACCCCTTCGCCGAGCTTATGTTGGCTGAAGGGTTTTATCTGGTTTCGGTGACGGCAGTACATGCAAAGCCTGCGATAGAAGTAGTATATCAGTTTGCTATTGCTGGGTCGCAGCGCTGCCGCGTTATAGCCCGCATTGCTGTAGAAGAGGATGGTACTGTGCCGACCATCTGCGATGTGTACGACGGAGCCAACTGGCATGAGCGCGAGGTGCGGGACTTTTACGGTGTTGTGTTTGCCGGGCACCCCAATCTAGAACCTTTGATTCTGGCCGAAGAAGATGTTGACTTGAAGCCGCTACTCAAAGACGAAAAGAGGCTCAAGGATATTTCTGAGTTGCGGCGTAAAGTCGCAGAGCCGGAGCCAGAAAAAACCGCACCCGCGGAGAAAAAAGCCCCTGCTGCTGAAGAACAGAAAGCAGCTAAACCACAAGCCTCCAACTAGGCGGAGCTGAGCTGATTGTTATGAACGTAGATGTTTTTGAAGACGAAAGACAACATCACTTCGTCCTTAATATGGGCCCTCAGCACCCCAGTACCCACGGGGTACTGAGAATTCTGCTGAAGATGGACGGGGAGTATGTCCTTGATCCACAGCCTGTATTGGGTTATGTGCATCGTTGTCACGAGCGGATCGGTGAATTTAAGCCGGCCAAGGCATTTATGCCCAATGTTGCTCGGATGGACTATCTTGGAGCCCTAATTTACAACCAGGGATATGCCATGCTGCTTGAACGTGCAGCAGGAATTGAGGTGCCAAGGCGTGCCGAATATATCCGGGTTATCACCAGTGAGCTGAATCGTATTCAGAGCCACCTGCTCTGGTATGGAGCTTACCTGCTCGACTTGGGCGCATTTACCCCAATCATGTACACCTTCGATGATCGTGAGCATATTCTAGATGCACTGGAAGATGTTTGTGGTTCTCGCCTGACCTATTGCTATAGCAGGGTAGGTGGAGTGTGCAAAGATATCGACGATAAGTTTATCGAACGGGTGCGTGCTTTTATTGAACGCCTGCGCGGACGCTTCCCCATGTACGAAGAGCTGGTTAATGGCAACGTAATTGTGCAAAGACGTATGCAGAATGTGGGTGAGTACACGCCAGAGCTTTGCGCACGTTTTGGCGTGACCGGACCATTGTTGCGTTCTACAGGAGTTGAGTACGACATACGTAAAGCTGAACCATACTCTGTGTACCCAGAATTCGATTTCGAAATCCCTTTGGCGCAAAAAGGAGATGCGTGGGCAGCTTTCAATGTACGTTTCCGCGAGATGGAGCAGAGTTTACGCATTATTGAGCAGGCTCTTGATAAGCTGCCCGATGGTGAAGTGATGGCTCCTAAAGTGCCAAGGAAATTGAAGTTACCGCAAGGGGACTACAACTGTTCTGTCGAGGCGCCACGTGGAGAGTTGTCTTACTATCTTGTATCCGATGGCAGCGATATTCCGTATAGAATCAAGGTTAGGACACCATCATACAGCAATCTCAGCGTTGTGCCTGAGCTGTGTAAAGGGATGATGATTGCTGACGTTGTTACTTGTATGGGTGCGCTTGACCTCGTTATCCCAGAGATTGACAGGTAGTCGATATGGAAACTTTAAACGCTTTTGCACCAGAACTAATCCGCATGATTATAGCTGTAGTCGGCGCTGCTGTCCTCGTATTTGGCAACGCTCTGGTTATGGGCTATATGGAACGAAAGTTGGCTGGACATTTTCAGCGCCGGACTGGTCCGATGGAGGTTGGCTTTCACGGGATACTTCAGTTGATAGTTGATGGCATCAAGCTGATGGCTAAACAACTTGTTATCCCCGCTAAGGCGGACAAACCCCTCTATATGCTGGCTCCCATTATCTCGTTTGCGCCAGTATTTCTCCCGTTGCTGGTTATCCCTTTCAGCGACCGTATCCAAGGCTTTGACCTTGATGTTGCTTTGCTGTTTATGTTGGCAATAGCTTCCGTAAACGTTTTTGCTGTTTTGATAGGTGGATGGGCTTCTAATAACAAGTATTCAATGTTTGGCGCATTCCGTGCTGTTGCTCAAAGCATTGCATACGAAATTCCGATGCTTCTGTCGTTGTTGGCGATTGTTTTTATGACCAACACTTTCAGTCTGCGCGGCATAATGGATGCACAGAATGTGTGGTTTATCTTCCTGCAGCCGGTAGCATTTCTGATTTATTTAGTGTCTATGGTTGCCGAAACAAATCGTGCGCCCTTCGACCTTCCAGAAGCAGAGAGTGAACTCACTGCAGGTTTCCATACCGAGTACAGCGGCATGGCGTTCAGCTTGTTTATGATGGCTGAATACACACACATGTTTATTGCAAGTTGTATTGCTACCGTGTTTTTCCTTGGTGGCACCTCCGGTATTCCGTTGCCCTACTTTGAGTACACCGGGATAATCTGGTTCCTGCTCAAGGCGTATATGTTTATGTTTTTCCTCGTCTGGATTCGGTGGACTTTCCCTCGGACCCGTTTCGACCAGCTTATGAATTTGTGCTGGAAGTACCTGCTGCCGTTCTCGCTGGTTAATCTTCTTATTACTGTTGTGGTTGTGAAGCTATGAAAGCGTATTTTTCAGAACTGTTTACGGGAGCATGGAGCCTTATTGTCGGCATGAAGGTGACATTAAAAGCTCTGTTCAGCCCAGTTGTCACTGTTCAGTACCCACGCCAGAAAATCGATGTCACCCCTAACTATCGTGGGCACATTGACCTGATTAAGGATCCCGAAACTGGTACGCATAGGTGCATAACCTGCGGGTCCTGTATGCGTGATTGTCCTTCTGATTGCATTGTGGTCGAGGGAGAGAAGCGTGAAGGTGTGAAGGGCAAGGTGCTGACTTTGTTTACTCTGGACTATACTAAGTGCAGCCACTGCGGTGCCTGTGTCGAGGTGTGCCCAACCGATGCCTTGGATTACTGTGACGACTATGAGGTCGCAGGGTCTGCCCGTGAGGATTTTCATTACGATTTGATCAAAAGAGTGGAGGAACGGGAATGATTTTATATCGGTACATAGCCGAGGCCCTGTTTTATGCCTTCATGATTCTGACATTTAT
>CAZDRL010000062.1:0-8222 GCA_964508035.1 uncultured Desulfuromonas sp.
CTGTAAATTCAAAACTTCTCTTTGGAGCGATTGTTGATCCTTAAAAAGTCAAGTAGACTCGGTCAGTTTCCCACTCTTCCGATATCTCCATCAGCACGGCGCTAACGAGTCTCAAGCAAGAGTCTTCATTGGGAAAAAAGGTTGCGACTCGAGTGCGCCGTCCAGACGAGTCTACAACCAACCATAGAAGTACATTGAATAACTGCATGGGGTGCGAGGAGTTTTGTGTCTATGGCTTTTTGCTTGAGGGTTAAGCCCTATGGGGGCTGTCATCGTCGAGGGCGATGTGGATAGGATCATCTTCGAAATGGTTGCCCCAGGGGTCCTGTTCCTCAGTCGAGTTGTCCCCACCGGTATATCCCTCCAAACGTGGTTGACGATGGTCTTCACTGAAGGCAGAGGGTGCAAAAGACGCCAGCTCGTTATCCTTTAGGACAAAGCGGCTCAGCATCTGCTGCAGATTTTCGGCCTGACTGCTGAGCTGGGTAGCTGCGGCGGCGGTCTCTTCCACGCTGGCGGTGTTTTGCTGGGTCACGTCATCAATTTGTGCTACCCCGATACTTATCTGATTGATCGCTTCGGCCTGTTCGGTACTTGCAGTGGAGATCTCTGCCACCAGGGTTGAAGCCTTGGTTACTCCAGAGACAATCTTGTCCAGCGACTGCCGCGTTTTTTCTGCGACTTCGGCACCGTAGTCCGCCTTATCCACAGAGCCTTGGATAAGCTCGGTTGTTTCGCGTGCCGCCTTCGCACTGCGCCCGGCGAGGTTCCGAACCTCCTCGGCCACTACGGCAAACCCTTTGCCGTGCTGTCCGGCGCGCGCAGCTTCAACCGCGGCGTTTAAGGCCAATAGGTTGGTCTGGAACGCGATCTCGTCGATCGCTTTGATGATGTTTGAGATGTCGCGGCTGGCCTTTGTTATCTCCGCCATCGCTTCGTTGAGTTGCTGCATATGTTCAGTGCCGGTGGTGGCATCGCTACGCACCTGATTTGTGAGGGTGCTGGCCTCTTTCGACGCATTGGCGTTGCGCTGCGTCTGATCCGACACTTCGTGCAACGAGCTACTTATTTGTTGCAGCGAACTGGCCTGCTCTGTTGCTCCCTGGGACAGTGCCTGGCTAGAGTCTGCCACCTGATTGGAACCCTGGCTTATCTGGCTACCGGAGACCTGAATATCGAGCATGATGTCGTTAAGATCCTGTCCCAGTTTTTGCAGCGCGGTGCGCAGGCTGTCGTTGCTGTCGTATGGAGTTACACTGAAGGTGAGATCCCCCCGTGCCAACTGGTTCAGCGGCTCAACCACCTCGCGCTCCAGGCTGTCGGCAAAGGAATCCATGGTGTTTGCTAAGGTGCCTATCTCATCGCCGCGCTCAAGGTTGAGGCGCTGATCCAGGTGTCCATGTGCCAAGTTGTTGATCATGGCGACCGTTTTTTCCAGCGGAAGCGCGATTCCGCGTGAAATAGTGATGGCAAACACTATGCCAATGATTATCGCAGTGAGCGTTATCCCCAGCAACAACATCTGTGACAGCTTGATACTGGCGCTGTTGCTCGCTTTTATAGTGGCTGCGGCACTGGCACAGGCATCTCTTGCAGCACCGGCTTTCTCCTCCATGGTTGAGCTTAAACGCTGTTGTTCCGCCATCAAGTTGGCATGATGGTCAAAGTTTTTGCTGTATACTTCAACATTCTCCTGCGCTTCTTCAGCGCGTTCAATAAGAGACTCACTGTCTAGGTCAAAAATCAGGTCGGAGAGCAGCGTCCGCATCCCTTCGATGCTCTGGCGCGCGCGCTCTAGAAACAGCTCGTTATTAGAGATAATGTGTTCTTTTTCAAACTTGCGCGCATTTAAAAACAGCAGATTGATGGTCTGGGTCTGGCCGCCATGGGTCATAATGGTGGCGAGCGCGTCCTCGTATGTAAACGCATCCTCGAATAGATCGCGTGATTCTATAGTGCGCTGGAGTTGTGCATTGAGAGCATCCTGGAGCAACTGTACCTCTACGAAGGCGTCATTTGACGCTGCTACCATCTGTTCCATTGCCGCTTCGCGCGCCTGGCTTTTGGTCGCGTAAAGGTCAAACGCTTCTAGGTACTCGGTTGCGAAGCGCTTCACTTGGCGGTTAGCTGCGCTTGCGTCTTTGTGGGTGAGCTCGCGCGCAAGCGTATCTGCGGTGTTCTTAAGCTCTTGGATATTGGAGTGCACAGAGGTTTTGAAGGAAGGGTCTGTGCTGGCAGCAAAGCTTTTTTCCGCCACCCGCGCCTGATTGAATAGCGCTTCAATAGAGGTAATTGCCTGCAGGTTAGCAGAACTCTGCGCACCGTTATCTATGGCCATTTTACCTATAAAGCCCACTCCTGTAATCAGGACAAGCATGCTAATGAAAGAAAGAAGTAGTTTAGTGCGAATTCGGAGCGATTTCAGCATAGTTCTTGCCTTCTTAAATTGTCTGGTGGTTTGATTTTCGGATGATATGTATTAAGTATGTGTATATAGGTTGCAAAAGGTGGTTTGCAGTTGACCCATTGCAGTGCTTGGGCTATTTTCCCACCTCAGGCGGACAGGCAAGAGCCTGTGTGTTGCGTGGGTCTGTGTGTTGCGTGGCAGGGAGTTCAAGAGGGTGCATGAGTGCGATCTCTTTGTGTTGGGCTCTATAAAAGACAAGTGCTTTAGCATTTGCCCCTTCCCCGTATACAATAGCTGTAAAAATAATTCCACTAAAATTAAGGTGTAGTGTATGGATCCAAACTTGGAACAGAACATATCTGCTGCTGATGGTGTGGGCTCGCAGGTAAAAGAGGTAACCTCCGCTGCGGATGCGCGTGAAGATAAGCATAAATCATACCGGAAACAGGTGGAGCGCCGCCGCACTTTTGGCATTATCAGCCATCCTGATGCGGGGAAAACCACCCTCACAGAAAAATTACTCCTCTACGGCGGGGCAATTCAGATGGCGGGCGCTATTAAAGCGCGCAAAGCTTCGCGTCATGCCACAAGTGACTGGATGGCGATGGAGCAGGAGCGCGGAATTTCTGTCACCTCATCGGTGATGAAGTTTAACTATCGTGACTATGAAATAAACCTCCTTGATACCCCGGGGCACCAGGATTTTTCGGAAGACACCTACCGCGTCCTTACTGCGGTGGATAGTGCATTGATGGTTATCGATAGTGGCAAAGGGGTTGAAGTGCAGACGCGCAAACTGATGGAGGTGTGTCGCATGCGCAATACGCCTATCATCACCTTCATCAATAAGCTTGACCGTGAAGGGCTGGCGCCGTTGGATCTGCTTGCAGATATAGAAGAGACCCTGCAAATTGAATGTGCTCCTCTCTCTTGGCCTATCGGAATGGGGAAGCGCTTCAAAGGCTCCTACAATATGTATAAAAAATCCCTCCATCTGTTTTCCAGCCATGCCAAAGATCGCCTGAGTCAAGGGATCACCATTGACGATTTAGCTGATCCGCGTGTAGATGAACTGCTGGGGAGTCAGGCCGATGAGCTACGTGAAGATATTGAACTTCTGGAAGGGGCGGCGACGCCGTTTAATTTGGAGGACTATCTTAACGGTACTCAGACGCCGGTATTTTTCGGCAGTGCGGTGAACAATTTCGGTGTGCAGGAGATGCTCGATGCGTTTGTAGAACTTGCCCCCGCCCCGGTGCCGCGCGCGACTACGACGCGCATGGTTGATCCCCTAGAGGAGGAGTTTAGCGGGTTCGTCTTCAAAATTCAGGCAAACATGGACCCCGCGCACCGGGATCGTATCGCATTTCTGCGCATCTGTTCCGGAAAGTTTGAGCGGGGCATGAAGGTGCGCCATCACCGCATCGGTAAGGATATCAATGTTGCTAATGCCACCATCTTTATGGCGCAGGATCGCAGCCATGTGGAAGAGGCCTACGCCGGTGATATCATCGGGATCCACAACCACGGCACCATCAAAATCGGGGACACCTTCACTCTTAGAGAACCGTTGAAATTTATCGGTATCCCCAGCTTTGCCCCGGAGCATTTTCGCCGGGTGCGCCTCAAGGATCCACTGAAGACTAAGCAGCTCGACAAAGGACTCACGCAGCTCGCCGAAGAGGGGGCCGTGCAGCTGTTTCGTCCAGTGCTCGGGAGTGAATATATCCTCGGGGCGGTGGGGGTGTTGCAATTCGACGTGATTATGGAGCGTCTGCGCGCGGAGTACAAGGTAGACGCTATCTACGAAGGGGTGGAATACGCCACGGCGCGCTGGATCGAATGTGAGGACAAGCATATGCTTGCTGATTTTCAAAAAAAATGTCAGGCGAATCTGGCGTATGATGCAGAAGAGAATCTCACCTTTCTCGCATCTAGTGAGTGGCGGTTGCAACATACTGTAGAGCAGTGGCCCGCGGTTGAATTCAACAAGACACGCGAGCACAGCTAGCCTCTGCGTTTAGTTTGCTTTGAAGGATCAGGTGCGGGGCAATTCCACAAAGAAGGCACTTCCCTGCCCCTCTTTGCTTTCAATCCACACCCGGCCATTGTGTGCTTCCACAATCTCCTTTACCAGAGCAAGCCCAAGGCCTAAGCCGCCGGCGATGCGGCGATCTCCATCGTCGACGCGGTAGAAGCGGTTAAACACCTTGGCCTGACTCTGGGGTGGGATGCCGATCCCCTCATCCTGGACCCAGACGAAAATGCTGCGCTTGGTGCTGCGTGCGCCGATAGTGATGGTGCCTCCCTTGGGGGAGTATTTAATTGCGTTGGAGATTAGATTCGAAAACACACGCAGCATTCGTCCAACATCTACCTTTGTCGGCGGGAGCTGCTCTGGAACCTGCAGGTTAAGGGTGTGCTTCTGGAGCACCATCTCATAGAGTCCGACACTCTCCCGCACCAGTTCTGCCACATCTGCTGCGGTAAAATCGTATTCCTGCATAGATGATTGCAGACGTTGAAGATCGAGAAAGTCGTTCATCAGCTCACTCATGCGGGACATCTCCCGCTGAATAATTTGCAGATATTCTTGTCGCTGTGCTTCACTAACCTTGTTGTGTTGCATGAACTCCACAAATCCGGTTATCGCTGTAACCGGGGTACGAATTTCATGGCTTACTGCGGCAAGCATCTCGCTCTTCATCTTCTCGCCTCGGGTCTCTTCGGTAATATCCCGCACCAGATGTACCGCGCCAATGGTGCGCTGATTGATTATAATTGGTGCTAAAGTGATACGGAATGTGGACCCGGACGGATCTTCATAGGTTTGTTTAATGCTACTGTTGCGTGCCAACATTGTTTTAAATGTCGCTGAAGGGTGTCCATCTTTGGGGAGAAACGCGCTGGAGTTGTTGTAGGCTGAGCATAGCTTGCGCGCGGCGCTGTTTTGCTTGTTGATATGCCCGTTGGCATCGAGGACGAAAATAGCATCTTCGATGGAGGCAAAGGTGTTGGCCCACTGCTCTTCACTCAAGCGCAGCTCTGCCTCCACCTGGCGCCGTTCATTAATCTCCTCATTGAGGGCTGTATTAGTCTGTTCCAAGCGCGCCGTCAGGGAGACAAATCCGTGCGTGAGAGGGCGCAGAGCCATATAGCAGAGCACTCCACCCGCGCAGGCGAGGCCGAATATTGCGCCCAGGATAGAAATATGTTGGCGCAGCATGTAGCCAAAAGAAATTTTTTCTTCAATATAGCTGCCGATGTACCAATCGCTGCCGGGAATGCGCGCATAGATGAATTGAAGTTGTTCCCCGTGGGATGTTTGCGGCCATTCCAGCACGTTATCTGTGGCATGGGGTGATTCCAGCTCACGAATTATTTGTTTAACTTTAGCGTGGGTTGCAGGTGGGTTTCTATCGGTATTGTCACTATAGGTGTTGTCTGCCCATACAATGGCAGAGTTGTCGACAGGTTGAAACAGCGCTGAGGCCTCCACCGAAGTGTCCTGCATGATCTCCAGAAAGTGGAGCGGAGAAAAAAACAGGATATCGAAACCTAAAACTTCCTCATCTATATGGATGGGGCTAACCGCAATAATACGCAGAGTGCCAAGGTCTGAAAGAATGCTGGAGTACACCACCCTTGCTGGGGGATCATCGGTGTCGGTAGTTTCCCCGGGGATGTAAGGCCAAGAGTCGCGCGGGGATACCGAGCCGACACTTGCAATCACTTTGCCCTTAAGGTCAGTGCGGATGATTCCGTCAATCATGTCCGAGTGCTTTAGTGCCTGGGCGATGTTTATTGTGTTATCGTATTCGACGTCTTCAAGGCTGAGGAGATTCTCACTATAAGCGCAGAGCATGTTTGAACACAGGCTGCAGCTATGAATCAGATTCGCCTGTTCGCTTAGATGCTCCAGGCAGTTACCCAGAGCTTTTTGTTTGCTCTTAAGATGTAACTTGTGTTGCTCTGCACTTGCTGCCATGTAGGTGCGCAACAGCACTCCAAAGGCCACGGCTGAAACAATCAAGCCGATAACCAAAATGGTGAGGATAAATACTGTGGTTACCCGAGTGCGCAACTGGGAGGCGTTTAAAGCCGACATGCAGTTCTCCGAAGGTAGAGTAGTTTAAGCATGATTGAAGCAAGATGTTTTGCAGAAGCACTAACGGTCGCAATGCCTCAGTGGGCTTACATTTGACAAGACTTTTAATAATATCAGGTTGGTTAGTTATTGCAATATTTTCACGCTACACATAGCCACGCGTAACAACGATGCAGGGATGAAAAGGAGAAAAAATATGCTGCCAGAAATAAGTTTTATCTATCCGACCCAGAAGGAGACAGATTGTGGTGCGCGGGTAATCGTACTAGAGCAGAAGGGGTGGGAACGCGGGGAGAGCTTCCCTCCCGATACTTCGAGCCAGCTCGGGCTTGTGCGCAGTAGTCGGGCGTTTAGTGCCAAAGCGGACGCAGTGCTTTTTCTCCCTCCACAAGTTGCGGGGGAAGCAGCCCTTATTCTTGTCGGTCTGGGGGAAGCACCTGATGCTGCACAGTGGCGCCAGGCTGGCGCACACATTGGGACGCAGGTTAAACAGAAGAAGATCAAGAAAATAGAGATAGATACAGCACTCATGCCGGAGTCTGCCACTGCGACAGAGGTGGGGTGGCTCCTGGAGGGATGCGGTCTTGAACTCTACACCTTTGATAAATACAAAAGTGATCCAGAACCAGGTTGTGCCCAGATAGAAATAGTGATCCACGCCGCTACAGAAGCGCAGAGAGAAAAGCTGCAACAGGTGGTGCAGATGCGGATGACGATCCTGCAGGGCACTGCGTTAGCACGTGATTTGGTAAACGAACCTTCAAATGTAAAAACCCCGGAGTTTCTGGCGTGCACCGCGTGGGAGCAAAGTCAGAAGGTGGGGATTAAAACCACGATTTTAGGACAGAATGCGCTGGAACAGGCAAGGTTACATGCACTGCTGGCAGTAGCGCAGGGCAGCAGTGCCGAACCGCGCCTGATTGTGATGGAGTATCGCGGCGGCGCGACGGAGGAAGCGCCGATAGCGCTGGTGGGGAAGGCCGTTACGTTTGATAGCGGTGGCATCTCGCTTAAGCCCGGAGAGGGGATGGAGCAGATGAAGATGGATATGGCCGGTGGTGCCGCGGTGATGGCCACCCTGATAAGTGCGGCGCGCCTCCAGCTGCCGCTGAATGTTGTGGGCGTGATCGCTGCGGTGGAGAATATGCCCTCCGGTTCTGCCCAACGTCCCGGTGATATTATCCGTTCAGCTGCGGGTAAAAGTATAGAGGTGATCAACACCGATGCGGAAGGGCGCTTGATCCTCGCGGATGCTTTGCACTGGGTCGGGAGCAAAAATCCGCGCGCGGTGGTCGATATTGCAACCCTGACCGGGGCATGCATTATCGCTCTTGGGCACCACACCGCCGCAGTACTGGGGAGTGATGCTGAATTAGTGCAGGATCTGATCCATGCCGGAGAGAAGAGCGGTGAGCACCTGTGGGAGTTGCCGCTGCGTAAAGAATACGCTAAGCAACTTGAGAGCAGTGTTGCTGATTTAAAAAATACAGGCGGGCGTCCGGCGGGGACCATTACTGCCGCAGCTTTTTTGCAACATTTTGCTCCTAAGTGCCCGTGGGCGCATGTAGACATCGCGGGAACCGCATGGAGTGAAAAAGGGTGTCCGGGGCAGCCTGCTGGCGGGACCGGCTTTGGTGTGCGGCTGTTGCTAGAGTATCTGCAACGGCACGCGTGACAGACAGATGAAACAGGGCAGGCGTACCCCGA
>CAZDRL010000063.1:0-7798 GCA_964508035.1 uncultured Desulfuromonas sp.
AAAATCATGGGGCATCTCCTTCTATTTCCAATACAATCGCATCAATGTCTTTGCGCAGTTGGTCAATTTTGGCGACGGTGGTTTTCAGCTCGGCATTCAGCTCTGTAATATCAATCACTTCGCGGGTGTCTTTCGCTTCCACATAGGAGCTTACTGAGAGATTGTAATCGTTTTCGGCTATGGCGCTGTTTTCGACACTGATTGCCAAGTGTTCAGCATCTTCTTTGCTATCAAACACCGTCATGATTTGCTCGATATGTTCATCGGTGAGGGTGTTGGTGTTGGTCTCTTTTTTAAACAGGGCGCTGGCATCAATAAACTGGGTATGGGTGTCGGTTTTGCTTTTCGATAACACTAAAATAGTCACGGCGATGGTGGTGCCAAAAAACAGGTTAGGCGCTAAGGAAATAACGGTTTCAACGTAGTTGTTGTCCACCAGGTATTGACGAATTTTCTTCTCCGCCCCGCCGCGATAAAAAATGCCCGGGAAGCACACGATGGCGGCGCGGCCTTTGCTGGAAAGGTAATTCAGCGCGTGCAGCACAAAGGCAAAGTCGGCTTTGGATTTCGGCGCTAATACTCCGGCGGGGGCAAAGCGCTCGTCGTTAATTAAAGTTGGATCGTCGTTGCCAATCCACTTTACTGAATACGGCGGGTTAGAGACGATGGCATCAAAGGGCCTTTCATCACCAAAGTTGGGGTCGGTGAGGGTGTTGCCCAGCTTAATATCAAACTTATCGTAGTTGATATTGTGTAAAAACATGTTCATGCGCGCCAGGTTGAAGGTGGTGTGGTTGATCTCCTGCCCAAAGTAACCTTCTTCAATACGGTGGATATCCATGTGTTTTCTGGCTTGCATCAGTAGCGAGCCGGAACCACAGGCCGGGTCGTAAATTTTATTGACGCTGCTTTGGCCGTGAATGGCCAGCTTGGCGATGAGTTTGGACACATGCTGCGGGGTAAAAAACTCACCACCGGATTTACCTGCGTTGGCGGCGTAGTTGGAGATTAAAAACTCATAAGCATCGCCGAACAGGTCTATTTGGTTATCTTCAAAATTACCAAGCTCTAACCCTGCTACGCCTTTTAATACATGGGCTAAGCGGGTGTTTTTGTCTTTAACCGTGTTGCCTAAACGATTGCTGGTGGTGTCAAAATCGGCAAACAGGCCTTTAATATCGCCTTCTGAGGGGTAGCCATTCGCTGAGGCTTCAATAGCGGCAAAAATGGCCGCCAGGTCGGTATTCAGGCTTTCATTGCTGTGGGCGGTTTTCACCACATTGGTAAACAGCTGGCTGGGCGCAATGAAGTAGCCCTTGGTTTTTACCGCATCGTCTTTAATTTCAGGGGTGATCACGCTGTCGGGCAGTTCGGCGTAGTTCACGCTCTCATCACCGCCTTCGATATAGGCGCAGAAATTTTTGCTGATAAAGCGGTAAAACAGTGTGCCCAGCACGTATTGCTTGAAATCCCAGCCATCCACAGAGCCGCGCACATCGTTGGCAATGGCCCATATCTGGCGTTGGAGTCCGGCGCGTTGTTGGGTGCTTGTCATAGTAAAATTCCTGTTCAAATATGTTTTCAAGAGGCAGTAGCGGTATTGCTCTGTGGGGTTTCCTGCCGCTTTTTGCGCCTGAAGGGCGGTGAAACGGGGTGTCACAACTGTTTTGCGTAAAATCCCCGCCAGCGCTTGAGCCACGAACCGCATTCGCGCTCTACCAAGCTTGGTGTTGTAGTTTGGAGTGCTGCCGGGGGCTTGTCAGCGTACACACTTCTGAGCTTTTTGACAATAATGGCGCAGTGCCATGCTCGCATCTCACTAATAAACGATGCGGCATACATAAACCACGAGTATCTATGCCGCAGAGGGAAAGAAACAGCGGCGACACAAAAAAAACCGCCCCGAATGCACACAGCATCCAGGGCGGTTTTTTGAGTACTTTGCGTTTTTTACTTACTTGTCGCTATATGAAGTTTTGAACTTCTTCACTTCGGTTTTAGGATCGTAGATATCCTTGCCAGAGTGGGATGCCTTCTGAATCCACTCTTTGCGCAAGGTGTCCAGGAAGGTGATTTTCTCATCTATCAGTTTATCCATCTGCAGGCCAATCAGCTCCTGCGCTTCTGCTTTGTCAGAGAAGCTTGGACCTTCGTACTCAGGTGCACCATATTTCGCCAGAATGATGCGCAGCTTCAGGCGTGCCGCGTGCCCTTTGTCGATCGCTGTAGCCAGAATGCGCAATGTCTCTTCGGGGGCGTGGAAGAACCCGCCGTGCGCAGCGACTCCGAAATCCCAGCGCCACTGGCCGTGACGAATATCCATCAGTGCAGGAAGCATCTCCGCTTCGGTAGCGCCGAGTTCCCAGGCTTTGGCAGCTTCAAAGTGAGCCTTCGCCAGAACATCGGTAGCGCTGGCGGCTAATTCATCTTTACGCTCCAGCTTCCGTTTTACAATCTCTTTAAATTGCTCTTCCGTCTCACCGTGGCAATTGAGACAGGTGTTGCGGATGTTATCCAGCGGGCTGCCAACCTTGTGGTCGGAGTATTTTACTCCACCTTCACGTACATAGGGCATATGGCAGTCGGCACAGGCGAGGTTGTTCTGCCCGTGGATACCGGTTTTGAAGGTTTCGTAGCCGGGGTGTTGCGCCTTAAGCATCGGCGCTTTACTCAGTTGGTGGACCCAGTCGTTAAATTTGCGTTCGTCGTAGTATTGCTCGATATCTTCCACTGCAAGGCCGTTATCCCACGGGAGGGTAACCACGGCAGCTGTGTGTTGTGTCCCATCGGGGTCTTCCCACGGGGTGCTCTTGAAGTAGTACTCCACATGGCACTGTACGCAAACCAGGGTGCGCATATCTTGATGGGTAGCCTTGTCAAAGGGGGCGCTTCCCTCTGCATTCAGGGCGCGGACAAGGTAGTCACGTGTTACGCTGAGCTGCATGGTCTCGTTGTCGTGGCAATCGGCACAGCCAACGGGGTTAACAATTTCATCCCCCAAGCGTGACCATTTGCCGGTGAAAAACTCCAACTCCCCTTCCTCTTCTATCATGCGCGGCACATCGGGTGACTTACAGGTCCAGCAGGCAGTGGGCATGGGGCCACTGGTTGCATCCTCGGGCGCACCGGTGCGCAGGGTGTTGATGTTGTCCTCCAGCATGTAAAAGTGGCCGCGCGGGGCGTTGTAGTCTTTTGAAAAGCCGTAACCTGCCCATAGTACTACAAGATTCGGATCTTTTGCCAGGACATCGTCAATTTTGTCGCTTTCTTTTGTTGCCATATAGGAATCGTACTGACGCGGGTAGTACTTACCCCATTCGGCGCTTCTGGGTTCGAGTTTCTTAATCTCGGGTACTACGTTGATCATTGCCTGATCTGCTTTGTGCCCCACGATATTACCAAGAAGTAACAGCATCAGCACGGTGGCAACTACAGACACAACAATTACGATGGTCGTTTTGTTCATACGTTTCTCTCCTGAATATTCGGACTAGAGATTTTAGAGTTCCTTGACACCCAAGTTATCCGGCGTTGACAGCAGACTTTTGGTGCGCCCATGGGGGGTCATGCGGTGACAATCCCAGCAGCGCCGCCCCATGGTTACTCCATCATCGAACTTGGCATAGTGTTCACTGTTGTCGTGCATCTGAGATACCATCTCCTGATGGCAGGAGATGCAGTTGTTCTGAATCCGCTGCGCTGCGTTCGCGGTGACGCGCAGGTTCTTGCCATAGGTTCCAAAGGTCATAGCTACTGAGTGGTTGTAGCCGTCAATGGATTTGGCGTACATTTTTTTGACGAATGAATCACGCGGAAGGTGACACTCGACACAACTGGCCTGCTCGCGGTGTGAGCTGTGTTGCCACGTGGCGTAGTGAGTGTTCATGGTATGGCAGGTTATGCACACCTTCGGATCGGAGGAGAGATACGAAAGTGCCCTTGATTCATAAACCAGGGTTACAAAAACCACGACCACCATCACAGCACATGCGGTTGCTACATACGTCATTACATTACTGTTTTTCATAAGCAGCCTTTTGTTTAGTGGGACATGAACGGGTCAGCGACACAATGTCGGGTTAAGGTTTGAATTCCAGCTGCGGGGCGCTGCAGGGCAAAACGTTTCAGCACCACAACTGGAATTTCGTTGTTAAAGCGCGCAAGTACTAGAGCAAATGGTGTAGCGTTCTTTTTTTTACGCTGGGATTGTACCCAAGTATGCCACGCATATCTGCGGAGTCAATCCACGCGTGTGTGCAGAAAGAGGGTGCGCGCCACCGTACCTGGGGAGTGTGTAGTTACACATTATATGCCAAAAAAAGGCAAATGTCGCCAAGGTGCTGAAAGTGCGAAGTGTTTGCTGGGTTTAGCGTGTGGATGCACCTCAACTTTTGAGCAAAGGCTCATTTAATGTTACCTGTATGCCACATTCAGGCGTATTGTTGTTGCCGTCTGGTAGCGCTGGGTGTCTGAGGTGAGTGGCGCTTGTCTCCAACTTCGCGCGCGCACCGGGGTGGACTTTAGCTTTTACCCTTTTGCCCATCCCTTTTACCCATCCCTTTTACCCATATATACGGTCTCCATCCGGTATCCACCAGGCAGTGCCTGTTCAGCCCTCTTGTGCACTGCCACACAAAGCCAGCGTTTTGTGTGGGTACGCCACGCGCACAGCAAGCGCCTGGTGTTACCTAAGTGCAACATCGGGCAGGTGTTTTCTCAAGTCAGGGCAGGGGGGCTAAGGTTTCTGCTTCTTTCTTTTTGGATGTTTCAAACACCACCGCCCCTCACCCAAGCAGGAGGGTGAGGGGCGGTGGTGTTGTGGTTATATTGAGTTTAAACGCGGGTTTAAACGCGGTGGTTGGCTCAGTGCAGAATGAAGGGAGAGGCTGCGCTCCCATGCTTTGTGCGCCAATATCCTGCGCCTGTGCATCAGCTTGATATCCCGCTACTGCAGATATCCTAGTGCCCTAACTGACCCGCCATCGGAATCAGGCGCATGTAGTCGGCGTATTCCAGATTGCTGTGCCAGTTGCCAGTTAACATCCCAAAGCTGACTCCGCCGGCGTAGATTCCCAGCACGATAAGAGGAAACACCCAGCGCGGCAGTGGTTTGCGCTCGAGCATGGTACCCATGTGCAGGCTGTTGTGCGGGCAGGTATCAACGCAGGTAAGACATCCTGTGCACTCCACACTCATCACGGTATCCTTGCGATGAACCGGCAACAGGGATGGACATGCCTTGGTGCACTTCTGACAGCTGGTGCAGGTATCTTCGTTGCGCCTGATCTTGAACGGACTGAGGACACTTACAAGGCCGAGCATGGCGCCGTAGGGGCAGAGATAACGACACCAAAAGTTTTTATACACGAACGAGAGCGCAGAGGTGGTCCCTACCACCCACAGAGTCACAGCCGAGGGCGCCAGAAAAAAGTTCAGCATTTTTACATCGCTGATCGCCCAATACGGGGTCTGGAGAAAGCTGGAGATGGCAAACGCCGGCATATCGAGAAGAAGTATTTTGACAAAGAATCCCAGCAACAGGTATTTGAGCCCGCGCAGGGGGTAATCGAGCCAGGTCCAGATGCGCCAGTTGCGCCCGAATACGCGCTGACCTACTTTCCACGCCCCTTCTGACAGGGTGCCTACAGGACACAGCCAGGAGCAAAAAGACTTTTTCGCCACCAGGCTCATACCAATGAAGGTGAGGAGGAGCACCATCGCCGCAGGGTGGGTGGCGTCCATTTTTCCGGTAAACAGCCACAACTTCAGGCTCGCCAGTCCGCCGATGGGGAGAAACCCATCCACCCCGGTTGGACGCGGCACAAAGGGGGCCTCAGAACCCGGAGCAAAATGGGCGACAAACTGGCCAAAGCGTAGCCCCAGCCACAGTATCCACAGCAAAAATACCCACTGCACCACCTGACGCCATATGTTTGGACGCTGCGTCAGGCTCTGTTTAAATCTGGCAACATTTTCGTACATATCCGCTTCTCTTTATGCCTCACATGGTTAATGGCGCTGCAAAACTTAACCCTTGCAAACGATACGGTTAGAAAAACACAAATCACAACAATACTTCCGGGCGGGCTTAAGTGGCAGAATCCGAGCCCATATCGCTAGAGTTAATCTGGCACATACTGGCGCCCGGATTCCTTGATTCAGGTCAAATTTAACTTTCTGAAAGCAGACATTTTCCAAAGATGCAGGATTAAATGTATTCCTCCAGGGTGTCGCGTTGGGCACGGTGGAAATACAGTAAAAACACAGGGCACAAGTTGATGTGGTATTTGTTCGAATAAATCAACACGCATTGCGCTGGGATGCGCACGGGAAACCTAGCATACCTGTTTAAGTAGATACACACTTAAACGCACAGCAGAGCAGGTTGCTCCCGGACTGAGAATGGGGGTAGCCCGCTGAAGATCTCTCTTCAGCGGGGATTTTTATTTCAGGCACTCGTGCGTTGTCATTGCGCTGGATTTTGCTTTAGTGAAGGGTGGCAGTGCAGCGGCGGATCTGGACATAAAAACAATCTGTCTTTCGATGACAACGCTGTTGAAAATTGAGTGCTCAAACGCTTGTGTTAACACAGTGATTTCCCTTATCTGGTTTTAAAAATCTCCAAAGATGGTATTCTTTTCATCTGTAGATTTAATTGTTGGAAATGAAGGATTTCGGGGAGCTTTTGGAGAAAGGATCAATTTTATGCTGTTATGCCGAACAGGAAGAGCTTTTAGTGCCTTTGCTCTGGCAGCAGTTATGCTAGGGCTTTTTTTTGCGCCACAGAGCTGGGCAATTGAAGCCAGCAATCAGAATAACACGCAAAAAAAGAGCGGAAAGCAACTCTATAAGGAGGCTTGTGCCGCCTGCCATGGTGCTGACGGCACCGGTGTGGATGCAAGCACTGTGGGGTTTGCTGTCCCGCTGCCGGATTTTAGTGACTGTGTTTTTGCCCCACGTGAACCGAATGGTGACTGGTATTTTGTCACCGCTGAGGGTGGGCCTGCGCGGGGCTTTGATAAAAAAATGCCCGCCTTTGGTGATGCCCTCACTGAAGCGGAGATTTTGCGGATTATTGATTATATCCGCGTCTTTTGTCAGGACAGCAACTGGGCTCGGGGCGAACTGAACCTGCCTCGCGCTCTGGTAACCACCAAGGCGTATCCGGAAGATGAAGTTGTGTGGGCGGCGGCGGTGAATCTCGACAAGCAGAATATTATTGCCAACGAGTTCATATATGAACAGCGCTTTGGTGCGCGCAACCAGTTTGAGCTGATTATTCCGTTTGGGTGGAGTGAGCAAGTACGCAGCGATGGGGGCACCGAATGGACTTCAAGTGTCGGAGATATCGGCCTGGCGCTGAAACGGGTGATGTTTCACAGCCTGAAGACAGGATCCATAGTCAGCCTGGGGGGGGAGTTGTTTCTGCCTACCGGAGATGAAGATGAAGGCTTTGGCAATGATACTACGGTGTTTGAGCCCTATATCTCCTATGGGCAGTTGTTGCCGGCGGACTTTTCCCTTCAATTTCAGGTCGGAGCCGCCCTCCCTTTTGATACCGATCGTATCGATGAAAAGATTTTCTGGCGCGGAGTTCTGGGGAAAACCTTTGTGCTGGGGCGCTATGGTCACGCCGTTACCCCCATGGTGGAGTTGTTAGGTTCTAAAGAGTTGGCATCAGCGGCAAATACCAACTGGGATGTCGTTCCTCAGATCCAGATCCCTTTGAATCGACGTCAGCATGTACGTCTTGGTATTGGAGCCCAGTTGCCCTTGAATAATACTGAGCAACGGGAAG
>CAZDRL010000064.1:0-6831 GCA_964508035.1 uncultured Desulfuromonas sp.
GCGAGAGTGGCGGAATTGGCAGACGCACTGGATTTAGGATCCAGCGGGAAACCGTGGGGGTTCGAGTCCCCCCTCTCGCACCATTTTATTGTGCATGTAGGTGACACAGCCACTTGATGAACCTGCGTATATAACCCTTTATGGTTCTTACCCCTTTAAATTGCGGCATAGTATTGCTACTTTGCGCTTCACAGTATGCAGCGTTATTCCGTTTTCTTGTTTGAACTCAATTCAATTGTTCCCCTATATAATATAATAGACCGATAGATAAATACTTTAAGAGAGGATCGCTATATGAATACTCAGGTTGAGGACTTAAGCTCGGTAAAAAAGAAGATATCTGTTGAAGTTGATGCTGATCAGGTGACTGAAGAGATTACTGCAGTATATGCCAAGATCGCGCGCAATGCTAAACTCAAAGGGTTTCGTGCGGGTAAGGTTCCTATGCGTCTGGTAAAGCAGTACTATGCAGATCAGATGGAGCAAGAGGTAATTGGTAAACTTATCAACGATACCTACTTCAAAGCCATTTCCGATAACGAAATTGCTGCCATTGGTGAGCCAGCCATCCAGGACAGTGGCGAACTGGGTGAAGGTAAGACGTTTACCTATGAGTTTCATGTGGAGGTCAAGCCGGAGGTTGAAAACCCCAATTACTCTAACATTAGCTTGAAAAAAGAGATTTACTCCTTTGACGATTCTATCGTGGATTCTCAGATTGAGCAGATGCTTGATTCTCGCACGCAGAAAGAGGCTGTTGCGCGCGACGATGTGCAAAAAGGCGATTTTGTTACCCTGGATTTTGAGGGCTTTGTAGATAACGAAGCTTTTGAAGGTGGCGCAGCCACCGATCACGAACTTGAGATTGGTTCCGGCAGTTTTATCCCTGGTTTCGAAGATCAACTTATCGGGATGAAGCGTGGTGAAGAGGGTGAGGTTACGGTAACTTTCCCCGCAGAGTACGGCAGTGAGGCACTGGCGGGCAAAGATGCTACCTTCAGAGTTAACATTAAAGAGATAAAAGCTAAGGTAGTTCCTGAACTCACCGATGAACTGGCGCAGGAGTTTGAGGCGGATTCGGTTGAAGATCTTCGCGCTAAAATTGGTGAGAACTACGCCAAGCAGGAAAAACATCGCATCGAGGAGGATCTCAAAGAACGCCTCATGACGCAGCTAGTTGAACGGAATCCTATGGAAGTTCCGGAGTCAATGGTAGAGCGTCAGCTCGACTTTATGCATCAGAATATAACTGGGCGCCTTAAATCTCAGGGGATGTCACTTGAGATGATGGGACTCAACGATGAGGCTTTTCGCACCATGTATCGCGATACTGCGGTGAAACAGGTGCAGGGCAGCCTGCTTCTTGAGGGTGTTGGCAGGGCAGAAAATATCTCTGTCGATGCTGGAGAGATTGATACACGTCTGGAAGAGATCGCCGAGATGGCTAACGCCCCGCTTGAAGAAGTGAAGAAATACTACTCTTCAGAAGAGGCTAAGAAGGGTCTGTTGGCACAAATTGAGGAAGAGAAAGTTATCACATATCTTCTCGGTCAGGCTGAAATCGAGGAGATTAGTAAAGAAGAGCTAGAGAAGGAAAAGCAGGACGCTAACGAGGAGCAGGAGTAGTATATGAGTCTGGTTCCTATTGTAGTTGAACAGACCGGGCGTGGGGAACGTTCTTACGATATTTTCTCGCGCCTGCTCAAAGATCGCATCATTATGCTCAGCTCTCCCATTGACGATCAGATTGCTAATCTGATCGTGGCGCAGATGCTGTTTTTGGAGTCAGAAGATCCAGATAAGGATATTCACTTCTACATCAACTCCCCTGGCGGAGTTGTGTCTGCCGGAATGGCTATGTACGACACAATGCAATATATCAAGTCACCGGTATCTACCATCTGCGTTGGACAGGCTGCAAGCATGGGGGCGTTGCTACTCGCTGCCGGTGCGCCGGGCAAGCGTTTTGCCTTGCCTCACTCAAGAATTATGATCCATCAGCCTCTTGGAGGATTCAAGGGGCAGGCATCGGATATCAGTATTCATGCCAAGGAGATTCTCCATCTGCGAGACTCTCTAAATAATATTCTGGTCGCACATACTGGCCAGAGTAAGAAGAAAATCGCTGCCGATACGGAGCGTGACTATTTTATGGGCGCGCAAGAAGCTTGTGATTACGGCATAATTGACCGTATTGTGACGCGCGACGCGAATAGCGAAGAAAAAAAGAAATAATACTACAGGTTTCAACACCCACCACAGTGGATGATGTCTAAGTAAAACGTGTAGATGTCAGGGTTTTGAACCAGGAGGATAAACATGGATTCAGAAGATGTACGCAACAAAAATTTGACCTGCTCTTTTTGTGGCAAGTCCCAGGATGAGGTGAAAAAGCTTATAGCTGGCCCGTCCGTGTATATCTGCGATGAATGCATAGATCTGTGTCAGGAGATTATCGCGGAGGAGTTTGCCGAAGCAGATATAACCGATGATGGGAAGCTTCCGACCCCGGCTGAAATTCTTCAGACTCTCAATGACTATGTGGTTGGACAGGAGCGCGCCAAGCGCGTGCTTTCTGTTGCCGTATATAACCACTACAAGCGGGTCAGATATCTTGCTACAAAGGGAGATGTGGAGATCCAGAAGAGTAATATACTTCTTCTCGGCCCGACCGGTAGCGGAAAAACGCTACTTGCCCAGACCCTGGCACGGGTACTTAATGTTCCATTTGCTATTGCAGATGCGACCAACCTTACCGAAGCCGGCTATGTGGGCGAGGATGTTGAAAATATAATTCTTTCCCTCGTACAGGCCGCAGACTACGATGTAGAAAAAGCGCAGCGTGGCATTATCTACATCGATGAGATTGATAAAATAGCACGTAAGGGTGAGTCACCCTCCATAACTCGGGATGTTTCTGGTGAGGGGGTGCAGCAGGCGCTGTTGAAAATTATCGAGGGAACCACTGCGAGTGTGCCTCCTAAGGGTGGGCGTAAGCATCCACAACAGGAGTTTCTTAAGGTCGACACCTCCAACATCCTTGTGATTTGCGGGGGTGCATTTGCCGGGCTTGAAGATATTGTTTCTCGAAGAATTGGCAAAAAAGGTATTGGGTTTGGCGCAGATATTCAGTCTAAAAATGAGATTGCTCAGGGCGAGTTGCTTGCCAGGGTTGAGCCGGGTGACCTGCTTAAATTTGGTTTGATCCCTGAGTTTGTTGGACGTCTGCCTGTGGTTGCGACCCTCGAAGAGCTCGACGAGAAAGCTCTTATTCAAATCTTGCAGGAACCTAAAAATGCTCTGGTCAAGCAGTATCAGAAACTTTTTGAGCTTGAAGATGTTGAACTCAAGTTTACTGCTGGTGCCCTTGAGGCAATTGCCCGTCTGACTGCAAAACGTAAGACGGGTGCGCGTGGTTTACGTTCTATTCTGGAAGAGACCATGCTCGATATCATGTTTGAGATCCCCTCACAAAAGCATGTGAAAGAGGTGGTTATCAGCGAAGATGTCGTGGTAAACAGGAGTGAGCCTCTAATTGTGTATGACTGTGCTGAGACGGCTACAGCCTGAAAGTAACGTCGTATTTTGGATATTACATGACACCTGTACAAAATCTAACACCCGCAGAAGTAGAGGGAGCAGAGGAGTATCCTCTGCTCCCTTTGCGTGATATTGTTGTTTTTCCCGAGACTGTTACCCCGCTGTTTGTCGGGCGTGTTCGTTCTGTTGCTGCTATTGAGCAGGCAATGGAAGGAGAACGGAAGATATTTCTCGTCACGCAAAACGACCCTGAAGTGGATGATCCAGATGTTAACGATTTGTATAGCGTTGGCACTGTTGCGATCATCTCCCAATCAATGAAGCTGCCGGACGGCACGATAAAGCTTCTGGCTGAAGGAGTTTCACGCGCCAGGATCGTTGAGTATCATGAGTTGGAGGGATATACCTCTGTTGAAGTAGAACGACTGGAGGAGAGCAGTAGCGACAATCTAGAGACTACTGCATTGTGCCGCAGCGTGAGAGACCTGTTTAACAGTTATGCTGGATTGAGTACGAAAATCCCTGCTGAGGTAGTTACAGCAGTAGGGGCAGTTGGCGTTCCGGGGCTTTTGGCCGATACCATAATGGCGCAGATCAATGCCAGCGTAGAAGACAAACAGGAGGTTCTTGAGATCTGTGACGTGGAAGAGCGTCTTGAAGCTGTTTTGCAGATTTTAGAACGTGAGGAGGAGATTCTTAAGGTTGAGCAGAAAATTCGGAAGCGTGTAAAAGGGCAGATGGAGCGTACTCAGAAAGAGTACTACCTCAATGAACAGATGCGCGCTATTCAGAAAGAGCTTGGCGATAAGGATGAGTTTAAACAAGAGCTCAAAGAGCTGGAAGCAAAAATAGAAAAAAGCAAAATGCCTGCGGCTGCGAGACAAAAAGCCAAAGGAGAAATGCGAAAGCTCAAGATGATGTCTCCTATGTCTGCTGAAGCGACAGTGGTACGCAACTACCTGGAATGTCTTCTAGATCTACCGTGGAAGAAGACTACGCGTGACTGCAATGATATCGCACTGGCACAGCAGGTTCTGGATGAAGATCATGCTGGACTTGAGAAGGTTAAGGAGCGGATACTCGAACATCTTGCGGTTCAATTGTTGGTGAAGAAAATTAAGGGGCCAATATTGTGCCTGGTTGGACCGCCGGGGGTTGGGAAAACATCGTTGGGGCGCTCTATAGCACGTGCAATGAAGCGCAAATTTGTGCGTATTTCTCTTGGCGGTGTACGTGATGAAGCCGAGATAAGAGGGCACCGACGTACATATATTGGTGCGATGCCCGGCAAGATCATGCAGGGGATTCAAAAGGCTGGGGTGCAGAACCCTGTTTTTTTGCTGGATGAAATAGATAAAATGTCGATGGATTTTCGCGGAGATCCATCTTCAGCCATGTTGGAAGTCCTCGATCCAGAGCAGAATTCAACTTTTGGGGATCATTTTATAGATCTGGACTTCGACCTCTCACAGGTGATGTTTGTTGCTACAGCCAACTCCATGCAGGGTATTCCCGCGCCGCTGCTGGACCGTATGGAGATTGTGCGTCTTGAAGGTTATTCTGAAGAAGAAAAGATTCAGATCTGTAGGCGTCACCTCATACAGAAACAGGTGGAAGAACATGGACTAGGTCGGCTTAACTTTAACCTTTCAGATAATGCTCTTTCCGAGATTATTCGGCGCTATACGCGCGAGGCGGGAGTACGCGATTTGGAGAGGCGTATTGCCGCCATATGCCGTAAAGTAGCCCGCCAGGTGGCGGAAAATGTATCTCATCCGAAGCGGTGGAATATTGGCATCAATCAGTTAGAAAAATATCTTGGAGTACCACCTTATACTTACGGGCGCAAAGACTCGGTATCGCGTTGCGGTATTGCCACCGGTCTAGCTTGGACCCCTGTTGGTGGTGATATCCTCATGATTGAGGTCCTAGAGTTCCCCGGCAAAGGAAAACTTACTGTCACTGGTAAGCTCGGAGAAGTTATGCAGGAATCAGCACAGGCTGCTTATGCATATATTCGCTCGAAGGCGAAAGAGCTTGAACTTCCAGAGGATTTTTACCGCAATCTGGATATCCATATCCATGTTCCGGAGGGTGCAATCCCTAAGGATGGACCTTCAGCCGGGATCACTATAGCTACCGCATTGGCATCTTCACTTACTAAGTGGCCTGTTGATGCGGCATTGGGTATGACAGGTGAAATAAACCTGCGTGGCGATGTTCTCGCTATTGGTGGTTTAAAAGAGAAGTTGCTTGCGGCGCGCCGAGCAGGATTGGAGCGGGTATTAATACCCGCTGACAATGAGCGCCATCTTGCTGAAATTCCAGTAGAGGTGAGACGCGCCCTTGATATTAATTTAGTTAAACACATGGATGAAGTTCTGGCACATGCCTTGCTTAAATAGTGCGGAGAAGCGCTTCCATATGCGTTTTCTCTGTGCATTTCATGCAGAAATCGTATAACATGAGCACTCATTTCGGGTTGGTAATGTTAGGAAGCAAAACCAAGGTTTTTAAGAGGGTGCTGAGCAGATTAGGCAAGTAAATTAACTTGTTATGTTTCTTTAAGTCTGCTATTAGTACGTAATATTACAAAAAAACAAACAGAATTAGGAGGTTAGCTGTGACGAAAACCGAACTGGTAAATTCTATGGCGGAAAAAGCAGGTTTGAGCAAAGTTGATACAGAAAAAGCACTGAAAGCTTTTATCGACAGTGTAACCGATGCCCTGCAGCAGGATGATAAGATCTCCTTGGTTGGCTTTGGGACCTTCAGTGTGAGCGAGCGAGCTGCACGTACTGGTAAAAACCCCCAGACGGGTGCAACGCTACAAATCCCTGCGGCAAAGGTGCCTAAATTCAAGGCAGGCAAGGCTCTTAAGGATGCTGTTAATAACTAAATAAATATTCTAGCTCAACGCAATTATATGCTTTACAATGTGCGCAGTATTTGATACTTTCGGCGCCGTTGCTTGAGAAGAAACAGTAATGATTTCGCCTCTCAAGAGTCAATAGTCACATTCTAGATATAAGAACCAGATATAAGAGTAACACACGATATGGGCGAATAGCTCAGCTGGGAGAGCATCGGTCTTACAAACCGAGGGTCACAGGTTCGATCCCTGTTTCGCCCACCAGATTGCGGGGCTGTAGTAGAGTCGGTTACAACGCCGGCCTGTCACGCCGGAGGTCGCGGGTTCAAGTCCCGTCAGCCCCGCCATTTACTTAACACATATCCGATATGGGCGAATAGCTCAGCTGGGAGAGCATCGGTCTTACAAACCGAGGGTCA
>CAZDRL010000065.1:0-6637 GCA_964508035.1 uncultured Desulfuromonas sp.
CGGGAGAAACCACGGGCGGGTCATCCACTCGACCGCCCCTCCCCTGCATGCAGTCCGGCCGGCCGTCGATAAGACGTTCGCCTCTGCTGCGAACGTCTTCGGCCCACGCACGGTCTCGGTGATCCTCTCGGGGATGGGGAGCGACGGCGGTGAGGGGGCTCTCGCGGTGAAGACTGCAGGCGGCACCACGATGGTATGCGCTGAAGAAGACTGCCTGGTCTACGGGATGGCGCGGTCAGCCATCGCCCGGGACAGCGTCGATAGGGTGGTTCCACTCAAGGGTCTTGCGCGGGAGATCGTAAGGGCGGTCAACAGGCTCGAGGTCAATCATGGTTGATGAAGAGGTATACCGGAAACTCTTTGTTGAGGAGTCACGGGAGAATCACGAGAACATCGTAAACAACCTCCTCGCTCTTGAGAGCGGGGAAGACCAGCAGACCGCCATCGATGAGATCTTCCGGTCTGCTCATACGCTCAAGGGGATGTCGGCGTCGATGGGCTTTGATGCGATGGAGCATCTCTGTCACTCGATGGAAGATGTCTTCTCGCTCATCCGCAGCGGCCGACGGGAGGTGACCGTGTCCCTCACCGACCTCCTGCTCACCTGTACCGACATGATCGAGGAGATGCTGGACGAGATCGAGGCGGGCGGAGCCCCCTCAGATGAGGCGTCCGGAAACCTGGTGCAGGAACTCCGAGTGTTCACCGAAGAAACCGCTGATGACGACCAGGAGACCCCCCATGAGGCAGGAGTAGCGGTAGAGGGGGTTGGTGGACCCATCTACACGTTATCAGTCGCCATCGACCCGTCCTGCGCCATGAAAGATGTCCGGGCCATACTGCTCCTGCAGAACCTTGACGAGATCGGGACGATCCTCGGAACAACGCCCACGCGGGACCTTATCGAGGATGGAACGTTCGATGGACCGATTGAGATCCGGATCGCAAGCGAGGCGGGGGAGGATGCGCTCCGGACCGTCGCCTCAGGTACCGAGATCTCGCTTCTTGAACTATCCCTGGCACCGGAGGTGCCGAAGGAGACCCAAAAACCCGAACCGTCGGCGCCTAAGCCGTCCCGGGGCGAAAAGAGCCGCGAGATCAAGAATATCCGCGTCGATATCCAGCGGCTCGACCAGATGATGAATCTTGTCGAGGATCTGGTGATCAACCGCGGACGGCTCGAACAGATAGCAAGGAAGCACGGCATCAAGGAGTTTGATGAAGCGCTGAGCATGATCGGCCGTTCGGTCTCGGACCTCCAGAACCTCATGATGGGAATCAGGATGATGCCGCTTGACCGCATCTTCAACCGCCTTCCCCGTGTTGTGCGGGACGTCGCGACCCATGACGGAAAGGAGGTTGAGTTTACCATCGAGGGCGGCGAGACCGAGCTTGACAGGGGTATGATGGACGGGCTCTCCGACCCGCTCCTGCACATCATCAGGAACGCCGTAAACCACGGGATCGAGCTCCCGGAGGTCCGCGAGGCCAGCGGGAAACCGCGCAAGGGGTCGCTCCGGCTGACTGCACGGAGGGATAAGGATAACGTCATCATCGAGATCGAGGACGACGGTGCCGGTATCGACCCCGAGAAACTCAAGGATAAAGCGGTGAACAAAGGCATCATGACGCCCGAGGCGGCAGCGGCCGCAACAAAAGAAGATCTCATCAACCTGCTCTTCGAGCCCGGGTTCAGCACGGCTGAGACGATCACCGACATCAGCGGCAGGGGTGTCGGTCTCGATGTGGTCAGGCAGACCATTGAGTCGCTCAAGGGGACCATCAGGGTCGAGTCCGAACTCGGCAGCGGGACGACGTTTGAGCTGATGCTGCCCCCAACGATGGCGATCATCGACGTCATGATGGTGCAGATCAACGGGAGGCGGTGTGCCATTCCGATCAGCAACGTCGTCGAGGTGGCCCTGGCCAGAACAGAAGCGGTCCACCGAATCGGCGATGCCGAGACGGTCCTGCTCCGCGACGAGATCCTTCCCATGTACCGCCTTGAGGATATGTTTGGCCGGGCGCAGAAGAGTGATACGCTTGTTGTGCTGCAGAACAGCGGCAGAAAGTGTTGTATCGTCGTTGATACCGTGGACGGCCAGCAGGAAGTGGTGGTGAAACCGCTCTCCCGGCTTGCAGGAAGCTGCCGCGGGATCAGCGGGATCACCATCCCGGGAGACGGCGAGGTTGTGCCGGTTCTCGATGTGAACACGATTGTGTAGGAGACGTTTTCATGGAACTTGACCCGTTTCAGACTGATGCGCTGAGGGAACTTGGGAACATCGGTGCGGCGCACGCTGCGACAAGCCTTTCACAGATGCTGATGAGCCCGATTGAGATGACAGTGCCGGAGGTGCAGGCAGTTGATATCGCTGATATGCACAACTACATCGGCAACGAGATATCGGCCATTGTCGTCTTCCAGATCCAGGGGGAGGTCGCGGATGGAGGGTATATCGTCGTCAGCATGCCCCAGGAGACCATTGTCCGGCTGACGAACCAGATGCTCGGCACCACCGACGCCGACCGGGAGATCAACGAGATGGACCAGAGCGCCGCAATCGAGATCGGGAATATCATGATATCGGCGTTTCTTGATGCGACCGCCGAACTTCTGGAGATCGTTATGCTGCCGTCCCCGCCGGCGCTGGCCATTGATATGGCGCATGCCGCCTTTGAGTCCATCATAGCGCAGATGGCCGGTGACGTGAATGATATCCTGATCTTCAACACCGAGCTTACGAGCGAGGCGCCGCCCATCTACGGGAGCATCTACATGCTCCCGAAACCAGAACTCATGCAGCAGTTGTTCACGATGCTGGAAGACCTGATGACGCCGCTCACCTGAAAAGCCACCCGAATAGCATGAAAAACAATTTTTTCGGTGAAGAGAAGGCTGTAATCCTGGGTCTTGGCGAACTCCGGGTCGGGATGTGCCCGATGGGGACGATCGGGCTTGGTTCCTGCATCGCGCTCATCCTGCACGACCAGAGGCGGTCACTCGGGGGGCTCGCACACATCATGCTCCCGGAAAGCCGCGGGAACACCGACCGGCCCGGCAAGTTTGCGGACACCGCCACAAGTACCCTCCTCCTGGAGATGGAGAGGCTCGGGAGCACGAGGTCCGCGATCACGGCGAATGTCGTCGGCGGTGCGAGCATGTTTGAGTATTCGGCAAACTCCCTGAATATCGGGGAGAGGAACGCTGCCGCGGTGAAGGGGCTGCTCAACGACCTGGGTGTCAGGATCGCGCATGAGGAGATCGGCGGGAAGGTTGGCCGGTCGGTGTATTACTGGCCCGAGGAGAAGGGCCGCCTGATCATCAAGAGGGCGGACGGAACATGTACCGAACTCTTCTAATCTCTGCTGTTCTGGCATCTCTGCTTATTCCTCTATCATCAGCCATCTACATCGAAGTCCCCGACTACGATACGGGTATCGCATCCGCCGGGGTGAAGGATGTGACCAACGGCAGGTATGGGGATGTCATCTTCGCGACCGATAGCGGTATCTCTGTGTATACGGCAAAAGGGACCTGGTATTCGGTCAACGCGAGGCACCCGGGGGAGACGGCCTACGGCATGCTCGCGCCCCTCAATATTATGGCGACCGCCGTTACCCTGGATTCCAGGGGCCACCTCTGGATAGGCTACCCGAACGGGCTGCAGTTCCAGACCGGGACCGGGTACGAAGTCATCCAGGACCAGCAGTTCCTCAAGAACCTGAACATCAACTGCATGGCGCGGTGGGGAGACGAGGTCTGGGTCGCCACCGGGCGGGCAGGCCTCCACCGTTACCACAACGGGAACTGGACGTGGTACAAACCGCTCGGACCCGAGAACCTGGGGTGCTATACCGTCGTGAGCATGGCGGTCGATGCCGCGAGCGATGCGCTCGTCATCGGGTCGGAGCGAGACGGCGTCCAGATGCTCCGGGAAAGGGCCGGGGAAGTCCGGTTTGAGCCGGTGGTCTACGCAAAGGACCGGGACTTTGACAGACCTTCCTGTATTGCGGTTGATGCTTCAGGTAGTGTCTACGTGGCGGACTCAGGGAATAAGCACATCCAGAAGTTTGATAGTTCCGGCAATCTCCTTGCAACGTGGGGGGGACGGTACAGTGAGTTTTCCTGCCCGGATGATATCGCAATTGATGCTTCCGGCAACATCTACGCGGTAGATAGATGGAACCACTGCATCCAGAAGTTCAGTAATTCCGGCAACCTCCTTACGACGTGGGGGTCATACGGTACCGGCGAGGGTGAGTTCCGATCGCCAGCCGGCATCGCCATCGATGCTGCCGGCGACGTCTACGTGGCAGACACGGACAATAGCCGTATCCAGAAGTTCGATAGTTCCGGTAACTTCCTCACAATGTGGGGGATGCGGGGAAGAGGGGTCGGGGAGTTCCAGTCGCCGGTCGGCGTTGCAGTCGACACTTCCGGCAATGTCTATGTGACAGACCCGGTGAATAAGCGCATCCAGAAGTTTGATGGTTCCGGCAGATATCTCACGAAGTGGGGGGCACCGGGCAGTGGCGACGGGGAGTTCCAGTGGCCGACCGGCATCGCCATCGATGTTTCCGGCAATATCTACGTGTCTGACCGGGATCGTATCCAGAAATTCGATAGTTCCGGCAGCTTCCTGAAGAGGTGGGGATCGCTGGGTACCGGGGATGGGGAGTTTCTGCCATCGGACTACAAGGTAAACATGGCAGTCGACGCCTCCAACAATATCTACGTGATAGATCAGGATAATCACCGCATCCAGAAGTTTGATGGTTCCGGCAACCTCCTCGCAAAATGGGAGTCTGAGAAACCCGGTGGCGGTGAGTTCCTGCGGCCGGAGGGCATCGCCGTCGATGCTGCCGGCGACATCTACGTGGCAGACTCCGGGAACCATCGCATCCAGAAGTTTGATAGTTCCGGCAAATACCTCACAATGTTGGGGTCGTCGGGCTTCGGCGACGGGGAGTTCTGGCGGGTTTCCGGCGTCACGATTGACGACGCCGGCAATATCTACGTGACAGATTCCAATAATCACCGCATCCAGAAATTTGGCGGTTCCGGAAAATTCCTTAGGAAGTGGGGATCGCCAGGCAGTGGCGACGGTGAGTTCCTGCAACCAGCCGGCATCGCCGTTGATACTGCCGGCGACATCTACGTGGCAGACTCCGGGAATCATCGCATCCAGAAGTTTGATGGTTCCGGTAAATTCCTTACAACGTGGGGGGCGTGGGGTACCGGGAACGGTGAGTTCCGGTCGCCGGAAGGCATCGCCGTCGATGCTGCCGGCGACATCTACGTGGCAGACTCCGGGAACCACCGCATCCAGAAGTTCAATAGTTCCGGCAAATTCCTTGCAACGTGGGGATCGCAGGGCTTTGGGGAGAGGGAATTCCAGTCGCCGACCGGCATCGCCATCGACGCTGCTGGCAACATTCATGTGACTGATACGAACGCCAACCGCATCAAGGTGTTTGATAGTTCCGGCAACCCACTCAAAACGTGGCAGTTCCGGGATACCGGGGGCGAGATGTTTCATCTTCCTTCCGGCATCGCCATCGACGCTTCCGATAATATCTATGTAGTCAACAGGGAGAGTCACTGCGTCCAGAAATTCGTACCACACCCGGATACCCGGCAGGATTCGGGGGCTCCCGGGTATACCTTCGTCACGAAGTGGGGCACGAAGGCCTACCAGAATGAACCGGTCCAGGGGATATCCGAAGTGCGGGCCAACCCCTTCGGGGGCGTGTACCTCTTCAACCGCACGACGGTCCTCCGGTATGCCCCGGGCGCCGGGGTCACCCCTGTCCTCCACTCCGGGGACCTGGAGGAGTTCCCGGTCGCTATCAACGATATCGCGGCAACATCCGGGGGGATGCTCCTTATCGCGTCCGATAACGGGATCTACGGATGGAACGGATCCGGCGTCGCCCTGCATCTCACATCGCGGGACGGTATTCGCTCAAACGTCGTCAAGAAACTCTTCGTCGATGCCTACGAGCGGTGCTGGTTCGTGGTGCCCGGGAACGTGGGGTATATCCCGCCGATGACCGGATCAGCCTCCCTCGACCTGAATCCTGAGCCCGTGCAGACACCGGACGTGCCGGAGACGACCCCGGACGTTCCTGATGATACCCCCGCACCGGAGACCCTGCCCAGCGAGCCTTCCGGGGTGACCGGGATGCTCGAAGGGGCCTGGGCGTCTCTCATGGAGTGGGTCGGCTCGGTGAGCGGCGGGCTGACCGGGGCTTGAGGGGACGTGGGAGGGGGGCGTCTCCGCTTATCTCTGGAATAGACACCGGAGCCCCGAAAGAGATTAGGTCGGGGCCGGGACATCGGAGGCGAAGGGGTATTCATTGGTCCCGCTAAGGAAAACTTGAAGACCTTGAGTCCTCTCCTGCATCTATTCTACGGATTGTCATACTTCCATCTACAGCCTCAATCTTCGGCCCATACCCGAGAGGATTGCCTTTGATTTGCACCCAGCACGGATTTCGAGGGAATATCGCGCCAATGGGGGGATCTCCCCTCCCCGCAGGCGGCGATACCGCGAACCCCCCACCCCGCCCGGCCTGCGGCCTCCTCCCCCGCCCCCTGAGGGGGCGGGGGCAGTGCGAGGCGATACCCAGG
>CAZDRL010000066.1:0-6473 GCA_964508035.1 uncultured Desulfuromonas sp.
CAGGTGCTTCGTCAATTTCTGTCCAGACAATCTTCGACATGTTCTCTCCTTAATTACGTTAAACGATCATTACCCATGAACTGAATCAGACCAGTCTGTTCTGAGCACCAGTACCCTTCCTCAGTCCAGCAACAAAACTACCGACATCCACCTGATAATTATAAAGTGGTGAAACATCCATAGTGACACAACACTTTGCAACCTTCGGCGGGTCTGAAATTAAGATCCACTCGAAGCGGTGTATACAGTATACAGTAACCCCTTAAGTGTCAAGGGAAAAGCCGCGCCCTAAAACGTGGTTTATTTTAAGTAAAAGCAGCAATATCAGATGGTTTCAAGCTTATCGACAATTGCCCCCGCTATCCCGACATAAGTGCTGGGGGTAAGGTTTTGCAGATAGTGTTTATCTTCTGGCGCCAGAGCAAGATTCTCAACAAAGTCGCGAATAATTTCGGGAGTAATTTGGTGCCCGCGGGTAAGATCTTTAAGTTTTTCATATGGGTTTTCGATCCCCGCTTTGCGCATCACCGTCTGAATCGGTTCCGCCAACACCTCCCACGCGTTGTTTAAGTCGCGCTGGAGCACGTCTGTGTTGAGTTTAAGTTTCCCCAGCCCCTTCAGGGTTGATTGATACGCGATAAGGCTGTAGCCAAACCCTACTCCCATGTTACGCAGCACTGTCGAGTCAGTGAGATCTCGCTGCAGACGCGAAATCGGGAGCTTTGAGCTCAGATGTTGAAAAATTGCGTTGGCGAGGCCACAGTTGCCTTCAGAGTTTTCGAAATCGATGGGATTGACCTTGTGCGGCATAGTGGAGGAGCCTATCTCACCTGTTACGGTCTTCTGTCCGAAATATCCCATAGAGATATAGGCCCAAATATCCCGATTCAAATCAGTAAGGATGGTATTCCACCTGGAGATGGCATCAAACAGCTCGGCCATATAGTCATGCGGTTCAATCTGGGTGGTAAAGAGGTTCTGCTTCAAACCCAGATCCTCTTCGATCAGCTCCCGACTCAGTTCGCCCCAATCTACCTGCGGATACGCAGCAATGTGCGCATTGAAGTTGCCCACCGCGCCATTCAATTTACCCAGCAATTCCACTTCACCTATTTTGCGCTGTTGCTGGCGTAGACGCGCGACAAATACTGCCAGCTCTTTTCCCACCGTTGTAGGGGAAGCAGTCTGCCCGTGCGTGCGTGCAAGCATGGATACATCCTTAAACTCCTGTGCCTGTTGGGTAAGCTGAGTTATGATCTCCTGCTGCTGCTGTGCAACAACTGCCAATCCATCCTTAAGCATCAATGCGTGGGAAAGGTTATTGATATCCTCTGAGGTACATGCAAAATGGATGAACTCCGCAATATCAACAACAGATGAATCCTTAAGCTGTTCTTTAATATAGTATTCCACTGCTTTTACATCGTGGTTAGTTACTGCCTCAATCTCTTTGACCCGCTGTGCCTCATCCGGAGTGAAGTTATCCACAATAGCGTGCAGGTGGGTTTTTTCTGCTGCACTTAGAGCACGGCATTCAGGGATATCTGCTGCCGCGCTTATCCTGAGTAACCACGCAATCTCCACCTTTACGCGATTACGCATCAGCGCATATTCAGAAAAACAATTTTGCAATGCTGTGACTTTATTCGCGTAGCGCCCATCTATGGGACTGATTGCTGTTATCATGTAAAAATCTCCTTATCCACCTCGTGGCCTGGTTTTTGTGCTTATGCGTGTATGTGTAGGTTAAGTGGCGCGTTAAAATTCCTACGTATTGACGTTTGCGGCGAGAATATACCCTACCCAGACCGCCAAAAGCAATAACTCCGAACCCTTAAGGGATAGCCATTTTAACTTGCTATATACATTTCTAACTTTAAGATTGGAGTGAACATTCGCTACATGTTATCGTTAATGCATTATTCTCTACGCATGAGCCGCGCGCGCCAATCTTTTGGTGACACAAACAGCGCAGCGATATTATTATCAATACTGGTCACTTCCCTAAAAAGAGTATGCGCAGACTTAAGTGATAGGCGCAGGGATCCAGATTTTTCAAAACTTTGCTTTGCATGGAGGCACTAATGAAATTCATCCTTAAAACAGTTATTGCGCTGTTTGTTCTAGTTGTGATCGCATTTGGCGTGAGTATTTACTACATAGATTCTATCGCCAAAAAAGCCATTGAGTATGGCGGCACTGAAGCACTTGGGGTTAACACCTCGCTGGGCAGTATTGATATCGCCCTCATGGACGGGCGCACCTCTATGCAAAACCTGAACATTGCCAACCCGCAAGGCTTTGATGCGCCACATCTGCTACAACTTGGCAAAGGAACCCTGGCGATAAACCTCCAATCGCTTACACAGGATACGATCATCATCCCGGAAATCAGTTTCGCTGACCTTACCCTGAATATTGAGCAGAAAGATCGCACTTCTAACGTTAAAAAACTGATGGATGGCATGGGCACCAAAACCCCCTCAGGCACAGATAAAGCTGATAAAAGAGGGACTCAGGATGGAGATAGTTCAACAGCAGCCAAACAGTTCATCATAAAACGTGTAGTTTTAAACAATATCAAAGTAAATGCAAAAATAAGTGCCATGAATAACGTTTTAACCAATGCCAGCGTCACCATCCCTTCCATTCAACTAAAGGATATTGGCCAGTCGTCTGATGGCCTCCCTTTGGAAGCGATAATCAAAGAATTAGTAAATGCTATATTGAATGCTTCGATCAATAATTCGGGCACGCTATCCTCTTCCCTCTCCGGTCTGCTGGAAGGTAAAGCGATCAATATAGATAGTTTCAAACAGAACATCTCTGACCAGGTGCAACAAAAAGCTGGTGCTGAAATTGACAGAGCCAAACAGAAACTCCTCCAGGGAACACAACTCCCCGAGGGGGATAATAAGCTTCTCAATCAACAAACCGACGAAGCGGTAAACAAACTTAAAGGTTTGTTCAATAAGGAGTAACCCAACTACATGACTGATGAACAACGCGGTTTCAGCCTCGATCCGAGGCTGGCCGCTGACTGTATCAAGCTGGGGCACACCACCGCTGGTGAACTACTGCTGCTGAATAACCGTCTGTTTCGCCCGTGGCTTATTTTAGTTCCGTACACTCAAGAGCAGGAGTTGATTGATTTGGAGCCGGAACAACTTCGCAGGGTTATGCAACAAATTGGGGATCTCAGCAGATTTGTGCGGTGCGAGTTTAATCCAGATAAAATCAACACAGCTACCATCGGCAACGTTGTGAGTCAGCTGCATGTCCACATTATTGCACGCTACCATTCCGACCCGTGCTGGCCTGCTCCAGTTTGGGGCTATACAGAGCACACAGAGACCTACACTTCCGCAGAAGTTGAAACTCTAATCTGTAGCCTGAAGAGCAGCACTACTGTTCTTGTCGAGTAGGTACGCACACTGCAACGGCGCGTTACACAAAAATAGCTGCTCCGGTTAATGCCGTGAGCAGCTATTTTTGTGGATTTACCCCGGGTAGATCAGCGCTATTTTCTTTAGTTCGCGCCTACTTAACCCAAACCGTCTGGATGTTTACAAACTCCTTGATACCGTAATGGGATAACTCACGTCCGAACCCGGAAATTCCCACCCCGCCAAAGGGTAGACGCGGATCACTCTTTACCATCCCGTTTACAAACACCGCACCGGCGCGAATCTGCCCTGCAAACGTTTCTCCCTTGGCGGAATCAGCAGTCCACACACTCCCACCGAGGCCGAAAGGGGTATCATTGGCTACACAGAGTGCTTCTGCTTCATCCTTTACTCGGATAAAAATAGCCACGGGGCCGAAAAACTCCTCACTGTAGGCGGGCATCCCCTTATCAACCGCTGCAAGGATGGTAGGAGGATAAAACGCTCCCGTGCCGCAGGGTTCACCTCCCAGCTCAACCTGCGCTCCGCACTTCACGCTCGCCTGCACCTGCTCGTGCAGTTCATGCATCAGGTCTTCGCGTGCCTGGGGCCCGATCTGAGTCTCTGCCTCGGTTGGATCACCCACTTTCAACGCTTTCATACCCGCTTTGAATTTCTCTAAAAACGCAGCATAAACTGCATCAACCACAATAAAGCGTTTAGCTGCAATGCAGCTCTGCCCTGAATTAAGGCAGCGCGCTTTCACCCCAATAGCAGCAGCTTCATCCAGATCGGCATCTTCGAGCACCACAAACGGGTCGCTGCCACCCAATTCCATTACCGACTTTTTCAGCATCTCGCCCGCTTTTTGTGCGACTTTACTCCCCGCGATCTCACTTCCGGTCAAGGTAATTCCAATTATCAGGGGATTTTCTATCACCTTATCAACCTTGGAGGAGCCAATCATCAAGGTGCGGAAGATGTTTGCAGGAAAACCTGCCTCAACAAAAACCTCTTCTATCGCCAGAGCACACGCAGGCACATTGGAGGCGTGCTTGAGCACCCCAGCATTGCCGGCCATGAGTGACGGAGCCGCAAAGCGAAACACCTGCCAGAACGGGAAATTCCACGGCATCACCGCAAGTACTACTCCCTGCGGACGATACGCAACATACGACTTCCCAGCGTCACTCTCAAGGGGCTCATCCGCAAGCATCTGTGCTGCATTCTCGGCGTAGTATTCACACACCAAGGCACATTTTTCGACCTCACCTGCCCCTTCGGTCACAGGCTTACCCATTTCGCGTGCCATTAACAGCGCGAACTCTTCCTTGCGCTTGCGTAACACCGCTGCAGCCTGCAACATCAGCTCTTTGCGGTGCGCAAAAGTTGTAGTACGCCAGTCAAGATAGGCCTCATGTACGGCACCAATAGTCTGCGCCACTTCTTCATCAGACCATTCAGCATAGGTTTTAATCAATTCTCCAGTTGCTGGGTTTAACGATTCAATTGCCATATCAGCTATCCTCCACTAAATAAATATAAACGCTATCAGCACATTCAGTTCTACCTCTTCCGTTCGATCCAATTTGTGCATCATACCTCAGCATAGATTAAGTTCAAGGGGGAGATGCGGTCTTGCTTGAGTGTTATCTCATGCAACAATAAACATCATATCTCCCTTGCCCCCATCAATCTTTTCTGCAATAGTTCCGTTTCGCGATAAATCACACACTGACATACTGACACCCTCAACTTGGAGCACGCAGTTTGGACTGGAAAAAACTTTTTGACTCAATAGGGATGAACGGCACCAAATGGCAGTGGCGCATCATCCGCTGGCAACAACAGGCGGCGCAGGTGCGTAAAGGGAACAACCCCTTTGATATTTCTGCAAGCAAGATCTTGCTGTACGTAAATCTGCTCCTGTTCACCATCCTCGTGTTGCGCGGCGCCATGGGGGGGCACGGGATGAACAGCATCCTAACCCCAAACAGCAGAACCCTGGTAGAACTTGGAGCGCAGTGGTGGCCTCTGGTTATCGATCACGGTCAGTGGTGGCGCTGTGTAACCTACGCCTTTACCCACGGCGGCCTAATTCATCTGGCTTTCAATATGATGGTGCTGTATCAGGTTGGCCCTCAGCTAGAGCGTGAAATCGGCACCGCAGGATTTACCATTCTCTACCTGTTTACCGCTCTAGCGGCAACAGTGTTGGGGCTATTCTGGCATCCTGGGGTGATCGTTGTGGGAGCATCTGGGGCGCTATTCGGTCTCATCGGATTTTCCATTACCTATTTTCACCGCATTGGGGGACGGTTTGCCCATGCGCAGCGTGATTTTATGTTAAAATGGGCTTTTTTTGCATTCATATTTGGTCTTCTGATTGGAGCGGACAATGCTGCCCATCTGGGTGGTGCCCTGAGTGGCGCAGCACTGGGCGTGGTGTTCCCCATCTCGATCCAGGCCCGCCGTACCTTAGCCCCATTGATAAATGTGCTGTTTATCGCAAGTGTGGTAATTATTTCACTTAGCTTGGGGATGCTAATAGCTTCTTGGTTTTAGCTACAATACATTCTGGGCAGCGTTTATGGCAAAAAAACATTCTCCTTCATCTCCGGTAACACGCCTGCTCCAGCAACACGGAGCAATCTTCAGCGTGTACGCGTATAAATACTCCCCTAAGGGTGGTACTGCATGCTCTGCAAAAGAACTGGGGGTAGATGAACATCAGGTGATTAAAACCCTGGTGATGGAGGATGAGGACGGGACCCCATGTATCATCCTGATGCACGGCGATTGCAGCGTTTCTACCAGGAAGCTTGCACGCGCCATTGGGTGCAAAACAATCTCTCCGTGCAAACCGGAAGTGGCACAACGCCACACCGGTTACATGGTTGGGGGCACGTCCCCCTTTGCCACACGTAAAAAACTTCCTCTCTACGCCGAAGCAAGCATAATGGAGCTAGAGCAGATATACATCAACGCCGGCAGGCGCGGTCTGCTAGTATGTATAGCACCCAGGTTGTTAACTTCTATCCTGAACCCTACCCTGGTGCATGCGGCAACATAGAGCTTTTTTCTGCC
>CAZDRL010000067.1:0-6352 GCA_964508035.1 uncultured Desulfuromonas sp.
CCCCCTATGAACAGTTTGGCTATCGTAAAGTAAATAATCAATCCGGTGATATCCACAATGGTGGTCAGAGCCGGGCTTGCTACCACCGCCGGGTCCAGCTTCAGTTTCGCGGCGCCCAGAGGGAGTAACGCTCCTATCAATGTTGATGTGATCACCTGCAATCCCAGCGCCAGTGAAATGGCACTGGCAATTCGCAGTAGAGAAAAACCGTCCGGCATCGATGACCCGCCGCCAAAAAAGAATACGCGCCCAAAAGCAATCACTCCAAGCAGGAGTGCCAGTAGCAACGCAACCTGAAATTCCTTCCCCAGGATACGCACGATATCTTTGGGGGAAACTTCTTTGAGGGCTAAGGCCCGCACCACCAAGGTGGCGGATTGACTGCCGGTGTTGCCGCCGGTATCGGCTAACATCGGCATAAACATCGCCAGAATTGCAAATTGAAGCAACAGCCCTTCAAAATGTTGCACAATAAAGCCGGACACTAAACCCAGCAGCGCCAGGGCTATCACCCACGGATATCTGTTTTTGAAATGGCCCCAGACGCTCGTTTTTGTGTATGCGGCGTCTGCGTGGGCACCACCGATCCCCATGAATTTTTCCATATCTTCGGTGTATTCCTGGGTGATGATATCAAAGGCGTCGTCATGGGTGACAATCCCTACCAGAGCATTCTGCGCGTCGATGATTGGCAAGGCGAGCAAATCATACTTCTGGATTTTATGTGCCACCTCTTCTTGGTCATCCCCGACCCGGGCAAAAATCACCCCTTTATGCATAATTTCATCCACCCGCGCCGCCCGCTGCGCCAAAATAAGCTTTTTGAGCGACACGAAACCCAGCAGCTGCCGGTGTTCACCCAGCACGTACGCATAATAGATCGTCTCGCTGTCGGGCGCGACTTCGCGGAGCCGTTCAATCGCCTGAGCTGTGGTTAATTCCGGGGTCAGGGTCGCATAGGCGGAGGTCATAACTGCGCCGGCGGTGCCCTCTTCGTGCGCCGACAAAGAGCGAATGTCTTCACGCTGGGCCTGCGCCAAAGCGGGCAAAACTGATTCCTGTAGCGCTTCTGGCAATTTCTTGAACAGGTCGGTACGGTTATCCGGAGGCAGGTCGGTTATGAGTTTCGCAACATCCTTGGAGGTCAGATTTTCGACTATTTTTATCTGCAGCTCTTCCTTAAGGTGACGGAAAATTTCCGCACGCAGTTGTTTGTCCGCATGTTGGAGTAACGGCCAGATATCTGTATCCGCCAGGACTGAAATTGACTCCGCAGTAACCGCAGGATGCCTTGATGCGTAGAACTCTTGCAGAGCTGCCGGGTCTGCAGATACAAGTAGTTCTGGATTGGCGTGAAGTTTTTCGTGTTTCATAGTTATTCCTTGTGGCATGTGCAAGTGGCTAATATTACAGCGGAAAATAGGGATATGACATATGTATCATACCGCAGCTAAATCTTGTACGCAGGTATAAAGGAGCTCTACCCCTGTTGCAATCGCGGCAAACGAGCTTTGTTCTTTTATGTTATGGCTTATCCCTTCGATGCTGGGGATAAACAGCAGCGCTGTGGGGGCTATGGCGGCAAAGTGCATGGCATCGTGGCCCGCACCGCTGGGCATCTCCATGGTGGAGATATTCAAGGCGGTGGCCAGATGCTGGATCCGCTTGCGCAGTGGCGCGTCCAGAATTATCGGCTTATCGTTACACAGTGTTTTGATCTGGGCCCCAAGGTTACGTTTTTGCGCAATAAACTCAATTCTGCGCTGCAGCTCCATCCCGGCACGGGTTTTTGCTTCCAGGCTGGTATCACGCAGATCAATTTGCAGATGAACCCTGCCTGGCACCACGTTCATGGCGCCGGGCTCAACCTCCAACACCCCTACCGTGCCGACACTGGAGGCACCGGAATTGCGCGCGATCTCCTCCACTGCCAGCACAACTTCCGCCGCGCCAGCCAGGGCATCGCGGCGCATATGCATGGGGGTGTTGCCGGAGTGATCACTGCGTCCTGTAAGTACGAGGTCAAATCTGCTCGGTGCGGCGATAGCTGTCACCAGACCGATATCTATATTTTCTTGCTCCAGAACCTGTCCCTGCTCAATATGGAGTTCCAGAAACACATGGATATCCTCTTTGCCCAGCACCTCTTGCGCGAGGGTATCTGCATTGCAGCCACTGTGTTGCAGCGCGGTGTAAAAACTCATACCTTCACTGTCGATGATTTGTTTGAGATCTTCGGTATTTATTTTACCGGTTATGGCCTTGCTCCCAAGGGTTGCAACCCCAAAGCGACTCGACTCTTCGGCGCAGAAATTGATAACTCTAACCGAACGCTGGAGTTGAATTCCATTGGCACGCAGGCGCCGTACCACTTCAAGTCCCGCCAACACTCCGATAACACCGTCATAATGTCCTCCATGCGGCACCGTATCCAGATGGGAGCCGATAACTACATGGGGAAGCTTTGGGTGTGAGCCTTGGAGCACTCCATGAATATTTCCCACCGCATCGATGTGAACCTCCAGCCCAGCGGTCCTCATTGTTTTAATGAGATAAGCGCGCGCCTCATGATCCGCCTTGGTGAGGGCTAAGCGCGTTACTCCGCCGTTGTCTAGAACGCCGCACTGGGCAATAGCATTAAAATCGTGTCTGAATTTGTGCATAGTTGAATTTTCCTGAAGCTGCCAAAGTGTTCCGAACTTCCCAATTGTCAGAGTACCATGGTACTCTATGTCGGATTCTGACCGAGCAGGTTTTGCAGATAATAGCGCGATCAAGGACACAACGGCAACACCAGCCGTAGGATTGAATACCTTGCCACATAAATAATGGACAAAATATGGAGGAAATGATGTGTAAAAAGCTTATTGTAGGATTTGTTTTGAGTCTGGCCGTATTTGGGGCACACGACAAAGCTGCTGCGGCAGGTTTTCAGTTAAGTCTCACCCCTGATATTGCTATCCATCCAGACACCACCCCCATCAACGGGATTGCCCTCAATATCTGGGGACAAAACCCCCAGCGTGCCCTAGCGCTTGGGTTTATAAACGGCTCCTCGCATGACAGTTCAGGGGTGAGCTTGGGGCTACTTGCCAACTATGCGCAAGACTACTCCGGCGCCCATCTTGCCTGGTTTGCCAACTATACCTCGGGGCGTTTTTCCGGTCTGCAGCTGAGCGCCTTTAACTACGCCACCCAATTGAACGGGGTACAACTCGGTTTTGTGAACTTTTCCGAAACGGTAGAAAAAGGTTTGCAGATCGGGCTGCTCAACATCATGAAAAATAATGTCTACTGGTTCGGTGCCATGCCGGAGCAGGTCGCCCCTATGATGGTGTTAGTCAACTGGCGTTATTAAGAAAAGATCAACGTCCGCTGCCATCTTTCAGGGACAGACTTATGCGGTTGCGCTTTGCATCAATAGCGAGCACACGCGCAGAAACCTGTTGCCCCACTTTCACCACGGTGGCCGGGTCTTTGACGAAGCCCTGGGTCAGTTCGCTGATATGGGCAAGACCATCCTGATGTACGCCGATATCGATAAACGCGCCGAAGTTGGTGACATTGGTAACTATGCCTGGCACCTGCATCCCTGCGTGTAAATCGCTGACTTTCTCGATCCCCGCAGCAAAGGAAAATGCCTCAAACCTGCTGCGGGGGTCACGCCCGGGCTTCGCCAGCTCCTGCAAAATATCATTCAGGGTTGGGAGTCCGATATCATCACGACAATAGCGCTGTAGATCAATGGCGTCACGTTTCTTTGCACTCTGCATCAGTTCCGCTACACTGGTGTGGTTATCTGCACATATCTGTTCCACCAGCTTAAAACGCTCGGGGTGAACCGCAGAACGGTCCAACGGATCGGGGGCATTGTAGATCCGCACAAACCCGGCGGCCTGTTCAAACGCCTTCGGCCCTAAGCGTTTCACCTTTTTCAGCTCTTTTTTGCGTGTAAATGGGCCGTGTTCATCACGATAGGCCACGATATTCTGCGCCAACTGCGCTCCAAGGCCTGACACATAGGCGAGGAGCGCGGCGCTGGCGGTGTTTAGCTCCACCCCCACATGGTTAACGCAAGATACAACCGTGTCGTCGAGGCTGCTTTGGAGCGCGTTCTGATCCACATCATGTTGATACTGCCCTACTCCGATCGATTTGGGGTCGAGCTTCACCAACTCCGCCAAGGGATCGGCAAGACGCCTGCCGATGGAGACCGCACCCCGCACGGTTATGTCGTGTGTCGGAAACTCCTGCCGCGCAATGTCTGAGGCGGAATAGATCGAGGCACCACTCTCGTTTACCGACACAATCAACGGTTCCGGCTCCAGAGCGCAGTTGCGGATAAAACTCTCGGTCTCGCGCCCGGCGGTGCCGTTGCCAATGGCAATGGCCTCAATGGCGAAGCGTTCAACCAACTTTTGCACCTCTTTTTGCGCCTGCGCGGCTTTTCCCGCGCCGGTAAACGGGAAGATCACTCCATCATAGACAAGCTTCCCCTGCCGATCTAAACACACTACCTTGCAGCCGGTGCGAAACCCCGGATCAATTGCGAGGATAGACTTTTGCCCCAAAGGTGGGGCCATGAGCAGTTCCCGCACGTTGTCGCGAAAGACCCTGATCGCTTCGGTATCTGCGCGTTGCTTAAGTTCAGCGCGCAGTTCTGTCTCCATCGACGGTGCAAGGAGGCGTTTGTAACAATCTTCACACGCCTCTTCGAGCTGTGCAGCGTTTTTCCTCCCCTGCGCAAAGCGCTGTTTGAGTAACGCAACTGCATCTTCGGGATCGGGGCGTAGCGAAACCTTTAGAAACCCTTCGGTTTCACCGCGCAAAATGGCCAAGAACCGATGGGATGGAGCTGCCGTAGCTTTTTCGCTCCAGTCAAAATAGTCTCTGAATTTCTGCGCCTGCTCGATGTGCTTTTTAACTACACTGGTGCACAGGTGCGCTTTGGCTAAGAACAGCGCGCGCATCTGTGCTCGCGCGCCGAGGTCTTCGTTGATGTGCTCCGCGACGATGTCGCGCGCCCCGGCCAGGGCAGCAGCATCTGTCTCCACCCCCAGCGCCGGATTGATGAACCCTGGTGCTGCCTGTTTTGCATCCTGTGTGCTGGTTAGGATAAGCTGCGCCAGCGGTTCGAGTCCCCGTTCGCGTGCAATGGTGGCACGGGTGCGGCGCTTAACTCGATGTGGCAGGTAGATATCTTCCAGCTCTTTCAAGCTTGTTGCCGCCTCAATCTGATGCTTGAGGTCACCATGGTACAGCTCCCGTTCTTCCAGCGAGGTGATAATAGCTGCACGCCGTTGCTCCCGTTCCACCATGCGCGTGCGCGCATCCCGGATAGCGGCGATCGCCTCTTCATCCATGCTTCCGGTGAGTTCTTTGCGGTAGCGCGCGATAAACGGCAAGGTTGCGCCGCTGTCGAGAAGTTCAAGGACCGCGTTCACCCCTTTAGGGTTCAGCTTCAAATCTGTTGCGATGGTTTTTACCATATCAGGTTGCATAGATGTTCTATAACCACAGCACTGCTGTGACTCCTTTTATTCAGCCAGAAAACAGGCGGGATCTTTTGCACTGAACGGGTCATGCCCGTAGCCGTAGGTTACTGCCGGGCACCCGCCACACACCGGGCGCAATCTGCAGTCGATGCAGGCAGCTGAACCGCGCCGGTATGCTTTAGCTTTTTCGGCGGAATAGATCTCTTCCAGGCTACTGTGGAGGATATTGCCGATAGGTGACGGATATTTACGACACGCATGAACCTCGCCACTTGGCAATACAGAGACAAAATTGAACGCCGCACCACAGCCAAAGCCAGTGCAACCGCCGAAAAGATCCCTCCCCTGCAGGTCGCGCTCAGTGTTGATAAGATTATCTTTCATAGCCATTATCGGGTTTTCCCGGCATGCGGCCAGATAGTCTTTGACGAAGGCCTGATAGTTTGCCTGTTCCGCGCTCTGTAGTGCGGCCCCCTCTCCTACCATGGAGAGGCGGTTGTACGTGAACAGATCCACACGTTCGCGCAACTCCTGTGCCAGAGGTAGAACCTGATCCAGATTATCCTGCGTCAGGGTCAGCATCACCATAGCATAGACGTCTTTTTTCTGGAGCAGCTCGAGAAAATCCATAACTGCCCTATAGTTGCCCGTTCCGCGGATGTAATCGTTGTGTTGCTCCAACCCTTCCAGACTTACCTGATAAAAAACCGGTTTTTCAATTTCCAGGATCTGCTCTAAGCTCTGTTCAGTTACCGGATTCCCCAGGATTGCCGGAGTTAGATTCCGTTCTACTGCAGCGCGATAAAGTGCTACAAAGGATGGATGCAAAAACGGGTTGCCCCCGGAGAATGACACTT
>CAZDRL010000068.1:0-6129 GCA_964508035.1 uncultured Desulfuromonas sp.
TCTTGGGTGGTATATACAGATTCCGGTTTGGGAAACGAAGTTGCGGCGTTGTCGAGATAGATAGACAAAGATTTTCCTGCGGGTTAAGTGGAGTGAAATTGGCTAGTGGTGCGGAATGAAACACGAATCATCCCGCTTGATAAAGCAGTTAATGCCTTAAGGTGAAAATATCACCAGTGTTGGAACAAACGCAATTATAAAGTACTCTCCCGAAATTAGCCAGCCGCAGAAGTTAGCATGGTTGAAAGGGGATTATGTCGCTGTGCATCTAGCTCTGGTGGTGTGCCGTGATGGGGGCTGAGTATTCGCTAATCTGTTAGAGTAAGCTTAAAAACATTGGACTTGACGCCACGACATATAGTGGTTTAAATTCACCGCATCTACCGCATATGGTGTTTGTCCTGCGCAGAGCGCTATAATAACCAACCCGAAAAGGATAAGTTTGTATGACCGAGCACAGCAGTTCAGAGGCAATTCCACTTACCAAAAATGCACTTACCGTTCTTGAGCGGCGCTACCTGAAACGGGACCAAGAGGGGCGCACGCTTGAAACCCCGGCCAATATGTTTCAACGTGTCGCCGATGCTGTCGCCCAAGCGGAAGCAACATATTCTGACCCTGAAAGTGTCGAAGAGCTGAGCGCCCAATTTTACGCCATGATCTCTGCGCTGGAATTCCTGCCCAACTCCCCCACCTTGATGAATGCCGGACGCGAGTTGGGGCAACTGTCAGCATGTTTTGTTCTGCCGGTTGAAGATTCGATGGAAAGTATTTTTGAAGCGGTGAAAAACACTGCTCTGATCCATAAAAGTGGCGGGGGCACTGGATTTTCCTTTTCCCGTATCCGCCCAGCTAACGATGTAGTGCTTTCAACCAAGGGGGTATCTTCTGGTCCTCTGTCTTTTATGAATGTGTTTGATACTGCAACTGAGACCATCAAACAAGGTGGCACCAGACGCGGCGCCAACATGGGGATCCTGCGTGTAGATCATCCCGATATCATGGACTTTATCATGAGCAAACGGGATCAGAGCGTTCTTACCAACTTCAACATCTCTGTTGGGGTTACCGAAGAGTTTATGGAAGCGGTAAAACACGACCGCGAATACGACATCATCAACCCCCGTACCAATGAAGTGGTAAATCAGATGGCAGCGCAAAAGGTCTTTGACCATATTGTCGATCTGGCATGGAACAATGGTGAGCCGGGGATTATATTTCTCGACCGCCTCAATCGTGACAACCCCACTCCCCATGTTGGGGAGATCGAGAGCACCAACCCCTGCGGAGAACAGCCGCTGTTGCCATATGAGTCGTGTAACCTTGGCTCTATAAACTTGAACAAAATGGTAGATGTGGAAAAACGGGAGGTAGATTGGAACAAGCTTGAGCGCACTGTAGCGCTCGCACTCCGCTTCCTCGACAACGTCATCGATGTGAATAACTATCCCATTGAGCAAATCCGCGAGATGTCACTCGCCAACCGCAAGGTTGGCTTGGGTGTCATGGGCTGGGCGGATATGCTGATTCAATTGCAAATCCCCTACAACAGCAGCGAAGCGCTTGCCATGGGGGACAGGTTGATGGCCTTTATCAACGAAAAAGCGCATGCTACCTCGCGTCAGCTTGCAGCCCAGCGCGGCGCGTTTCCCAACTGGAAGGGGAGCATCTACGATACGCGCGGGGAAGGGGAGGTCCGCAACGCGACCTGCACCACCATAGCTCCTACAGGGACGATCTCTATTATTGCCAACAGCTCAAGTGGTATAGAGCCATTGTTTGCCGTTTCATATGTGCGTCAGGTGATGGATAACGACATTCTGGTAGAGGTGAACCCGCTCTTTGAAGAGATTGCGCGCGAACGTGGGTTTTACTCTATAGAGCTGATGAAGCTGATTGCAGAAAAGGGGAGCATCAGAGATTTCGACCAGATCCCAGAAGATGTGCGCCGGGTTTTTGTTACGGCACACGATATCACCCCTGAAGACCATATTAAAATGCAGGCCGTGTTCCAGCGCCACACCGATAATGCTGTATCCAAGACGGTGAACTTCTCTAACTCAGCTACCCGCGATGATGTAACTGCGGTATACCAGATGGCGTATGAGAACGGGTGTAAAGGGGTGACAATCTATCGCGACGGCTCACGTGACAATCAGGTACTGTCGGTCACAAAAGAAGCTAAAGATGCGGTTGAGATCCCCATGGAGAGCCGCAAGCAGAGTCGTAAGCGTAATCGGCCGCGCAAGCTCGGTGGAGCAACCTATCAGATGGAAACCGGCTGTGGTCCCCTGTATGTAACGATCAACGAGGATCAACATGGTCTGTTTGAGGTCTTTACCACCATGGGTAAAGCTGGTGGGTGTGCGTCATCACAGTGTGAAGCACTCGGACGCCTGGTGTCACTCGCATGGCGCAGCGGGGTGCAGGCACGTCAGGCGGTGAAGCAACTGATTGGAATTTCGTGCCACAAACACGCAGGTTTCGGCAACAACAAGATAACCTCTTGTGCCGATGCTCTCGCAAAGGCTATTCAACAGCACGTACAAATCGATGAAGGTAAAATGCCCGCGCAGGCAGTGCAGGGTGGAGCGTGCCCCGAGTGTGGTGGCCCAGTTGAGCATGAAGGTGGATGTTGTGTATGCCGCTCCTGTGGTTTCACAGAGTGCGCGTAGAGAATAAACCATTTTTATTCGAGGGGTTAGATATGAAATACGAGAATCTACATCAAGTATTTTTAGATCAAAAAAACCTTGAAGGATTTCGCAATTTCATTAATTCCTGGATCTACTCGGACGCCGATAAGGCGTTTGTAGTAGATCCAGGGCCCTTTTCCACTATCCCGGTATTACTCGATGCGCTCCAGCAACACGGCGTTAAACGGCTCGACTATATCCTTCTGACCCATATCCACATAGACCACGCAGGTGGAGCTGGGGAATTGATACGCCACTTTCCCAGCGCGCAGGTGATCTGTCATCCCGCTGGGGTCAAACATATGCTTGAGCCGCAGGCACTCTGGGAAGGCTCACTTAAGGTGTTGGGAGACGTAGCGCTGGAATACGGAGAGATAGTTCCCGTTCCGCTCGAAAATCTCCGTCTCCAGCCACTGTTTGTCGACCAGGCAAAACTCAATGATCTGGAAATAGAGATTCTCCATACCCCTGGACATGCACCCCATCACGTCAGTTTTATGTTTGGCGAACTTCTTATTGGCGGAGAAGTAGCAGGGGTGTGCTGTGAAACCCCTGCAGGCAACTATATGCGCCCTGCAACTCCTCCGCGCTTTGATCTGGAGATCGCCTTGCACTCCTTACGCAAAGTTATGCAACGTCAACCGCAAAAGATAATTTTTGCACACAGCACCATGCAGGATAATGCGCGGCACTGGTTGAATATTGCCGAACAACAACTGCACCTGTGGGTAAAAGGGGTTATCGAGCACATGGAGCACGGGGAAGATAGTGGGGCAGGGGAGGATTTTATTTCCGCTATGTACAACTGGTTGCTCAGGCACGATCCTCAGTTTGCGCACATTGAAGCGCTCCCGGCAGATATGCAACAACGGGAGAGGTATTTTCTTGGCAACAGCATTAAAGGGATGCGCGAATATAGTGCCAGAATAGATAAAACCCAGCGCCGGGAGATTGTCGCCCGGGCTGGGTCGGATATGTACAAAAAATACTCAAATTGGTGCTGAATTGGCTAGTGGTTATGGCGCAGGGTTGTGAGCCTCAGCCCAGTCGTTGAGTTTTTCCATCACTGCATCGCGGGTTTGATATGAAATCTCCGGCAGGGTGCCGCCAAAGGCTTGTTCTGCTTCAGCAAACCCTTCCTTAACCCCTTGCATAATTGCATCCAGGCGTGCCGGATCCCCTCCGGCGATACCCACTGCCGCCTGAAAAATCCGCTCTGAGGTTTGTTCCACGCCAAAATAACCGTCTGCTGCAATAAGTTGTTGCGCCTCTTCCACCGAAAGGCTTTCGATATCTACCCGGTTTTCACCCATTGAGAGCGTGGTGGCAAGACCCTGTTCTTCAAAGATTTTTATTACCAGGCTACGAAATAGGTTGAGTTGCGCTGCGTCAGCGGTTTTTAAGTCGGCGCGATATAAACCGGCAGAGGCTGAGGTTTTTCCCAAAGTGACATTATCCGTATAGCCTGTGGAATCTGTAGCCTCAGTTGCAGCAGGCGTGGCGCCCTGTTGTTGACGGTTTTGCTGCATAACACGCTGCGCTTCAGTGCGGAACTGTTCCAGATGCGTATTGTTAATTGGCTGTGCCATTTGTTACTCCCTTCCGTGGGTTGCTCCTGTAGTTTCCATACTTCAGGTAGTTTCTGGTTAAAATGCTTCTCTACTCCTTATCGACACAGTGTTGAGCAAAGTTTACCTTACACTTTAACGACCTAGCGCCCGAACCATTTTTTCTTACTATTTTTCTTGCTACTGTAGATGGTCACGAGGTTGCGTCCCTTTTTCTTGGATTCATACAGAGCTTTATCCGCACATGAAATGAGCTCATTTTTGCCGAAGGTGTCTGTCGCCGGGTTTATGCTGGCAACCCCGAAGCTAGCGGTTATGTAGTAGGTTTCATTTCCATGGGTAAAAGGATGTGCCGCAATCATGGCGCGAAGTTTTTCCGCAACCTTTCCAGCTTCACTGGCATCTGTATCTGGCAAAACAAGAACAAATTCTTCCCCGCCATAGCGGGCAAACACGTCATATTCACGGATATGGTTGCGAAATTGCTCAGAAAACTGAATTAGCATCTGGTCGCCAATCTGGTGTCCATGCGCATCATTAAACGGTTTAAAATGATCGATATCTATCATAACCACGCTGACGTTACTTTCATTTCGGTCGGCACGTTTAATCTCTTTATCCAGAAAGTTTTGAAAGTAACGATGGTTATGCGCCTCGGTCAAACCATCTATGTGAGCAAGTTTTTCTAGAAAAGCATTTTTCTTCTCCAGGTCTTTGGTCAATAGTTCCAGTTTGACCGTTTTTTCCACCAGTTCGCGGTTCATCTGCTCATAGGTGAGATTCAATACGCTGAGCTCGGCATTTGCTATCTGGAGAATCTCCGCAATCGATTTCTGGTGAGTGATTTTGATGTTGAAGAATTGGGCAGTCTCCTCAACCTCGGTGTGCACTTCATCTAGGAGTTTTTCTAGCATTCGCTTGCTGATGTCCAACTGTTGTTGCGCACGGCGACGGAATTCAGATACATGCTCTTCCGGACTCTTGGAGCGCCGTGCTTTAGAGAGCATGCCCGCTAGGTGCACCACCTGACATAACAGTTTTATTTTTTTCGAATCCCCCGGGTATTTATGTGGCTGATGGTGATACGCAATGGGGGCAATCAGGGTTTCAGGAAAACCCCAACGTTTCACCACTTCACTGCCGATATATGTATGTTCCGCACCAATAATCTGCTTTTCAATGTCTGAACGTTTGTAGTTATCCCCCGAGGCAAGCACTTTATCAACTTCGGCATATTCAGCAGGGTAGGCGCGTGACAGTATCAGCACCCCAAGGTTTTGCAACAAACTTGCCACAAAGCCCTCCTCTGAGTCCTCTGCAGCCATGGCAGTCATCAACATCCGTGCTGTTACCGCTTCAAAGAGGGAATTCTCCCAGAATGTTGCATAATCGAAGTCTTTAGCCCTCATCTGTTCCGGCTTTAAGAAAGAAAACGATAACACCAGACTGCGTACCGCATTGGTACCGAGGATGGAGGCTGCCTGGTGAATAGTGCCGATTTGTTGCGGAAAGCTGTAAAACGCAGAATTAACCACGCGCAGGAGCTTGGTAGACAATGATATGTCCTTGGAGATCAAGGAGGCAATGTCGTTGATAGTGGTTTCTTCCTGCGACGTAATAGTGATCAGGCGTGATGCGACATTTGACAAGGTGGGAAGCTCAGATGAATTGAGAACAAATTCAAGGATTTCTTCCTGTGACTGTTTTGGCATAACTGCTCCAGTTCAGCGCCCGAAGGGTAAATTGTATAATAAACCAGCTATAAATCCTACCATAACACCACAGTTGTATATAATGAATTATGTTTGCCCAGGTTAGAGCATAACCCGCCTTGAGTCGCATAATATATATTATGTAAACTTTGC
>CAZDRL010000069.1:0-5574 GCA_964508035.1 uncultured Desulfuromonas sp.
CTGCCCGCCGAAGAGCGGCGTGCCGCCACCATTATGGCGGTTGTTGATCTGTCCGCTACTCAGAACCCCAGTGAAATTACTACAGCTGCTATTGCCAAACATATGAGGCTGACTCAAGGTGCCCTGTTCCGCCATTTCAGCGGCAAGGCCGCCATTTGGGAAAGTGTTATGGACTGGGTGGCAAAGCGCCTGGCAGCTCGAATTGAGCTTGCGGCCCAGAGCTCCACCACGGCGCTGGAGGCCCTGGAAGCGATGTTTATGGCCCACATCGACTTTGTCGTTTCCCACCCCGGCGTACCGCGCATGATGTTCGGCGAGTTGCAGCGCGCCGATGATACTGCGGCCAAAAAAATGGTCCGGACTTTTATCCGCCGCTATGAGGAGCGCCTGTGCGCATTGATAGAGGAAGGCAAAAGCACAGGCGAGTTTGCGCCACAGCTCGATACGGCCGCCGCGGCGACGCTGTTTGTCGGCTCCATCCAGGGGCTGGTGATCCAATCGATGCTGGCCGGTGAACCAGAGCGGATGCGTGACGAGGCGCGGCGGGTGTTTGCCCTTCTTAAGCGGGCCCTTACACCGGGTGGGAATGGTTGAAAAGACCATAGCTTAATCCTGCACACCCCCTGCCTTTCTAAAACGCAGCAATTTTTCTGGAAATTCTTATGGACGGATTATGCCAGCCACGCAGAGAAAGCACATTGATGACTTCGGTAGACTTCGGCTTAAGGGTTGCACGTCTGAACGCAGATCCCCTGGCGCTGGTTCTGGTGGAAATCAAGCAGTTTGAATCCTTGGGGCAAAGATATGCACAACATCTGCATGATTGCGTAAAGCTGGTGCGGGCCTCTATCAGTTACTCCCTTACTTCATCTGGAAATTTATATGTAACGTGGTTTGCGTCAGAGATGTTTGGTGGGATTCTCCCCGGTGCCTCACCCGGGGTTGCGTTGACCATCGCCGAAAACATCCTGAAAAATCTTGCCGGAATCACCATCCCCTATCGTTACAGCAGCATCTGTCACAGGGTCGAATTTGGTGTAGGGGTGGGTGTGATGCAACAAGTCCAAAAAGAGTGCGTTGCAGAACATGTTGTAGCGCTCGCCAGCAGCGCACTGAATTTGGCCCGAAACGTCGATTCACCTCAGATCGTGGTTGCGTAGCTGGAGTTGAACCTTTTAGCGGTGTCTTCAATGCAAGGCGTGTGGAAGTTTGGGGGAAAGGGCAAGGGGTTGGTTGTACTTGCTTTGATCCTTGATAGATTGTTTAAAGGCTTTGTAATCCCGCGCCTGAAACCGTTGCAATGGTCACCCCCCAGCGCCATTTAAGGAAGTGTGCAAAAAAGTATTGTTGATACAAGGCGTATTGCGGGTGTTGCCCTTGGGTTATTTCTTCTGCCAGCCTTATAACCAATGGATGCGCCATGAACACCTTGCTCTGTTCCGTAAAGGTACCCTGAAAGTAGATACGCATATTTAATTAACTGCTCTTTCTCCCTCTAGGAGGCCTGACCATGCCCAAGAAAAAAAGACTAATACTCGCCGTAGTGGCGATTGTGGTGATTGTCGCCACCATACTGACCGTTCAATACATAAGGGTTTGGTCTAAAAAAGACCCGAATATTGTCACCATTTCGGGCAATATTGAGATTACTGATGCCGAGGTGAGCTTTAAAATAGCCGGGCGGGTGGAAAAACGTCTGGTCTCAGAAGGTGAACGGGTCGAAGCCGGCCAGCTGGTAGCCGTGCTGGACAGCGTGGATTTGTCCCAGGAGGTCGCGTTGCGCGCGGCCGAGTTGCAAGCCAGCCAAGCGGTACTGGCCGAGCTTGAGGCCGGGTCCCGGGTAGAAGAGATTGAGGAAGCGAAAGCGGCGCAACGCCGGGCGCAAGCGAAATTGGATGAACTTGTGGCCGGTTCCAGACCGCAGGAGATAGACGCCGCCAAAGCGGCCGAACAACAGGCCCGCGGAGAATATGTGCGCTGGCAGGCGGAATTTGCCAGGCAGAAAAAGTTGTTTGAGGATGCGGTCATTTCCGCGCGTGAATTTGAGGAAGCCGATGCGGCATATACAACCGCAAAGGAGCGCTTGCGCGAAGTCGGGGAAAATCTGAAGCTGGTGGTTGAAGGACCCCGCAAAGAAGAGATCGAACAGGCCCGAGCCGCCTTGAGAGAAAGCAGCGCCCGCTATGAACTGGTCAGAATAGGGCCGCGGATAGAAAGGATCGACCGGGCGCGCGCGGATGTCCAGCGCGCAAAACAAGCGTTGGCTCTGGCGGAAACCAGGCTGGGGTATGCCACTTTGCACGCGCCTCTGACCGGGATTGTCTTGTCGGAAAACGTGGAGGCGGGGGAATATGTGGTCGCCGGCACGCCGGTGGTGACCGTCGGCGACTTGGTTGACGTCTGGCTGCGCGGCTATATCAACGAGACTGATCTGGGTCGGGTCAAGGTGGGGCAGACCGTGCACGTCACCACCGATACCTACCCGGACAAAACCTACGAGGGGCGCATCTCTTTTATCTCCTCGGAAGCGGAATTCACCCCCAAAAACGTCCAGACCACCGAGGAACGGGTGAAGCTGGTCTACCGTATCAAAGTAAATATCTCGAACCCCGAGATGGAGCTCAAACCCGGGATGCCGGCCGACGCCGACATCGCGTTAAAATAGGCGTTTTACGTCATAGACACCCAAGCTAACAGCAAAGGCCAGAGCATGAGTGGCATACGAACTGAGAAATTGACCAAATCCTTCGGGGACCTGGTTGCCGTGGACGGGCTTGACCTGGAGGTAGCCGCGGGCGAAATATTCGGCCTGGTCGGCCCGGACGGAGCTGGGAAGACCACGACCATGCGGCTCTTGACTGCGATTATGGACCCCACCTCTGGCGATGCCTGGGTGGCGGGCCATCACATAGTCAAAGAGGCGGAACCGCTGAAGAATAAGATCGGTTACATGAGTCAGCGTTTTGGTTTGTATCCGGATCTGACCGTGATGGAGAACATCAATTTTTACGCGGACATCTACGAGGTGCCGCGCAAGGGGAGAAAGGAAAAGATTGATGAGCTGCTGGACTTCAGCGCTCTGACCCCCTTTAAAAAGCGCCTCGCGGGCAACCTTTCGGGCGGGATGAAACAAAAACTCGGGCTGTCCTGCGCCCTGATCCACACGCCCACGGTCCTCTTTCTGGATGAACCCACCAACGGCGTAGATCCGGTTTCGCGGCGGGACTTCTGGCGCATCCTCTACCAGTTACTGCGCGAGAAGGTGACGATCTTTGTTTCCACCGCCTACCTGGACGAGGCGGAACGCTGCAATCGCTTGGCTTTTATTGATCGGGGCAAGCTTCTGGCCCTCGGTACCCCGGAAGAGGTAAAGAAGTTGATGCGTGGCACCATCCTGCAGGTGAGATCGGAAAATCCACGCACGGCCACTGCAGCGCTGCGCGAACGTTTTTCGGCGGATTCGGTCGGCTTGTTCGGGGACAAGACCCATGTGGTGACCAATGATCCGCCGGAGACGGAGGCGGCGATAAAAACGACCCTGGAGCAGGCGGGTATCGCACTTGTAGGGATACGCACCGTTGAGCCGACCCTGGAGGATGTGTTCATTTCGGTGATGGCCGAAGGGGACGGAGGCAAAGAGCATGAGCAGCAATAATAATGAAATAGCGGTTGCGGTAAAGGGTCTGGGAAAACGCTTCGGTGATTTCATCGCGGTTGACAAGGTCAGCTTCGAGGTCACTACCGGAGAAATTTTCGGCTTCCTGGGGCCCAACGGTGCCGGAAAGTCCACCACTATCCGCATGCTGTGCGGCATCCTCACCCCCAGTTCAGGAACGGGAACCGTCGCGGGCTATGATGTCCTCACTGAAGCGGAAAAGATAAAGGCCCATATCGGCTATATGAGTCAGAAGTTTTCCCTCTACGAGGATCTGACGGTGGAGGAAAACATCAATTTTTACAGTGGTATTTATCGCATCGCCCCCGAAAAGAAAGAGGCGCGCAAGGAGTGGGTGCTAGAGATGGCGGGTCTGAAGGAGCACCGCCACTCGCGCACGGCGATCCTGTCCGGTGGCTGGAAACAGCGTCTGGCCCTGGGGTGCGCTATCCTGCATGAGCCTCCCATCATTTTCCTCGACGAACCCACCTCCGGGGTGGATCCGATCAGCCGGCGTCAGTTCTGGGATTTGATCTACGAGCTCACCGAAACAGGGGTTACGGTGTTTGTCACCACCCACTACATGGATGAAGCGGAGTATTGTGACCGGATCGGGCTGATTTACCGCGGGGAGCTGATCGCCATCGGCTCCCCCGAGGCCCTCAAGACCGAAGAGATGCAGGAAGATATCCTGGAGGTGATGTGCGCCCGGCCGCAGGATGCCATGGGGGAGTTGGAGCAGGTCGACGGCGTGGGGAGCGTGGCCTTGTTCGGGCGCGGTCTGCACGTAGTTGTCGAGGATGGTGAAGCGATGGCACCAAAGTTACGCGAATTTTTATCCAAGCAAGGCTACGCGGTGGAGCGGGTAGAAAAGATCGTCCCCTCAATGGAAGATTTGTTCGTTTCCCTCATCGAGACCCGTGACCGCGCCGATCAGCCGCAACAGGAGGTGCAGGGATGAGACCCATTCGCGTTTGGGCGGTGGCCCGCAAGGAGTTTATTCATGTCTTTCGCGATCCTCGGAGTCTGGCGATGGCGATTGCGATCCCGATGCTGCTGCTGGTGTTGTTCGGCTATGCGCTGAAACTGGATGTGGACGATGTGCCGATCGTGATCTGGGACCGCAGCGAGTCCCACGCCAGCCGTGAGTTTATCAGTGGGTTTGACGGCTCGGCCTATTTTTCCATCCGTGATTACGTGCGCAGCTACCCGGAGCTGGAACATGCCGTTGACTCCATGCAGGCTTTAGTTGCGCTGGTGATCCCGGAAAATTTTGCCCGCCGCATCGATTCGGGCCGCTCGGCTTCCGTGCAGTTGATTGTGGACGGCAGCGACTCCAACACGGCGACCATCGCCATCGGCTATGCCGATACCATCGCGGCTACCTATTCTCAGGATGTCGCGCTGCGCGAGGTGCGGCGCAGCGGGGCGCGGGACCTCCAATTGCCGACGGATCTGCGCCCACGGACCTGGTACAACCAGGACATGGAGTCTAAAAACTATATCATCCCCGGACTCATCGCCGTTATCATGATGGTAATCGCCGCGCTGCTGACCTCCCTCACCGTCGCACGCGAATGGGAACGTGGCACCATGGAACAGCTGATTTCCACTCCGGTAAAGGGGTCGGAGTTGATTCTGGGTAAATTTATCCCCTATTTTGTCATCGGCATGTTTGATGTGCTGCTGTCGGTTCTGATGGGAGAATTCCTTTTCAATGTACCCCTGCGCGGCAGTATTTTCCTGCTGTTTGGCATGGCGGCGATTTTTCTCACCGGGGCCCTGTTCATGGGGATGGTGATCAGTATTCTGACCCGGGGCCAGTTGCTCGCCAGCCAGCTGGCCATGGTGCTTACCTTTCTCCCCTCCTTTCTGCTGTCGGATTTCATGTATGCCATCAGCAACATGCCCAGGCCCAT
>CAZDRL010000070.1:0-5383 GCA_964508035.1 uncultured Desulfuromonas sp.
CGCCCAAAACACACAAACGGCCCCTGCCACCTCGTGTGGCAGGGGAGAAAGTTCAGAAGCTAAACCCTGGTCCTCTGTCTTTACCAGGGGGGTGAGAAGCGGGAGTAGCTAATGAACTGATTCACCCGTCACGCGAGGTGACGGGGGTCTGGGAGGTGGGACCGGATGGCGGTAGCTGATGAACTCGTTCACCCGTCACACGAGGTGACGGGGGTCTGGGAGGTGGGACCGGATAGGGGGGCCACATCATATGCTGTATAAAGTTTGCCCGTAGTTGAATAGATTGGCATATGCCCTGATTGAATGCCGAGTGAGCCTCAGTTAAAGAGGAGATGTAATTCCCATTTTAGGCGGAAACCGACAGGTGTCTCTTGAGTAAATCGAAATGGAGGATGATTGATACCGTTATGCGGCTACCAGATGTTATATATTTCTATCGGATCGCGAATTGGCGAGAGAAGATATCCTGCCTCCGTTTCCTGGGCTATACTTTCCTGGGTTATCTGCTGGCACCCGGGTTCCGGGTTGGTCCGGCGGCCCGGAACACGTTGGTGATGGCGGCCATCCTGACTTCCAGTTATGCCCTCAACGACTATTATGATTCTCGGATCAATGGCGAAAGCAATTATCTGACCCGCCTGATTCGAGCGGGGCGATTGCACCGTAAAACCGCGCTTCTCTGGTGCTGGCTGCCCCTGACTTTGATCATTTTCTTGCCGATAGCGAATGCCGCTGTCATTATCCTGACCCTGAGCCTGATTGCTCTTACATTCTTGTATTCAATCCCCCCCGTCCGCTTGAAACCCAGAAGAGTCTGGGGTTTCATTACCCCACCGGCTTGCGCGGTGATTATGCTCCTCCAGGCCTATGCGCTTTTTGCCCCGATAAGTCTCAGTATAGCCGCGCTGGCCCTTCTGGTCCTCTTCTTTCATCTTTACATAGAGACTATCCATCAGATATCCGATTCCGTGGCCGAGGGGGCGGGAAAGGATCGGGTTGAGGCTTATCTCTCCCTGCTTAAGCTTTGGCCGACGCTCTCGTTAGTGATTTCCGCCGTCCTCTCTTTCTTCCAGCCGGTATTTCTGATTTCCGCCGGCTTCGCGGTAGTGAGACTGATCGCGTTAAAAAGGGTGGATGTTTCCCAGCAGATCTCGAAGATCCGGAAGAATATCCTGACCCCGATCTGGTCAATATACGAATTCCTGGCCTATGGCCTGATCGGATTCTTCCGCCTGATCGAATTTTAGGCTCAAAGCCCGACCCCGGCGGGAAGGTCTCCCTTGAACGCGGATTATGCTGAATGCGAGTGCCCACGAAATAATCTGTTTGTTTTGTAATGAGATCGCTTCGTCGCACCGTTCCCCGCAGTGACAAATGCGATATGAAACCTCACATTAGCTGGTGGAAAACAGTGAGCGAAAATTGATCGATGGTCGGATATCGAGCAGAGAAACGGAAAAAAGAACTCGCGATGGAGTGGGGGGGTAGATATTTATCTTAAAGTTAATGTCCTGCCGGGCAATCAGTAACGATGGTATCAGAAAATAAGTTTGAAGGGTGATGATAATTGGCACATAACTTGCTATGAAGTAAACAGGGATTGAATCAGATCTACTAATGTTGGGAACTCGCCCAAATAAGATTATGATTTTTACTTACCGTCAGGGATTTGAGACGAAAGGACAGATTGTGAAACAAAATACAAAGTTAAATCGCGTAACGTTACTGGTGACGTGGATCCTTATCTCCCTGGTCTTTTCGGCCGCCTCGGGTTTCGCTGCCTCCTGGATTACTTTTGAAGGTAATCCGGCGAGGCAAAATCAACCGGAATGGCTGGTGGAGCAGGAAGGGAATAATCGGGTAGAAATTGAATTGAATCTTCCCGGAATGTCAGTCCGCGAAGTCGTCGAGAGAGCGACCAGTTTTCATTTAGTGAATATCCCGGGCGCGGTAGTCGAGGGGATGCCGGGAACCCCGCCGGAATATTGTCTGCGGAGATTTGTTCTGGTGCCTCCAGAGGGCGAGGTAACGGTAGAGATCGAGGCCGGGGAGCCCCAGTTTCTGACCGGTTATCAATTATATCCCGCTCAACCACCGTTACTGGAAGGCGAGGTTAAACCTTTCGCGTACGACGAGGAAAGCTATCAGGAGGATAAGTGGTATCCAGGGCGATTAGTCGAGGTCAGCGAGGAGGAATATTACCGGGAATGGCGTTTGGTCAGGGTAACCGTACATCCGCTTCAGTTCAACCCCGCCGCCGGCGGCATAAAGGTATATCCTCGAATCAGAGTGACGGTCAGCACGGAGGTGGAAAAGGCTGACGGGGCGGGCAGTTACTCCTATTCCGTCCAACCGGATAATATCTTGAGCAGAGTGGCGGTCAACGCCGCCTACTTTGAGGGGGGAGAGGTAACGGAAAAGATGTTAGACGATGTTGAATATCTGATGATTGCCGCTCCAGAGTACTTCGGAGACCCCAACCTGCGGGAACTGGTCGATTATTACAACAATGAGGGCGTGACGACTTCGCTTGTCTCCACCGCGGAAACCGGGACCACGGTCCAGCAGATAAAAAGCTACATCCAGTCAGTTTACGATTCCAGTACAGTCCTCCGTTTCGTCTTGCTGGTGGGGAGCATAAACGATATCCCCTATTATACTCATAGCAGTATCCCCGGGGATTATCACTATTGCTTACTTTCCGGCTCCGATGAGATACCGGATGTCAGCCTGGGAAGGTTCAGTATCAAGAATACCAATGAACTGGAGCGAATGGTTAAAAACAGTCTCAACTACAACCGCGGCTATCCGAGCGGCGATTGGTACTCCAGGATAGCCCTGGTTGCTCACCGGCAGGAATACCCGGGTAAATATACTGCCTGCAAGGAGAATATCTATAATAGTCTGCAAAATTCCAATTTTCAGGTCCAAAAGATTTACGGTGGGGCCGGCGGCAGCAATGCGGATGTGACGGATTCTTTCCGTAGCGGTGTCGGTATTGTCAACTACCGGGGCCACGGTGGCGATTATGAATGGCAGCCCTGGGACACCAATAATGCCGCCTGGACAAAATCAAATATCGGTGCCTTAAACAGCGGAGATTATCGGCCGCTGGTGATCGGCAGTGCGTGTAATAATGGTAACTACCTCGTTTCCAGCCGGTGCCTGGCGGAAGAGTTTGTGCTCTGCGAAAGCGGTGGTGCCTGTGGCTACTGGGGCTCCACCAAACCTTCCTACACGGTTTCCAATCATACGATGGATGAGGAAATTTTCGCCGCGATGATCCCGCCTTACGAAATATCCAATATCGGTGAAGCGTTGCAATACAGCTTGATCAAGTTAGTCGAGCAGTACACCGGTACGTTAAGGCTCAATATCTGGATGTTCGTATGGTTTGGCGATCCCTATATTCCGATTTATGATGAGGAGCCGGCACCTACCCCCACCCCTTCCCCGACCCCGATACCTTACGAGATTGTCACCGATCAACTGCCCTCCGGGACGGTGGGCGATAAATACCAGGCGCTTTTGGCGGCGGAAGGGGGTGTGTCACCCTTTACCTGGTCAATAGCCGAGGGAGCTCTTCCGGGCGGGTTGAATTTGAATACGACTTCGGGCGCTATCAGTGGAGTTCCCCTGTATTCGTCCGTGGGGTCAAACAACTTTCGGGCTCGGGTGGTGGACTCCTCAGGTTTTCCCGGTGGAGGCGAGGAGAAGGATTTCGACATCTATATATTCTTAAAACCCCTGAGATTGGTGGATGTTCTCCCTGCCGACGGGGTTTTCGGTAATTTGTATCATTATACTTTTAAAGCTGCCGGTGGCTCAGAACCTTATCTCTGGTCGATAGTTGAAGGTGATCTGCCCGCGGGGTTAACTCTGGACCCCTCAACCGGGAATGTCAGTGGACAGCCGATCGATACGGAGACGGGCTTGTTTACAATCGCGGTGGAGGACTCGCAACGCGTACCGGCTCGTGAGGAAATTTCTACGGCTATTCAGATCAATCAGCCGGACAGGGCCCTGGTGGACAACTTCGCCAACGACCACAGCGAAGAAGACGAACCAGGCGCCAGAGACGGGCTCTGGTGGGACCGGGGCAATGCCCGAACCTACCAGCTCGGGATCTCGACCGAGGTTTATAAAAGCGGCGGCGCGGCCCTAAAAGTGGACTGGGCCAAGGCCGCGGCCTGGGATCAGTTCCAGTTCGACCTGATTGGGGATGTGGCCAACTTTACCAATTGGTACGCTCCGGAAGCGGGGAAGGACGCGGTCACGGAGTTCTCCGTCCGCTCCAGTGTCCCCGGAGTGAAGCTGCGTTTTTGGCTGGCAACGGGAGAGAGTTCGGACCAGTGGACTTTTCCCTCCAACGATTACCTGATCGAGAAGTCCGGGGTCTGGCAGACGATCCGGGTGGATTGGAAGACCCTGAATAACGGCAATGACTTTCGTCGGATCCGCCACCTCAAGCTGATAGTCAATCCGGGTGAGAGTGGGGGGAGCGGCACACTGTATCTTGACGATTTTTATGTTATGATCGGGGAAGAACCATCCGCCACGCCGACTCCGCCCCCCGGTCGGACCCCGCCCCCGGTACCGTCACCGACGGCGGAGCCTACGTTGACCCCGCGGCTCAGCCCGACCGCAACGGCGACCCCGGTCCCCGACCCCAGCTCAACCCCGCCGCCCTCTCCCCCGGAACCGACGGTGACCCCGTGTCTGACCCCGATCCCCTCGGTGACACCCACCGTGCCCCTGCCTCCGACCGCGACTCCGACTGCCGCCCCGCCTTCCGAGTACGAGGAATGGGTTGGCCAATACCCGGGCGTTGGGGCAGAGAGTGATCCGCTTGACGACCCCGACGGCGACGGTTGGAGCAACCTGGCCGAGTATCAATTAAATCTGATGACCGGCCGGGAGTCCGATCCTTCCGATCCCGGGTCCGGCGGCCAGGCGGTCCCTCTCTCGCCCGGCTGGAACCTGATCTCGATTACGGTTGACCGGTGCTGGTACGACTCCAGCCTGACCGGGGGCGAACCTCCCTCGGTGGCCGGCGAGTTCGTTGATGTGGCTGGTTCGCCCCCGGTCTGGGGCCAGGTCTTCGGGAGTATCGAGGGGGAATACGAGCTGATCCTCAACCAGGCGGCGGGCGATAGCACTTTCAACCCCGATCTGCCCTGGATCAGTACCCTGGACTGGATCGGTCCCGACAAGGGATTCTGGGTCAAGATGCGCCAGGAGGGACAGTTGATCCTGGAAGGCAGCCGAGTCAAGGCGGGCGGGGGCGGATATCCCGCCCTGGCGATTGCCCCGGGGGCGGCATATTCGGGTTGGACCTTGCTCCCCTTCCTGCCCGGGACCGGTTTCTACACCATCGGGCAGG
>CAZDRL010000071.1:0-5297 GCA_964508035.1 uncultured Desulfuromonas sp.
GCTCTCCGCCTATTCTTTCGATCCGGATATGTCGGAAGATGGGGGGTTTAGCATGTCAAACAGCAAGCGCAGCAAATTCATAGCGGCATCCGTTGTGATGGCTCTGTGCCTCTGTTCCTGCTTCATGGTCTTCGGCAACGATGACTCCGAGGCCGCGTCGGACGCGACCTACGGGACCATAAGCGAGTTCAATCTGGCACCGGGCTTCAAATGGACCTACACACCGACGTATCCGAGCGATCTGTCGGTCACAACGACCATCCTCAAGCAGGGAACGAACACCTCTTCGGGAACATCATCTTCTATCGTCTCCGGAACATGGGCATCCATCTCCGGGAACACCGTCACCGTACAGGTTCCGAGCGGCGCAGCCGTCGGATCCGTCTATGATGTGATCCTCAAAGCCACCACTTCTACGGGCGGTATCACGCAGACCGCATACCAGTACCTCAGGGTCAACGTCACCGCAGGCATAACCGCATCCGGTACCGCCGGCGACGTAGTCCTCGGCAATGCGGCCTCGGTAACACTAACAGCATCTTCGTCCATGGGCACCGTGTCATGGGCGGTCACATCCGGCAAATCTCTCCCGGCGGGCCTTACGCTCTCCGGAAGCTCGATCACCGGAACACCCACAACGGTCGGAGCAAACACGATCTACCTCACCGCATCGGCGAAGGGTCAGAGCACGGACATCGCCATTCCGTTCACGGTCTACAATGTGATCCAGGGCGGATCCGCGCAGACACTCATGTCTTACGGAACCACAGTCACATCCAGCGCGGTCAGCCAGACCGGCAGCGATCTCGGCGTCACCTGGGCCGTCACCAGCGGAACGCTTCCCAGCGGATTCACGCTGAACAGCAGCACCGGTGTCATCACCGGTTCGTCCACCGTCAAGCAGAGCGTCACGCTCACCCTGACCGGTACCTCGGCCAACGGACCCACGCAGACCGCAACCAAGCAGGTCACCATCCAGTCCGAGCCTAAGCTGACGACCATCAGCGGCGATTCCGCGATCCTGACCTACACGGGCAACTCCAACGTGACCAAGACGTACACGTCCGCAGTTTCCGGAACATCGACCCTTACCTGGTCCCTTGTCGGAGCTCCCACCGGAGTGACGATCGACGGCAGCACCGGAGTCGTGACCGTCGCTGGATCCGCAGCGGTCACCACGGGAACAACGTTCACCGTGAAGGCGGCCTCGCAGTACGGCCAGAGCATCACCAAGGACGTGACGCTGACCGTTTCCGGTACACTCGATGTCACCGGTTCCACAAGCGTTTCCACCACGGCCGGAACGGCGGTCACTTCCACCTACACGGCCACCGGCGGTAACGGCAACACGTTCTCCATCGTCAACAGCAATGCGCCCAGCGGCGCCAACGTCTCCATCAACGCCTCCACCGGAGTGCTTTCGTTGAGCGGAGCCTCGCCTGCCGGCTCGTTCACCGTTGACGTCAAGGTGACGTCCGCAGACGGACAGACCGACACGATCACCGTGACCTGCCAGATCATGAGCGTCCTCGTGTACACATCGACCCCCTCCAACGGAGTAATCGCCTACGCGATCTGAAGGTGACGAGATGGAACACGCGAACAGGCTAATCAGCGCCGCATCGGCATTCGCATTGCTGGCGGTGGCGCTGGCCCTTTCCCTGGCCCCCGTATCCGCAGCGGATACGGCCTACGACCAGGACTTGGGCCAATTCTACTCGTACACCGTATTCTTCGGATTCGACGGCGAAGAGACCGAGTCGATCCTCTGGGATTTCGGCGACGGCAGCGAGACATCCGCCGATTGGAACGTGACGCACACATTCTCCGCGAAGGGAACGTACTACGTGACGCAGACGGCGACCAACCCGCTCGGCTCCTCGGTCGCAGTGTACAAGGTCCAGATCATGGGATTCCCCGTGATCACCTTCAGCACCGACGGCGGATCCGCGGTCGGAAGCATCCAGCAGACCGCTTACGATGTTGCGGCAGCGGCTCCCGAAGCACCCTCCAAGGACGGATACACGTTCGGCGGATGGTACAAGGACAGCGGGCTCACCATGCCGGTCGACTGGAGCGAGAAGATCACCTCCTCGGCAACCTATTACGCGAAGTGGACCGTCGCGTCCGGAAGCGGATACGTAGTGACATTCGTGGTCGGCGACAGCAACACCTACAGGACGGTCGCAGCCGGAGGAACGGTCACCGCACCCGCAGATCCCGTGGTAGAGAACCACACGTTCGGCGGATGGTACACCGATGCGGCATGCACAACCGTCTACGACTTCACTTCGACGGTAACAGGCAACATGAGCCTCTACGCCAAGCTGACGGCGAACGGCGGCGATGACGATCACGACGGATCGAATACCGGTACCGAGACGATCGCACCGATCGCCATCGCGGTCGCCGGCCTTCTGATGACGGTCGGAGGGGCATACTTCTCCAGGTACGGATTCTCGATTGCGGGAATTATCCTCATCGGATTCGCTTTGGCCGTACAATTCGGGGTGATCGGGTGGCCGTTCTGAACAGGATGTCCAGAATGACGGCTATATTCGCCGTCATGCTCATGGCGGCGGCAGCAATGTTCGCCGTCATCCCCCTTTCGGAGGATTCTGATGCGGCACCTTCGGCAACATACAATCTGAACGCCGTTGCGGGAACGTACTACAGCTTCGACACGAACATACCGGGCAACTATTCCATACCGGCTAACACAGGCTGGTCGTTGGCTGCGAGTGTGCCGTTGGGCATGAGCGTCAATTCGGGAGGAGATATCGTCGGTACCCCGCTGATACCGGGATACTATGGGATGAACTTCTACCTCAACGGTGTCGGGAACTATACAAACACCGTCAACGGTAACTACGTCGCTGTCAAGCTCAATGTGACCGGGACCCCCAGCGCATCGGCGGGTTCGCAGATCAACGGTCCTGTGAACGTGAGTCTCAATGCCGGCTCGTCTGTGTTCAACACGTATCAGAAGAGCACTTCCTACTACGAGGTCATCAACAGCATCTTCCAGTACTACATGACAGCCAGCAACTTCGACAGCATCGGTGTGTCCGGCAACTCGTGGGCCTTCGAAGACTATGATATCGAGGGCGGGGTGGCGATCACTCCGGTGGTCCTCGACTTCAACAACGTTTCGTACTCCACCAGCACGTCGATGTTCACCAACTTGGCATACAGCAACGGCACCCTGTCGTACAAATTCAACCCGACATCCTACGGGACGTATGCGGTCGGATTGCACGTACTGGAAGAGGGACCCGGCTACGGCGGCGGTTCGTCGTTCATCCTGACGAACGTGTTCACCTATTCAGTGCCGCTCAGCGTCGACGACATAACGGTGTACGCAGGCCAGTCGATCAACATCTCGAACGTGACGTCCGGCAGCGACCTCTCCGTCTCCGGAGTATCCTGGCTTTCCGTCTCGGGAACCTCGATCGTCGGAACGGCGCCGTCGGCACCTGGAACGTACAACGTGACCGTCGCCGCCGGAGGATCCACGGACACGTTCACCGTCACCGTGGTCGCGAAGCTGACGTTCACATCCGTGCCCAGCAACGGAGTCATCGCGTATGCACTCTGAGGCCGGACACCTCAAACTCCTTCTCATTCTTTCTTTGACGATAGCGGCAGCTCTCGGCACCGCGATCATGGCGGACATCAGTAATGCAGAGGCCGACGAACTCTTCGACGGTTCCGCCACCGACATCAAAGGTTACATACGCTCCACCGGTCAGCTCGGCGGAATAAGATCGACCGGCTCCAACTGGATGGCCGTTCTCACGATCGGATCCGATACGACTTACAGCGTATCGATCACCGCAGACACACGTTTCCGCGTCGGAACGCTGAACTCTGCGAACCTGGTCACCGACTACTTCCTGGAGAATTATTACGTATCTCCGCTGGACGACAACGGCGCATCGGTCATCGGAGAAGCTTCGTGCACCATAACATCGGGCGCGGACCATGATATGATGGTCATTTTCTACTGGACCTCGGGCGCAACGGTCCCGGCGGCAGACATACGCTCCACGATCTCGGTCAGAGCCTCGGCGGAGATAACCTCTGAACCGGATGCTGCCGTTATCGTGGGCGAGGAATGGACCTATGCTCCCGCGACCGCTGGATCTGGCATCACGATCTCCGTCTCGGGTGCGGATTGGCTTTCGGTTTCGGAAGAAACCATCGCAGGTACGCCCAACGAGATCGGCGAGTACACCGTCACGGTGACGGCCAGCAGAGTAGGCTACGCCGACGGCATTCAGACATTCACTATCACAGCGGTCAATCCGCTCACTTTCATCAGTACACCTTCGGACGGGGTGATCACAATTGAATAAGACCATCATACGCATAGCGCTGGCCTCGTTCCTGCTGCTCACTGTCGGGACCGCATTGGCAATGGCCGACGGATCCGATGCGGCAAGCGAATACGACGCCACATCGACAATCACATTCGACAGCAACGGCGGCACAGGATCCGTACCGGCACAGAAAGTGCTGGAAGGCAACAGGATAGATCTTCCGGCATCGGGATTCGCCAAGAGCGGTCACTATCTTTCCGGGTGGCGCATCGGCTCTGCTACGGGCACGCACATCAACGCCGGATCCGGATACACAGTCACCGGCGATGTCAGGCTCTACGCGGAATGGACGGCCGATCCGAGCAACTTCGATTCCAAGGCGCCTTCATCCATACGCGAAGGCGTCGCTTACGGTTACACCCCGTACAGAGATTACAGCGACACCGAGAACAATCAGGTCTGGACGCAGTTCGCGGTCAGATTCATGTACTATGCCTCGGACTCGCTCTACGAATGCACCGTGGTTAGGGACAGCGTCCCGGACTGGATGACGATCTCCGTTTCCAACAGATACATCGTTTCCTTCGCCGGCACCTGCTATGTTCCGGGGATATACCCGGTGAACATCCATCTGAACATAGACGGACCCGCGGGATTCGAAGAGAACTACTACATCTCCTGGGTGGTCGCAGTGCTTCCCGAACATCAGGGTAAGACATTCTCTCTCGCATTCGATCCGAACGGCGGATCCGGAAGCGCGGCTTCGATAGAATCTCAATATGCCAACGGCATCGTCCTTCCATCCGACGGGATGACAAGGAACGGATACTCCCTCGTCGGATGGAGGATCTCCGTCGACGGAACGGAAGCCACATTCCCGCTCGGATCCGTGTACACGATCAGATCCGACATCACTGCCAAGGCCCATTGGGTCGCCGATCCGAACATCGTGATCCTGGACGCCAACGGCGGCGT
>CAZDRL010000072.1:0-5160 GCA_964508035.1 uncultured Desulfuromonas sp.
CAGGAAGGTGAGGGAGTAAACATGGCTGAACGTTGTTATAGCCTTATCTTTAAGGAGCACACCCATGACATTTCGTATTCGCAAAGGCTTTCTGGTTCCTCTGGGACTGCTGAGCATAGAGACAATGGCACTGTTGATAACCTGTTTTATGTTTGATGAGCCAATCGCCAAGAGGATCATTGTCGGGTTTCTGATTTTGCCGGTGGTGGTGCTGTTTCTTGAATGTCTGTTCCGACGTACCGTTATCGATGCTGAGCAGGTGTGCACGCGTAAGCTTTTGCGGCGCAAATGTATGCGTTTTGATGAGATGACAGCGGTGGAAACCGTGCAGGTAAAAAAGCGCGCCTTTGTTACTCTGTGCAGCGAGGATGATTTTATGATTGTCTCCAACGCCTACTCCAGTTTTCCGGTTATGGTTAACGCCCTGCTGGCGCGGGTACCCAAGAAAAGTATCAGCGACGAAACGGCAGAGATGGCGCAAGAGCCACCACGCAAAACTGCAGATATAGTATCCTGTTGGCTCGCGGTGGTGCTGCTGGGATTTATCCTGTTTGCACAGGTGAAGAGCGGTATGGGATAGATTTAGTTATTGCTGCACGCAAGAAAGGCCAAAGAGATGGCTAAACTTAATGCAGATGAGGCTCACCCCAATCCGGGAGAGACAACAGCGGATTACGTGCCAAACTCACCAGAGGCGCACGGAGGTGTACGTCGCATCAAGGACTGGCCCGAAGGGGAGCGCCCACGGGAAAAGCTTCTGAGTCGGGGAGCCGAAATTTTAAGTGACGCAGAACTTCTCGCCCTTATCTTGCGCACTGGGAATGCGAATTCCAAAACTACCGCCGTAGACCTGGCGCGCCTGCTGTTGCAGGAGTTCTCCGACCTGTTCCGCCTCTCCCGTGCCACCACCGCCGAATTGTGCCGCATCAGCGGGGTGGGTCCAGCGAAGGCCGCAGAACTGCAGGCAGTGTTTGAACTGGCGCGCCGCATGGGGGATCAGCATCTGCTCCCCAAAGCACAGTTCTCCAGCGCCGATGCGGTGTTTCGGCGTTATCGCAACCGCTTTTTGCACTACAATAAAGAGGTGTTCATGGTGTTGATGCTCGATGCCAAAAATCGCCTCATCCGTGATATGCGTATCTCCGAAGGGAGTCTCACCGCGAGTATCGTCCATCCGCGCGAGGTGTTCAGCGCAGTAGTACGCGAATCAGCAGCCGGAGTTATCTTCCTCCACAACCACCCATCCGGTGACCCCAGCCCCAGCCGCGAAGATATCAGCATTACCCAACGCCTGAAAGGTGGAGGCGATCTTCTCGGTATCCGCGTCCTCGATCACATCATCATTGGGCACGATAGCTTCACCAGTCTCGCCGACGACGGACACTGCTGATGGCACGTCCGCGCCGCACCTCTCTACAAACCGAGATAGTCGTCTCCACGGCACTGTTAGTAGGCGCGGCGCTGTTGTTCATCACAATGCTCCTTATCCGTCTGGGGGAAAATGATCGTCTCGCCGAGCAGGTAAAGTTTTATCTTGAACAGGGGCGTATCCTCACCTCCGCGTTTGTACAGCTTGAACCCGCAAAACAGGAGCGGCTACTACGTAGCCTGGCGCCCGCAGAGCATCTGCGCACGGCGCTCCTCGTCGATGCCACCCTTGAGCCCTGTGGCGGCAGATGGCCTGCAGAAAAAACGGAGACAGAGCTAGTTCATCTGCGGCAGTTTCTGCGCCGTGCGTTGCTCCAAAGCGAACCCGTTATGAACTTGCGCCATCCAGCATCGTGGCTGAAGCCATCAGCGCCAGAAAAGGCTGGATTGCAGGTGGCGCTCGGGTTTCAGGGGGGAGCAGGGAAGCAGGCACTGTATCTTAACTTTTCGCTCGAACAGGTGCGGGCACGCACTTTGGCGCAACTCCGCCTTGCCCTGTGGATCTGCCTCGGCTACGGTCTGGTTCTGATAGGGGCGTCGGTGCATATTCTCCGCCGTGCAGTTATCTCCCCTGTCGCAGCGCTCACCGATGTAACAGAAGCGTTAATGTATGGAGATGCCGCAGCGCGAGTGACCCCTGCGGGTCCACGTGAGATTGCTACCTTGGGACAGAGTTTTAATCAGATGGCGACCACTCTGGAGCAGAGTCAAGCAGAGCAGCAGCGGCAGATGGAGGAACTTCAGGATAGAAACCGCGAACTTGGAGTGACACGTTTGAGTCTGATGCAAGCGGAGCGCATGGCCTCTGTGGGACATCTGGCCTCGGGGATGGCGCACGAGATCGGCAACCCTTTGAGCGCGGTGTTGGCGTATCTGAATATGGCACGCCTTAAAGATGATCCCGGTGCGCGTGATGATTTACTTCAGCGCGCTGAAGTGGAGGCCGCGCGTATCGATCATATCATCCGCGATATGCTTAAATACGCCAGCACCGATTCCAAGACAGAGGAGGGGGGAGCGCCCCAGCGCTGTCCCCTCAGTGATCCACTGCAGGTGATACATGAAACTGTGGAGATGTTGCGCCATCAGGGGGTGTTTAAGCAGCGCACTCTGAAGCTCGAGCTTGCAGCTGAACTGCCGGAGTGTCACATCCCCCCCAACCATCTGCAGCAAATTCTGGTAAATCTTATCCTTAATGCGCATGATGCTACTGGTGTCGATGGGCAGATCGAAATCAGTGCACGGGCACAGCATGAAGCGGTAGCGATAGTGGTAAAGGACAATGGTATCGGTATGAGTAGCGCACAGCAGCAAGCCGCCTTCGATCCCTTTTTCAGCGGCGGGAAGCGTGGTGGACGCGGTCTCGGACTCTTTGTGTGTTATCAGCAGCTTAAGGAGTGCGGCGGCGATATTACCCTCACCAGTACGCCGGGCGCGGGGAGCAGCTTTACCGTGCTGGTGCGGCGCCACACTAGGCCCAAAGGAGACAACGCATGACTCCGGAACAGACGCAGATTCTCGTAATTGACGACGAGCCCGCCCTGCGCCATGTGTTGTGCACCCTTCTTGGCGAGGCGGGATATCATGTAGACCAGAGCCCGGAGACCCCCAGCGCTCTTAAGATGTTGCACCAGGGAGATTACACTCTCGCCATCTGCGATGTACGCATGCCCGGCGCCGATGGGATGGACTTCTTGCGCCATGCCCTGCAGCAACATCCCGAACTGTGCGTCATCATGATGAGCGCCTATGGCACCATCGATAGCGCCATTGAGTGTATGAAGCAGGGGGCGTTCGACTACATATCCAAGCCATTTAAGCCGGACGAAATACTTCTTGCAGTAAAAAAAGGGATAGAGAACCGACGTCTTCGCACCGAAAATACGCAGTTACGCAAACGCCTCGCCGCCTCCACCTCGCATCAGATCATCCATGCCGACGCGGGGATGAACGCGCTGCTGGAGCAGGTAAAAACTCTGGCGCAGGTGCGTTCGCCCGTGTTGATCCAGGGGGAGAGCGGCACCGGTAAAGAGCTGATAGCGCGCGCCCTGCATCAGCAGGGACCCCGCGCTAGAGCCCCGTTTATCGCGGTAAATTGCAGCGCTATCGCGGCCAGTCTGGTGGAAAGTGAACTCTTTGGACATGCCAAAGGGGCGTTTACCGGGGCGGACAAAACTCATCAGGGGCTGTTTGTCGCGGCGCACGGAGGCTTGTTATTTCTGGACGAAATTGGGGAGCTCCCGCTGGAGTTTCAGCCGAAGCTGTTGCGTGTGCTCCAAGAGGAAGAGGTGCGTCCGGTAGGTTCGGTTCGTACCCTACCGGTGGATGTGCGCATTGTTACCGCAACGGCCACCGACCTGAGAGAAGCGGTGCGCAAGGGCGACTTTCGTGAAGACTTGTACTATCGCCTGGCCGTGGTGGAACTCAAACTCCCGCCGTTACGCCAACGCCCCGACGATATCCCCGTTCTGTGCCGCCATTTTCTCCAGAGTATCGCTGCGCGCCAGCAGGTGCCAGTGCCAGAAATCAGCGCTGCAGCGCTCGCAGCACTCCAACGTCAGAGTTGGCCCGGTAACGTGCGCGAACTGGAAAACACCCTCGAAAAGGTGATGATCTTTCACCGTGGTGGTGTTATCGAAAGCACCGATCTACCGCAGGAATACCCCCATCCTATGTCCAAAGGGAGTAGCGTCACTCTCCCAGCGGATAACCTCTCCCTGAAACGCGCCATCGCCACGTTAGAGGAGCAACACATCCGCGCTGCGTTACAACAAACCGGCGGGAATCGCACCAAAGCGGCAAAACTTCTCGAAATCAGTCTGCGCGCCCTGCACTACAAGATTCAGGAATATGGGGTAGAGGTTTAGGCGGCCCTGGGCAGACAGATGCGATTACGGATCAAGGCCGCAATGACGTGAGCAACGATAGCGCCTGCTGCATGGACAAAGAGTTTTTTGCCTCCAGCGGCAAACCATATCTGTGCACTAAGCCCCCGACAAGGTGCACTTGTGTGAAAGTGAGCACCAAGCGGACGCCACAACATCACTGCGGAAATCCTCTCAACTCCACAGCTGAAAAAGCGCACCATCCGCCACCCTAAAGGGGGGCGGCAGCCATTAGAACATAAAAGCGCCATCAGAACGCGAGTAGGCAACAGCGCGATGCGGTGCGCCAGCACGAGCTTAGCTGCTTTTTGCACCCTTTTTGTCAGCCCACAAAAAGGGTGGCGGCTGCCGGGACGCAACCCGGCGGTCTTGGTCTTGGGCTTGATTTTTGTCTTTAAAGATGCACACAAGCAGCAAACATTTCCCGATATCGCGGCATCCACCGTAGTACCCACATGACGTGGGCGGCTGCCGGGATGCAACCCGGCGGTCTTGATTGGTTTTACTTGATTGGTTTTAAACGAGGGGAAGAATGCCAATACGTAAGAGCACCACTTTACGTAGTATTCACATAATATGGGCGGTATCACAGAAAGGAAAAACATGCGGGGGGCGAAAAAATCGCCCCCCGCATGTTTTGTCGGTTGAAGTTACTTCTTATCTTGCGCCTCTTTAGTCGCCCGCAAAAACTTCAGATAATCTGCCATCTCACGCAGATTCTTGGTCTGAGTCCAGCGTCCATCGGCGAACACCCCGTAGTCCGCTCCACCCATGGCGGTAGCAAAGCGCACAGAGTTGCCGTAGAACAGCCACTGCTCAATCCACTTAATCTCCAGCGGTTCATCAA
>CAZDRL010000073.1:154-4481 GCA_964508035.1 uncultured Desulfuromonas sp.
AACAGCAGGAACAGCAGGAACAGCAGGAACAGCAGGAACAGCAGGAACAGCAGGAACAGCAGGAGGCTGCGCGCGCAGCGGAAATATCTCCAGACCCTTCTGCAGCCGAGGAGGAACGCACCGAACGTCTGTTACGCCGAGTGTCGGACGACCCCGGTGGGTTGTTGCGGCGCAAGTTTCTGTATCAGTACCAACAGCAAGAGGCAGAGCAGCAGAATAGAGCAGGAGAAAAACCATGGTAAGAGGGAAAAGTACCACATGTATACTGTTGATATTGTTGCTGGCGGGGCTGATTGCCCCCATCGAAGGGTGGACCCAGCTCCGCGTTCAGGCGGTGCGGGATGCCATCGGAATCAATGAATCGCTTCAGATTGAGATCCTCCTCGAAGATGGAGACCCGGATAGTCTCGACTTAACCCCGCTGGAGCACGATTTCGAAATTGCAGCACATGCACGTGGTTCCCAAGTGAATATCATCAATGGCTCTATGAGCAAGATCAACACCTGGTCTCTGCGTCTGCTGCCAAAACACAGCGGCACTCTCACCCTGCCACAACTGTGTGCGGCCTCCAGTTGCTCCGATCCCATCACCATTGAGGTTAGCGACGCTCCTCCCACTCCCGCGGAGGCGCAGGTTATTCTGGAGCACGGCTCCGTGCCGGAGCGGGTCTACGTAGGGCAGCAGATCCTCTATCCGTTGCGCCTGTTGTATCGCACTCCGGTGCAACAGGCCGCGCTTGATGCTCCCCGGCCCGAAGGGGTGGATGCCGAAGTACTAAAGATGGGAGAGGATAGACGGCGGGAAACCTATCGCGACGGCTGGCGCTACGATGTTATTGAGCGCCTGTATGCCATCATCCCCAGTCACAGCGGCACCTTGCATATCCCCCCGGTAAGCATGGAAGCGCGCATACAAGATGGTGGCGGCAGGGGGCTGCCGAGGGATTTGTTCGATCCCTTCGGCAGTCGCGCACAGTTGATACGCCAGCGCACCGCTGCAGTGCAGATTGCGGTGGAGCCCCCGGCACGTACTGAACATCCCTGGCTCCCAGCGCAGGCGCTGGAGTTACATGACAGCTGGGGGGCGAAGCCCCCTCAACTGCGGGTGGGAGAACCTGTAACCCGCACCATCACAATCCACGCACAGGGAACGAGCGCGGAACACCTGCCAGAGATAACCCTCCAAGTGCCGGCGCAGTTCAAACTTTATCCCGATCAACCCGAACGTGAAAATATCTATATTGAGGCCAACGGAATCAATGCACAACTACGTCAAAGTGGTGCCATTGTGCCGCGCACCGCGGGTACTTTTACCCTTCCTGAGATCACCCTCCACTGGTGGGATTTGCGTGCCCAGCGCTGGAGTACTGCGCGTATCGAAGCTAAAGAGGTGAAGGTGCTTCCGAGTGCACGTGTTGGGGCGACAGGTTCGCCAGCGCCAACGCTCCCCCCTGCACCGCAAGATGGCGGCGGGATCGATTCTGACGCGCCAGATAGCGCAGTTACCCCTAAGCAGGTGGATGCAGGTGAAGCCGCAGTCCAGAACATGGTGCCAACTTCACCGCCCAGAGCAAACTCCACACCGACCTATCTATGGGCGGGGCTCACCATCTTCTGTGCTCTGGGGTGGTGTGTGACTTTAGGGTTGTGGTGGCGTGCCCGCACCCGCATAAAAAAACTACACCACAGTGCCCCTGCGGTGAAAACAGCGGATTCCGCTCGAGAGAAGCGTGCTGATATCGCACGCAACCTCCTCAACGCCGCACAGCAACACGATGTTCATACTACCCGCCAGCTGTTGCACCAGTGGGCTACCGCGCTATACCCTGCCAGTTCAACCCCGCTGGACACTCTATGCCACGCAGGTGATGCTGCATTACGCCATGCGATAGCGCAACTCAACGCCGCACTATACTCCGGCACCAGCACCAGCTGGGACGGTACGCAATTGGCAGCAGCCCTCCGCACTGAGATGGACAGGGTGCAACACGTTGAAGCCACCGATAAGAATAAACACCTCCTGCCCCCGCTGTATCCGCACGGATAAACCGCCCTGTTGCGGAGGCGATTATTGCAGGAAAGAGCTTCCATCAGATGTGGTCCCTATCCAGCAAGTGTTTTGCAGCTTTTGCTACGCAGCAGATTTTAAGCAAGATACTTGGATTGAATTTATTAGAACGCTTAAACACAGGTTGAGGCGACGCTGCAGGTATAAGTTGTCTGGCAAAAAAATGACGTGGCTAGCAACATCATCTTCAGAGCTCAGGGTTGCTAAAAACAAAAAAATCCGGCGGGAAACAAATTGTGCTTCCCGCCGGATTAATTTTATCGTTACATCTGGTAGTCACAGAAGTTAAAAAATAAATCCAATCCCAAAAGTAACGACATGATTTCCGTCACTGCTGCTGTCATCAACGTCATCCCAGGTTAGGTCGTCGAAAAACCACTCATAGCGGTATTTCACTGTGACAAAGGTGGTGTCATTGACGTATGACTTAAATCCAACCTGTGGTCCCATGGTTCCAGTTATGTCGTCTTCGTTGTAGCTTGCGCCTATGAATGCCCCTAGAAACGGTTGGAAAACATCGTCTTTAGACAGACCCAGGAAGTGATAGTTAATAAAGGGGATGGTGGATGCGACCCACTGATCATCAGCGCCATCAATAAAGCTGTATCCTAGGGTCTGAATTAGACCCACTTCCCAGCTCTGCGTGGTGAAATAACCATAGGCTATTTCCAGATTTAACGTCCCAACGTCGGCATTTTGCGCATGAAAAAAACTGCCTCCAAATTGGAGCGAACTATCACCGCTATCTTGGGCAGAATATACTGGTGCGGTCATTACAGCTAAAAGCATGATTGCCCCTAACACTGCTACTGGAACACAATAGCTCTTTTTCATCTCTCTCTCCTATTCTCTGTGGGTTGCGTGGCAAGAATTAATTGATGCTAAGTAAGACTATATCAACTTTTGCGTCACTTGCAACAACATGCTTAAATCAATTTTATTAAACAGGGCTTAATCTCGTAGGGGCGACTAAGAAACATAAGCAATTTCTGCTGCTGCTCCATTTTGACGTTTTAGAGACAGGGTATTCATCTTTGTCATTTCAATTACAGCAGTAAAGTTTTTACGCTGGGTTAAATTGCGGATGCTGCCGCTTCGCGGCATCCTTCCACAACAACCCAAAGCGAAAACGGCTGTCAGAGCGTGGCGAGGGGGCGCCTGGCGCACCTCTGGTCGATTTTTCAACCTGGATGACGATATAAGCGCTCTTCCCCCAGGGGGGAAATCCACCGTCAGTGCGTCAATACCCACGGCGTGAATTTAAGCGTTCCAACTCTTATCTTCAGTCTAGCCCCTTAGCGCTAAAAACTAAATTTGCAGCGCCTTTCTATGCTACAATCGCCTGCAAACACCTATGAAGCTTTACTTGTTAACTAAGGATAAAAGGACATACCTGATGTACAGCCACAATGGGACTAAAAACGAAGTTTATGCTGAGAGCACAGCGCTGGCAATAACCAACACTTTTTTCAGAAAAGTCTATCTGTGGATGACAGCGGGTCTGGCTCTTACAGCTCTGGCCTCTTTTCTGACGCTTTCCAGCGCTTCAGCCCAGCAGTTGATTTTTGGTAACCCGCTGGTCTTTTACGGCCTGATCATTGCGGAACTGGGGTTGGTTGTTGCCATGTCAGCGGCGATCAACCGGATCAGTGCTTCAACCGCTACGTTGATGTTTCTCGGCTATTCGGCCCTTAATGGAGTCACGTTTGCAGCTATTTTTCTTGTTTATACCAACAGTTCAATTGCCAGCGCTTTTCTGGTGACTGCTGGTACCTTTGGTGCGATGAGTGTCTATGGGTATGCAACCAAGCGCGATTTAACTGGTTGGGGTAGTTTTCTGTTCATGGGTTTGATAGGGATCATCATCGCCTCTGTAGTAAATATCTTTTTGCAGAGTGAAATGATCTACTGGGTCACCAGTTATATTGGGGTATTTGTTTTCGTGGGTTTGACCGCCTACGACACCCAGAAAATTAAACAGATCGGCCAGGCTGGATTTGCCAATGAGCAGGATCGACATAAGGCGGCGATACTTGGAGCACTCAGACTTTATCTCGACTTTATCAATCTATTCCTGATGTTGCTGCGCATTATGGGTAACAGACGTTAAAATACAGCAACCGTTCAGCTATCCTGTTCGCAAGATTGCGCGCGATTTTGGTGCGAGAAGATATTTATCTGGGTCCAGGCGCCAAGCGCGCTCGTGTAGCTTTGAAAAAAATCAAAACTACACCGAGTTTGCCCTCGGGAAGATATCAG
>CAZDRL010000074.1:0-4087 GCA_964508035.1 uncultured Desulfuromonas sp.
CCTCCTTTCTGCTGTCGGATTTCATGTATGCCATCAGCAACATGCCCAGGCCCATTCAGCTGCTTACCTATCTGATCCCGGCCCGCTATTTCGTCGTGCTCCTAAAAGGCATTTATCTGAAAGGGGTTGGCTTGCAGATTCTGTGGACGGAGGCCGCGCTGTTGGTGGCTTTCAGTGTCCTGATGGTGGTTTGGGCCAACCTCAAATTCAAGAAAAAGTTGGTGTAATCATGTGGGAACGTGTCAAGCATATGCTTATCAAGGAATTTATCCAGATCTTCCGGGACACGAAGATGAAAGGGGTCATTTTCATGATGCCGATCATTCAGGTGCTGGTTTTCGGCTATGCGGTCACCACCGACGTCGAGCACGTGTCCACTGCGGTCTACGATCTGGATAACAGCGTGGCCAGTCGGGAGCTCTTGACCAGTTTTGTCAACTCGGGATATTTCGACATCCGGGAATATGTCGCGACGGAAGAGCGCGCGCGGGATCTGATGGACCGGGGGAAGGTGCGCACTATTATTCGGATGAATAGCGGCTTTGAGGATGATCTGCGTGCCGGACGCACAGCCCAGCTGCAGATCATCGTCGATGGTACCGATTCGAACACCGCCGGGATCGTGCTTGATTACAGCGCGAAAATCGTCAGTGAATTTTCCAGAAAAATCCTGCAGACACAGGCCGCGCGCCTTACCGGTTCCCCCCAGGAGCTCGGCAAGGTGGAAATGCAGACCCGGGCCTGGTTCAATGAAAACCTTGAGAGCCGGAATTTTTATGTGCCGGGGGTGATCGCCATCATTGTGATGCTCATCACCCTGATGCTCACCAGCATGGCGGTGGTGCGTGAAAAAGAGATCGGCACTATGGAACAGATCATGGTCACCCCTATCACCTCGGCGGAGTTTATTCTCGGCAAAACAGTGCCCTTTGCCCTGATCGGCTTTGCCGATGTGATCCTGATCACCCTGATTGGGGTGTTCTGGTTCGACGTGCCCATCCGCGGCAACCTGGGATTGCTTTTCTTCGCCACCAGCCTGTATCTGATGACGACGCTGGGCATCGGGCTGCTGATCTCCACAGTCAGCCAGACCCAGCAGCAGGCGATGATGAGCACGTTCTTCTTTTACTTTCCAGCGGTGCTGCTCTCCGGCTTCATGTTTCCCATCGCCAATATGCCGACGGTGATCCAGTGGATGACCTATTTAAATCCGCTGCGCTACTTTCTGGTGATTATCCGCGGCATTTTTCTCAAAGGGGTCGGGCCGGAGATCCTCTGGCCCCAGATGCTTGCGTTACTGGCGATGGGTCTGGTGACGCTGTGGTTGGCCTCCAGCAGGTTCAAAAAAACGCAGGCTTAAAACAAAATTCAAATTTACTAAAAATTGAAGGAGGCTGATATGCGCACGCAGGCATTTTTTACTAATGGGCGGGTTAAGCTAGGTGTATTGCTTTGCGTCCTTTTCCTGACGCCAGGATGTGCCGGGTATCATAAACCAGATGTCCCGCAAATTGACGAATTAATACACGCCTCGATGCCAACCCCGAGCCCCAAACCAGCAGAAATATCAATGCCGGAAGGGGGCGGATCTCCTTCTTTGGTGCGCGCCGGGGAGCGGTGGCTAACCCTTGAGGGTTGTGTTCTGATCGCACTGGACAAGAATCCATTGAACCGGGCCGCAAAAGAAGGTGTTGTCGCGGTTGAAGAAGCGGTCGGGGTGGCACGCGCGCCTTACTATCCAACCTTGGGGCTTACCTCCGGTTATGACCGTTGGCAGAGCCATGCCTTTCTGCCGAGCGGAGTTCCCATGACGTCAGACCAGATTGGCCCCACCGATGACTGGAGCGCGGGGCTCGAAGCGCGGTTGACCCTATTTGACTTTGGGGCGCGACGCGCCAGCCTGCGTGCGGCCATCGCTGAACAGGGGGTAACTGAGGAGGATGCCGCCAGAATCCGCCAGGACATCGCCCTCGATGTTCACCAGTCGTTTTACAGCCTGGTGGCCGCCAAAGAAAATCTGGCGGTGGCACAAAAAAATCTGGCCCGGACCGAGGATCATCTGCGCCTGACGAAAGCGCGCCACGAAACAGGAGCGGTCCCCATCGCAGATGTATATCGCGCCCAGGTTGAAGTGGCTGACTCCGGGCTGGAACTGGTGCGGGCCAAAAACCTGGTTCGAATCGCCAGTGGGGATTTGAACACCGCAATGGGGTTGCCGGTTGAATTGTCCATTGAGGTAGATGCGCGTCCTGAAAAAATCGGCTCACCCGCGGAGATAGTGCTTAACCAGGCCTTTGCGCAGGCTGTCCAGATGCGCCCGGAGCTCAAAGCGGCGTTGTATGGGATCGCGGCGCGCCGCCATCGGGTCGATGAGGCCAAAAGCGCCTTTGGACCGACAGTGGAGGCCTATGGCAACTATGGGTGGCGCGATGACACATTTCTCCCCGAAGATGAGGACTGGCTGGCCGGTTTGAGCTTGGAGCTGCCGTTGTTTGCCGGTTTTGCACGCAAACATAAGCTATCACAGACACAGGCGGAATTGAGGCAGACAGAGGCACAGACGCTGAGTCTTGTCCAGCAGGTGCGGCGGGAAGTCTGGAACGCGCATTCAAAATTGATCGAGAGTTTTGAGACCATCCAGGCGGCCGAGGTTTTGGTCAAAGATGCGCAGGAGAGTATGCGCACGACCCGCAAACGCTATGAGGTTGGAGCGGGAACCATCACCGATCTGCTGGACGCGCAGACCGCACTGGCCCGGGCCGAAGCCACCGATGTGGAAGCCCGCTGGAACTACCATATCGCCAAAGCACAACTCCAGCGTGCAACTGGGGATCTCCTCAGCGCAGGTCAATATTAAGCTGGAGCGAACTTTACCCCGAGCCGAAGAGGATCACTATGTGCCTGTGATGCGGCAGAAACGGTTTCCTGCAGAAAAACATGCCGCGGCAATACACAAGCATCCGCGCGCGCGGATGCTTGTGTATTATGTATATCTTGAATTTTGAGAAGGCTCAACTTTCCCAGAGTTCAAGGGGAAAGGAGTTATCGAAATGGGGAAAGAGTATTTGTATAAGATCACTATGATTCTGCTAATAGCAGCTCTTCTCGGGCCGCCTTCGGCTCTTCTTGGCCCACCTTCGGCTATGGCAGAGGTAAAAACTGGCGCCACTATATGGCTGGTTGACTACATTGATACCGTACCTGCGCTTGTTTTGCAGGAGCCGTTTCTTGAGCTTTTAGGACAAGCACAGGGGCCGATATCTTATACGTTTAAGGAAGCAGTCAAAGCATCCGGTCACGCATGCGGTGCGGTTGCTGGAGCATGGATAATCACGCGCAAAGCCTTAGAAACCCTGTATCCATCAACAGTGCCTGTGCGAGGGCAAATAAAGGTCGTGATGCCTGGGGCCGAGGATGAGTGGTTTGTCGGGGTTTTTGGCCAGGTGATCTCCAATATTACCGGAGCAGCGCCTGAAACCGGGTTTCCGGGAGCTGAGTTTGGCCCAACTTTTAAGCGGCGGAATTTAATGGTTTACCCTAAAGAGCCTGTGGGGACTCCTCCGGCAAAGATGGTGTGGATATTTGAAAGAGTTGATACACAGGCCAAAGTGGCGATCCGGTATGATTTAAGCCACATAAAACCCTCCGCCACCCCGGAACGCAAGGAACTGGGAGCTAAGGTAGCTCAGGGACTGGCAAATGCGGAAGAGGTTAAGGGTTGGCAGGCGTATTGGAATGCCAGAGTAAAATTTGTGTTCGACAATGCGGACACATTGCCGGGTCTGTTTACGGTTGAAAAGCTGAGGTAACTGTTACTGAAAGCATATTAGGTGTTGGAAGTGTGTAACATCCAGACCGCAGGCAGGTTTTGTCCGAAGAGGTTTTCTGCCTTTCGGCGCGGGGAAATAGCTTCTAAGATTTGGGTAAGCCAACGCAAGGTAGACAAGGATAGTGTGTTTGAGTGCGTGGGTCGAGACAAAAGATAAAGCCCAACTTCCATTGTAGCCACTTCAGGGCTCAGCTTGGCGGTTGGGCTTTAATTGTCTGTAACGCCAGACTTTTTATTTAACTGGTGCCGAAGGCGAGA
>CAZDRL010000075.1:0-1289 GCA_964508035.1 uncultured Desulfuromonas sp.
CAGTCAGGCCGCTGGTCATCTACTACGACAACCAGGGCAGGCAGTGCTTCCAGCCTCAGAGCATGTGCGGGATCCTGAAAAGATTGGTTTTCGGCGTCCACAACCCGCTGGAGCTTAACCGCGGGATGGTGAAGAGACACAGGACGATCGATCTCTCGGGCGATTATCTGCACATCAGGGTCCAGGCCATCGACGTCGTGGAGGTGCAGAGCACACCCATCGTCGTGGACAAGGTCCGCATCGGAACATACAAGGCGAACCGCCACGGCATCGTCCGCAGCGGCCACAACGCCGGCGAACCGAAGTATCTGTTACATTTCAAGGCGGAATCCCGCAAGTACACGATCTCTCCGACGGAGACCAACGAGCCCGCGGACTACTACGTCAACGGGGCGATCGCCGATCACGTCATGAGGAACTACGAAGGCATCCTGGTGAAGAGCATGGACAACGAGATCAAGCTCCGCACCCAGGGCGTGGAGCAGGGGGCGAAGATCCTCTCGCACCAGGCCGATCTGAAGCCGGGAAGCCACCTCTTCCGCGCACTGCTCGGCGATGTCCGCACGGACCAGGAGATGAAGAAGCGCATCGAGAAGATGAAGAAGGCCGAAGAGGGTGACGAAGATGAGTGAATCGGCGAACATGATGCACCCGGTACCCGACGACAACACCATGGAGATCGCCGAGTACGGTCCCAAGTACATGGACGTGAAGTCGTCCCTGTACATCTCCGATCTGATGATAGACTTCCTCAACACCGAAGCAAGGAGCGAATACGAGCAGCTGGACCTCGACGTTGCGGAGTTCATCCTCATCCACCGGCCGTACTGGCTGAACCAGGAGGTGCCGCATGCGGAGACCATCGAGCAGATGACCGCCGTACGCAGGCTGAAGATCATCCTTCAGGACCTCTCGGCCATCGAGGAGATCGAGCTCACCAAGGCGGAGACGAAGCAGTTCGGCATGATGTCCTCCGCCGAGGAATACGGAAAACGCCTGGTAGAACGCGGGATGGATACGGAGCTCTTCAGGGCGATGTCCATCGAGAATGCCGACAGGCCGCTGAATTTCGAATCGATACGCAAGATAAGGGACCACGATCTGGAGAAGCGCAGCGCCGAGGAGGAGTACGAGTACAAACAGTATCTGAAGTACCTCAGAGAGGCGGAAGCTAGGGAGAACGAACGCATCCGCATTGCGAGGGAACGCGGCATCGAGCTCGTGGACGTTCCCGATCCGGAAGTGGACGGGGAGCAGGAACCCGATGCCGAGGAGGAATGGGACGAAGA
>CAZDRL010000075.1:1389-3711 GCA_964508035.1 uncultured Desulfuromonas sp.
AATGGTGACTGAATCGAGCCTCTTCGTGAACAACGCGAGGAAGATCAACTCCGCCTTCGACGACCTCATCGGATTCTACTCCGAAGGAGACTACCGCACCGGTTACGTACGCACATTCGCCATGCTGCTGTCCACCTGCATCCCGGACGGCATCATCGAGCAGAATCCGCTGTACGTGGACACCTGCGGCAAGTTCCCCCTCGGACCCGACGATCGGGAAAGGATGTCCCGCGAGGCCTTCTTCCTGTACTTCAAGACGTTCGAGCAGATCATGCGCGACCTGTCGATGATAGGAGCCAGCAGAGAGGATTCCGACATCGCGGGCAACATCGACGGAATGGCCATCAACGTCTTCTCGGAGTGGAGGTGCAACGATGCCTAACGAGATGGGCGAGCTGACACAGGAGGAGTTCGACTATTCGGCCTTCTACGCCGATCTGTTCAAACCCGGCAGGAACATCGTCTCCGACGGGGAGCGCGGCGGAGGGAAGACGCACACCGCAATGGCATACGCGGAGATGATCCTCTCCGGAAGGTATCCTTTCGACAGGATCCCGAGGACGTTCCTGCTGACGAATGTCATATTCATGCGCAAGGACGGCGAGTCCGAAGACGAATTCGAGGAGGACGATCCGCCGGGCGTGTTCCATATCTCGTCGATGGAGCAGATGTTCCGCATCATGACGACCGTGACCGAAGAGAACGGCAGGGACGTGATGTTCCTTGTCGTGCTGGATGAGGCCCAGAACTATCTGCTCGCCGATTCCAACTCCGAGGAGACGAACCAGAACTTCCTAAGGCTCTACGGGATGACCCGCAAATTCAACATGTGCCTGTGGATGCTCACGCCGGCGATCTCGAACCTGCCGCCGAGGGCGAGGAACTTCTCGGATCATCCCGACAAGCCCGGTTACGTCACGGCAAGACTGTACAAGGACAAGGCCGTAGCGCTCGCATATACCAGACGCTGGCACTCTGCAACTAATTGGAAGCAGTGGGTAACCGTCAAGCTCAATACAAACCACAGACCGACCAACCCGATGTTCGTCCCGGTGACGCCGTGGACAAGGAGGCCCGAGGATGTGGAGATCGGCGGATACTTCTATGATACAGGGGCCTGCGCCGACTTCAGGACGTCGATGAGCGAAGATCCGGCGAAGAGATTCGACTTCAGAGGATTCATCAACGCCTGTTCCGACGTTTCGTCGTACAGGCTGCAGTCCATCATGAAGTCGTTCTTCGACAGAACCGAAGATGGATCGAAGAAAAGAACGGAGGCGGACGATCAGATCGAGCGCATACTCCGCCTGCGGTCCTGCAGCGTGAGATGGGACATCATTGCGAGATCGGAGGTCGATCCGAAGACGGGACGCTTCATGGCCGTGACCACTTGGCAGTCGAGATGCGACGCCTATCTGAAGAGACATCCCGAGCTCTGCTCCGACTCCGATTCCAAGTCTGACGGAAACGTTCCCGAGACCCTTGGAAGAGCAGCAAAACCGACGACCGTGTCCGAAAAAGGGAGAAACGGAGGTTCGTTTTCAAAAATCGGAGCCAGCATAAAAAACGAAAACGAATCAGCGGGGGGTCGCGCGCGTGTATATATAGATAGAGATAGAGACGGCGACAGGGGCCCCGGAGCGGTCGGAGGTTCGTTATCAGACCTTCACGGAAAGGATGTGCCAGCCCCTACGGAAACGTTCATTCCGATACCCGGCGAGGGAGACGGATGCCCATGACCGAGAGCATCATTTCGGTGACCTACAGAGGCAGAAGGTACAGGATCCCAGTGGACGAACACGGCTTCGTTCCGGTGCATGCCTTGGTGCAGAGATTCCAGCAGTGCGGTTCCGTCAGGGACCTGAACGACAATGATCCGGTGCTCTACCCGATGAGGTGCAAGCCCCAGGACATCGTGTCATGGTGGGCCGATCCCGGTAGCGGAGACGTATTGGGCCTGGATACGAAAGACTCGATCGTCTACGATGTTTCCTCGATCAGAGGCAAGGCCATGAGGAAGGCGCAGCGCAAGATCGGCGTGGTATCGGAGAACAGGGCCGAGCAGAGACGCATACGCAAGGTGCTGGAAACATCCTTCACCGCCGCGGAACTGGAAGAGATGACCGGGAACGGATCCTTCGTCATCAGGACCGTTCCGAGCTGCGGAGGAGCCACCGGATACTATCTGAGGAAGCAGGACGGGGTGGAGGTCCCGCTCATCGTCATCGAGGAGAGGACCACCGCCGACGGCATCGTGCACGAGGTCGTGCACCATGCGAGGACCATGTTCTCAAGGAAGGGGATCACCCGCACGGCATTCCC
>CAZDRL010000076.1:0-3017 GCA_964508035.1 uncultured Desulfuromonas sp.
TTATCTTCAGCGCGCCCTTTGCCCCCACTGATGATGGCACCGGCGTGCCCCATACGCTTCCCTGGAGGGGCAGTCTGCCCGGCAATAAACGCCGCCACCGGCTTGCGCATGTTCTCCTTAATCCAGGCGGCGGCCTCCTCTTCGGCACTGCCGCCGATCTCCCCTATCATCAACACCCCTTCGGTGTCCGGGTCGGCATTGAATTTTTCCAGCACATCGATAAATTTCATCCCGATGATGGGATCGCCCCCGATCCCTACGCAGGTGGACTGCCCGAGACCTACATCGGTAAGTTGCTTTACTGCTTCGTAGGTGAGAGTACCACTACGCGATACCACCCCGATCTTCCCGGGCTTGTGGATATACCCCGGCATAATGCCGATTTTGCACTGCCCGGGGGTGATAAGGCCGGGACAGTTGGGTCCAACGAGAAGGGTGTTGCTGTCGGCAACGACCTGACGGGCAACCACCATATCGGTAACTGGAACCCCTTCGGTGATGCATACAGCCAGGTCTACCCCTGCCTCGCACGCCTCCAGAATTGCATCTGCTGCGCCTGGAGGGGGAACAAAGATCATGGAGACGTTGCCCCCGGTGACGCGCACCGCTTCTTCCATGGTGTCAAATACGGGAATGCCATCCACATGGATCCCCCCCTTGCCGGGGGTAACACCACCTACAATATTGGTGCCATAGGCTTTACACTCGCGCGTGTGAAACAGTCCGGTTTTGCCCGTGATCCCCTGGACAATAACTTTGGTATTTGCATCTATCAAAATGGACATATAGCCCTCCGTAACATCTCTCTCAATAACTATTCAGCACCCTGCACCGTTCGGAACTTGTGCCACCTCTGGAGTGGAGGGCGCAAACCTTTTCTGAACAGTTCACTTTACTGTTCGGTATCCTCTGCGGTTTCCGCTTCCTTGAGCATGGCGACAATAAGCTTTGCCCCTTCCCCAAGAAAATCCGCAGTCTGCACATTAAGCCCGGAATTGGCCAGGAGTTCTTTGCCTTCTTCAACCTTGGAGCCATCCATCCGCACTACGATCGGCAGGGTGCAGTCATGCCCTGCTGCCGCTTCGATAATGCCATTGGCGATAACGTCACAGCGCATAATGCCGCCAAAGATGTTGACAAACACCGCCTTCACATCTTCGTCCTGGAGGATGATACGGAACGCCTCTGCCACTTTTTCCTGCGTCGCGCCGCCCCCTACGTCGAGGAAGTTGGCTGGCTCGCCGCCACTTTCCTTAAGGACGTCCAACGTCGCCATCGCAAGCCCGGCACCGTTGACCATACACCCGATATTGCCATCGAGCTTGATGTAGGCAAGGTCGAATTTGGCGGCGCTGATCTCCAGCGGGTCCATCTGGGAGAAGTCCTGCATCTCGTGATACTCCCAGTGGCGGAACAGGGCGTTGTCATCAAAGTTGATCTTCGCATCGAGGGCAAGGAGCCAGTCCGTCTTGGTGACCACCATGGGGTTGATCTCCACCTGAGAGCAATCCTTTTCGATACAGCAACGATAGAGATTGAGCATGAACTGGACGCAGTCTTCTGCAACCGCCCCCTTAAGGCCGATAGCCTGAGCGATTTTGCGCGCCTGATAGGAACGCAACCCGGTATAGGGGTCGATCAGGAGTTTATGGATTTTTTCGGGGCTGTGCTCTGCAACTTCCTCAATATCCACTCCCCCTTCGGCAGAAGCCATGAGGCAGTAGCGGGAGGACTCCCGATCCAGCGCGATGGAAACGTAGTATTCGCGCCCCACCTCAATGGGTTCTTCCACCAGAATCCGGCGCACTTTCAGCCCTTCGGGGCCGGTCTGCGGAGTTATGATACGCCTGCCAAACATATCTTTGGCTATCTCGCGCGCCTGTTCCGGGTGATGTGCTACTTTGACCCCTCCCCCTTTACCACGTCCGCCCGCGTATATTTGTGCTTTTACGACGCAGTGGCCCCCCATCTTTTTGGCTTCGCGTTCAACCTGTTCTGCCGTAACGGCCACACGCCCGCGGGGCACCGGCACGTCGTAGGTGCTCAAAATGTCTTTTGCCTGGTACTCGTGGATATTCATACATACTCCCTTATTGAAAGGAACATACCTCAATTGAGCGCTAGTCCTGCTCGCTTATGTTTTTGTGCAGCTGTTTTTCACTCACCCTGTTGAGGCAAATATAATGCAGTAAGACTAAATTGACATAAATTGTCGCGTAAAGTCGAATGATAAGATTTACCACTACTGTAATTATGCGCTAGTTTTTACAGTACGACTAAAATTTATCTATCTGATTTTCTCCCAATCCGCCATAAATTTCTCAATCCCGATATCGGTAAGGGGGTGTTTCGCCAACTGCAACATCACGTTCAGGGGGATGGTACATACATCCGCCCCTACCAGGGCCGCATTGAGAACATGGATGGGGTTACGGATCGACGCCACGATAATCTCGGTCGGATAGGCGTAGTTGTCAAAGATGGTGCGGATCTGCTCCACTAAGACCAGCCCCTCCTGCCCTACATCATCAAGACGCCCCACAAATGGGGACACATAGGTTGCACCCGCCTTGGCTGCCAGCAGCGCTTGCAGAGGGGAGAAAATCAGGGTGACATTGGTTTTTATCCCTTCGGCACTGAACTGGCGTGTCGCCTTCAGCCCCTCTTCCGTCATGGGCACCTTTATCACAATGTTGGGATGAATTTGCGCAAGTTCACGCCCCTCTTTCAGCATTCCGGGTGCATCGAGAGCGATAACCTCAGCCGAGATGGGACCATCCACAATCTGGGTTATTTCGGTAATCACCTCGGTAAAATCACGCCCGCTCTTGGCTATGAGCGAAGGGTTGGTAGTAACACCATCCACTATCCCCAGTGCGCTGGCGGTTTTTATTTCGTCTACAATTGCAGTATCAATGAAAAAATCCATGCTTTGTTCCCCTCTTTAGCTCCTGTTTACGTGGCGGATACGGACGTTGGAAATGCGAGTTTTTTAGTACTTTAGTACTTTAGTACTT
>CAZDRL010000077.1:0-2996 GCA_964508035.1 uncultured Desulfuromonas sp.
ATGACCCACGCATGCCGACGTTGGCAGGAATGCGGCGGCGCGGGTTCCCCCCGCAGGCGCTGCGCAAATTTTGCGCCCGCATCGGAATCAGCAAGAGCGACAGCTGGATCGACATGAGTGTGCTGGAAGACTGTGTGCGCGAAGAGTTAAACGAAAGCGCGCCACGCGCAATGTGTGTACTCCGCCCTCTTAAGGTAGTTATTACCGATTATCCGGCAGACAAACAGGAAGAGTTTCGCGCCCCCAACCACCCGCAGCAGCCAGAGATGGGGGAGCGCAGTATCTTTTTCACCCGCGAGCTATTCATCGACCAGGATGATTTTATGCTCGACCCTCCGAAGAAGTTTTTCCGCCTCGGACCTGGACGTGAGGTGCGCCTGCGTAACGGCTATGTAATTAAATGTGAAGAGGTGGTGTACAACGCAGATGGCACCATCAAGGAATTGCACTGCACTCATGACCCCGCCACCTTAGGCGCAGCCCCGGTTGGCAGAAAAGTCAAGGGGGTGATCCACTGGGTCAGCGCGCCCCACGCCGTGAAGGTCAGGGTGCACCTGTATGATCGCCTGTTTCAGGTTGAAACTCCGGGAGCGGGAGCACACGCAGAAAACTGGCTCGAAGATCTAAATCCAAACTCCGTTGCTACCTTGGAGGATTGCCTGGCCGAGCCCTGTGTGGGTAACGCTGCGCCAGAACAGGCATATCAATTTGAGCGCTGCGGTTACTTCTGCCTCGATGCACAGCAAAGCACCAAAGAGCTGCCAGTGTTTAACCGCACCGTCACCCTGCGCGACTCCTGGGCAAAGGTGAATAAGTAATAAATGTTATTCCGCCACCGCCCATTTTGTCCCCATTAGGCCAACGCACACCCACAGCATAAAAAAAGGATCGATGTTACCCCCATGAGTTTACGCGTCTACAACACCCTGACTGGCACCAAGGAAATCTTTACTCCGCTCCAACCCGGCAAAGTGGGGATGTACGTGTGTGGAGTTACCGTGTACGACTACTGCCACATCGGCCATGCGCGCGCCAATATCGTATTTGATATCGTGTATCGCTACCTGAAGTACAACGGTTACGAAGTCACCTATGTACGCAACTATACCGATGTGGACGACAAAATCATTCAACGCGCCAACGAACGCGGCATCAGCTCCACCGCTCTGGCGCAGGAGTTTATCCAGGCGTTTGACGAGGATATGGCGGCCCTTGGCCTGGAAAAACCCACCATCGAGCCAAAGGCCACCGAGCACATGGATGAGATTATCGCTCTGGTGCAACAACTCATTGATGCCGGCAAGGCGTATGCGGTAGATGGAGATGTGTACTTTGCGGTGCAGAGCTTTGACAACTATCTGCAACTAAGTAAGCGCAATCTTGATGACATGCAGGCTGGTGCACGTATTGCTCCCGGAGAGAAAAAGCGCAACCCGATGGATTTTGCGTTGTGGAAGGGAGCAAAACCCAATGAGCCGGCCTGGCCCTCCCCCTGGGGTGAAGGGCGTCCAGGCTGGCACATAGAATGTTCTGCCATGTCCACGCGCTATTTAGGAGAATCGTTCGATATCCACGGTGGCGGCAAGGACCTTATTTTCCCCCATCACGAAAACGAGATCGCTCAGAGCGAAGCTGCAAGCGGGAAACCCTTCGTCAAATACTGGATTCACAACGGTTTTGTAAATGTAAATCAGGAGAAGATGAGCAAGTCGCTGGGGAACTTTTTCACCATCCGGGATATTCTGCAGCAGTATGATCCCGAAGTGGTGCGCTTTTTCATCCTTTCGGCTCACTACCGCTCCCCCATCGACTTCTCCGAGCAGAACTTAAAAGAGGCGCGCCACGGCCTGTCCCGCTTCTACGAAGGGCTCCACGCTGCCGCGCAGGTGCTGAAGCAATGTGATATCGACTCCAGCATAGCCACCACCGCAGGGGAGGAACTTAAAGAGCGCTTCCGCACCGCGATGGATGACGACTTCAATAGCGCACAGGCCATCGGGTTTTTGTTCGACGGGGTTCGCAACATGAACCGCCTCATGAGCGAAAAGAAGTTCCGCAAGAATGCGGAGAAGGTTGCCGCGGTAAATGCTCTATACCAAGCCCTGCAAGAACTAGGCGGGGTTTTGGGATTGTTCGGCGCCGAACCGGAGAGCTGGCTGGAACGTCAGAAGATGGGTGCGCTCGCCGATATGGATATCAGCGCAGAAGAGATTGAAGAGAAGATCGCCCAACGTCTGCAGGCGCGCCAAGAAAAAGATTTTGCGCGCTCCGACTCCATCCGTGATGAACTCGAAGCACGCGGCATCCTCCTTCTTGACAGCGCTGAAGGGACTAGCTGGAAGATTAAATAGCGGATAACACTACACGCACCCGGGGCAGAGCGATGGCTCTGCCCCGGGTCAGCACCACCCTCAATAAGTACACCTAAGTAAGTACAGTTGTAACGCCCAACATCTTACGCTTAGCATCCCACCCCACCACTCCTACACGCAAGAATCCTCTTCGTCCCCACTTGCAGACCCATTCTATTCACCCGCCTAGCATGAACACATTGACTTTTCTCAATACATAAGCATACTAGATGAAATAAGCTTTCTCTTAAAATGCTGGGAAAAGGGGGCTTAAAGTGGTAATAAAGAAGTAGCGTTTAAGCAGACAAGGGTGGCGTGAGTCGGCTGCGCGGCTGGAAACACACAGACATTAACAGGGATATTCTATGTTGAGTAACACCCCCTACATAAACTCTTCTCTTAGTGGCGCGTTCGGAGGCGAAACGGGTCCTGCCGCCACAGTGCGTGGAGCAGAGCGAGGAGCGGATCTAACTCAACACAGAGATCCGCGCGCTGGACACAAGGGGGGCTCCTCCGATCCTCTATTCCCCGCAGGGGGTGACAGACTCACTCTCAGCCCTGCAGCACGCCAACTGGCACAAGCCTCGACTGCCCCAGGTATGGTTAACACCACAGGGAGCGAATCTTCTGCTTCAGCTGATGCGG
>CAZDRL010000078.1:0-2928 GCA_964508035.1 uncultured Desulfuromonas sp.
GCTACTCAATAGGGAACTTTTGTTTTTGATGAAGAACTCGAAGAATGCGAATCGTGGATCCGTCAACAAAATATGATACGATCATTGAAATTTCAGGAATAATGAGCAATCTGCCTCGAATACCATCTCGTTGAACGACCATTAAAGGTTGTTCAATTAAGTTTTCAACTTTAGCTCCAATGATTTCATCTGTTTTTTCAGCAGCATCTGGGTTGAAGTCATAAAGAAACTCGAAAATTTTTTCACGATCATTTAAAGATTCTTCTTCCCAAAAAATCATTGGCGGCCCCGATTGCGAACCTTGGCTTTACGTTCAGCCATTTGATTTTTTGCAGAGTCGCTGTCGATAAACACCGCATCACCAGAATCAAGCTTTTCGAACGCAAGGTTAACTTGTTCGGTAAGCCAAGTATCATGAGATAACGCCTTGCGCTGTAGCTCGGCGAGCTGTTCAGCTAGTTCACGGCAAGCGTCGCTAAGAGTGCGCCCTTGGCTTTCAGCCATTTGCTGGGCTAAGCGTTTTGTTTCAACGTCAATGCGAAATTGAATTCTGGTGTCCATAGGTTGCTCCTGCAATTAGTGTGTGCACAAATGTTAGCACTGGCGTCACTGAAGGGCAACAAACTTAATCTGGTGCAGGGTGCAGGGGTCGGACCAAGCTAACTAGCCAAAATAAAAGCAATTAACATCAATAAAATGTAATTTTTTGATCTTAAACGCACCTTTTACTGCCCCAAAAGCATGCTTTAAGGAAATTGTTGTGGCTAGAGCTAATCGATACCACAGATCCAACCGGGGCTGGCACATCACCCACCGCTGCCATAAAAGAGAGTTTTCTTCTTAAGTTTTTATTGGATAGAGGTCGGCGGATGCAATGGTTGTTTAAGGCAGAAGCGGCGTTACAAGCTTCAGGTTCTTGGTTTTGTAGTTACTTCCGAGCCATATCCATCTGCGTGTTGTCGACAGGGATAAAAGTGTTATCCCAAATAGCCTTCAGTTCGTTGCGGGGGAGAATAGTGCAGGAGTTCAATAACAGAAAAAAGCGCAAAAGGTGCGTGCTGGGATGACAACCCCATGACTACCTCTTCTGCCGGCATGTGGTTTACGGTTATTGTCTGTGTCCAGGTTTCGCTGTAGCAGGTTCAGTGGTACAAGAGATCAATGAGAACGTGTGCGGACAGCTCAAAGTAGCCCAGCCATTTTGCTTTTATTGAAACCTAACATAGAAGTAGACGGCAGTCAGTGTTCTGGAAGCTGAATCAGTGTTATATTGTTGTTAACAGGTAAGACTTGACTGCAGCAACAGTGTAGGCAGAGTTCAACCTGTATCGATTGGTTAGGTGTCAGGGCTTGCAATACATTGTTTAAAGCACAAAAAATGAGGCGTGCCCTCTTACTAATTTAAAGACCAAATTAACTACTATGTAAATAAAAGGTTTCTACTATGAATCTCCAGAGAATTGAAGACGAAGCGCTCAATCTCCCGAAAGAGGAGCGAGCACAGCTGATCCAGCGGTTGGTCTTGAGTTTGGAATTTCCGTCGGGAGAAGAGCTTAGGTCTGACTGGATACTTGAGGCCCGACGAAGAGCAGAGGAACTCGATAATGGCTCAGTTCGAGCTGTGTCAGGTGATGATGTTATGAAGAAGGCTCGGGCGTTGATCAAGTGAGTTATTCTTTTCACCCAGCAGCGGAAGCCGAGTTCTTGGAATCAGTCGGTTATTACGAATCCAAGGTTCCCGGATTGGGCGGTGCCTTGATAAAGGAATTTGAGGCACTTGCCAAAATAATTGGTGAGTCTCCCAATGCCTGGCAGGTTGAACTTGAGCCTGATATTCGCAGAGCCCCATTTCACCGATTTCCGTTATCCGTAGTTTATCGATCCATGTCCGGCGATTTCCAAGTTTTAGCGGTTGCCCACGACCGGCGACGTCCGCAGTACTGGCTGGACAGGGTTTAATACGTCAATCATAAAATGGGGTTGGATCAAGCTAACTAGTTAAAGTTGAAACAATTAAGCGCAAAATAGCGTAGTTTTTTGGCCCATAAGCTGGGTAGAATTAAGCCGATAGTCTGATCGGCCTCCGAAGCCCTACCCTGGAGTCCTCTTTCCAGGCGCTTTTTCGTAGCACCGCCGCCGCTTCAGCATCCAGCACAATAGTTACGTTTTGATGTTGCCCCAGGGCGGAAGCAGGCAGGGCTTCATCTATTGCACTGTGAAACAGCTCGGCCATAATGTGCGCTTTATTGCTCCCTGTGGCCACCAGGATGATCTCTTTGGCCTCTAAAATATCCTGAATGCCCATGGTGATCGCGTGGGTGGGCATTTCGTTCTGATCGGCAAAAAAGCGCCCGTTATCAATGCGGGTTTGCTCAGAGAGCTGAACCACGTGGGTCCGGCTGGAAAAACTGGTATGCGGTTCGTTGAAACCAATGTGCCCGTTTGAGCCAATCCCCAGCAACTGCAGATCCAGCCCACCCATGGCCTGAATCGCCTCGGAATAGGTCTGACAGGCGCATTCAATATCTTCAGCCATACCGTCGGGCAGATTCACCCTGTGCCCCGGTATGTTCAGTTTATTGAACAAATGCTCGCACATATAATAGTTATAGCTTTGCGCGTGCTCCCCACTCAGACCCATATACTCATCCAGATTGAAGGTGGTCAGCTGAGACAGATCCACGGGTGTTTGCTGCAGAAACTCTATTAACTGCGCATATACAGGCTTCATGGTGCTGCCTGTTGCCAGCCCCAGTACCGCACTGGGTTTTGTCTGAATTTTTTTCAGGAGCCTTTGCGCGGTGTAGAGTGATACTTCATCAACTGTGTCGAATATCTTGTACATAATAAAGCCCTTCGGTGAACGCTGGTAAAGGCGGATAAGTGGATAGGAAACGCAGCAAACGTTCGATTATGTATTAATGATGC
>CAZDRL010000079.1:0-2644 GCA_964508035.1 uncultured Desulfuromonas sp.
AGAGGGGTCTGGATGGAGTAGCCGCTGCTCTCGAGGATAACCTGCATGGCACGGTTGCTCTGAGGCGCAAACAGAATAGGGGCTGCGAGATTCAGGGTTACGTTGCGATCGGGATGCACCGTTACCACCACCAGCGCATGGCAGGTATCTTCTGCGCCCATGTCGAGGGCTTTGCGCTCGTGCTCTTCCGGCTCAACCATATAGGTGGGGAAGAAGTTGGTGGGATCGGTGAGTACCAGAGCGATGTGTGCATCCTCTACACTCTGAATCCAGAACAGAGGGCCATCCTTCTCGTTGGGCATAACCACAAAATCGCGCAGGTGCTCGAACCCGATAAGACCTTGCGGACAGTGCAGTACACCTTTAGGATCGTATTCAATCTCACCAAAGCGGCTCTGGATTTTTTTCATTTATTCTCCTCTGATTTGCGCGACACTCCACTACTGAGCAAGGTTAGATCATCAAGCGACCACCCGGTGGAGTTGCGATTCTGCGCCATGATCTCGTCATAGAGTTCCTGGCGGTATATTTTTTTATCTTTGGGGGCATCGATGCCAATGCGCACGTTGCCCCCTTTGGTTTCTACTATGGTGAGTTTGATATCATCGCCGATGATGATCCCCTCACCTACTTTGCGTGTGAGTATTAACATAGTACCCCTGCGCTGCTAGTGCAGCGGTAGTTTGCGGTTCCGTAGGTTGCAGTTACATATAGTTGAGGATCGAGAGTCTGGACACTTGCGCGGTAACCTTAAGTGCCCCTTCAAAGGCGGTCTCAGTCTGCATAATTTCAGTGAGCACAGCCAGGATATCTGCATCTTCGTAGCGTGACAATATCTGCTCAAGATCGATCCGCACCCCTTCAAGATGCATGATGGAACTCTCCAAACGCGCTGCGTTGTTTCCCATCAAACCGCGCTTACTGCGGAGATGATCAGCGCCAGCTTCAAACTTTTCGAGCAGAACTCCCACCTCAGAGACCACGCGCAGCTGAGTGGGTGTATTGTTGGCGTTGAGAAGCGATACTGTAGCCGGGGTATCACTGCCATCATCATATTCGATTACTGGTTCACCAGCAGAATTATAAGCGGGTATCTCGCCACTGGCATCGATATACATGGGCTTATCTGTTGCGCCAGGGTCGGTGATAGCCGTGGCGTCAAATGCCGTATTATATGCCGCATACTCCGCTATAGTCATCAAAGTGCCATCTTCTTTCATTACCGGCTGTAAATTGATAGGGCTAGCCGCACCATTCAACAAAGCTACAGTTTCTCCAGTAGCATCAACCAAGGGGGTGCCGCTTCCGTCTAAGGCTATCGGAGTATTAGAAGGGTAAGGATCTCCAGAGCTATCTAAATGGGTTAAACCATCAGCATAACCTATAGTCGCTGTCGGCACCGCTTCACCGCCATTATACACCTGCCCGCTTTCCCCGCGAATGGCGCGTTCCAGGTCGGTAAGCATGCTGAACACATCCTGCTGGGTGGATTCCATCACCCCATCGCCATCCAGATCGGTCTGCCGCATAAATAGTTCACTGCCGGGAATGTTGGTCTGGACATACTCGCCCGAGGATGCTTCGAGGCGTTTGACGTTGCTATCGCCTTGATATTTGATAACCCCATCCACCTCTACAAAGGGGCGGGTATCTTCCTGATAGCCACCAAAAATATACTGTCCTCCCACCTGGGCATTGGCAACACCCAGCATCTCGGTTTTGATATAGCCAATCTCGTCTGCGAGGGTATTAAGGTCTGCATCACTCATCGAACCGTTGAGGGCTCCGAGGGCAATCTCTTTGGCGCGCACCATGAGGTTTTCGGCTTGATCTAAGTAGGCATCCTGATTCGCGAGGCGGTCGCCGGCAGTGGAGAGGGAGGTAATAAATCGATCGGTTGCCCTGATCTGACTGCGCGCCGAGAGCACTGGGCGAATAGCAGCCGGATCATCGGAGGGGCGGAGCAGCTTTTTGCCCGTCGCCGCCTGATTGCGCAAATTCTCAAGGGTGCTCGAGAGGCGGCCCATTTCGCTGTTAAGGCTGCGATAGGTAGTAGATAAAGTCGTTTTCATATCTGTTACCTCTTAATAGAGATGATTGTTCCCATCATATCATCCACGGTAGAAAGCAGTTTGGCCGAGGCTTCGAAACCGCGCTGATACTTGACCAGAGCGATCATCTCCTCTTCGAGGGAAACCCCGGAGGCCCCATCGCGCATATTTTTAAGCTGAGTGAGGGAATCCTGTGCGCCACTCTGTTCCAGGCGGTTCTGGCTCGCCTCAATCCCTACGCGCGCAGCCATTTTGCCGTAGTAGCTTACAAAGGTGTCTATGCCGTTTACCGCTTTTTTATCCTTCAGCGCCGCTACTTCGAGCGCCATACGGTTGTCACCCGGGGCTGGGGAGTGGCCCGCAGCGACCTTACTCGGGTCGTGCAGTGCCATCGCCATCAGGTCGGCATAGTTGGGCATGGTGAATTCAGGCGCAGCGTAATCTCCACCTATATCCGACATATCTATAGCAACACTTAGATGACTACTTTTGGCAGCGTCGTAGGTAGGGGTGATGTCGAGCACATAACTGCCATCATCAAGTTGGCGCGTGGAAGCACTAATATCGGCAACAGCGTCAATGGCGCTTGCCAC
>CAZDRL010000080.1:0-2595 GCA_964508035.1 uncultured Desulfuromonas sp.
CGGCGATCAGTTCGACTTGGTCAAAGAGGATGCCCAGGGCGCTGGTGGCCTTTTGGTCAATTGTGCGGGAGTCGTGGCCGGGTTGATCTCCTCCTCCCAGGCCGTCTCCCTCGGCCCGCAGCCGGACCGTCGTGGTGCCAGTGAGGTCTGCGGCGCCCTGCACACCAATATACCCTGTCTTGGATACTGCGTATCGGTATTGGTGGGTGCGGTCGGCCAAAAATGTCAGGGCGCCGTATTGGTTGGTGAGGCCGGAGAGGGAGGTGCCGGTAGTCTGGTCGATGAGTCGGATCAGGGCGCCCTCCACGTGTCGGTACTGTCCATCGGTGACCACAAACCCGATCTGGGTTGAGTTGTCGGGTGCGGTGATCGGGGCCTCCTTCGAGAGGTAGATCTCTGTGGATTGGACGTCCTTGGTGGCGGTGATTGTGCGACTGGACGATTTGTAGCCGGGGGCGTCGGCGGTGACGATATATCGGCGCCCCTTTTCGAGGATAAACCGGTGAAAGGTTTCGTCGCTGCCGGTCTCCTGTTGGAGTTGTTTGGTTTTTTCGTCGCGGACCTCGACGTCGGCGCCGAACAACACAGGGGTTTGGCCCTCAGTGTAGTCCACGCACACGACGGCGAGTTGGGTTTTGGAGGAGCCGCTGACAATCTCGACCCGACCTGTGAGTTCAGCGATTTGTTTGCCCTCCGAGTATAGGCAGCAGATTACCAGGTCCTCGGGATCGTCAACGCCAGGGGGACAGTAGGCCTGGAACTGGTAGTTGTGGGCGGCGTGTTCGTCGCTCTCGATATCGTATTGTAGGCTGTCGTAATTGAACTCTTTCCAGGTGCCGTCAGCTCGGGAGAATGTCCTCTGCTCGTCACGGTGGATCCAGGCAATTTCGTCGTAGGCGGGGGCGTCGGCGGCGGGGGTGAGGGTGGCGGTGACCGGGGCGTAGTTGGTGGTCTCGGGTGAGGAGAGGGAGAGGGTGAATCCCCCAGCGTCGCCGGATCCCCCGGATCCGGGTTCATCAGATACTATCCCCGTGCCTCGGAGATAGGTTCGGTTGTACCATACACTGAGCGGGGATTTTACTGCCACAGTAAACGACGATGGGTCAGAGGTATATACTTGAGCCGTATCCACATCAGAGGTGCTTTGAGTACTGCCAAAAATCACCGAATCTGTTTGTAAATCGGTGATTTGAACTAAGGACGAATACGCCCCATCATATTTATCTATCTGAATGCGGTTGGCAGACGGTAGTTCAGTTATAGTTAATTTGTTCGCCCATTCTGTAGCACCATAGGTTTCATAATCACCTAAAAGTGCCCGATACCCGGTACTACTACCTGAAAAATAAAAATCAAAAACGATACCGTGTCTATCTGCTAATGAATATCCAGCCCCACCTAGAGATTCAGTAGTGCGAGGGGTGAAAAAATTAGGATCGTCAAATTCCCATGTGATTTTGGTAAACCCCGTTAACCCTGTAGTATCCCAGGGGTCTGCGGTAAAGTCGAATACATACACAAATTTGGAATAAGTTCCGTCTATAGAATATTGCTTAATAAAATAGGCAGTTCCTGTTCCTAAAACGCTTGTACCTGCTTTTGCAGTAACACCAGATGATAGGTATGAAGTTGTTGGAACATTAATAGGTCTACCCAGTGTATTATAGGCATTCTTTGAAAAATAAATCCATTTTGTCATACCGTCTAATTCTTCGATATGCAAAGCGTGAGTTGATGGAGCAGTTGTTAATGTATTTGAGGCGGATGGGAAAGACTCTTCAAAACTATATGAAAGTGACGACTCGAATACCTCCTCATATGCTGATGTTGCGGAAATAAGCAACAAGGCGATTAGTAGAATCGGCATTAACGTGATGATACGCATGGTCACCGCCTCCCGAATACGCCGGCGAGGGCGGCGAGCACCACCAACCGGGGCGTGCCTCCTCCCGGCGTCATCGGCGACCCCCCCCCCTGAAGAGGACCAGGAGCCCGAAGAGCAGCAGAGTGACGATCAACGCGTTTTGAGTCAGCCAGGCGACGACACTATCAGCCAGGGTGAGCGGTTCGACGGTGGTGGCCTGGGGTTTGAGTTGCAGTGTATAGCGGTTGCTCTCTGAGGAGTTGAGAGTGAGGACGGAGGAGGAGTTGGTGGTGAAGAGGTGGGCGCCGGTGGCGTCGAAGACCTCGATGTCCTGGGTAGCCAGGCCGACGTCCTGAAACGTCAGAGTTACGGTCTCTGCGGTGACGGCAGGGACCAGGACCGCAGCCATGAGGAGGGCGGCGGCGATTAAAAGGGGTTTTCGGGGGTGTTTTGACATGTCATCATATCTCCCCGAGGTGATCCAGGCAGGGCGGCCGGGCCCCGGGGGGGGCCCGCCGGGAGGGCTTAGAGCCGGCCGATCATGCCGACGATCCGGTCAAAAAATGCCGCGATGAAGGAGACCAAGATCACGACGACGATCACAGGGAGGATCGACACGACGAAATCCACCAGGCTCGGCATGATTCCAACGATCCCGCTGAGGACCTCTGAGACCGGGGTCAGGTTGATTGCCATCCTATTCACCTCGTTAGTTGCCTGTTTGTATGTGC
>CAZDRL010000081.1:0-2546 GCA_964508035.1 uncultured Desulfuromonas sp.
GATAAGGTGCCGGAGAGGGACGCCCGTTCGGCGTACATCGAGGACCGCCACGTGATGGCCGGTAAACCGATGTCCGTACCGGACTTCCTGATCGTCCCCCAGAAGGGGAAGAGGGCGATCAGGTCCACGGAGGAGAAGGCGATGAACACTAACATTGCGATGGCAGAGATCCTGTCGAGGGAACCGGCGAAGAAGTCGCAGAGGAAGCTGAACAGAAGGATGTAACGAGAATGAGCCAGAGGGAACGATAAAGCATGTCAGTAAAGCCGCCGCGGTATGCAATGCACACCGCAACAACACTCAGAGGAGATAATCGTGAACAGAGAAGTGTTTGACGAAGTGGAAAGGAAGAACCGCGAGCAGGAGAACGTGCTTAAGGAGAGGAAGAAGGCATTGAAAGACCTGAAGAAGGCACAGAGGAAAAATGCGAGACTGGCGCGCAGGAACGCCAAGATGGGAGCGAGGGAGCATCTCCGGGAGACCGGGTACACCGGGCCCGTGATCCTGCTGAACCCGCGCACCGGCGAAGCTCTCGGTTCCATCAAGTGCATGAACGCCAAGGGGATGACCTACGTGGATGTCGGAACGCTCAGAAGCGGCGGCTCTCCGTTCACGGTCCGCGACAAGATACCGGTGAAGATCCTGATCGGCAGGGACGGCGTGAAGTACGCCATACCCATCAACCAGAAGACCGGGAAGGTACCCGATGAAGCGCTGTTCGCCAGATTCCTGAATGAGGCGGAGGGCGGAAGGAACGGCCGCGGGAGGAGCATCGTCATCGACATCAAGAAGCAGGCCGACACGGTGCATGTCCAGCCAAAGGACGGGTTCACGCCCGAAGGCCTTCTCGCGACCGGATGGTGGGCGCATCCCGGGGAATCAGATATCCTCGGAATAGACGATCCGTCTTCCAGCGTCTACGGCGTGCTGAAAGGCGCTTCCTCGAAGAGCGGCATGGAAGCAGGCAACAAGATCGCCATCCTGTCCCCGGAAGAGGAACGCATACGCAAGGTCCTGACCGACAACTTCACCGGATCCGAGCTGAGGAACGCGGTCAAGGATACGGGAGTGATGATCACCACCGGTCCCTCGGGCCCCGGAGCGAGCGGATTCTACAGATACCGCCAGCCCGGCGTTGACTGTCCCCAGATCGTTCTTGAAAGGGACGCGGACGAGGATACGATCACCCATGAGTTCGTCCACCACCTCAGGTTCGCCGACGAGACCCGCGGCGATGTTGCGAGAACGCCGTATCCCGTAGACGAAGGCGGCAAGCTGGATGCAAGAATCTGGGGCACCCTGTCCAGGGACGAACTGGCCTCACTGAAGAACATAGAGGAGGCCGCGACGGTTGCTGAAGCCACTTCCAGGACCAGGAAGCCCGCGACGCTGCCGACCGGTTACTACCAGCGCATCGACGGCCACAGCCCGGCCAATACCGACAAGGAAGCGGTCATCGGCCTCTACACCCACGACCGCGACGTCCTGCTGAAAACAAAGAGGGGATCCGCACCAGTCAGAGGCAAGAGAGCGTCCAAGAGGGTCAACGACCGCTTCCTGGACACCAACATCTCCAAGCTGAAGATGGGCGGGACCCCGGCGAACAGATCCGTCAAGAAGAAGAGAGAGGACGGGACCATGCCCAAGGCGAAGACCACGACCGCTGCGAAACCTGCTGCAACGAAACCGGCAGTATCCAAACCCAAGCCCGCGGCTCCAAAGAAGTCCGGGGTGCAGACGACCATCGGCAAGAGGAAGGTAAGATGAAGCTCTACAAGCGCCGCGGGCAAGACAGATGGTCCGGATACAGGAACGAGGGCAGAAGGGGGATATCCGGATCTGCGGAGCTCATGCCCGACGGACGGTACCAGGTCAGATACTCCCTGAGCAACGGATACGGAGAGGGCATCAAAGGGACATTCGTCTCAACGAAGCTGAAGGACGCCGAGAACATGCTGGATTCCATCCTGGACAACAGTCTCAACGTCATCCAGTACAAGCAGATCGCACCGGAGGACGATATCAAGGACTGCTACGACCGGGACGGGGATATCTTCTGCCCCAACTGCATGGGATACTATTGGATCGGCGTCGGGAACAACATCCGCGAGTGCACCACCTGCGGATGCCGCTTCAACGCCGACGATGCGACCGTCTTCTACGATCAGTGGAATCACAGTGTCTTCGACAAATACCGCGATGAGACCGAGAACAGCCGTAAGAGGATCTTCTCGAAACGCGACTGGACCGTTGCCGAGGGCGGGTTCAGATATACTCCGGAGAACTTCGATTCCGGGTACTACAACAAGCTCATGAACTACGGGAACCCCAAGGACCGGAGCAGGATCCTGAGCTTCAATCTCAGAGGCAGGCTCTTCGGAAGGAGGCTCTGACATGTTCGGATTCAGGAAGAGGTCCAGAGCGAAGAAGAGGAAGATCTTCAGCCGCAACGTACCTCCCAAGGTATACTGTCCCGAATGCGGCATGGAGCTCAATGCCATGTGCATGAAGCACAACGGCGTGGATAACGGCGAGTACTACGAGAA